>CAZROU010000052.1:0-29524 GCA_964601795.1 uncultured Mesorhizobium sp. | reverse complement strand
CGGCTCGCTTCCGGGAGGACGAAGCGGAGAGGTTGCACCCCTAGCGGACACGACGAAGCGGGGAGGTTGCGCTCCCACTTCAGGTGGCCAATCGTAGGGATGCGCTCTCTTGACAACCATGACGATGCGGAGACTGTGCGCTTTAGCCTGCTTCGGACATCAGGCCGGACTAGCCGACCTTGCATCCATCGAGGCGAGACCCACCCACCGCGTCATCCCGGAAGCGAGCCGAACGAAGTGAAGGCGATGCTGTCCGGGATCCATTCCGTGACATCGCGGCAATGCTCAGGCGAGGCAGAAGACAGAGGGGCAAAGGCTTGCGAACGCCCCCCGATATTCCTCCCTAGCTCCGCTCGAAAGTGAATTCCGGGATGACATGGTTGAGATGCTAGCGACGGCGCGATGCTTTACCGGCCCTACTTAGCTTCTGTATCCAGCCAGATGGTGATCGGGCCGTCGTTGATAAGCGCGACTTGCATGTCCGCGCCGAAGATGCCGTTGGCGACCGTCACGCCATGGCCGGCAATCTGTGCGGAGAAATGCTCGTAGAGGCGCTTGCCTTCGTCCGGCGCGGCGGCGGTAGAGAAGCCGGGACGGTTGCCCTTGGTTTCGGCGGCCAGCGTGAACTGGCTGACGACCAGTGCCGCACCGCCGACATCAAGCAGCGAGCGGTTCATGCGGCCTTCGTCATCCCTGAAGATGCGCAGGTTGACCGCCTTGCGCGCCAGCCATTCCGACTGCTTTTCGCTGTCGCCCTGCATGGCGCAGACGAGGATGAGCAGGCCGTGACCGACCTCCCCGGTAACCTTGCCGTCAACCGTGACGCTGGCCTGCGAAACCCGTTGTATCAATGCGCGCACAGCCGACCCCGCTCTCATTCAAGACTGCGGATAAGCCTGACGCCCCATTTCAGTGGGAGCAGCCCGGCCATCCGTTGCCGCAGCTTCTACGCAGGCTGCGGCTCGGGGTCAAACGAGGGCTTGCTGGTGTTAATGAGTAAAGAGATGCAGGCGGCGATGATGCCGGTCATGCCGGCGATGAGGAAGGCCAGCACATAGTCGCCCTGCATTTCGTGCATGATGCCGCCGAAATAGGCGGCACTTGCAGCGCCGAGTTGATGGCCGGCAAGGATCCAGCCGAACACCAGCGGGCCGTGGCCGTCGCCGAAAGCCTCGTTGGAAAGGCGCAGCGTCGGCGGCACGGTGGCGATCCAGTCCAGACCGTAAAGTACTGAAAAGATGATGAGGCTGGTAGCCGAGAAGCCGGAGAAAGGCAGGTACATCAGCGACAAGCCGCGAATGGCGTAATAGACGCCGAGCAGCTTGCGCGGGTCGAAGCGGTCGGTGAGCCAGCCGGAGAGCGTGGTGCCGATGAGGTCGAACACGCCCATCAGCGACAATAGCCCCGCCGCCTGGATTTCGGTGATGCCCATGTCGCCGCAAAACGCGATCAGGTGCGTGCCTACAAGACCGTTGGTGGTGAAGCCGCAGATGAAGAAGGTGGCGAAGAGGTACCAGAAGGTGCGCGTATGTGCCGCCCGCCACAACGTGTTGAGCGTGTGGCTGAGGAAGTTGCCTTGCGCCGCAGGCGAGCGGGGCGGCACGTCGTCCGGCTCCGCGCCATAGCGCACGAGACCGACGGAAGCTGGCCGTTCCGGCACGAGCAGGTAGACGAACGGAATGAGACAGGCGCTGGCAATGGAAACCGTGAGCACGACGAACTGCCAGCCGCCCCACTGCGCGAGCGCGGCCAGGATGGGCAGGAAGATGAGCAGGCCGGTGGCGCTGGAAGCCGACATCAGCCCCATCATCAGCCCGCGATTGGTCTTGAACCAACGGTTGACGATGGTGGCACCGAGCACCATGGCGACAGCGCCGGAACCAATGCCCGACATCACGCCCCAGGTGAGCACCATGTGCCAGGGCTCGGTCATGAAATAGCTGAGCGCGGTCGACCCCGACATCAGCAACAGCGCCAGCAAAAGCGTGCGGCGCAGGCCGAAGCGCTCCATCAAGGCAGCCGCGAAAGGCCCCGCCAGACCGTAGAGGAAGATGCCGATCGCAGCGGCGAAGGACACCGCATCGCGGCCCCAGCCGAGGCTGTGCTCAAGCGGCAGCATCATCACCGCGGGCGAGGAACGCAGGCCTGCGGCGATAAGCAGGCAGAAGAAAATGACGGCAACAACCACGAAGGCGTAGCGCTGGCCAAACGGGCGTGACTGGGCTATCATGTTACTGACCGGTACGTTGCGTTACGGACCGTATACGTACCGATCGGTAACATTGTCAAGTGAAGTCCTCTGATGCCAGACACCAACAAAATTGATCCAGCCGCCGAGACCGGCCACGAACCGCGCGCGGCGGAGAAGATTTTGAACGTTGCGCGCGACCTGTTCTATCGTCAAGGGATACGCGCGATCGGCGTCGACGAGATCGTGAAGACGGCAGGCGTCACCAAGCCCAGCCTTTACCGCTCGTTTCCGTCGAAGGACGAATTGGCGGCCTCTTATCTCAGGCGCTACGACGGCGAGTTCTGGGGGCGTTTCGACGAGGCTGTTGCCGCGCATCCGGGCGATCCGCGGGCACAGATTCTTGCTTTCCTCACCCGCGTCGGCAAGCGCACGCAAAAGCCCGGCTATCGTGGCTGCGGCATGACCAACGCGGTGGTGGAGTATCCCGAGCACGACCATCCGGCGCGCCTCGTCAGCGAGGAAAACAAGCGCGAACTGCGCCGGCGCCTGCGCGCCATGGCAAAAGCGATGGGCGCGGCCGAACCCGACACACTGGGCGACGGGCTGCTGCTTTTGATCGAGGGCGCCTATATTTCAGGACAATTGTTCGGCGCCGGCGGCCCGGCCCGCACGGTGGCCAGGAACGCAGAACTGCTGATCGACGCCAGCCTGATTATACCAGGCCGCGCTTGATCATCATCGCATCCGCCGTCGGCATCTTGCCGCGGAAGGCGGTGTAGAGCTGTTCAGGGTCCTTCGACCCGCCGGCCGAATAGATGTTCTTCTTCAACCGCTCGGCAAGCTCCGCATTGAACGGATCGCCGGTTTCCTCGAAGGCGGAGAAGGCGTCGGCATCGAGAACTTCCGACCACATGTAGGAATAATAGCCGGCTGAATATCCGTCGCCGGAAAATACATGGCTGAAATGCGGGGTGCGGTGGCGCATGGCGATGGTGGCGGGCATTTCGAGCGACGCAAGCGTTTCGGCTTCGAAACGAAGCGGCTCTTGCGGGGCATCCGGGCGCGCATGATAGGCCATGTCGATGAGCGCCGAGGCGGTGAACTCGACCGTCGCGAAGCCGGCGCCGAAGGTGCGCGCCGCCAGCATCTTGTCGAGCAGCGCCTTCGGCATTGGCTTGCCGGTCTTGTGATGCAGGGCATGCTTTTCCAACACCTGCGGCACGGTCAGCCAATGTTCGTAAAGCTGCGAGGGCAGTTCGACGAAATCGCGGCTGACCGAGGTGCCCGAGACGCTTGGCCAGGTCACGTCGGTCAACATGCCGTGCAGAGCATGGCCGAATTCATGGAAGAGCGTCTTTGCTTCATCGACTGAAAGAAGCGCCGGCTCGCCGGCCGGCGGCTTGGCGAAGTTCATGATGTTGTAGATGACGGGCGAAGACCCCTCGCCCAGCCTGTAGCCGGACTGGAGCGAACTCATCCACGCGCCGGAGCGCTTCGAGGGCCGGGCGAAATAATCGGCGAGGAACAGGCCGCGCTCCGAGCCGTCGGCGTTCCTGACGACGAAGACGCGCACGTCCGGGTGCCAGGCGGCGATGCCCGACTTCTCCTCGAAGCGGATGCCGAACAGGCGGGTCGCGACGTCGAAGCATGCGGCGATGATGCGGTCGAGTTGCAGGTAGGGCTTCAGTTCGGCCTCGTCGAAGGCGAATTTCTCGGCGCGCAGCTTTTCCTGGTAGAAGCGCCAGTCCCAGGCGGCGAACTGCTCGTTGCTGCCGGCTTCGTTCGCCAGCCGCTCCAGTTCCGTCTGGTCGCTTGCCGCCTTTTCCAGCGCCTTTCGCCAGACCGGATCGAGCAGCCCATGAACGGCCTTCGGCGTCTTGGCCATGGTGTCGTCGAGCTTGAGCGCGGCGTAGGAAGCGTAGCCGAGCAGCTTCGCCTTTTCGGCGCGCAGCTTCAGCATGTCGCGCACGACGGCGGTGTTGTCGCTGGCGCCGCCATTCTGGCCGCGCATAGTGAACGCTCGCCATGCGGCTTCGCGCAGGTCGCGGCGTTCGGAAAAGGTCGTGAACGGCTCGTAGATCGAGCGCGAAAGGGTGACGGCATAGCGGCCTTTCTGGCCGCGCGTCTCGGCAGCCTCAGCCATCGCGTTTTTGGCGAAATCCGGCAGGCCGGCAAGATCGGCCTCGTCGAGGAACAGCGCCCAGTCGCGCTCGTCGGCAAGCACGTTCTGGCCGAAACTGGTGCCGAGCGAGGAAAGCTGTTCGTTAATTGTGGCGAGCCGCTTCTTGCCTTCGGCATCGAGCTTCGCGCCGGAACGGACGAAGCCCTTCCATGTCTTTTCGAGGACGCGCAGCGTTTCGGCATCGAGGCCGAGCGCAGCGCGCTTCTGGTAGAGCGCGTCGATGCGGGAAAACAGCTTCTCGTTCATCGAGATGGCGGAGAAATGCCGCGACATCTTCGGCGAGATTTCGCGCTCGAGCGCCTGGATGGTGTCGTTGGTGTTGGCGCCGGCCTTGCACCAGAAGATCGAGGAAACACGGTCGAGCGCCTGGCCGGACAGTTCAAGCGCGGCAAGCGTGTTTTCGATGGTGGGCTCAGCGGGATTGCCCGCGATCGCGTCGATCTCGGCCTGGTGCGCCTCAAGGGCAGCGTCGAAGACCGGGCCGAAATCGCCGTCGCCGATACGGGTGAAATCGGGCAGGTCGAGCGGTCCCTGCCACGCCGTCAAGGCGTTCGAGGCGAGGTCGACGGTCTTTGCTGACATGGGAGTTCTTTCGCTGTTGAGGCTGCTTCGCCCGATGTAGGCCTGCAAGGCAGCGTTCGCAACCGCAAGGCGGCGTCAATAGGCGTCGCAGGTTTCCGCCATCGCCGCCTGCGAGGTTGCGGTGATGTGCTCGCCGGAAAGGGCGAAGGTTTCCTGCATCAGCATGTCGTTGGCCGGGAAATCATAGCAGGCGATGACGGTGACGACGCCAGCTTCGCTCTTGGCGATGCGATGCCTGATCTTGCCGCCAGCGACGGCACCTTCCCACTCGTCCATCGAATCGATGAATTCCTGCTTGGTCTGAACGACGCCGAGATCGGTCAGGTTGATGCGGGCGTCGTCGGACAGCAATTCGCCGAGCGCGGCGCGGTCGGTCTTGAGCAGGGCGGCATACCAGCGATCGATTACTGCCGCGTCATCGGCTTGCGCGGCGACGGCCGACAGCAGCAAAAGCACTGCCGCCAGTCCATTTCTCATGCATCGGATCGCCATCAAGAGGTCCCTCCAGGCAAATGGCGGGCGTATGGATCGAAACGCGCCGCTGTCAGCCAAGTTCCGGGCGTTCGAAGTCGCCGCTGTCCTTGTTCATCGCCCAAAGCTCGCCGGTCGAGATGTCGAACCAGGCGCCGTAGAGGTTGAGGCTGCCCTTTGCTTCGAGCGCGGCAATATAGGGGAAGGTGCGCAGGTTGTTCAGCGAATAGCGGATCGAGATGCGCTCGAGCGCCGTCTGGCGTTCGCCGGGCGTCATCAGCGTCGAAGAGGTTACGGCATCGGCGGCGGGATAGATGAGGCTCATCCACTTGCCGATGAAGTCGCCCTTGGAGGGCGGCGTCTTGCCATGCGCCAAGGCAGCCTTGATGCCGCCGCAGCGACCATGGCCCATGACCACGATGTTCTTCACCTTCAGGCTCTGCACGGCAAATTCGAGAGCGGCCGAAGTGGAGTGGTATTCACCGTCGGGCTCATAGGGTGGAATGAGGTTCGCGACGTTGCGCAGCACAAACAGTTCACCGGGGCCGGCGTCGAAGATGGTTTCCGGAGACGAGCGGGAATCGCAGCAGGCGATGAGCATGGTTTCGGGCGCCTGGCCCTCGCGCGCCAGCGAAACGTATCGTCCGCTTTCAGCCGAGTAACGGCCGGTCATGAAGTTGCGATGTCCGGTGAGGAGGTGTTCGGGAAGATGTGGCATGGTGGGGAATGAGGCCTTTCCGCTGTGGATGGCAATAGCTTGGTCAAGCTGGGTGTGGGTCTAACGGCAAAAGGGTCCACCGATCAATAAAGAATCGCACCACGAGGCAATACTATCGTCGCACCCGCTTGCGCTTAGGGGATCATGACCAGATGGTGATCGGTATCCCGTGGCGGTCGAGCAAGGGCGGATCGGGCAATGGCCGCGCCTCGCCGCGTACGATGCGCGCGGCAACCAGCATCATCACCGCCACATCGAGAAAATCGTCCGATGCCGCGCCGCGTGGTGGGCGCTGGTCGAGGAAATCCGCGTCGTAACCACATCGGCACAACAAAGCCTTGCGTTCCGCCATGCCGGCCTGATTGACCATGCCCTTGATTTTCTTGGGCAGGCTCATCGGCTCGCCGCCGTTGAGCCGGCAAAACGCGACTTCCGGGTGCGATTCGCAGATGCGCGAACGCAATTGCGGCTCGGCGATCAAAAGGGCGTCGATTTCACGGATCTTGGCAAAGATGCCGAATGCCTGGATGGATATGGCGCGTGGCGGATCAGACGTCCGGCGCGCAACTTCGCTTGCCCGCCTGTGCGCCGCATACCATTCGTCCAGGGTGGTGAAGGGCGCGGTCTCAGCATGGACGGCACTTCGCGACGGGATGGAAAAGACGCTCGATCGACGCATCTTCAACAGCGGTCTTGCCAAACCTTCCGGTCCGCGCGCGCCCTTGTGGGTGACATCGGGGAGGCCGATCGGCATATCCACGGCAACAATTGCATCCGAAGGCAGATCGGCCACCAGCGCTGCGAATGCCGCGTAGATCTGGACGGTGGGCGCCCGCCCCGGATCGGCGCGAACCGCGATCCAGCCACCCTTGCAGCCATCGACGCCGGCTATGGCTACCGGCAGATCGGAAATCACGCCTTGCGTGTCCGCGACGGGTGCAACAGCGTGCGCATCTGCACCATCGCCATCGGATGCGACAGGCTTTGCGCATCGAGATGCAACTGCAACTCGTCGCTGCCGCGCTTGGCGGCGCGGGCAACGGCCTCGTAAACGGTGGCGGTTGCCGACTGCAAGGCTTTCTCCGGCGACTGGCCGGACAACAGCCGGGCGAGAAAGGTGGCGCAGGTGAGGTCGCCGGTTCCCTTCGGCGGCTTCTGGACGATGCGATGCTCGGCCAAAAGCGCGTGCTTTCGATCAACCAAAAGGTTTGCGATGCCGTCGGCGATCATCGAGGGTGCGGATGTCACCAGCATCGTGGGAGGGGCAGCGGCCACCGCTGCCTCGATGGTCGATTTGAGATCGGCAAGCGGCGCACCCGTCATCCATTCCAGCTCGAAACGATTGGGCGTGGCGATGTCGGCCAGAGGCATCAGGCGGTCGCGCACGGCGACAGCCGTTTTCTCCTGCACATAAAGCCCCTCGGCATAGTCCCCCAAGACCGGATCACAGACATAAAGAGCGCCGGGGTTACGCAGCTTGAGCGCCTTGACCAGCGAGGCCACCGCATCGGCCTGTTCGGGGCTGCCGAAATATCCCGACAGCACCGCGCCGACTTCATCGAGCCACGGCGCTTGTTCGATATCCGACAGCAAGGCGCTGAACTGGTCGGCAGGCGGAACGATTCTCGTCGACCGGCCATGTCCGGGATGCCAGCCGAGCACGATGGTGGGCACGGCCCAGACGGGGAAGCCCAAGGTTTCCAGCGCAAAGATTTCGGGGCGGCTGCCAACCGAACCGCGCACGACATGGCTGGAAATGACGATGACGGCCGGACGAACGGCCGAGGTTTCAGATGTCATGGAAAAAGCTACCCGCCCCGGACAATGAAGATCACGAACCAGACCACCAATGCGATGGCAATAACAGGTCCAAGCACACGGCCAATCCGTGTGCCAATATATTCGATGCGGTCTGACTGGTCGGTGTCGGCAGCGTTCATGTGGTCTTGCGTGCGCTTCGCCATCCGGTTGACGAAAGACGTGCCGGATACGTCCGTTTCGCTGGCGATGCCTTTCAGGATACGCCGGGCTTCACGCTCGCGCTCGCTCTCTTGCCCGCCCGGATTTTGGTTCTCAGCCATGACGATACCTGTTTGGGTCTCACCTTAGAGCTTTTCGCGTTCGCTCGGAAAGCGCGAAGGTCGTTTTCTTGGCCACGCTTTATGGTAATGCTTCGCCACCATCCACATTCAGGGATTTGACTCCATGCTTGCCCAGCGTATTGCTCGCCTCCCTCGCAACCTGCCGGCTTTTCTCATGCTGGCCTTCGTGCTGCCGCTTCTGGCCGGCTGCGGCTACAACACAATTCCGACGGCGGAAGAAAACGCCAAGGCGGCGTGGAGCGAAGTGCTCAACCAGTATCAGCGCCGCGCCGACCTGATCCCCAATCTGGTCGAGACCGTGAAGGGTTATGCGAGCCACGAAAAGGACGTGCTGGAAGGCGTTGTCGAGGCGCGCGCCAAGGCTACACAGGTGACCGTGACGCCTGAAACGCTGTCCGACCCCAATGCCTTCAAGGCATTCCAGGAAAACCAGTCCGGCCTGACGAGCGCCCTTTCAAGGCTGCTGGCGGTGGTGGAGAACTATCCCGACCTCAAGGCCAACCAGAATTTCCTCGCCTTGCAGGCCCAGCTTGAGGGCACCGAAAACCGCATTGCGGTCGCCCGGCGCGACTATATCCAGGCGGTGAAGGACTATAATTTGACGCTACGCACCTTCCCGTCCGTGCTGTGGGCGACCTTCTGGTTCCGCTCCAACCAGCCGTTCCAGAACTTCACCGTGGCCGAAGACAAGATGGACGCGCCCAAAGTCAACTTCGGCACCGGGCAAGGTGGCTAAAGCCTCGTTGCAGCTATTCCAGATCGGCTAGCTTTGCACTCCGTCGCACCCCCCTCTGGCCTGCCGGATCGAGCCTTCGGCTCGGGCCTCGGGCGCTCGCCTGCGGCAAGCAGGACGGGGTTTGGAACCCTCCTGCTTGCATTCCTTTTCCTGCTTCCGCTCGCCGCATTCGCGGCCAGCCTGCCGGCGCTGACCGGGCGCGTGGTCGACAATGCCGGCATGATTGATGCTGCAACCGAAGTGCTGCTGACGCAAAGGCTGGCCGATTTCGAGAAGAAGGGCAGCGACCAGATCGTCGTGGCGACAGTTCCCAATCTGGATGGCGAGGCGATCGAACCATATGCCAACCGGCTGTTTCGCGCATGGGGATTGGGACAGGGCGGCGAGAACAACGGCGTGCTTTTGCTGGTGGCCCGCGACGACCGCAAGATGCGCATCGAAGTCGGCTACGGCCTCGAAGGCACGCTGACCGACCTGCATTCCAAGCTGATCATCGAGAACGATATGGTGCCGGCATTCCGCGCCGGCGACTTTTCCGGCGGCATCGAAAAGGCCGTCGAAGACATCATCATGGTGCTGGAAGGCAACCCGGAGGAACTGGAGGCGCGCGGCGCGCGAAACCAGGATACGTCGATGAACATCGACGACTGGATTCCGATCATCTTCATAACCATCTGGGCAATCCTGTTCTTCGGCGGCTTTGCCATGGCCATCCTGCCGCCGATCTTCGGCCAGAAGATCGGCCCGCGGCGCTATCGCTGGCTGGGCATGACCTTCGACATGAACAATCGCCGTTCCTCCGGCGGCTCCTACGGAGGCGGATGGTCGTCAGGTGGTGGCGGCGGCTTCTCGGGCGGCGGCGGTTCGTCCGGCGGCGGCGGCGCATCGGGGGGTTGGTGAGGATGGCGACACGTTCGATCAGCAATGCGGACCATGAGCGCGTCGCCGCGGCAATCCGCGCCGCCGAAGCCACGACCGACGGCGAAATCTATTGTGTCGTTGCCCACCGCAGCGATGGCTACTTTTTCCCGTCGGCCTTCATGGCGCTGGTCGGAATCCTCACTGTCGGGCTCGTTCTTGCCTATGCGGCCGAATATTGGTGGCTGTCGATCCGCCTGCCGCATTTTGTGCTGGCCGAGTGCCTTGCGGCGGTCTGTGCGCTGGCGCTTCTGTGGCTGGTTCCGGCGCTGCGCATCCATCTGGTGCCGTGGCAGATGCGCCATCGCGCCGCTCACGACAATGCGGTGCGTCAGTTCCTGGCCCGCAACATTCACCTCACCGCTGCCCGCACCGGTGTGCTGATCTTCGTTTCGCTGGCAGAGCACTATGCAGAAGTGATTGCCGACAGCGGCATCAACAGCAGGGTTGAACAGCGCGTGTGGGACGATGTGGTGCGCGAACTGACCACGGCGGCACGCGACGACCGTCTTGCCGACGGCTTCATCAAGGCGATCGAGGCGGTCGGCGCGGTGCTGTCGGAGCACTTCCCGGTATCGGCCGGCGACGCCAACGAACTGGATGACCGCCTGATCGAGATTTGAACGGCCCGAAAGACTTCTCCGACACAGGGGGAAAATGAGTGGCCGTTTGAGCCGGACCTTGCAATCGATCGGCACCGGTTTATGGTTAACAAATCATGAACACGTTGACGATCGACATCAGGAAGGCGGAACCGAGCGACGCGAGCGAGATCGCAGAGGTGCATCTCGAGGCGTGGCGCGGCGCTTATTCCGGTATCATCCCGCACAAGACGCTGACCTCGATGATCAATCGCCGCGGTGCGGACTGGTGGGCCAACGCCATCCGCCGCGCCGCCTCTGTGCTGGTGGTGGAGATCGGCGGAACCATTGCCGGCTACGCCACGATCGGCCGCAACCGTGCGCGCGAGCTGCGCCAGCAGGGCGAGGTCTACGAACTCTATTTGCGTCCAGAATACCAGGGCATCGGCCTCGGCAGCCGGCTGTTCGCCGCCGCTCGCCAGCGCCTGAAGGACCACGGCCTGAAAGGCATGGTGGTGTGGGCGCTCGAAGACAACGAAAACGCGCTGGCCTTTTATGCAGGCGCCGGCGGCCGCGACATCGCCGAAGGCGTCGAGGTGTTCGAGCAGAAGGCGCTGAAGAAGGTCGCCTTCGTCTGGGAATAGGCCGAAACGGACACCGCGCCTGATTTTTTCAATAGCCGCATTGCCCGGCGTGGAAACTGCCACTATCGGAGCCTTGACAAAGGTTGCCTCTCCACGGCAACCGGCGGTGACGTTCGTCCTTAGTTTTCACACAATTGCCGGGGCAAGACCGGTCAGGCATTTTTGCCGGAACTGCTTCAACGCCGAGAGGGGTCAGCCATGCGTATCGACGCCATAGCCACCGGGAACAACCCGCCTGAAGACGTCAATGTCATCATCGAGGTGCCGGTGGGCGGCGAGCCGATCAAGTACGAGATGGACAAGGAGGCCGGCACACTGTTTGTCGACCGCTTCCTCTACACGCCGATGCGCTATCCCGGAAACTACGGCTTCGTGCCGCACACGCTGTCGGGCGACGGAGACCCGATCGATGTGCTGGTGTGCAACACGCGCGCGCTGGTGCCGGGTTGCGTCATCAATGTGCGCCCGATCGGCGTCCTGATCATGGAAGACAATGCCGGCGAGGACGAGAAGATCATCGCGGTGCCGTCGCCAAAGATCACCAAGCGCTACGAAAAGGTGTTCAACTACACCGACCTGCCGAGCATCACACTGGAGCAGGTCTCGCACTTCTTCGAGCACTACAAGGATCTGGAACCCGGCAAGTGGGTGAAGATCGGCGGCTGGCACGACGCCAACCGCGCGAGACAGATGATCGTCGAGGCGATCGAGCGCGCCAAGAAGTAGGGCGCTTTAGAGAGGCAAACAGCTGCCCCGGTTCTGTCAGTGGTGGCTGGAGGGCCTGGCCTCCGCTGCGCCTGGCGGAACTTCCGCCGGCGGCGGCTGCCTGATCGCGGGAGCGGCCTCGATAACCAGTTCGTCGAAACCCTTGCCGCCGGCAGCAATCATCTCGAAGAACTGGCGGCGCATGCGCGGCTCCCAGAACTTGTTGATGTGATCCGCGAAGCCAGCGACGCCCTCGGCACGCGGCTTGGAGCGGAAGAACGTCGCGATCTGGTTGGCTTGGTAGACGAGTTTGTCAGGCGACATTCTTTTCTGCTCCGAAAACAACACGGTCGGGATGAGTGAAGATGTCGAAATCCTCACCACGCACCAGCGCGACAAGGGTCATGCCGGCACTCTCGGCGGTGCGGATGGCAAGCGCCGTCGGCGCGGAAACGGCAAGGATGAGGGGCGCGCCGATGGAGGCGGTCTTCTGCACCATCTCGACGGAAACGCGCGAAGTGACGACGACCGCTCCGGTTGAACCCTTGATGCCGGCCTTTGACAGCGCACCGGCAAGCTTGTCCAGCGCGTTGTGACGGCCGACATCCTCGCGCGCCATGACGATGCCGTTGCCGGGCACGTAAAAGCCCGCGGCATGGACAGCACCCGTCTGCGAATGCAGCGGCTGGACCTTGGACAGCAACTGCACCGCCTGCACGATGTCCTGAGCCGTCAAAGTGACCCTGGAAGCATCGACGTCATCGACGCTGCGCATGGCTTCTTCGATGGATTCAATGCCGCACAGGCCGCAGCCGACCGGGCCGGCAAGACGACGCCGGCGCGCCTCGAAACGCCGGTTGGCGGTGTCCTTCAGGCGGATCTGGATATCGATGCCGGCACCGAGATCCTGAACGTCGATGAAGTCGATTTCGTCAGGCGATCCGACGATTCCTTCCGTAATGGAAAAGCCCAGCGCGAAATCCTCGAAGTCGGCGGGAGACGCCATCATGACGGCATGGGTCGTGCCGCCGTAGGACAGCGCGATCGGCGTCTCCTCCGGCACCATGCGATTGGCGGCATCGGTGCTGGCGGCGCGATGCGCGATGCGCGAAATCCGGGCGACGGCAGGCCGTTGCGTCACCGCGACGCCACTTTCCGCAGGTTGCCCGGTTTTCTCATGCACGTTACTCTGCTGCCTCCAGTGGTGCGATCTGGCGCGACTTGCGGCTCAGCTCCTCATACTCAAGCTGCCACTCGCTCGGTCCGTTGGACGGCGCGATCTGGACGGCGGTGACCTTGAACTCAGGACAGTTCGTCGCCCAGTCTGTGTAGTCCGTGGTGATGACGTTGGCCTGCGTGTCCGGATGGTGGAATGTCGTGTAGACCACACCCGGCGCGACCCGGTCGGTAATCAGGGCCCGGAGCGTCGTCTCGTTGGAACGGCTGGACAGCCTGACCAGTTCGCCGTCGCGGATGCCGCGATCTTCCGCATCCTGCGGATGGATTTCAAGACGGTCCTCCTCGTGCCAGACCATATTGTCGGTGCGGCGTGTCTGCGCACCGACATTGTACTGGCTGAGAATGCGGCCCGTGGTCAAAAGCAGCGGGAAGCGCGGTCCGACCTTCTCGTCCGTGCCGACATATTCGGTGCGCACGAAATTGCCCTTACCGCGGACGATGCCGGTGGTGTGCATGATGGGCGTGCCCATCGGTGCCTTCTCGTTGCACGGCCACTGGACCGAGCCGACCTCATCGAGGAAATCGAAGCTGACGCCGGCAAAGGTAGGCGTCGTCGTCGCGATCTCGTCCATGATCTGCGAGGGATGGGTGTAGTTCCAATCGAGGCCAAGCGCGCGGGCGAGTTCCTGCGTCGCTTCCCAATCGGCATACTTGCCCTTCGGCTCCATCACCTTGCGCACGCGGTTGATGCGGCGCTCCGCATTGATGAAGGTGCCTTCCTTTTCGAGGAAGGTCGAGCCCGGCAGGAAGACGTGGGCGTAGCGCGCCGTCTCGTTGAGGAACAGGTCCTGCACGACGACGCATTCCATCGCTGCAAGACCGGCCGCGACATGGCCTGTATCGGGATCGGACTGCAGGATGTCCTCGCCCTGGACGTAGATGCCCTTGAAGGTGCCCTCGACCGCGGCGTCCAGCATGTTGGGAATGCGCAAGCCCGGTTCAGAATCGAGTTTCACGCCCCAAAGGTCCTCATAGATCTTGCGAACGGCATCGCCGGCAACATGGCGATAGCCGGGGAACTCGTGCGGGAACGAACCCATGTCGCATGAGCCCTGCACGTTGTTCTGGCCGCGCAGCGGATTCACGCCGACGCCCCGGCGGCCGAGATTGCCGGTCGCCATGGCAAGGTTGGCAATCGCCATGACGGAGGTCGAGCCCTGGCTGTGCTCGGTGACGCCGAGGCCATAGTAGATGGCTCCATTGCCGCCGGTGGCATAAAGGCGGGCAGCCTGGCGGATGGATTCGGCATCCACGCCGCAGATCTTCGCGGTTTGCTCCGGGCTGAAGCGCGGATCGGAGACGAATCCCGCCCAGTCATCGAACGCATCGCGATCGCAATACTGGTTGATGTAGGTCTCGTTATAGAGCTTCTCGGTGACGATGACATGGGCAAGGCCGGTCAGGATGGCGACGTTGGTGCCCGGCTTGATCGGCAGGTGGTGAGCCGCCTTGATGTGCGGGCTCTTGACCAAATCGATGCGGCGCGGATCGATAACGATGATCTTGGCGCCCTGGCGCAACCGCTGCTTCATGCGCGAACCGAACACCGGATGCGCATCGGTCGGGTTGGCGCCGATAAGGATCATCACGTCGCATTCTTCGATCGAATCGAAATCCTGCGTGCCGGCCGAGGTTCCAAGCGTGGTGTTGAGGCCATACCCCGTCGGCGAATGGCAGACGCGCGCGCAGGTGTCGACGTTGTTGTTGCCGAAGCCCTGACGGACGAGTTTCTGGACGAGGTAGGTTTCCTCGTTGGTGCAACGCGACGATGTGATGCCGCCGATGGCGCCGCGGCCATACTGGTACTGGATGCGGCGGAATTCCTTGACCGTATGTGCCAGCGCTTCTTCCCACGACACCTGCCGCCACGGGTCAGTGATGTTCTCGCGGATCATCGGAGAGAGAATGCGGTCGTTGTGGGTAGCATAACCATACGCGAAGCGGCCCTTGACGCAGGAGTGGCCATGATTGGCCTTGCCGTCCTTGTAGGGCATCATGCGAAGGACTTGCTCGCCCTTCATTTCGGCCTTGAACGAGCAACCGACGCCGCAATAGGCGCAGGTTGTGACGACCGAGCTTTCGGGCATGCCCTTTTCCAGTACCTGCTTCTCGCGCAGCGCGTCGGTCGGGCAGGCCTGCACGCAGGCTCCGCAGGATACGCATTCGGATTCGACGAAGGATTCGTTCATGCCGGCGGCGATGCGGGAATCGAAGCCCCTGCCCTCGATGGTGAGCGCAAAGGTGCCCTGAACGTCCTCGCAGGCACGAACGCAACGCGAGCACACGATGCACTGCGACGGATCGTAGGTGAAATAGGGGTTGGACTCGTCGCTAACGAGATAGTCGATGTTGAGCGAACCATTGCCCGGCGCGACGTGGTTGCGGCCTTCCAGCCCGTAGCGGTTCTCGTCCAGGCCGACGATGGCCGCGACATGATCGAACTCGCTTTGGCCGGTGCCGCGCTGCTCGTCCCAGCCGCTCGGATGGTCGGACACGTAGAGTTCGAGGACGCCCTTGCGGATCGCATCGAGACGATCGGAACGGGTATGGACCGCGATCCCTTCCGCGACCGGCGTGGTGCAGGAAGCGGGGGTTCCGTTGCGGCCTTCCACCTCGACCAGGCAGATGCGGCAGGAACCGAAGGAATCGAGTGAATCGGTGGCGCACAGCTTGGGGATCTCGATGCCCGCCTCCATAGACGCGCGCATGATCGAGGTGCCCTCGGGAACCGTAACGGACTTGCCGTCAATGGTCAGGGTAACCTGCTTCGCAGCCTTGGATTCGGGTGTGCCAAAATCGATTTCTTGAATGAGGCCCATGTCCGCTTCTCCTATTCGGCGGCTTCGGCGACGGGCGCCGGCTTGAAGTCTTCGGGGAAATGCGTGAGCGCGCTCATGACCGGATAAGGCGTGAAACCACCCAGTGCGCAGAGCGAGCCGAACTTCATCGTGTTGCAAAGGTCGGTAATGAGCGCGACCTGCTTCTGCGGTTCGATACCGGCGGAAAGCTTGTCGAGCGTTTCGACGCCGCGCGTGGAGCCGATGCGGCACGGCGTGCACTTGCCGCAGCTTTCGACCGCGCAGAACTCCATGGCGAAGCGTGCCATCTTCAGCATATCGGCACTGTCGTCGAAGACTACAATACCGGCATGGCCGATAAGGCCATCCTTGGCTGCGAAGGCCTCGTAGTCGAACGGCGTGTCGAACAGGCCGCGCGGGAAATAGGCGCCGAGCGGACCGCCGACTTGAACGGCCTTCACCGGACGCCCGGTTGCCGAACCGCCGCCGATATCGTCAATGATCTCGCCAAGCGTGAGGCCGAATGCAGTCTCGAACAGACCGCCATACCTGATGTTGCCGGCGATCTGCAGCGGAATGGTGCCGCGCGAGCGGCCCATGCCGAAATCCTTGTAGTGGGCAGCGCCCTTGTCCATGATGATCGGCACCGACGCCAGCGAGATGACGTTGTTGATCACCGTTGGCTTGCCGAACAGGCCCTTGTGCGCCGGCAGCGGCGGCTTGGCGCGCACCATGCCGCGCTTGCCCTCCAGACTGTCGAGCAAAGCCGTTTCCTCGCCGCAGACATAGGCGCCCGCGCCGACGCGCACTTCCATGTCGAAGGTATTGGGCGATCCGAGCACGTGAATGCCCAGCACGCCCGCCTTGCGGGCGATCTCGACGGCCTTGCGCATGACCGCCACGGCGTGCGGATATTCCGAACGGATGTAGATGAAGCCCTTGGTGACCCCGGTGGCGATGCCAGCGATCGTCATGCCTTCGATCAGCACGAACGGATCGCCTTCCATGATCATGCGGTCGGCGAAAGTACCGGAGTCGCCTTCGTCGGCGTTGCAGACGATGTATTTGCGGTCCGCAGCCGCATCGAGGACGGTCTTCCACTTGATGCCAGTCGGGAAGCCGGCGCCGCCGCGTCCGCGCAGACCCGATTCCGTCACTTGCGCAACAACATCCGCGGGCGTCATCGCGACGGCCTTGCGCAGACCAGAAAGCCCGCCGTGATGTTCGTAGGCTTCGAGCGAAAGCGGATCGATGATGCCGCAGCGGGCAAAGGTCAGCCTTGTTTGCCTTGCGATGAACGGAATGGCTTGCGGGTCGCCGAGGAAAAGCTTGTGGCTGCCGCCGCTGAGCAGGCCGCCGTCGAACAGGCTTTTCACATCGGACGGCTTGACCGGGCCATAGGCCACCCGGCCGGACTCGGTTTCGACCTCGACCATCGGCTCGAGGAAATAGGCGCCGCGCGAACCATTGCGCACTATCTCGGCCTTGATGCCGCGTTCGGCCAGTTCGGCAGCAATCGCCTTGGCGACCTTTTCGGCGCCGAGCGAGAGCGCACCGGAATCGCGGGGAATATAGATGCGAGGTTTCACGAGCGAACCTCCGCGATGATTTCATCGACCTTTTCGGCGTCGATGCGGCCAATGACCTCGCCATCAAGCAGCGCGGCCGGCGAGCAGGCGCAAAGCCCGAGACAGTATACCGGCTCCAGCGTCACCGCGCCATCGGTCGTGGTTTGATGAAAATCGATGCCGAGGGCCTGCTTGAGGCGGGCGGCGACGGCATCGCTGCCCATGGACTGGCAGGATTCCGCCTGGCACAGTTTCAGCACATGACGTCCGGCAGGATGCTTGCGGTAATCATGATAGAAGGAAACGACGCCGTAGACTTCCGCACGCGAAAGATTGAGCTTCGAGGCGATGACGGGGAGGACCTCTTGCGGCACGTAGCCGAATTCTTCCTGAATGCCGTGCAAGATCGGCAGAAGCGGCCCCTCGAGGTCCTTCATTCCGTCTATGATCGACGCAGCCTGAGCCGCGATCTCGGTACTTGCCGGCTGCAATGCCATGCAGCGCCCTCCCTGGTCGTCGTCGTAGCGTTATCCCGCTAAGTAATAACGAAAACAGAGAAATTTGGCGGAATCAATACACGTGTTTCGTTGAACGATAGAAAAAATCTATCGACATAGGGTGAAAACTTCTAACTATCAGGAAACAGAGACTAATTTTTCGCCCGGAAATCACGGGCAAGAATCATCGCCTCGTCGAGCAACGCGGAAACCAGCGGCGTGTTCGGCTCGCGCGGAGCCACCACCAGCCCCACCGAGTGGCCTGCATCGGGCCCGACGATGGGAATCGCGCGGATCGGCTCGCTGAACCCAAGCGTCTCGGCAAGGGTCAAGGGCATGATCGACGACCATTTGCCGGTGCGAATGTGCGAAAACAGCACGATCATGGAGTTGGACTCCAGCGTCGGCCGCACCTCTCCGCCAGCCTCGGCCAGATGCTGGTCGATGATTCGCCGGTTCTGCATGTCGGGCGTGAGCAGGCAAAGCGGCAGGCGGCTGATTTCCGCCCAACTCACTGATTGCCGGTCGGAATACTGGTTTCCGGCGGCGGTGATGAGTTGGTAGCGCTCGCTGTAGAGCGGCACGGAGGCGACGCGGCCGAGTGGCTCGTTGTCGAGATAGGTGATGCCGGCGTCGATCTCGAAACTGCCGAGCAGGGACAGGATCTCGATCGAGGTGCGCGAGAGGATGGAAAAGGTGACGCCGGGATGCTTTTCGCGAAACGGCGTGGTGAGCTTCGGCATCATGGCGAGCGCGGTGGGAATGGCGGCGATTCGGATTCGGCCGGAGAGACCGTGGCGCGCGGCGCGCATTTCCTCGTGCATCGTGCGGGCGTCGCCGACGATGCGGCGCGCCCACACCAGAACCTGGTCGCCTTCAGGTGTCAGGCCCTGGAACCGCGAGCCCCGCTTGACCAGCATCACGCCAAGTTGATCTTCAAGCTGCTTTATCGCCGCCGAAAGCGTCGGCTGCGTGACGCCCGACAATTCGGCGGCACGGCCAAAATGCTCCTCCCGGGCAAGCGCAATGAAGAATTCCAGCTTGTCGATCATGGGACCTCGGTTGGCACGGGGCCTCGGGAAATCGGCACCGGCGCTTAAAATGGGGAAAAGCGCGCAAGCCGCAAGAGCATAGCAGGGCAAGCGCCCTCCTCCGTCCCTGACCGGACGGCGCGCTTCGCCCTCAAAGCTGCCGGCAAAGCGGAAGGAACCGGTCAGCCGACCAGCACCGGCCCACCGGCGGGAAATACCAGCCCGATCGCCTGTCCGGGCTCGTGGACCGCAGCGACGTCCGGGGAAACGACAAAGAGCGAACCGGAGGCAGTTTCGACCACATATTCCATGTGGCTGCCGACATAGGTTGCCTTGCGCACCGTGCCCGGCAGGCTGTTTTTCGTTCCGGCAGGTGACATGGTAATGCGGTTTGGCCGGATGGCCAACTGGGCGGGACCGCCTCGATGGCCGCGTGCCGGCGTCGTGATCGAGATGGGTCCGATGCTGACCTTGGCCACCCCGCCGCTGACCGATTCCACCTTGCAGGGCAGGATGTTCGCCTCGCCGATGAAATCGGCGACGAAGGCGCTTGCGGGCGCATCGTAGAGTTCGCGCGGACTGCCATCCTGCGCGATGACGGCCTTGTTCATGACGATGATGCGGTCGGATACGGCAAGCGCCTCTTCCTGGTCGTGGGTGACATAGACGACGGTGAGGCCGAGCTTGGTCTGGATGTCGCGGATTTCCTCGCGGACCTGCCGACGAAGCTTGGCGTCGAGATTGGACAGCGGCTCGTCGAACAAAAGCACTTGCGGCTCGAGCACCAGCGCGCGGGCGACGGCAACGCGCTGCTGCTGACCGCCGGACAGTTCGCTCGGCAGCCGCTCCTCGTAGCCGGAAAGGCCGACCAGTTCAAGGCCGGCACGGGCGCGCACCGTAGCCTCGGTCTTGCTGTAGCCGGAGAACCTGAGGCCGTAGCCGACGTTTTCCATCACCGTCATGTGCGGGAAAAGGGCATAGGACTGGAACACCATCGACACGTCGCGTTCGGTGGCGGGAAGCTGGGTGACATCGGCGCCGCCGATCAGGATGCGGCCGCTGGTCGGCATTTCGAGGCCGGCGATCATGCGAAGCGTCGTCGTCTTGCCGCAGCCGGAGGGGCCGAGCAGCGTCACCAGCTTGCCTGCCTCGATGGCGAACGAGACATCGTTGACCGCCGGCGTGGAAACACCGGGATAGGTCTTCACGACATGCTCGAAACTCACCGAGGCGGCGTTGCCGCGAATCTTCGTCATGCTCAACCTGCTCCTGCGATTGCAGTTTGGCCGCCGGGGGCATTGGAAACGCGGCGGCCGATCCTGCGGCTGCCGACAAGCAGTTGCATCAGCCCGATCACCGCCAGCATCACCACGATCAGCACCGTCGAATAGGCAATGGCGATGCCGTATTCGTTGTTTTCGACACGGCCGACGATGTAGCTCGTCGCCATGTCGTAGCGGCCGCTGACCAGGAAGATGATGGCGCTGATCGCCGTCATGGCGCGCACGAAGGAATAGACGAGGGCGGCAACGATGGCAGGCCTCAGCAATGGCAGCACGATGCGCCGGAACGTCTGCCAGGAGCTTGCGCCGAGCGTCAGCGAGCTTTCGTCGAGGCTGCGGTCGATCTGCGACATCGAGGCGATGCCGGCGCGCACGCCGACCGGCATGTTGCGGAAGATGAAGGACAAAACGAGGATGATGCCGGTGCCGGTCAATTCGATCGGCGGCACATTGAAGGCAATGACGTAGGAAACGCCGATCACGGTGCCGGGAATGGCGAAGGACAGCATGGTGCCGAACTCGAACGCGTTCTTGCCGGCGAAATTCTGCCTCGCCAGCAGATAGGCCGTGAGCAGGCCGACTGCGGCGGTGAGCGGGGCCGAGACGAGCGCGATGACGATGGTGGTCCAGAACGAACCCCAGGCGGAGCCGCGCCAATGCACGCCGAACTCGTTCCAGCCGACGTCGAAGGCCTGATGATAGTGCTTCAGCGTCAGCGATTGGTCGACGCCCCAAAGCGTGACGAAGCTGCCGTAGACGATGGTGGCGTAGACGACGACGGTGAGCGCTACCCAGAAGCCGACGATGCCATAGAGCGCGTAGCGCAGCGAGGTCGGCAGACTCGCGTGCACGCCGGCATCGCCCTTTCCGGACATGGTGGTGTAGGAGCGGCGACCGAGCCAGAAGCGCTGGGCGTAGAAGGCGGCGAGCGTGAAGAACAAGAGCACGATGGCAAGAATGGCTGCGAGTGCGGGATCGTTCTGTGCGCCGACGATGGCAAAGAATATCTCGGTCGAGAGGACATCGAAATTGCCGCCCAGAACCAGCGGATTGCCGAAATCGGCCATGCTCTCGATGAAGCCGAGCAGGAAGGCATTGGCAAGGCCTGGCCGCATCAAGGGCAGCGTCACGGTGAGGAATGTCTGCCAGCGCCCGGCCCGCAGCGTCTGCGCCGCTTCCTCCATCGAAGGGCTGACGCCTTCGACCACGCCGATCAGCACGAGAAAGGCGACAGGCGTGAAGGCCAGCATCTGCGCGATGAGGAGACCGGGCAGGCCATAGACCCAGCGTGTCGGCTGCGTGCCGAAGACGTTGGCCCACAATTGCGTGAAAGCGCCCGACAGGCCGAACAGGAGGATCACCGCGAGGCCGATGACGAAGGCCGGCGTGATGATCGGCAGCACCGTCAGCGCCCGCAACAACCGCCGGAAGCGAAAGCCTGTGCGGGTGGCCACGAGCGCGAAGGCAAGGCCAAGCAGGGTCGACAGGATGCCAACCAGAATGGCGAGGAACAGCGAGTTCCAGGCCACGCCGCAGCGGCTGCCGCCGACAAGGCAATCGAGCGACCACAGCTTGGCGCTCAGGAATTTCCCGGCAAACGCGCTGAAAGAATAGACACCGTCGGGGGTCAAGAGCGCATTGGCCAGCATCTGCAGGATCGGCATGAACACGAACAGGGCGACGATGGCGACGACAAAGCCGATCGAGCCGACCACGAAAACGTCGCCGCCGACCGCGCCACGGGCGGCTAACCCCAGAGTGAACAGGAACAGGAAGGCGCATGCGGTCAAAAGTGCGCCGTAGCCCATGCCGAACTGGCGGTCGTCCAACTCACCGAAGAGCGTGGTCAGCCAGCCGAAGCGCCAGCCGCGCAGGCCGATGCCGAACCCCTGGAACAACATCCAGGCAAGGCCGAGAGCGCCGACGACGATCAGCAACTTGCCGAAGAAAGGATCGTTCTTGCGACGGCCCCATGCAAGCAAGGGCAACAGCAGCAGGATGGCGAGCGGAGCGAGCCAAAGCTTCAGGCCCTGGCCGACGAGGAAAAGCGCGGGCGCCACTTCTTCTTCGAGCGGATAGCCTTCGCCCAGCCAGAAGAACGAGAAGAAATTGCCGTCCACGCCATACCAGGGCAGAACGGCATAGCCGACCCACCCAACCGCCAGCCAGAGGATGACGGTCGGATGCAGGCGCGAGGCTGCGCTTTCGACGCGCATCGTCTATTGCGGCAAGGATGCCACCTCGTCGTCCCACTTCTTCAGAAGCCGCTTGCGCTCCTCGCTGGAACCGTACTTCTTGAAGTCGTAGGCGATGAGCTTGATCGTGGAGAGATCCGGCGCCGCATCCGACTGCTTGGCAGCCTTGTTGGACGGAAGCTGGAACGACTTCACCTCCTGCGCCTTCGACTGCACATCGGCGCGCAAGGCCCAATCGTAGAACTTCTTGGCTTCGTCGAGATGACGCGCGCCCTTGATGATCGACATGGAGCCGATTTCATAGCCGGTGCCTTCGCAAGGCGCGACAGTGACGATCGGGAATCCGGCCACGGTTTGTGCAACCGAATCGTGCATGAAGACGATGCCGATGGTGGTTTCGCCAAGACCCGCCGCCTTGATCGGGGCCGATCCCGATTTGGTGTACTGGTTGACGTTCTTGTGCAGGGCTTTCATGTATTCGAAGCCTTTCTCCTCGCCCATCAACTGAACCATCGTCGCCAGCATCGTGTAGGCAGTGCCGGACGAATTGGGATTGGCGATCTGGATCTGGCCCTTGTATTCAGGCTTGATCAGGTCGGCCCAGCATTTCGGTTCCGGCAAGCCGTTCTTGGCAAGCAGGTCCCTGTTGTAGCCGAAGCCGAGCGCGCCGGAATAAATGCCGACTGTGCGGTGCCTGCCGGTCTCGGCCTGCTTGATGGCCCAGTCGTGGAGTTCGCTCATCAAGGGCGAGGTGTATTCTTCGGTCAAGCCCTCTTCAGCGGCCTGCAGATGCGGATCGCCCGTGCCGGCCCACCAGATATCGCCCTTGGGATTGTCGGCCTCGGCCTTCAACTGCGCGTAGATTTCGCCGGCGCTCTTGCGGGTCATATCGACGGTGATGCCTGTCTGGTCTTCGAAGCCTCGCGCCATCTGCTGGCACCATGCTTCATCGGCGCCGCAATACATGGTCAGGCTGGCGGCGTAAGCTCCCGCGCTGCCTGCCGCCAGCAGCGCCGCCGCTGCGGCCGAAATAAGCCATGAACGATTCATCACGAACTCCTCCCGAAAGTTTCGCCGTCTAATGAGTTCACTCATCGTGACCACGATCAGATTGGTAGGTTTTTTGAAACTTTGCAATCGTGTTCAATGCTTCGATGCCAGATTTGCCGCGAGGCACATCGGCGAACCGGGAGTGAAACAGGCAAGCAAGCTGTCGCTGGTTCGTCTGATCGGTCCGATATCGCATGAAACGTCGACTTCCGGCCCCCGAAGCTCTCAAAGTCGCGGTTCCGTCATTGCGGACGGTTATGCAGACTTGTATCTAGAAACGAATGGGTGGAGGCATGGCGCGTTGCACGGGGTTGCAACGCATCGGCTACCGCTGGGGTGGACAAATGCCTGAAACAAGAGCGGCACGATCGTTTGTCAGTGCGCAGCAGGTCGCCGAACTGGCCGGCGTTTCCCGCTCGGCGGTGTCGCGCACCTTCACCGATGGCGCAAGCGTATCCGAAGCAACGCGGCAGAAAGTGCTGAAGGCTGCCGACAGCCTCGGCTATCACGTCAATCACCTCGCGCGCAGCCTGATCAACGAAGACAGCGGCATCGTCTGCATCATCGGGGCAGAGATCAACACACCCTATCAGGCGCGTATGCTCGACGCCCTGACGCGCCGCCTACAAGCAATCGGCCGGGTCGGCATGGTGATCAACACGTCCGGCGACAGCGCAAGCGTCGAGCTTGCCCTGCGGCAGACGCTGAACTATCGCGCCGGCGCCACCATCGTCCTTTCGGGAGCCCCTCCGGCAAACCTGATCAAGACTTGCGTGAACAGCGGCCAAAAGGTCATCCTCATCAACCGCGACGACCACCTCGACGGCCCGAAGAACATCACGCTGGACAATGCCGCGGCAGCCCGCGAGGCTTTCCTGATGCTGCGACGGGCAGGCTGCGAACGACTTGCGGTCGTCTCGTCGCTGGCCGGCACGCCGAGCCTCGTTGCCCGGACGAAAGGCTTCCAGGCCGCCGCCGCCGAGGCCGGACTGAAAGTCACCGTTACTGCCACCGGGCCGACCTCCTATGCATCGGGTTTCGAGGCCGGACGAGTCCTGCTGAGCGGATCGGACAGGCCGCAGGCGGCGTTCTGCGTGACCGATCTGCTCGCCTGCGGGTTCATGGATGCGGCGCGCTTCGAATTCGGACTATCCGTGCCACAGGAAATCTGCGTGATCGGCTTCGACGACATCGAACAAGCCGGCTGGGCATCATACAATTTGACCACGTTCAAGCAGCCGATCGATCAGATAGCCGATCATATCATGCGCTTGCTGGCGGAACCGGAAGACAGTGGATCAGACGGCGGCGCGGCTTGTTTTCAGGCAGTGCCAGTCTGGCGCCGTTCGGTGCGCCCAAGGTAAGCAGCACCGCGCGACTGGATGCGGCCATCGCCGAGATCGATGCTGAAATCCAGTGACGGCGGCGCATCGACATAGTTCATCATCATGCGCATGAAGATGGCGAGGCGCGCTTGCAGGCTGTCTTGCGGCCAAGTTCCTGCGGCAAACCGGACTGCCAGCCGGCGATAGGTCTCGATGCGGGTGGGATCGATGAAATCGAGCGCCAGATGCCGCCCGTTGCGCAGGCGATACCAGTCGACCGTCATCTCGAAAAAGCTGATGGCTCGCCAGTCCTGCCAGACGGCGGCTCCGTCCGGCTGGTAGGCGTCCACAGCGACGGGCTGTGCTATCGCGGCAAGATGTTCGAGATGGCCCAAGGTCAGCCGATAAACGAGGCCACGCAGATTTGCCGGCCATTCGCGCGGCAGGTAGCGATGCTTCGCCAGTTCGGCCACATAGCGGCTGAGGAAGTCGGCATGACTCGCGGCTTCGAGAAGCGGAGAATGCGGCCCACCTGAATGCTTGATTTCAGCGCGGTAAGCGTCGAATGCGATATCGAAGCCGGGCACATCGTAGACGCGTACCGTCTCGATGTGAACGTGGCTCTCATCCAGCGAGACGACCTTGTAGGCAGGCGGGAAACCGACCATCGAGGGAACCGAAACATTGACCAGAAAGGCGCTGCCATCCTGCCAAAGAGCGGTATCGTTGACATGGAGGTGGCCGCTGAAATGGACCTTGATGCCGGTCGCCGCAGCGGCCTGCGCTACGGCTGCGCCCGGTGTGCGCGTGGCAAAGATTGTGTCGCCGAAAAGCGTTTTCTCATCGGCCAGCGTTCCGTTGAGCGGGTCGAGCAGCGGATAGTGCGAAAAGGCCACCAGCTTCTTTCCAGTGGCAGCAGCACGGCAGGCAACGTCCTTCATCCAGTCGAGGATAAACGGCTTGTTGCGCAGCATCGAATTCCAGCCGGCATCCGTGCTGTCGATGAAGCTTTGCTCGGCCGCCGGGTCGAGATCGCCATCACGGGGTTCGAATACGTTGGCATCGATCGACAGCAGCCAAAGCCCGTCGATCGGCTCGACCAGATAGGAGGCATCGACCATCCGGCGCACCGTTTTCCTATCCGCAGAGCTGATGTCGAAGCTGCGGCGATCCAGCGCGCCGTCCTGTCCGAACGGCGTCTCCCAATGCAGGAAATCATTGCGTGGGAAGAAGCCGAAACCTGCCATCGCCTGCAGGACCGACGCGTAGCCACCGCAATAGATTTGCGGGCTGACGATCTTTTCCACTGACGTGCCACGCGGCAAGGACGCATCGCTGGTCACCAGCGTGTGGCTGCCGTCTGGATTGAGAAAGCGCTTGGCCTGATGGCGGCCATGGATCGCGTAAACATCGTGATTGCCGAGGGTGGCAAAGAAACGCAGGCCAAAACGGCGGGAATAATCTTCAAGCAACGCGACGGCGGCGCGCGTCGTGGACTGCTGACCGTCATCGGTGAGATCGCCGACAACGACGACGATCTTGATGCCTCTGGCCACGATATCATCGAGCAGACGCGGCAGAGCAGCAAAGCTCTCGTTGAACACCCGTGTCGATTCAGCCGTATCGGCGAGCGTCCTGAACGCGGTTGCAGGCCGGTCTCCAGCGCCGGGCCGGCAGGTCACGTCGTGGAAGTGCGGGTCAGCGACGACCGCGAAGCGAAACGTCATGGCGCGAAAGCCGGTGATGCTGGCGAGGCCATCATTGGACGGTTCAGGCAGGATCGAGGCGAAGGCCGGTCGCTTGCGCCATACCGGCCGCGATACCGGGTGCAGTCGCGATGACCGGACCGCCATGCGCAAGGCCGCCTTCACTGAGATAAGGCCCGACGAGGCCGCCGGCCTCCTTCACCAGCAACAGGCCGGCCAGGCAGTCCCACGGATTCATGTGAAGTTCCGCATAGGCATCGGAGCGGCCATCGGCGACATAAGCGAGGCCAAGGGCACCCGACGCGCCGCGCCGGACGTTGGCCCCACGGTCGAGAATGGCGGACAAGGCAGCGATGTAGCCGCTGTTCGACCTGCGGTTAGACCAGCCGAATTCGACGCAGGCGCTGTTGAAATCAGTCGTTGTCGCAACGTGGACAGGCTTGAGGTTGCACGCGGCCCCTCGCCCGCGCCGGGCAAAATGCAGTTCGTCGAGGCTGGGGTTGTAGATGGCTCCGAGTTCAGTGTTCTCGCCGCTGATGAAAGCGACGGCGATGCAGTAGTGCGGGATGCCGCGGGCAAAGTTGGCAGTGCCGTCGATGGGATCGACAACCCAGGTCTCGCGCGCCGGCACGCCGCCGGTCTCCTCGCCAAGAAAGCCGTCTTCTGGAAACGCCCGGGCAATCTGTTCCTTGATATGACGCTCAACCGCAGCATCGGTCTCGGTCAGAAAGTCCTGCGGGCCTTTCATCCTGTAGCCGCCGGAAGCGATATCGGCGAATCCCTTACGCGCGATCTCGCCCGCAGACTTCACCACCTGGCGGCAGAAGGCCTCACGCCGGTCCAGATCACTGGCTTCTGTAGCGCCGGTCGCCATGAAGAGGGCCTCGCAGTTCCCGCTTGTGAATTCACCCGCCACATTGCACGCGTGTGCAAAATCGTCAACGCGGAAATACGAGCGAATATCCGGCAGTCGATGAAAAGATCAAGGAGCCGCTCCCGGCTGGAAGCGGCTCCTTGTTTTCCTATCCTGCCCTGCGAGTTCTGGGGGCGTTATTTGCCGGCCGGCTTGCGAGCAGCGGCTTTTTTGCGAGCGGGCTTGGCAGGCGCTGGCTTGCGGCCGAGCCCCATGCTGCGCGCGAGAGCCGAACGCTGTGCCGCATAGTTCGGCGCAACCATCGGGTAATCGGCGGGCAGGTTCCACTTCGCCCGATAGTCGTCGGGCGTCATGCCGTGGCTGGTCTGCAGGTAGCGCTTGAGCGACTTGAACTTGCGGCCGTCCTCGAGGCTGACGATGTAATCAGGCGTAACCGACTTCTTGATCGGCACCGCAGGCTTCTGTTTTTCGGCTTCAGGTTCCTTGACGGAGCCACCCGACACCAAAGCAGACAGCGTCTGGTGTATCTGCTGGATCAGGGCCGGCAGTTCGTTGGCCGGAACGGAATTATTGGCGATATAAGCTGAGACAACATCGGCCGTCAGCTCGGCAAGATTCGATTTGATTACTTGTTCTTCAGTCACAAAAAACCTCGTTTGGGCAGGAAGGGTAACATAACCGAGATGGTGGGAAACGCGGTCAGTTCATAGTGTACTATTACATTAAGCGCAATATTTTCTATGTAAGCATATCTTAATAAACAACGGAAACTTTACGCCGCGATTGATCCAAATCAAAGCAGGGGGCCCTGGTTCGCCTGCCAAGCGACTTCGCGATCAGAGCTAAACACACAGTCGAAAAGACAAAGCCATCGCATGCCACGAGTTCCCAAAGCCGTCATGTCATGACAGCAAAGCAATGACTGCAGAACTTGGCGAATGAGATGATGATCCACGCTACAGAGCCAGACGGCCTGCTGTGCAAGCACGACAATACATGCAATGAAAGATCGATTATCCTTGACGACAAAGGCGGGCAAAGTATCGACGGTGACGCGGCTTGGCGCGATCCAATGCATGGCCAAGCTGTCCCTTTCGACAGAGACGGTACGCAGCCGGATCAAGGTAATCTTCAACAAGACCGGGACTGGCGGACGGACCGGGTTCGCCCGGCTGGCGACTACCCATCCAAGGGGTGAAGGCGATTTCGAAGAGCGGTGGCCGGCGCACCATGGCCCCGGCCACCCGTTCCATCAGCCTATCAGTTTACGACCTAGTACTGGCCGCGATAATAGCGGTCATCGCATTCGGCAATATAGATGCGGCCATCCGGCGCGCGGTAGCGGCACATTTGGCGTTCACCCGGCTGAGGTCCGGCAGACGTAGCCACGACGGCGCCAAGCAACGCACCGGCGCCGGCACCAATAAGCGTGCTCTTGGTATCGCGGCCGACCGCCTGCCCGACGAGTGCACCACCGGCGGCGCCCAGCGCCGCGCCGGTAGTTGCCCGCTGCTGTTGCGCGGTCTGGGAACATCCGGCAAGCGCGGCGGAAAGTGCTACGGCTGCGACAGCCGCGAGTTTGAAAATGTTCATATCCAATATCTCCGTTGTGCCCCTTAGGCCGACGAGACTATTTGCACAGGCAAGATGAACGCTGGCTGACTAGGATTCAGCCCGTCTCACATCATGAACGGACGAGCAGCCTATAAGGCTTCGTGGTGATGTCTCGACGGCTTGCAGGTGGCTTTCTCTTTGATCCTGCGCAAAGCGCGCCGTCTGCTGTCGTGCTAATTATATCAAGTGCTGATCCCAACGGCACCTGAAGAACCACCTCGGCCCCGGCTTCCAGCCGGGGCTTTTTTATCGCCGCAAGCGGCCAGGATATTTCCACATGGGCTGCGCATTGCCGGACAAAAGGCCGACGCGCTCATGCCTGCTGGCACCCGCGATCAAGGCGTGCATGACTGAATCTTTCTTCTCCGAGCGAATGAACAGACCGTGAGCTGGATGCTTCGTTATCCAGCCTTCTTCGCATCAAAGGATTTCCAAGAATATCAAATAGATCACATTCCATTGGTGGAGCTGAGGGGGATCGAACCCCTGACCTCGTCATTGCGAACGACGCGCT
>CAZROU010000051.1:0-29873 GCA_964601795.1 uncultured Mesorhizobium sp. | reverse complement strand
AAGCTGCACATCGTCGGCGAATATTTCCTGCCGATCCACTTCCAGCTGATGGTGCTGCCGGGCGTGGCGCGCAGTGAAATCAAGAGCGTGCACAGCCATATCCATGCGCTCGGGCAATGCCGCAAATACATCCGCAAGAACAGTTGGAAGCCGATGGTCGCCGGCGATACCGCAGGCGCCGCCAAGCTCGTCGCCGAAAAGCAGGACCGGACGATGGCGGCGCTTGCGCCGACGCTTGCCGCCGACCTCTACGGTCTCGACATCCTCGAAGAAAATGTCGAGGACACCGAGCGCAACATCACCCGCTTCGTCGTGCTTTCGAAAGGCCGCAGTTGGGCCGACCGCGCCGTCAACCAGGGCAGGATGATCACAACTTTCGTGTTTCGGGTCCGCAACGTGCCGGCGGCGCTCTACAAGGCGATGGGCGGCTTTGCCACCAATGGCGTCAACATGACCAAGCTGGAAAGCTACCAGCTCGGCGGCGAGTTTACCGCAACGCAGTTCTACGCCGACATCGAGGGCCACCCCGACGATGCCCACGTAGCGCGTGCGCTGGAGGAACTGCGCTTCTTCTCGCGCGAAGTCCGCATTCTCGGCGTCTACGAGGCCAACGAATATCGCGAACTGGTGAGCGGCGGCTATTAAGCTTTCTGATCGCCTTCGGCCCATGCACTGACAAGCTGGTGAGCGATCGCGCCCTTCGGCGGGATCGTCAGTCCGTCCGGGTGGGTGCGCGCCAGCATCAGCCGCACCTCGTCGCGGGAAAACCAGCGGCAATCCTCGAGTTCGCTCGAATCGGCATGGATATCCTCGTTGAGTGGCTCGCCGTAGCAGCCGATCATCAGCGAATAGGGAAACGGCCACGGCTGGCTGGCGTAGTAGACGACACGGCCAAGCCTGATGCCGGCCTCCTCCAGCGTTTCGCGCCGCACCGCATCCTCGATCGTCTCGCCGGGTTCTATGAAGCCGGCAAGCGCCGAATAGCTGCCGGGCGTAAAATGCTTGCCCCTGCCCAGCAAACACTTGTCCGCAGTCGCCGTCAGCATGATCGCCACCGGATCGGTGCGCGGAAAGTGATCGGCACTGCAGGAAGGACAATGCCGCCGGTAGCCGCCGGCGCGCATCTCCGTCCCGCTGCCGCATTTGCCGCAAAAACGGTGGCTGGCGTTCCAGCCGAGCAATGCGGCAGCTTGCGCAATCGCGCCCAGTGCCGCCTCATCGACCAGACCCTGGATATAGATGGAGCGATGCTCGATCGCCTTGATCGTCTCGGGCAATTGTTCAGCGTCGAAATCGCCGGGAACGGCCAGAACCGGCCCGCGCTCGTCCACGCCGAGCAGGATCGCCTGTTCCATCGACGAGGCGAGGCCGTCCAGTTCGCCGAGGGAGAACCAGGGGTCGAACCTTTCGCCTTGCAGCTTGATCAGCGTCCTGCCATCGCGCAGCACCAGCAGCCGCGCCGAAGGATCGGCCAGCGCCTTCTCCACGCAATCGTCGCTGCGGTGCTCGGACTGGCGCTCGATGCGGTTGCCGGCAAAGGCAAGCGACCTGCTGGGCTCGCGCTCTGGCGCATCAAAAAGACGAAAATTCATCGGGAAACTACTCGAAGCGACGGTTGAAAGCCGGCAGGTTCATAACGCCGCTTTGACCGTTTCTGCAAACCGGCGAAGATCGGAAATCGTGTAGGGTTCGCGGATGCCGTGGCCCCACACCGGCCCCGGCCAGGCGGCATCGCCTTCGGAACGGGCTATCACGTGCACATGCAGTTGCCGCACGATATTGCCGAGCGCGCCGGTGTTGATCTTGGTGCAGCCGGTCACGCGCTTCAGCGCCTGCGCCGCCATATTGACCTCGAAGGTCAGCATCGCCTGGTCAAGCGGCGCCATGTCGTGAATTTCCTCGATGCCCGGCCGCTGCGGAATGAGCACCAGCCATGGCCAGCGACGGTCGTTCATCACGCGCAATTCGCACAGGCCGAGCCACATCAATTGCTCGCTGTCGGCCTCAAGCCGGGCATCAAGCGTGAAACCGGCCTTCAGGCCAGGTAGCATGGGCGTTCCCCTCGAACCTGCAAGGCCCCCATAGGCCCCGATACTTATGTATGTCCGGGAAGCGGATGAGCCGCCAGCTCCCCATTATAGCATCATCCGCGACGGCGCGTCCGACTGTTCGAACGCTATTGCGAGGCTTGCGCGGCTGCAAGCGTTTCATTGATCGCAAACAGCATCCACGTTCGATTTCGACACGTACTTGCATTTCGGCATCGAATTGCCGATATGGAAGACGGGAGGTTGGTGGTGGACGATCCACTCGCCAACCGGGTCAGGTCCGGAAGGAAGCAGCCCTAACGAGCCCGGAACGGGTCATTGTTCCAGCCTCCCACCTTCTTCACGGCCCTGTCCGGTCCATGTTGGCGGCCCACTTGCGCGGCACACCAGCATTGACGATGCGCGGTCGTGCGGGCGAAACTGGTTTGAGCAACCGGCGCTTCCGGTCGCGGTCCGTAGATCCTTGCTGGGAGCCGTCCTGATCGATGAATGAAGCTGGAACAAGCGGATCAGGCAACACCGGGGCAAAGCCCGCCACCGGCGCCTACCGCGTGCTCGCCCGCAAATACCGCCCTTCGAACTTTTCCGAGCTGATCGGCCAGGAGCCGATGGTGCGCACGCTCACCAACGCCTTTTCATCCGGCCGCATCGCGCAGGCGTGGATGCTGACAGGCGTGCGCGGCGTCGGCAAGACCACGACCGCCCGCATCCTCGCCCGCGCGCTCAACTACAAGACCGAAGCCATCGACCAGCCCAGCATCGACCTCGCCATACCCGGCGAGCATTGCCAGGCGATCATGGAAGGCCGCCATGTCGATGTCATCGAGATGGACGCGGCATCCCACACCGGCATCGACGACATCCGCGACATCATCGACCGCGTGCGCTATGCGCCCGTTTCGGCGCGCTACAAGGTCTATATCATCGACGAAGTGCACATGCTTTCCACGCAGGCCTTCAACGGCCTGTTGAAGACGCTTGAAGAGCCGCCGCCGCACGTCAAGTTCATCTTCGCCACCACCGAAATCCGCAAGGTGCCGATCACCGTCCTGTCGCGCTGCCAGCGCTTCGACCTGAGGCGCATCGACGCCGGCGCGCTGGTCGCGCATCTCAGCGCAATCTCCGCCAAGGAAGACATCACAATCGACGACGATGCGCTGGCGATGATCGCGCGCGCCGCTGAGGGTTCGGCCCGCGATTCGCTTTCCATCCTCGATCAGGCCATCGCGCATGGTGGCGGCGGCGTCAGCGCCGAAGCGGTGCGCGCCATGCTCGGTCTTGCCGACCGCGCCCGCATCGTCGACCTGTTCGAGCACCTCATGAAGGGCGATGTCGCAGCCGCCCTTGCCGAATTCCGCTCGCAATACGACACCGGTGCCGATCCGGCCGCCGTGCTCACCGACCTTGCCGAGTTCAACCATCTGGTGACGCGGCTGCGTTTCGTGCCGTCGGCGCTGGAAGACGCTTCGCTTTCGGAAGACGAGCGCCGCCGGGGCGCCGCCTTTTCCGAACAGCTATCGGTCAAGGTTCTGTCGCGCACATGGCAGATGCTGCTCAAGGGCATTCCGGAAGTGCAAAGCTCCAACCGCCCGGTCAGCGCGGCTGAAATGGTGATGATCCGCATTGCGCATGCAGCCGACCTGCCAACGCTGGACGAAGCGTTGAAGTCGCTGGAAAGCGGCGCGCAGGCCTCGGCCGCTCCTCGACCTTCGGCCTCTTCATCGCCGGCCGGTTCGGCTGGTCGAAGCAATGGCGAGACGGCCAGCGCAGCATCCACGACAAGCTTTGCGCCAGTTGGCAATGGCGCGCAGACCATGCGCCTGGTCGAGGCATCGCCCGCTCCGGTGGCGTTCACGCCGCCGCAGCCGCAGCCCGATGCCCAGCCGGCAATCTCCATCCGGTCCCTTGCCGACATCGCGGCGCTTGCCGAAGAACACCGCGACATGGCCTTCAAGATCCTCTTGAAGAAGTACATTCGCCCTGTTCGCTTCGACGCCGACCGTCTCGATGTCAGCCTCACCGAAGATGCGCCCAAGACGCTGCTCAACGACCTTGCGACCAAGCTGCGCAGTTGGACGGGACGCAACTATTTCGTCTCGCTGTCGAAAGAGACGGGCGGGCCGACGCTGGCGGAAATGGACTCGGCGACGCGCGAAAACGCCTTTCTCGACGCGCGCAACGATCCCGCCGTCGCCGCGATCCTCGATCGGTTTCCCGGCGCGAAAATTATCGATGTCCGCATTCCCGATGCCGCGCAAGGCGGCGGCGAGGCGGACGAGGACATGACTGCCGAGCCTCTGGTCGAAGACGACGACTGACGTTTCGACCCAACAATCAAGAGATGAAGGACCCACGATGAAAGATCTTCTCGGCCTGATGGGCAAAGCCAAGGAAATGCAGGCCAAGTTCCAGGCCATGCAGGATGAGATTGCTGAACTGGAAGCGACTGGTCAGGCTGGCGGCGGCATGGTCAATGTCACCTTGAGCGGCAAGTTCGAAATGAAGTCGCTGAAGATCGATCCGTCGCTGTTCAAGGAAGACGAGGTCGAAATCCTCGAAGACCTGATCCTCGCCGCCCACAACGACGCTAAGACCAAGGTCGAGCAGGTGATGCAGGAAAAGACCAAGGCGCTGACCGCCGGCCTGCCGATCCCTCCCGGCATGAAGCTGCCGTTCTAGCACAACCTTCGCGAGACGGTTTGGCGCGCCAAAAACGCTAGATTGGCGCTCTGCCATCATTTTGCCGGAAACAGTCTCATTCTTGCCGCAACCTGGGGACGTGGCGGCAACAAAGAAGAGAGACGTTTGTTGATCGCCAAGCGTTTGAAGGCGCCATGCGTGTTGGGCGCCGTGGGTTGTTTGTCCCTGTTAGCCGGTTGCAGCCAGACCACGCAGGGCATGTCCGCAGCCAACCTTGCCGACGGTGTTCTGCCGGCCCACACAACCTCCTACCAATACACCATGAAGGACAGGACGTGCCTGCAGCGCGCCATGTTCTTTGAATCGAACCGGTCCAGCCGCGAAGGCATGGTCGGCGTCGGCACCGTGGTGATGAACCGGCTGAAATCTGGCCGACACGGCAACTCCGTCTGCTCGGTGGTCGGTGAACCCCGGCAATTCGCGCCAGGGGTCATGACAAGGCGCATGAATTCGAAGGCCATGCCGGATGTCGTTGCCGCCGCCGATGCAGTGCTGAAAGGCGAGCGCCACCCGAAACTGAAGAACGCCATGTTCTTCCACACCGCCGGGCTGAAGTTCAAATACAAGAACATGCACTACGTGGCGGTTGCCGGCGGCAATGCCTTTTACGAGAAACGCGGCCGCAAATGGCAACCGCTGCCGCCCGATTCCACCTTCAAGGTTTCGGCAGCGGCCTCCGTGCCGGTCACATCACAGACCGTGGCCCTGGCATCGGTCGCAAAGCCGGAACGGCCAGCCGCCACGCCGCCGGTTGCCGACAAGTCGATCATGACGGCCTCCATTCCCCAATCCGAGCCACAGCCAGTGATGGCATTCGAGCAGACGCCCAGCGACACCAGCGCGATCGGCGCGCTCATCATCAACCAGAACATGGCGTTTTCGGACCAGTAGACCGGCGTCGGCAGGCTGGAGCAGATTGTTTTCAAGGACGCGGAAAAATCCTACAACCGGGCCATGTCGAAGCGAATCGCCGGTCCTGAAATCGAACGCCTGATCCAGCTTCTGGCCAAGGTGCCGGGGCTCGGGCCGCGCTCGGCCAGGCGCGCCGCCCTTCACCTCATCAAGAAGAAGGAACAGTTGCTCGCGCCTCTGGCCGTGGCCATGGGCGAGGCGGTAGAAAAGGTGCGCATCTGCTCCACCTGCGGCAATGTCGACACGTCCGATCCCTGCATGATCTGCACCGATGCGCGCCGCGATTCGGCCACGCTCATCGTGGTCGAAGATGTTTCGGACCTTTGGGCGCTGGAGCGGGCGGCAGCGATGAACGTGCGCTACCACGTGCTTGGCGGCACCTTGTCGCCGCTCGACGGCATCGGCCCCGACCAGTTGAACATCCGCTCATTGGTCGATCGTGTCGCCGGAGGTGAAATCCGGGAAGTGATCCTTGCCGTCAACGCCACCGTCGAAGGCCAGACCACGGCGCACTACCTGACCGACCAGCTTGCGGGCATGGAGGTCAAGGTCACACGGCTGGCTCACGGCGTTCCGGTCGGCGGTGAGCTCGACTATCTCGACGATGGCACGCTTGCCGCAGCGCTGAAGTCGAGAACGGCGTTTTGATGCCGCTTAGGCTTTCCACCAGGAGATGGGCACGTCATTGGTTTGCGCAGCTCGTTTTCCTGCTTGCAGCCACATTCTCGCCGATAGCCTCGGCCGCCCGGATCGACGACCAGTTCCGCGCATGGCTCGCCAATGATTTGTGGCCGGAGGCCAAGGCAAACGGCATCTCGCAAAAAACCTTCGATGCGGCTTTTGCGGGCGTAAAGCCGAACCTGAAGCTGCCGGACCTTGTGATGCCCAGCGAGAAGCCGAAGACCCCGAAAAAGCAGCATCAGGCCGAGTTCGGTTCACCCGGCAGCTATTTTGCCGAAAAGACGGTGAAGGCAGTCACGGCGGGCGGACGCTCGCGCGCGGCCTCCAATGCCAAGACCCTTGCCGCGATTGAAAAGCGCTACGGCGTACCGGGCGAAATCGTGCTGGCGATCTGGGGCCGGGAGTCCGGTTTCGGTGCCGCCAAATTGCCTTACGACGCCTTTGAAGTGCTCGGCACCAAGGCCTTCATGGCTACCCGCAAGGACATGTTCCGCAAGGAAGCGCTGGCGGCGCTGGAAATCGTCCAGCGCGGGCTGGTTGCCCGCAGCGCCATGAAGTCGTCATGGGCCGGCGCGCTCGGCCAACCCCAATTCATGCCGAGCTCGTTTCTCAAGCACGCCGTCGATTTCGACGGCGACGGCCATCCCGACATCTGGAACTCGACGCCGGACACACTGGCCTCGATCGCCAACTATCTCGTCCTCTACGGTTGGCAGAAAGGGCGCGACTGGGGCTTCGAGGTTGCCGTTCCGCAAAGCGTCTCCTGTTCGCTCGAAGGGCCGGACCGTGGCAAACCCATTTCGCAATGGGCTTCGATGGGCATTGCCCGCATCAACGGCAAACCGTTCCCCGCGGATGAGGCGAAGGCCGAGGGTTTCCTCCTCATGCCGGCAGGACGCAACGGCCCGGCCTTCATCGTCACGCCGAACTTCTATGTGCTCAAGGAATACAATATGAGCGACCTCTATGCCCTGTTCATCGGGCATGGCGCGGATCGCATCGCCTATGGCGACAAACCCTTTTCAGGAAGCTGGGGTGCAGTCGGCGGCCTCTACCGCTCCGACATTGCTGCCCTTCAGCGCTCCCTTGAAGGCAAGGGCTACGACGTCGGCAGCGCCGATGGCCTGCCCGGCTTCAAGACACGCCGCTCGATTGGCGAATGGCAGGCAAAAAGTGGTGTCAAACCAACATGTTTTCCTGACGCCGGTTTGGTCAAGGCATTGAAGTAGCTTGCCCCTGCAGCAAGCTTGTGCGCCAACGTCAAACCCCGGAATGCGCCATAACACAGACACAATCGAGGTGGCTTGAAGACCCAGCCAACTTGCCCCAAGCCAACTTGATTGTGTCGAGCCAGCCATGAAACTGCAGCGCCCCGTCATCGGCAGCACCGTTCTGTCGGTCCTTGTCGCGGCTTACGTATTGTTCCTCAACAATGCGACCTTCTGGAGCAAGATTTCCGGGCATTTCACCGGGCATCCGGCGATGCTGGCCGTTCTCGGCGCCGCGATCCTGTTGCTTTACATCGTTTTTCTGGTCGCCTTCTCCGCGCCCTACATCATCAAGCCGGTGCTGATCGCTGCAGTCATGATATCCGCCGGCGTCGCCTATTTTACCGATACGTTCGGCACCATTCTGGACCGCGACATGATCCAGAACATCGCCCAGACCACCGGGCCGGAATCGAGCCACCTGATCACGCCCGAATTCCTCCTGCATCTTTTCCTGTTCGGCGTGCTGCCCAGCCTGCTCATCCTCTGGGTTCGCATCGACCACAAGCCGTTCTGGCGGAAAGTCAGGACGAATACCGTGCTCTGTCTCGGGCTGATCGTGGTCGCGGTCGCGCTGATCGGCAGCAATTTCCGCACCTACATCCCGTTCTGGCAGCATGAGCGCAAGGAGACGATGGTCTACCTCAACCCGGCCATGGCGCTGATAAGCTCGATCGACTATGGCATCCACCAGTTCAAGGATGCTAACATCGTCGCGCAGCCCTATGGCGAGGATGCGAGGCAAGGTCCCAGGCTCACTGCCGCCACCAAGAAGCGGCTGCTTGTTTTGGTTGTCGGAGAGACGGCGCGCGCCCAGAATTTCAGCCTCGACGGCTACCAGCGCGACACCAATCCCGAACTTGCCGCGCGCGATGTCATTGCCTTCACCAATGTCACCAGTTGCGGCACCGCCACCGCCGTCTCGATGCCGTGCATGTTCTCCCACCTCGGCCGCGACGGCTATTCCAAGCGGCTGGCACTTGGTTCGGAAAACCTGGTCGACGTGCTCAAGCACGCCGGACTCACCATCGAATGGTGGGAAAACAACACCGGCACCAAGCAGATCGCCGATCGCATCCCCACCACCATGATGACCGCTGCGCCCGATCCGAAGCTGTGCAGTGGTGGCGAATGCCTCGATCAGGTTCTCGTCGACAAGCTTGCCGCGCGCCTCGACAATCTTGAGGGCAACGCCGTGCTCATCCTGCATACCATGGGCAGCCACGGCCCCGCCTACTACCAGCGCTACCCTGCCGACTTCGAACGCTTCAAGCCGGCCTGCCGAAAGGCGGAACTTGCCGATTGTTCCGCCGAAGAACTGACCAATGTCTATGACAATTCGATCCTTTACACGGATCACATCCTCGCTTCGATCATCGACGTGCTGAAGAAGCGCGGCAACGACTATGCCTCGGCGATGTACTACATGTCCGACCACGGCGAATCACTTGGGGAAAATGGGCTCTACCTGCATGGCGCGCCCTACATGTTCGCGCCGGAAACGCAAAAGCGCATCCCCTTCATTGCCTGGCTGTCCGACGACTTTGCCGCTGCAAACGGCGTCGACATGGCGTGCCTGCGCACAAAAACCGGCGATGTTTTCTCGCACGACAACATGTTCGATACGGTTCTGGGCATGATGGACATCGAAACCAAGGTCTACGACATCAAGCGCGATGCCTTTGCGTCGTGCCGAGGCAGCGCCGTTTCGCAGGCGGGTTCGGCCTCGACGGGGTCGGTGTCCCTGTCCAAATAGCGCGTCAGGCGGCCTGCGCCAGCGAGCGTTGCACATCCGCGAGGATCTCGAAGGAGCGCACCCTTGCCGCATGGTCGAAAACCTGCGCCGTCACCATGAGTTCATCGGCGCCGGTTCTTTCCACGAAGGCTTCCAGACCCCGCTTAACCGTTGCCGGCGAGCCGATGATGGCACAGGACAGCGCCTGCCCGAGAATGGCGCGCGCTGCCGGTTCCAAACCCTCGGCATAACCCTCGACGGGTGGCGGCAGCTTGCCCGGCCTGCCGCTGCGCAGGTTGACGAAGGCCTGCTGCAACGAGGTGAACAGATAGGCGGCTTCAGCATCCGTAGGTGCCGCCACCACATTCAGCCCCAGCATAACCCTTGGCTTGTCCAGATGCTCCGACGGCTCGAAACGCGACCGGTAGACTTCCAACGCATGGTCGAGTTCAGCCGGTGCGAAGTGCGAGGCAAACGCATAGGGCAGGCCGAGCATCGCCGCCAGTTGCGCGCCGTAGAGGCTCGATCCAAGGATCCACACCGGCACCTGCTCGCCTTCTCCCGGAATGGCGTGAACGCGCTGGCCTTCCGCGGCCGGCTGGAAATATCCCATAAGCTCGACGACATCGCGCGGGAAATTGTCGACGCCGGCATCCAGATTGCGGCGCAGCGCATGCGCCGTCAGCATATCGGTCCCCGGCGCGCGGCCGATGCCAAGATCGATGCGGCCCGGATGGAGCGCGGCCAGCGTGCCGAACTGTTCGGCGATGACCAGCGGCGCATGGTTGGGCAGCATGATGCCGCCGGCGCCGACGCGGATGGTCTTGGTGCCGCCCGCGACATGGGCGATGACCACGGCGGTCGCGGCGCTCGCGATGCCCGGCATATTGTGGTGTTCGGCCAGCCAGTAGCGCTTGTAGCCAAGGCGCTCGGCGTGACGGGCAAGATCGAGCGTGTTGGCCAGCGATCTGGCGGCGTCTCCGCCTTCAACGATTGGCGAGAGATCAAGGACGGACAGGTCTGCCATGGGTCGGCTCCGCATTCAGGTCGCGCTGATATAGGAGCGCATCCCGGGCACTGCAAACCGGTCAGATCCTATCCATCACTGCTGCCAACCTACCCCATGCACGTTCAAATCGACTGCGATGGCGGCCTTGGTGTCATCGCATTGCAACATTGCTTGAATTTCATGGCAGCCATGCTGTTTTGTCGCTTGAAGTCTTGTCTTCGGCGCGTATGTAAGCCTCGCGAATTTGACTCTAGGGAACTACAGTTGGCTATCTACAGAGAAAAAGACATTTTCGAGCGGCGCAACGCCGCTAATGAAGCAAAGAAGGCACTTCTCGAACGTTTCAAGGCACGGCCCACGGAAGATGATCCTGCCGTCGTGGCCCGCAAGGCCGAGCGCCAGGCAATTCTTGCCGCCCGCGCCGAGCGTGACGCCGAGAAGGCAAAGCTGAAGCAGGAACGTCTTGCCCGCGAAGCAGCCGAACGCGCCGCCCGCGAGGCTGCAGCCGAACAGGCAAGGCTTGAGGCCGAGGCGAAGGCTGCCGAGGAAAGCAAGCTTCGCGAAAGCGAAGAGAATGAGCGCATCGCTCGTCTCCTCGCCGATGAAGCCGAACGCAAGGCCAAGCGCGACGCCCGCTACGCCGCCCGCAAGGCGCGCGTCGGCAGGACGCCTCCCGGTTTCGTCGCTCGCTGACACGTCAAGTCGAGCAAGTATCAAGGTCGCTTTGACAGCGACCTTTGTAGCTCTGCGCCCAACAAAAAGGCCGGCAATCCCGCAGGATTGCCGGCCTTTTCTCATTAAGACTACTTGTCCTTGATTCTGGTCGCCTGAACCGGCGGCGCCTTGGCGGCTGGCGCGGCAGCAGGCTTCTTAGCATCCTTCTTCGGCTTACGGGCTTCCTTGCCCGGCTTCATCGTACCTTTGGCCATGATACGAATCCTCCAATGCTCGGCGCATGGAGTGAACCAAGACTTCTGGTTCCACGCAAGGGCAATGACAGCCGCCCACCGCAGCTTGAGCAGGCGAGCTTACTCGCTGTCTTCCACTACCCGCAGCCGCAACTGGCCGGTCTTGGAATCAGCTGTTCGCCGGCGCGCATCCGCGGTATCAGGCGCGCCGTCACTTTGCGCTTCGCCGGCAGGACCAGCGAATTCGAGCAATTCGATCTTCTGCCCGCGCTTGGTCACCTTCGAGGTGGAGACGAGGATATCGTCTATATCCTTTGCGGCTTGGCCGAAGTGACCTTGCAGCTTGCGCACACGCTCGTCGACACGCGCCACGTCCTCCATCAGCCGCACCACCTCGCCCTGGATCAGGTGCGCCTGTTCACGCATGCGCGCATCCTTGAGGATCGCCTGGATGACCTGGATCGACAGCATCAACAGCGACGGCGACACGATAACGATGCGGGCGCGGTGCGCGCGCTGTACCAGCGCCTCGAAATTCTCGTGGATCTCGGCGAACACCGATTCCGACGGCACGAACATGAAGGCCGTGTCCTGCGTCTCGCCCTGGATCAGGTACTTGTCGGCAATATCGCGGATATGCACCTCGATATCGCGCCGGAACGCCTGCGCCGCGACTTTCTGCAGGTCGGGGCTTTCGGCCGCACGGATGGCATTCCACGCTTCCAGCGGGAATTTCGCATCGATGGCCAATCTCGGCGCATCGTTCGGCATCCTGATCAGGCAGTCCGGCCGGCTGCCGTTCGAGAGCGTCGCCTGGAACTCGAACGACCCCATCGGCAGCCCGTCGGCAACGATCGCCTCCATGCGCGACTGTCCGAATGCGCCGCGCGTCTGCTTGTTGGACAGGATCGCCTGAAGCTGCACCACCTGCCCCGCCAGCGACTGGATATTGCCCTGAGCGGTGTCGATCACCGCCAGCCGCTCCTGCAGTTTGGCAAGGCTCTCATGCGTCGATTTCGTCTGCTCGCTCATGGTCTGGCCGAGCCGGCCAGTCATCGCGTCGAGGCGCTGGCCGATGGATTGGGTCAGCTCCGCCTGCCTTGCGCCAAAGACATCGGCGATGGCGCCCATGCGGCCCTGCATTTCGGCCTGGCTTTGCAGGATATCGGCCATGCGCGCCTCGGTGTCCCGGGCCTGTTCGGCAGCTTCAGCCGCCGCTGCGGTGCGAGCCTTGGCGCTGCGCCACAGGGCGACGACGAGGGCGATGAAAAGGCCGACGAACACCAGCGCCCCGAAAGCCAGCATCTGGCCAAGCGAAATCACCGTCGCGCCAAGGCGGATAATGGGCTCGGAAAGAATGCTGCTCATCTCGTTCATCACCACAGCATATCCGATTCGGCCGACTTCGATAGATCAAAACGTGAACAAGATTACGTAAGCGTAGTTGACGCGTTGGGGCCAAGGCCTTACGTGAAACGCCATGACGATCAAGCCGCTTATCATCCTTCCGGATCCCGTCCTGCGCGAGGTTTCAAAGCCCGTCGAAAAGGTCGACACGCCGCTTCTAAAGTTGGCGGACGACATGCTGGCAACCATGTATGACGCCCCCGGCATCGGGCTCGCGGCCATACAGATCGGTGAGCCGCTGCGCATGCTGGTCATCGACCTCGCCAAGGAAGACGAGACGCCCGCGCCACATGTCTTCATCAATCCGGAAATCCTCGAAAGCGGTGATGCGCGCTCGGTCTACGAGGAAGGATGCCTGTCGATCCCGGACTATTATGCGGAAGTCGAGCGCCCCGCGACAGTGCGCGTGAAATATCTCGACCGTGACGGCAAGACACAGGAAATCATGGCCGACGGCCTGATGGCGACCTGCCTGCAGCATGAGATCGACCACCTCAACGGCGTTCTTTTCATCGACCATATCTCGAAGCTCAAGCGCGATATCGTGATGCGGAAGTTCAAGAAGCTCGCCAAGGACAAGCCGGCAAGCCGGATGGTCGGATAAGGGCGGCAATGGCCCTTCGCGTCATCTTCATGGGTACGCCGGATTTTTCCGTTCCGACGCTCACTGCAATCGCCGAAGCTGGTCACGAAATCGTCGCCGTCTACACGCAGCCGCCGCGCGCGGCGGGCCGGCGCGGCCTGGAACTGACGCCCTCGCCGGTGCAGTGTGAAGCCGAACGGCTTGGCGTCCCTGTCCATGTGCCCACCTCCCTGAAAAGCCATGAGGCAGAAGCCGCATTCAAGGCGCTGAATGCGGACGTAGCCGTCGTCGTCGCCTACGGCCTGTTGCTGCCCAAATCGGTTCTGGATGCGCCGCGCCTTGGCTGCCTGAACGGCCATGCGTCGCTTTTGCCGCGCTGGCGCGGTGCCGCGCCCATCCAGCGCGCCATCATGGCCGGCGACAGCGAAACCGGCGTCATGGTCATGCGGATGGAGGAAGGGCTGGACACCGGCCCCGTCGCCATTGGCGAGACGGTTGCAATCGGCCCGGACATGACGGCCGGTGAACTGCACGACACGCTGATGGTGGGCTGCGCCAACTTGATGGTGGAGGCTCTAGCCAGACTGGAAGCCGGCTCACTCGTCTTCACGCCGCAGCCCGAACAAGGCACGATCTACGCGAAAAAAGTGGAAAAGGCCGAGACGCGCGTCGATTGGCGCTTGCAGGCAAGCACCGTGCATAACCATATTCGCGGCCTCTCGCCTTTTCCGGGCGCCTGGTGCGAAGCGGAAATCGGCGGGCGGGCAGAGCGGCTGAAACTGCTTCGCTCTACCCTAGGCGAAGGCCGGGGCCGGGGCGAGCCGGGAGGAATCCTCGATGACCGCCTGACGGTTGCCTGCGGTTCAGGCGCGGTCAGGCTGGTCGAAGTGCAACGGGCGGGCTCAAGGCCCGTCTCTGCCTCGGAGTTCCTTCGTGGCGCCAGACTGGAAAAAGGAATGAAACTGTCATGAGCATGATGTCGATCAGAGCGGCAACGCCGCGCGACCGCGAGGCGATCCGCCTCGTTGAAGAGCATGCATTCGGCCAGCAGGCCGAAGCCGGCCTTGTCGATGCGCTGGTCAGCGACGGCGACGCCGTCGTCGAGCTGGTTGCGGTGGAAGACGGACAGGTCGTCGGCCACATCCTGTTTTCGCGCCTGCTGGTCGAACGCGCCGGCAAGACGTTTCCTGCTGTGGCGCTTGCGCCGCTTGCCGTCGAACCGTCGTTCCACGGCACGGGCATTGGCGGCGCGCTTATCCGCGAGGCCCATATCCGGTTGAAGGACGGCGGCGAGAAACTGGCCGTGGTGCTTGGCGATCCGGCCTATTATGGCCGCTTCGGCTACAGCCACGACCGCGCCGCCAGCTTCGAGAGCGACTACCAAGGCGAGGCGCTGCAGGCATTGGCATGGCAAGAGGCACCGGAAAACGGCAAGCTCGTCTACGCCTCGGCTTTCAACACAGCGCTCGCGGCCTGACCCGGCAATCCGGGGATGCCGCGCTATCGCCTCGACATCGAGTATGACGGCGGCCCCTATGCCGGCTGGCAACGCCAAGCCGACCAGCATTCGGTGCAGCAGGCGATCGAGCAAGCAGTCGAGAAGTTCAGCGCGCAGGCCGTTTCGCTGCGCGGCGCCGGCCGCACCGACGCCGGCGTCCACGCGACGGCGCAGGTGGCGCATCTCGACCTCGACAAGGACTGGCGGCCCGATACGGTGCGCGATGCGTTGAACGCGCATCTGCAACAGGCCGGCGAGCGCGTCGCGATCCTCAAGGCCACACGGGTTCCAGAGGATTTCGACGCCCGCTTTTCAGCGCTCGGCCGTCACTACCTCTACCGCATATCCAACCGCCGCTCGCCCCCCGCCCTCGACAAGGGCAAGGTCTGGTGGGTGCCGAAACGCCTCGATGCCGAAGCCATGGACAGCGCCGCCAAGGTGCTCTTGGGCCGGCACGACTTCACCACCTTCCGCTCGGCCCAATGCCAGGCCAACAGCCCCTTGCGCACGCTTGACCGCCTTGACGTTACGCGGTTGGGCGACGACATCGAAATCCGCGCCTCGGCCCGCTCATTCCTGCACAATCAGGTCCGTTCCATGGTCGGCTCGCTGAAACGCGTCGGCGAAGGCGCGTGGACCAGCGCAGACCTCAAGGCGGCGCTTGATGCGCAAGACCGCGCCGCCTGCGGCCAGGTATCGCCGCCGGACGGACTCTACCTCGTGGGCGTGGATTATCCCACCTAGGGCCAAGCTTAGGCGGGAAGCTCGATGCCAAGCAGGCTCTGCAGGCCGAACAACACGGCCAGTGAAGCGATCAGCATACCGGTAAAAACAGCCGAGCCTACAGCCGCGCCCTTGGCGATGACGGCGTTGGTCATGCGCCATGTCAGGACCATCGACAAAAGGAAGAAAAACAGCGTCAACAACGCCACGAACTGGTCCGTCGAGGGCAGGAAAAGCCTGACCAGCGCCGACGGCAGCAGCATCCAGGCGATAAGGGCCGACGCCCAGTTGCTAGCCACGACATAGGGCACGAAGCGCGTCGCAATGCCCGCGTAGCGGGAAACGAAGGCAAGGGCGACCAGCGGCAGCGTCCAGGTTCCCACATCGATCAGCGCAACACGGATCAGCACGCCAAGCCGGCCGGAAAAAACGGAAGGATCGCCGATCTCGTTGGCTATGCCCACCCAGCCGACGACCAGCGCAGGTGCCGCCACCACCAGGGCGAAGAATGAATTCCAGAAGCCGTCTGCCGAAAGGTCGAGCAGGCGCACTCCGTCAGACTTGCCCATCATCAAGTGCCAGGCGCCGGTGAGTGATGTCTGGATCTCATCCGCCGACAGCATCTTCGGTTAGCCTCGCTCGAACCAGTCGGCGATGAAGCGCTGGTAGATCTGCGTCAACGTTTCCAGGTCGGCCACCGCGACGCGCTCGTCCACCATATGCATGGTCTGGCCGACAAGGCCGAATTCGACCACCGGGCAATAATCCTTGATGAAGCGCGCGTCGGAGGTTCCGCCGGAGGTCGACAGGATCGGGCTCTTGCCGACCACCGCCTTGACCGAGCCGCTCATCGTCTCGATCAGCCGGTCGTCGCGGGTCAGGAACACATGGCTCGGGCGGTCGCGCCAGAGAAGATCAAACTCGATTGCTTCCTTGCGGCCGGACCGGTATTTCCGCCTGCGGCTGGCAACGTCCAGCCGGTTGTGTATCTCCGCCTGAATGGTCTCCGCCGTCCATGTGTCGTTGAAGCGGATATTGAAGGCGGCTGTCGCCTTCGCCGGGATGACGTTGGTGGCGGGATTGCCGACATCGACCGAGGTGACCTCGAGATTGGTCGGCTGGAAATCCTTCGTGCCCTTGTCGAAGACCGGGTACAGCAAGGCGTCAACCAGCGTCATCAGCCCGCGTACCGGACTGTCCGCCAGATGTGGGTAGGCAGCATGACCCTGTCGCCCATTGACGGTCAGCAGGCCGGAGATGGAACCGCGCCGGCCGATCTTGATCATGTCGCCCAGCACGTTCGGGTTGGTCGGCTCGCCCACCAGCGAGGCATCCCACTTCTCGCCCTTGGCCGCGGCCCATTCGAGCAGCTTGACGGTACCGTTGATCGAAGGGCCTTCCTCGTCGCCGGTAATCAGCAGCGACACCGAACCCTTGGGTCCGCCGTTTTCAGCGATATGGCGCGCGATCGCCGCGATGAAGCAGGCGATGCCGCCCTTCATGTCGACGGCGCCGCGCCCATACATTTCGCCGTGGGCGATTTCGGCGGCGAAAGGCGGATGCGTCCACGCCGCCTCGTCGCCCACCGGCACGACATCGGTATGGCCGGCAAACATCAGGTGCGGCCCGTTGCCGGAACGCCGCGCATAGAGGTTCTCCACATCTGGCGTGCCGTCCTCTGAAAATACCGGCCGCTCGATGTCAAAGCCCATCGGCTTCAGCATCTTCTCAAGTGCTGTAAGCGCGCCGCCCTCGGCAGGCGTCACGGAAGCGCAGCGGATCAGCGCGGCAAGGTTTTCAGTGGGGTCTGTCGGCAGCATCATAGGCAAAGCGATAGTCGAAAGCGTCGAGGCTGTCACGACCTGACCGTGAGGCCAGCGGCAACATGGCAAACAGGCCGGTCAGGCCGGTGCGTTGGTGCGCTGGCCATAGCGGTTCGGCCCCTGCTGTCCGGGAAACAGGCACAGCACGAGGAAGGCAACGATCGATATCACCGGCACGAAAAGCACGGCCGCCGCCAATCCCGTCTTGTCGAGATCATGCAGCCGCTTCACCGCAAGCGCCACGTTCGACCACAGGGATACAATGAAGACGATCATGAAAGTCATCGACCACATCGCGCTCTCCGGCGTTCCTTCCATAACCAGCGTGAAGCGATAGAGCGGAAATGCCTGCGCGATCGCCACGAGAAGGCCGCCCAGGAAATAGGCGGCCCTGCTGACACGGCCCGAAATGCCGAAGAAAAGCCAAACAAGCTGCGGTCTTTCAGCCACGCGGTTCACCCTGTCGCTTCAAGTCTCAGTCGCGCAGCAACTCGTTGATCGAGGTCTTCGAGCGGGTCTTGGCATCGACGCGCTTGACGATGACGGCGCAGTAGAGGCTCGGTCCCGGTTCGCCGTTCGGCAAGGCCTTACCCGGCAGCGAACCGGCGACGACGACCGAATTGGCCGGGACTTCGCCATAGAAGACCTCGCCCGTAGCGCGATCGACGATCTTGGTCGACTGGCCGATGAATACGCCCATGCCCAGCACCGAACCTTCGCGCACGATGCAGCCCTCGACCACTTCCGAGCGCGCGCCGATGAAGCAATTGTCCTCGATGATGGTCGGGCCGGCCTGCAGCGGCTCCAGCACGCCGCCGATGCCGACGCCGCCGGAGAGGTGCACGTTCTTGCCGATCTGGGCGCAGGACCCGACCGAGGCCCAGGTATCGACCATCGTGCCGGTATCGACATAGGCGCCGACATTGACGAAGGACGGCATCAGCACCGCACCCGGCGCGACATAGGCGGAACGCCGCACGACGCAGGACGGCACGGCACGGAAGCCTGCCTTTTCGAAATCCACCGCGCCCCAGCCCGAGAACTTGGAAGGCACCTTGTCCCACCAATTGCCATCGCCCGGCGCACCCTTGATGATCTCCATCGGATTGAGCCGGAACGACAATAGAACGGCCTTCTTCAGCCACTGGTTGACATGCCAGCTGTTGTCGGCGCGCTTTTCCGCCACCCGCGCCTCGCCGCGGTCGAGCAGGTTCAGCGCCGTCTCGATCGCATCGCGAACCTCGCCGCGGGTGTCCGTCGAAATGCCGTCGCGTTCCTGAAAGGCCCTGTCGATGGTCTGTTCGAGGTTCGCAATATCGGATTTCGACATGAGATGCTCCGTTACACGTGCTGTTAAGGGGCGGCTCTTAACCTGTTTGTAAGCCGCGCGGACCCTATTTGAAGGTATGGAGAGGGTCAATCGCGGCTGCGCCACGGGACGGCGCTGTTGGGCGGCAAATTTGGGGAACCTCATATGAATCCGATGGAAAAGACCGGATGGACGCCTCTGCCGCATTCGGACGAGGACCTTGAACGGGCAAAAAGTGCCCCTGATACGCCCCAGACACGCGCTGCGACTTATCGTCTGGCGTGGAACGACGAAGAATTCATGACGCGGCGCGAACTGCGTCCCGTGCGCTTGCAACTCGAATTGCTCAAGCCCGAGATGATCCTCGCCGAGCGCGGCATCCGTTCCACCGTCATCCTGTTCGGCGGCGCGCGCATTCCGGAACCCGGCGGCGATGCCTGGGCGGCCAAGAACGAGACGCAAAAGCGCAATCTGGAAGAAAACAGCAAATATTACGAAGAGGCGCGCAAGTTCGCCCGGCTCTGCTCGCAGCAGTCGGCCACCACCTATTTCCGCGAATTCGTCGTGGTGACCGGCGGCGGTCCCGGCGTCATGGAGGCCGGCAACCGCGGCGCCGACGATGTCGGCGCACCGTCGATCGGACTCAATATCGTCTTGCCGCACGAACAGGCGCCCAACGTCTACGTGACGCCGGAGCTCTGTTTCAACTTCCACTATTTCGCGATCAGGAAGATGCATTTCGTCATGCGCGCCAAGGCGGTCGCCGTCTTCCCCGGCGGCTTCGGCACGATGGACGAGTTCTTCGAGACGCTGACGCTGATCCAGACCGGCCGCATGGAGCGCGTTCCCGTTATCTTGTTCGGCACCTCGTTCTGGCATCGCGCCATCGACCTCGACTTCCTCGCCGAGCAAGGCACCATCAGCCCCGGCGACCAGGACATCATCGACTTCGTCGATACGGCCGACGAAGCCTGGGAGATCATCAAGCGATTCTATCGGCTGTAGCTGGTTCGTTCGCTCTCTTCGGCTTCAATCGGCTGCGGCCGGCGAACGAGCGTAACCAGCACGAAGGAGAGGATCATCAGAAGATACCAGGAGCCGGCAGAGGTCTTGAACAGTTCCATGACGGTTCCGATCACATGGAACACGAGGATGACCTTCGCTTCAGCCCCGGTTTCCAACCTGAAGGCCAGCATCGCGATCTGGATCGCCAGCGCCGAAAGGAACAGGAACTCGACCGCGGCTCCGGAAAAGCCGCCGGCTGGCAATCTGTCGAGGACGCGGTGAGCGGCGGTATTGATCGCCGCCTCTACCGAGGTGAACGCGTCAAGCCTGCCCTTCCACGATGGCGCTCAGGAAGCTCGCAAGATCGTCGGTGACGAAGTCGACATCATCGTCATTGTCGGGGTCGCTCTCCCAGATTTCGGAAAATGTCGGCTCGAAATTGCGCGGCACGATCAGCACTGTCGTCATGCCCAGTGCCTTCGGCACTGCAAGGTTGCGGGCGAGGTCCTCGAACATCACGGTATTGTTACCTGTCACGGCGTGGAGAGATGCAAACTTCTCGTAGGTCTGGCGGGCCGGCTTCGGCGTCAGGCCGGCCGCGACGATGTCGAAGATGTCGTCGAAATCCTCGAGGATACCCAACTGGCGCGCGGCGCGCTCGGCATGGCCGCGATTGCCGTTGGTGAAGATGAACTTGCGTCCCGGCAACTGACGGATGGCAGCGCCGAGAACAGGGTCGGGCACTAGCCAGGAATAGTCGATGTCGTGAACCCGCATCAGGAAGTCATCGGGATCGATATTGTAGCGCTTCATCAAGCCGTTGAGCGTGGTGCCATATTCGAGATACAGCTCCTTCTGCAGCTTGCGAGCCTCGTCGCGCGGCAGCGTCAGCAGTTCCTGCACATAGGCCGTCATCCGCACATCGATCTGCGCGAACAGATTCGAGTGATGCGGATAAAGCGTGTTGTCGAGGTCGAACACCCAGTCGGTGACATGGGCAAAACGGGTGGGATCGGGAAGCTCGGTCATATGATCCTTATGACATGAAATGGCGCTCGAGGGGTGGAGATTTATCCACAACTTCCACGGGTTAAGACACGGCAAAATAGCCAATCGATTCGAATTTTATGTAAGCCGGAAACTCTGCCTTCAGGGCTTGCTGCCAAAGAGGCGGGGCGATCGGGGGGACGGGATGAAAACTGTAGTCATAAGATCCTTTCTGGTCGCGATCGCCTCCTCCGTGGCCTCCCTGTTCATTGCCTATGCGGCCGTTTCAGCCTTGGGAGGCAGTCTCGACGGCATTGCATGGGTGCTGTGCATCGTTTGCCCGCTTTTGATTGCCTGGCCAGCCAGCGCCTATACCTTCTGGCAAAGCGACAAGCTGAAAAGCGCCCATCGCGACCTTTCGCGGGCGCACGCGCAGCTGGCAGCGGCGCACCGCCGCCTCGCCGAAAAGGCCCGGCATGACGAGATGACCGGAATGCTGAACCGGGAGAGCTTCTTTGCCACGCTCGACCGCTCGCAGCGCAAGTCCGATCGTGGTGCCCTTCTCATCATCGACGCCGACCATTTCAAGTCTATCAACGACCGCTTCGGGCATCTGGTGGGTGACGAAGCGCTGCTGCTCATCGTCTCGGCGCTGCGCGGCGGCATCAGAAGCGGCGATGTCCTCGGCCGCATAGGCGGCGAGGAATTCGGCGCGTTCCTTGTCGGCGCCAGCGAGAACGAAGCCAAGCGCATCGCCGAGCGCATGCGCCAGGAAGTCGAATTGATCCGCTTCAGTCCCGATGGCGAACGCACCATTCCGCTTACTGTCAGCATCGGCGGCACCATCTGCGGCGAAGGCGCTACGGTTTCCGAACTCATGCGCCGCGCCGACAGGCGGCTCTACAACGCCAAGGACCGTGGCCGTAATCTTGTCGTCTTCGACAAGGACATGCCGGAAGCCGCATGATGGCGCCGGAAATTTTCGTCTCTCAAGCAAACAAGCAACTTCGCCTTTACCGGAAAGGTGTACCAAGGCCGCCTATCCAGTCGCGAATATGTCCATGCCAGATAAGCCTCCTACACGCCGCGCCATCTTGAACCTTTTGCTGGCGCTGCCCTTTATCCCCTCCCTGCTCGGCCGATCCCGGCCACCAGCTCGCGAGGGTGACGAAATCGTCGAAGTGAACGGCTGGATCCTGAAGAAAAGCGACCTGGCATGATCTTCGACAGCTACGAGGTCTTTCAGGCCGCTTCTCTCACGCCGAAGGTCGTGGTGATTGGCTCGGGACCGGCAGGCATTACCATTGCGCGCAAGCTCGGCAACGCCGGGATTCCGGTCGCGGTTCTGGAAGCTGGCGGGCGAGAATTCAGCGACGAATCCCAGGATTTCTATCGCGGCACAACCGTTGGCGACCCTTACTTCGACCTCGACATCACCCGGCTGCGCTACATGGGCGGCAGTTCCAACCATTGGGCCGGATGGTGCCGCGTCCTCGACGCACACGACTTCAAGCCCAAGGCATGGGCGCCGGACACCGGCTGGCCGATCGAACGCAGGGACATCGAGCCGTTCCTGCCGGAAGTCCACGACATTCTCGAACTGCCGGAATTTCGCGCCGACGTGCCGATTTCAGACGACATGCGCTGGGTCCAGTTGATCAAGAGCAATGCAGTGCGCTTCGGCGAAAAATTCGCGGACGAACTGACCAGGAGCCCCAACATCGCACTGGTGCTCAACACCTCCGTCACCAGCCTTGCCGGCGACGGCGGCAAGATCACCGGCGCGCAGATCTGGTCGAACGGCAAGCAGGCCGGCTTGCTCAAGGCGGACTACTTCGTCGTCTGCACAGGCGGGCTGGAGAACTCCCGCCTGTTGCTGTGGTCAAACCAGGTCTCAAATGGCGGCGTGGTGCCGCATGCCGAGGCGCTCGGCAAATACTGGATGGAGCACCCGACCTTCGAAGGCGGCAACGCCATCCTTGCCAATTATGACGAGTTCGAAGTCGATGCGGCAAACGAAGCGTTTTTCTCGCCTTCGCCGGCGGCGATGGAACGGCTGAAGATCATGAATTTCGGCATCCGGCTGATTGAAACGCCCTATCCCGGAGCCAAGCGCCTTATCGCCGACCTTGCCTGCAACGCGCCCGACTTCGCCGAATGGGCGGCGGCCAAGCTCGGCCAGCATCTTCGCTGCGCCGCCCAGCTTTACGTCGCCTGGGAACAGGCTCCGCGCGCCGACAACCACATCGCGCTTTCAGCCACCGACACGGCTCATGCGGGCGTGCCGCGCATCGAACTGCACTGGAAGAAAAGCGAGCTGGAACGACGCACCATCCTCGAAGGCTTGCGCCTGTTCGGCCAGACGATGGCCGAGAAGAACCTCGGCCGGGTCCGCATCGACGATTGGCTGACTTCGGGTGAAGACTATCCGACCAACCAGGAACTCGCCGGGCACCACCATATGGGCGGCACGCGCATGGGCACCGACCTTGCCAAAAGCGTGGTCGATGCCGACTGCAAGGTCCACGCGATGGCCAACCTCTATGTCGGCGGCTCATCGGTGTTCTGCACCTCGGGCGAGTGCAACCCGACGACGACGATCACCGCGCTGGCTTGCCGCCTCGGCGACCACCTCACCAGGAAAATCGCGGTCTAGAATTGCCGTTCAGAGACTAGCCGGGTCGCGCGTCGGCTGGTCTTTCCAGCGCCGTACGATTGCCTTCAGGTCGGCCTGTTGGAACGCATCGCGCAACACGTCGAAGGACGGCAGCACGAAATAGGCCCGCTGGAACTTGTCGATCTCATAGGTCGTGCGCATCACCGTCTCGAGATCGAACGGCACGTGATGCGCCTTGGCGTCGGTCACCGCGAAGCTCAATTCGGTGTAGGACGACATCAGGCCCGCTCCGAAGGCTTTCAGTTCCTGTCCCGGCTCGTGCATCAGACCATATTCGGCGGTGTACCAGTAAAGCCGGGTAATCATCTCGTCGCCACCGGCTGCAATCGCTTCTTCGGCGCGCGTGCCGTAGCTTTGCATGAAATCGGCGAAGACCGGCTGGGTCAGGATCGGCACATGGCCGAAAAAGTCATGGAACATATCCGGTTCGACAATGTAATCGAGTTCCTTCTCTGTCCGCAGCCAATTGGTCACCGGAAAGCGCCGGTTGGCGAGATGATCGAAGAACGGCCCCGCAGGGATCAGGCCCGGCACGGCGACGATTTCCCAGCCTGTCAGTTTGCGCAGGCGTTCGCTGACTTCACCGAAATCCGGAATGCGGTCGAGAAGCCCAAGCGCCTTCACGCCGTCCAGGTAGGTGTGGTGCGCAAGTCTTTCGGTCAGCTTTGTTTGTCGGTCGCACAACGTGCGCCACACCTTCTGCTCCGCCGGGCTGTAGTCGTAGTCCTGCCGCACCGTGAAGTCCGTGCGGCACACCGAATAGTCGCCGCGCAGACCCTGTGCAGCGCATTCACGGGCATAATCGGCAACGCTGATGGTCATGATAGCTCTCCCGCGGCAAAACCAGCTTCATCTGCTGCCAAACTACCGCCTTTCGGGAGGGCAAATCGGTTTTTCCTGTCGCTGAAACTAGGATTTTGAGGCAATATCCTTTTATGGATAGCATTTCGGAGTGAAAATGCCTCAGTTCGACGATTTCGAGATCAGGATGCTCGACATCCTGCAACGCGATGGCCGCAAGCCGATATCGGAGCTCGCGCAGGAAATCGGCCTCTCCACCACGCCTTGCGCGCGACGCTTCGAAGCGCTTCAGGAGACCGGCATCATCAAGAACTTTACGGCGCGGATCAGTCGCCGCGCGGTCGGCCTGTCGGTCGAGGTCTTCATCCAGGTCCGCCTGACCAGCCATAGCGACGGCTCGCCCGAAGCCTTCATCGCCGCCGTCGAGCACATGGACGAGGTGTCTTCATGCTGGACCATGACCGGCGACCACGACTTCCTGCTGCATGTCATGGTGCCGTCGGTTGACGACCTCAACGCCTTCGTCATGCACAGGCTGATGCGGATGAAGGGCGTGCGCGACGTCCACACGCAGCTCGTGCTGCAGAACATCAAGGGACCCGGCCACGTGCCGCTGTCCCATCTGCGCCGCTAGAGCGCTATCAGGGCACGATCAGCGTGCCGGCGCCATGTTCGGTGAACAGTTCCAAAAGCACCGAATGCGGCGTCTTGCCGTTCAGAATGACGACGCCTTCGACGCCGCGCTCGATCGCCTCGATGCAGGTCTCGACCTTCGGGATCATGCCGCCGGAAATGGTGCCGTCCCTGATCAGCGCCTTGGCCTCGGCAACCGTCAGTTCGTCGATCAGCTTCTTGTTCTTGTCGAGCACGCCCGGCACGTCGGTCAGGAACAGCAGGCGCTTGGCTTCCAGCGCACCGGCAATGGCGCCCGCGAACGTATCGGCGTTGATGTTGTAGGTATGGCCGTCGCGGCCAGGGGCGACCGGCGCGATCACCGGGATCATTTCCGAGCGCGCCAGAAGGTCGAGCAGCGTACGGTCGACCTCGACCGGCTCGCCCACGAAGCCCAGATCAAGCACGCGCTCGATGTTCGAATCGGGATCGACCATGGTCTTGCGCGCCTTTTCGGCGAAAACCATGTTGCCGTCCTTGCCGCACAGGCCGATAGCCCATTCGCCCTCGGCGTTGATCAGCGCCACGATCTCCTTGTTAATCGAGCCGGCCAGCACCATTTCGACGATCTCGACCGTCTTCTGGTCAGTCACGCGAAGCCCGCCCTCGAATTTCGATTCGATGCCCATCTTGGCCAGCATCGCGCCGATCTGCGGCCCGCCGCCATGCACCACGATCGGGTTCACGCCGGACTGCTTCAAAAGCGCGATGTCGCGCGCGAAAGCCTTGCCGAGTTCGGTGTCGCCCATGGCGTGGCCGCCATACTTCACCACAACCGTCTTGTTCTCGTAGCGCTGCATGTAGGGCAGCGCCCTCGAAAGAAGCGCAGCCTGCATTTCGGCGGTGGCGGCAATATCCGACATCAAGGCGTTTCCCGGCTTTTCTAAAGGAACGGGCGGGTCTTAGCGGGAAACCTCGACAGGGGCAAATGGCTTGTCGCCCTTTTTGCAGCCAATGGCAGTTACCCTTGATGCAGCATTGCAAATGCCTGCTGATCGCATAATTTGAGCCGCGATGGAGCCGCAGGATATCACCAAGCTCATTGTCCGCACTTCGATGAAGGACCGGACGGCGTTCGACCTGCTCTATCGGCAGACGAGCGCGAAACTTTTCGGCGTGTGCCTGCGTGTCTTGAACGATCGGGGCGAGGCGGAAGACGCGCTGCAGGAAGTCTACGTCAAGATATGGACGAAGGCCGACCGCTTCGCGGTGTCCGACCTCAGTCCAATCTCGTGGCTGGTGGCGATTGCGCGCAATCATTCGATCGACCGCATCAGGGCGCGACGGCGACCGGCTGCCGATATCGAGACCGTGCTCGACGTGGCCGACCCGACCCCCGGCCCGGAGGCTGCGGCGGTGTCGGGCGACGAGGCCGGCCAGATCCATCGCTGCCTGGAGGAACTGGAGGACGACAGGGCCGGCGCCGTGCGCGGGGCCTATCTGAAAGGTGAAAGTTATGCCGAGCTGGCAGAGCGCTATGACGTGCCGCTCAACACGATGAGGACCTGGCTCAGGCGCAGCCTGATGAAACTACGGGAATGCCTGGAAAGATGACGCTGACGGGTGAACACGGACCGGAACGGGAAAGCGACGATCTCATCGCCGCCGAGTACGTTCTTGGCGTCCTGTCCGCAGCCGAGCGGCAGGAAGCGACCCATCGCATCGACGCGGATCCGGCCTTCGCGCGGCTGGTGGATGCCTGGGAAGCCCGGCTGTCGCCTCTGGCCGAGGCCTACCCGCCCGCCGAGCCTCCCCAGTCGGTCAAGGCCGCAATCGACCGGCGGCTGTTTATCTCCGCCTCCGGCTCCACTTTGCATGCAGCCACGCCGCGCGCCGGCATCTGGACGAGCCTCGGCTTCTGGCGCGGGCTGGCCGCTGCCGCCGTTGCGGGCTTCGCCATCGCCGTCGCCCTGCCCTACATTCAGCCGCCGGCGCAACAGCAGGTCCGGCTTGTCGCCTCGCTCGCCGCTGACAGCAGCAACGTGAAATACCTCGCCGTTTACGACGCCGCCCACCACAATGTCGGCCTGTCGCATCTCTCCGGCGAACGCGACCAGGGCAAGGACTTCGAATTGTGGGTGATCGAAGGCGATAAGCCGCCCGTTTCGCTCGGCGTCATTCCCGTCGGCGCGGCGACAACGGTTCCGGTCACGCCGTCCCTCCAGCAGCAGCTCGAACAAGGCGCGGTCCTCGCCGTCAGCGTCGAGCCTCCCGGCGGCTCGCCGACCGGCCAGCCGACCGGCCCCGTCGTCGCGACGGGCGACCTGAAGAATATCTAGCTACAATTCTTCTCGTCCGCTGAAACTCCTGCGAAGGCACACCGTATCTCCTTGCGGCCCCACCAATGGGGTGTTCGAAATCCAAGGAGACTTGATATGCGCAAGATCGCCACTGCACTTTTCGCCAGCGTCGTCGCCCTGTCCGCGCTCGGAACTGTCGCCTATGCCGAAAATCCGATGGTCGGCGGCGCCGCCATGTATGCCGACAAGAACATCGTCGAAAATGCCGTGAACTCGAAGGACCACACCACGCTCGTTGCAGCCGTGAAGGCCGCCGGCCTGGTCGAGACCCTTCAGGGCGCGGGTCCGTTCACGGTGTTCGCACCGACCAACGAGGCGTTCGAAGCCCTGCCTGCCGGCACCGTCGACACGCTGCTGAAGCCCGAAAACAAGGACCAGCTCACCAAGATCCTGACCTGCCATGTCATCGGCGCCAAGGCGATGGCGGCTGATGTCATGAAGATGGTCAAGGACGATGGCGGCGCGCACAAGGTCAAGACCGTCGGCGGTTGCGAACTGACGCTCAAGGATGAAGGCGGCAAGGTCACCGTCACCGACGAGAACGGCAATGTCGCTAACGTCACCATCGCCGATGTCGAGCAGTCGAACGGCGTCATCCATGTCATCGACAAGGTTCTTTTGCCGAAGATGTAACGCTGGCAACCCTGCCAGCGAATAGATCAGGAAGACATCAGGCTGCGCGGTTTCTTCAACAGCCGCGCAGCCTCGACATTCACCGCGTCACCGCTTTTTGATTTCACGGCGCGGGCATCGTCTGGCAAGATTCTGCGAAAGGAACTGCATCATGAACCGTCGCCAACTGCTCCTGAACGGCACCGCATCCGCAGCATTCCTGACCGCAGCCGCGGTGTTCTGGCGCTCAGGCCGCGTCGGCGAAGCGCGGGCCGAGACCTTTTTCGTCACCAGGACCGATGCCGAGTGGCAGCAGATGCTTTCGCCGGAACAATATTCGGTGCTGCGCCACGAGGCGACCGAGCGGCCATTCACCAGCCCGCTGCTTGAAGAACACCGCAAGGGCACCTTCGCCTGCGCCGGCTGCGACCTGCCTCTCTACGCTTCGGACACCAAATTCGAATCCGGCACCGGCTGGCCGAGCTTTTGGGAATCACTGCCGCAAAGTATCGGCACACGCGAGGATTCAACGCTCGGCATGGTGCGCATCGAATGCCATTGCAGCCGTTGCGGGGGCCATCTCGGCCACATCTTCGATGACGGCCCACCGCCGACCGGCAAGCGCCATTGCATCAACGGCCTCTCGCTGAACTTCAAGCCGGCCTGAAGCAATTCCAGGAAAAGTGGCAGCCGGTTTTCTGTCTGGAATTGCGAATGCAAACTAGAGCCCGTTCGCGGCCAGCACGATCGCCGCACGCAACTCGTCCAGCCCTTCGGCCTTTTCCGATGATGTCGCCACCACACCCGGGAAGGCCGCCGGGCGCTTGCGGATCTTCTCCAATGTTTCCTCGATAAGGCGCGGCACGCCGGCCGCCTTGATCTTGTCGGTCTTGGTCAGCACGATCTGGTAGGACACCGCCGCCTTGTCGAGCAGCGACAGCACCTCCTCGTCGTTCTTCTTGATGCCGTGGCGGGCATCGATCAGCACGTAGACGCGCTTCAGCGTCACCCGGCCTTTCAGGTAGTCGAAAACGAGCTTCGTCCACTGGTCGACCTGGTCCTTCGGCGCCTGCGCATAGCCGTAGCCCGGCATGTCCACCAGCGCCATCGGCGGCAGGTCGCCGCCTTCACCCGAAAAGCCGTCCGGCACGAAGTAATTGAGTTCCTGCGTGCGCCCCGGCGTGTTCGAGGTGCGCGCCAGCCCCTTGTGGCCGACCAGCGCATTGATCAGCGACGACTTGCCGACATTGGAACGGCCGGCAAAGGCGACCTCGGGCGGTCCCTCGGGCGGCAGGAATTTCATCGCCGGCACGCCGCGGATGAACACCCAGTTGCGCGTGAACAGGTTGACGTCGAGCAGTGTCTGTTGAGCAGTCAAGCAGCGGCCTCCAGCCGGTTCAGGTCGCTGCCGCGAATGGCATTGAGATTGCGATTGATCTTGTCGAGCGGCCAATCCCACCAGGCAAGGCGGATCAGCCTTTCGACCGTCCTGTTGTCGAAGCGCGTCTTTACGACTTTCGCCGCGTTGCCGGCAACGATGGCATAGGGCGGCACGTCGTGCGTGACAACCGACTTGGCGGCAACGATTGCGCCGTCGCCGATGGTGACGCCAGGCATGACGATCGCCTCCATGCCGATCCAGACGTCGTTGCCGATGACGGTATCGCCGCGGTTTTCCTTTTCCCAGCTCGCCACGTCGAAGCCTTCTTCCCAGCCGTGGCCGAAAATGTTGAACGGATAGGTGGAGAAGCCCGACATGGCATGGTTGGCGCCGTTCATGATGAAGCGCGCACCCTCGGCTATGGCGCAGAACTTGCCGATCACCAGCCTGTCGCCGATGAACGGATAGTGATGCAGCACGCATCTCTCGACGAATTTGTCCGGCCCGTCCGGGTCGTCATAATAAGTGAAATCGCCGATCTCGATGTTCGGCGCATCCACCAGCGCCTTCAGGAAGCCGACGCGCGGATGCATGAAGATCGGATGCTTGATGTTGGGATTAGGTCCGGTCATGGCAGCGTCCATTTCGAATGGGCTCGGGAAGGGACATCTACTGGCTTGGGCCTGGCATCCCACCAGCGATCCAGCCGGTTGATCTTTTCGATCTTATAGGAAAGGCGCACACGCACGTCCAGCCGCGCGCAAAGGAACGGATTGCCGCCCAAACCAAAAGAGGCGCCGTTGGGCGCCTCCTTGTGTTGGTTGCGGAGGGTTT
>CAZROU010000050.1:0-29905 GCA_964601795.1 uncultured Mesorhizobium sp. | reverse complement strand
GTCAGTTCTTTGACAATGGCCAGACGCGAAAGCGGGCGTGGCGATGAATAAGTGTACGCAAGCGACGGTATCGCGCACCCTTTACCCTCCCCTCGATGGGGAGGGCCGATCCGCTCTTGCGGATCGGGGTGGGGTGAACGTGAGTTGTCACCCCCACCCGCCGCTACGCGGCGACCTCTCCCATCCAGGGGTAGGTAAGGCTGGCCATCCGGGGTCCCCGCCAGCAGCGCCCCGTCGATCTTGCACATCCTGGTCCGGAAGGTCGCCGTCGTGGTCAGCGAACCCCCTTCGAAGTCCTGAAAGCCGATGGACAAGTTATCGTATTTGTTCTTCGTGAGTGACTGCGCCCACGACAAGATACCTGCCGGCAATTGCCTGTGACGATGTCGTTTGAAGCGCTTGGCTCAATCGCTCGTCCGTTGCAGGCCTTGCCAAAATGTCGCGGCTCAGTCACAAGCACTCCTCCACGCCGCAAGACTGAAATTCTGCGGTTTTGAATACGGCTTCCGGCTCATGCCGACGTGCCGCCCGAAAGTTGGATACCAATGTCTGCGATCGAAACCGGTGCGCGAGCACCGGAAAATCTCTGGCGTGACGAGATCAAGGCGACACTCGCCCTGTCTTGGCCGATGGTTCTCACCAACCTCGCCCAGACGGCGATGACCGTCACCGACGTCATGATCCTGGGACGCGTCAGCGCCAACACGCTGGCCGCCGGCGCGCTCGGCAGCAACCTCTATTTCGCGCCGATGGTGTTCGGCCTTGGCCTCATGCTGGCAACGATACCGATGATGGCTCATTCGGTCGGCCGCAACCGCCATTCCGTGCGCGAACTGCGCCGCACCGTGCGCCAGGGATTATGGGCAGCCGTGCTGATCAGCCTGCCGATCTGGCTTCTGTTGTGGAACGGCGAAACCATCCTGCTTGCCATGGGGCAGGAACCGGCGCTCGCGGCAGAAGCCGGCGCCTATCTGCGGGCGCTGCAATGGGGCCTGCTGCCATTCTACTTCTACATCGTGCTGCGCTCCTTCATCACCACGCTTGGGCGGCCGGGGTGGGCGACGGTCGTCGCCTTCATCGCTGTCGGCGTCAATCTGCTCGGCAACTGGGCGCTGGTCTTCGGCCATCTCGGCTCACCGGCGCTGGGCATCGTCGGCTCCGGCATCGCCACCAGCCTTGCCAGCCTGATGATGTTCGTCGGCATGATCCTGGTCGTGTCGCTGGATCGCCGTTTCCGGCGCTACCAGCTTTTCGGTCGCTTCTGGCGATCCGATTGGCCTCGCTTCCGGCAATTGATGCGCCTTGGCATTCCCATCGCCGCGATGATGGCATTCGAGACGACGCTGTTCAATGCGGCGGCCTTCCTGATGGGGATCATCGGCGCTTCGTCGCTCGCCGCCTATGCGATCGTCATCCAGCTCTGCTCGATCAGCTTCATGGTGCCCCTCGGTGTCAACCAGGCTGCCACCGTTCGCGTGGGCATTGCCTATGGCGCGGGCGATGCAACGGGCGTCAGCCGCGCCGGCTGGGCCGCTTACAGCGTTGGCGTCGGCTTCATGGCGCTGTCGGCGCTGGTCATGATTTCGGTGCCGCATCTGCTCATCAGCCTCTTCATCGACGTCCATGACATCGCCAACACCGAAGTCGTGGCCATCGCGGCGACATTCCTGATCTTCGCGGCTCTGTTCCAGATCGTCGACGGCGCGCAGGCTGTCGGCGCCGGCATGTTGCGCGGCCTGCACGACACGGGCGTGCCGATGGTCATTGCCGCAATCGGATACTGGGGCGTCGGCATGCCGCTAGGCGCGCTTCTGGCGTTCCACTATGGCATGGCCGGGGCGGGCATCTGGATTGGTCTTTCAGCCGGGCTTGCGGTGGTTGCCGCGCTTCTTCTCTGGCGTTGGCTGAAGCGCGACCAACTCGTGTCCATACCGAGATTCAGCCGAGCCTGAGGTCAGTCAGATAAGGGTTCTGTTCGGCGGCATGCCGGAACGCCGAAGGGTCGAGGTCAGCGATCAGAACCTCCTCGCTCGCCTCTCCGGCGGCAGCGAGAAGCGTGCCGTCGGGTGCGGCTATGCCGGAAAGACCGGCATAGGCGAAGTGGTCGTCGGCGCCGCAATGATCGACGTAGGCGACAAACAACTGATTTTCAAAAGCACGCACCGGGATCATCTTGCGAGCGATGAAGTCAGCATGATCGCTGGCCGGCAACGCGGTGGGAACCAGCACCGCCTGCGCACCGGCCTGGGCAAGCCGGCGGACGTTTTCGGGAAACTCGACATCGTAGCAGATCAGCATGCCGAACCTGATGCCAGCATGTTCGATGATGTGCGCCGAAGGTTTTTCGGCTGCAAAAAGGCCACGTTCATACGGCCCGTAGAGATGCGACTTGCGATAGACTACGGGTGGCTTATCGCCGTCGACAAACAATGCACTGTTGTAGACGGTACCGCCATCTTTCTCGGCAAAGCCGGCAATTATCGCGACGCCGGTCTCGCGCGAGACTGCGGCAAGACGTCTCCAACTCGCGCCATCCGGCACCTCGGCCAATGCAGCCATGCCCGGACCGGCGCCGTAGCCCGGCAGCGCAAGTTCGGGCGCGACCAGCAGGTTGGCGCCTTGTGCGCCGGCCTTACGGACAGCTCCTTCGATACTGGTGAGATTGGCAGCAACGCCGCCGGCCTTTGCCTGCATCTGATAAATCGCCAATCGCATCAGTTTCCCTCCGAACCCATGGCGCCAAGCAGGCGCCTGATGTCTCCGAAGCGTGCAATGGCTCCGAACACCAGTGCGGCCACCGCGACGAAGAAGATCGAAACCGAGGCCATAGTCGGCGTATAGCCGTAGCGCAACGCATTGAATATCTTGATCGGCAGCGTCTCGGTGGTGAAGCCGATGGTCATGTAGGCCACGATATACTCGTTGAGCGACAAAACGAAAGCGAAGGCATAGCCGGAGACCAGATAGGGCAGGATTAGCGGCAGCACGACAGTCTTCAGCACCGTGCGATCATCCGCGCCCATGGTGGCAGCCGCCTCGACGAGCGAGCGGTCGATGGACGCAAAGCCAAGTGACAGAGTTACCAGCGGTAGCGTTACGAAGAAGATGGCGTGGCTGATGATTGCCGTGAAAAACTGGCCGAACAGCCCGACAGTCGCCCAGAAGGTGAGAAAGCCGAGCGCCGTGATAACCGGCGGCAAGATGAAGGGCGCTAAGCCGAGGACCTGGAAAACATTGGCCCACGGCGCGATACGCCGCCACAGGAACCATGCCAACGGCAAGGCAATAGAGACTGCGATCGCTGCCGAACAGACGGCGAGCGTGACCGAGTGGATCAGTGCCAGCCGCCATTCGGAATCGGCAAAGATCTGGCCGTACCACGACAGCGAAAATCCTCGCGGCGGGAAGGTCAGTTCCTGTTTTTCGTTGACCGAAACGCCGGCCACTACGATCAGCGGTGCAGCCAGAAACAGCGCAATAAACCCGAAATAAAGGCGGCGCAAGGCGATCACAGCGCATTCTCCTTGCGCCCGACGAGAAGTGTCATGCCGACCAGCGCCAACGAAATCAGCACCAAAAAGACCGCCATTGCCGCGGCAAACGGCATGTTGGACTGGTAGATGGCCTGATCTGTGATCAGCACCGAAAGCGTCCAGTGCTGCGGGCGACCAAGTATCTGCGGCAATAGATAGGAGCCAAGTGCAAAGACGAAGACCATGATCAGCGTCGCCACTATGGTGTTGCGCAAGGCAGGCGTTACGACATTGAAGAAGGCGCGCAGCGGTGATGCGCCAAGCGTGCGCGCGGCTTCCAGAAAGGTCGGATCGAGACGCACCAGCGCAGGATAAAGCACGAGGATAGTGTAAGGTAGGGCTTGGTAGACCATGCCGGTCAAAACCGCCCAGAAGCTGGGCAGCAGCGCAACTGGTTCTTCCATCAGGCCCAGCATGACGAACAGATTGGTGATGCCGGCGGTTCTCGAAAAAAGCGTCGACCAGGCAAAACCGATGATGACTTCGGACAGTGAGAGAACCGATAGCAGGCCGACCAGCCACAACGTCTGCACGCGCCTCGAACATCTGGTCAGAAGGTAGGTGAATGGAAACGCGATGGCCACGCAACAGATCGCGACCATGACTGCCAGCATCAGGGAAAAGCCCAGCACCGATCCGAAGAAGACAGACAGGAAGCGGGCATAGTTATCAATGACGAAGTCGGGGGTGTAGAAGCCGGCCGGATCGCGCTTGAAGAAACTCACCACGATCATCGTCGAGAACGGCACCACGAAGAACACCACCAGCATTAAGCCGGGGAAAAAAAGCGGCGTATAGTCGGCTATCGTTCTGGGGGCTTCGCGCCTCATGGCTTGAGCACCACGCAACTTTCGGGCGGCAGGACAACTCCAACGCTCTGGCCGACGCTAACATGCGGCCTTTCGCGTGGCGTTGCGACAGCGATGATGGTTGTGCCGCCGGCGTCGACGAAGGTTTCTATTGTACCGCCGAGGTCGCGCACGAAACTCACCGTGCCGGTAAGGGCACCGTCACGAGGAGCCGTGATGCTGACATCCTCAGGGCGAATAGAAAGCGACGCCTTGGCCATACCGGCGGGCAGCGCAAGACCAGATACTGCGGTGCCAAGCACCGTCACGCGACCGGCGCTGTCTGTCTCGACCGGCAGAAGATTTGTGATGCCGATGAAATCGGCAACGAAAGCATCAGTCGGCTTGCGGTAGATCTCGATCGGCGGCGCGGCCTGCAGGATCTTGCCCTTGCCCATGACGACGACAAGATCGGCCATGGTCATCGCTTCACGCTGATCGTGGGTGACGACGATGGTGGTGATGCCGAGCCGCTGCTGCAGCTGGCGCAGTTCCACCTGCATGTCCTCGCGCAGTTTGGCATCGAGCGCCGACAGCGGCTCATCAAGCAGGAACAGCTTGGGCGAAAGGGCAAGCGCGCGCGCAATGGCGACACGCTGGCGCTGGCCGCCGGACAGCTTGGCGACAGGCCTGTCGGCAAAGCCCGGCAGGTGGATCAGCGCCAGCAATTCCTCGACGCGCCTGCGCTGCTCTTCCTTGGCCTTGCCGCGAATACGCAAGGCGTAGGCGATGTTTTCGCCGACGGAAAGGTGCGGGAAAAGCGCCAGCGATTGGAAAACCATGCCGAGATTGCGCTTGTGCGTTGGCACTGCGGTGATGTTGTCGCCGTCCAGCACGATGGCACCGCCGGTCGGCTCTTCGAGCCCGGCGATCATCCTCAGCAACGTGGTCTTGCCGCAACCCGACGGACCGAGCAGGCAGACGAAGGTGCCGTGCGGCACCGATAGGCTGACGTTGTCGACTGCGGCAAAGTCACCGAAATTCTTGGTGATCTCATTTATGGCAAGACCGGACATGGGAACCTGTTCAATACGTTGCCTTACTGGCGATGAAAGGAATGGCGACACGCCAATGAGCAGTTCTCCCCGCTAACGGAGAGAACATGTCGACAGGCCGAAAGACGACAATATCAAAAAAGCGGATGACGTCGCCAGTCGGCTCGTTCAGCCACTTTCTTCCTGCACGCCCGAAAAAAAATCAGCCGACGATCAGTTCGGTCCACTTCTGATTGATCCAGTCAGACTTGGACGTGTAGAGATCGTAGCGCGGGATGATCGGTTCGATATCCGACGACACAGCCGCGAATTCCTCCGGCTTGAGGTCGAGAACCTCTTTCTTAAGTGTGGGAGATGTTCCCACCTTGCGCGACATCAGGCCCTGGACGGCCGGCTGGCTCATGTAATCGATAAAGGCATGCGCCTCTTCGACCTTGGTCGAAGCACGCGACAGGACCCAGTTGCCGGAGTCCTGGATGCCGCCTTCCTTGGGGAAGGTCGAGCGGACGTGGAAGCCGTCGGCTGCCGCGAGGCCGGTCACGTCGTGATAATACTGGCCCATCGGGATTTCGCCGGACTTCAACGCCTGTTCGAACTGGGCCTCGTCGCGATACCAAAGACGCACGTTCGGCTTCACTTCCGCGAGCTTTGCGAAGGCTTTTTCCAATCCCTCGTCGGTGTCCAGCGCATTGGTGCCGCCCATGAAGGTTTTCGCCGTCACTTCGAGCAGGAAGGAGTTGGAAGCGAGCGCGAGCAGACCGAGCTTGTCCTTGTTCGCAGGGTCCCAAAGCGCATCCCACGAGGTTGGCGCGTCCTTGTAGGTGTCAGTATTGGTGACCAGGGTGATGTACCATGCCACGGCACCGATGCCGGCAACACGGCCATCCGGATATTTGTTGACGAAGCGTTCAAGCAAGTCGCCATAGTGCTTGAACTTCGAGGTATCGAGCGGCTGCCACAGTTCGGTCGACTGGCCCTTCAACGTGGAGGTCTGCGACATCATCGAAAGGTCGGCTGGGGCCTGTCCTGCCTTGGCCGCCTGCTCAAGCTGCACCAGCCACGCCTCGCCAGTCGGCTCGGCAACGGATTCCACTGCAATGCCGCTCGCCTTGGTGAATTCAGGGAAGATGTGCTCGTCGAACGACTTCTTGAAGTAGCCACCGTAGACGCCAACTTTCAGAGACTTGTCCTGCGCGCGCAGCACGGCGGGCATAGCGAGCATGCCCGCTGCCGCAACGCCGGCGCCAAGCACGGTGCGGCGGCTCAATTTGTTATTTGCGAAATCAATCATGGTCATCTCCCTTGTACCGGCTTGGCCGGGTTCCCTTGTTATACGAATTCTATGCCTTTTCGTTCACGCTGTCTTTTTCAACGGTGACCCTTCACGGAGGGGCTGAACACCATCAGGCTCAGAATCTCGAAAAGCACCTGAGCGCCCGCATGCGCGGTGTTGGTGGTCGCATCGTATTGCGGCGCCACTTCGACAACATCGCCACCGACAAGGTTTATGCCCTTCAAGCCACGCAGGATTTCCAAAACCTCGCGCGTAGTGAGTCCACCCACTTCCGGAGTACCCGTTCCCGGAGCAAATGCGGGGTCGAGACTATCAACGTCGAAGGATAGATAGGTCGGACCGTCTCCGACAATCTTCCTCGCCCGCTCGATAATTGCCGGAATGCCTAGGCCGGTAACTTCCTCGGCATGAATGACGGTCATGCCGGATTCGTAGGTGAATTCCCAAAGATATTCCGATGAGCCACGGATGCCGATCTGAATGGTGCGGGTTGGATCAAGCACGCCGTCCAGCACCGCGTTGCGGAATGGGCCGCCGTGATGGAACTTGGTCAGGTCGTAAGCGCCGCCGGTGTCGCAATGGGCGTCGATGTGGATCATGCCGACGGGGCGGTTCTTGCCCACCGCCTTGAGGATCGGGTGACTGATCGAATGGTCGCCGCCGACCGACAGCGGAATGACGCCGGCATCGACGACCTGGTTGAGACGGTTCTCGATATCCTCATGGCTGAGTTCGAGACGGTACCGGCTGCGGAAGGGTACGTCGCCTATGTCCGCGACCTTGAGCTCGTAGGTCGGAGCGCAATCCAGCACATGGTTGTACGGGCCGATGCGCTCGATGGACCGCAGCGCGCGTGGGCCGAAACGAGAGCCCGTTCGGTTGGTCACGCCCAGATCCATCGGCACGCCGATCATTGCGACCTGCAGGTCGCCGAAGTCCGGGCTTTCAACGGAAATCTCGCGATGAGGCGCGGCGAGGAAGGTAGGCATGCCGGCGTAAGGCGCCACGCGCGTGCCGCTCTTCGAGAATATCTTGTCGGCGACACGGCGGAACTTCGGGTCGAACAATTCGCCGCCGTGGGCCTCGCCATACTTGGCGCGGAGCGCATCGAGCTTGGTCTGGTTGAAGCCCATCTTTGCATCTCCTCCCTGAGACACGGCATACACGAACCCGCGCAGAATGCATTGGCAGCCTTCGATGCCGTGTTGTCCGATGATCGGCATGAATTGTCCGGGAGGACGAATAGAAAATCAATTGATATTGTTATAGGCTTTATTGTGAGAAAAACTAACAGATGAGAAAATGGCCAAGCGATTGCCGCCCCTTAATCCGCTACGCGCTTTCGAGGCGACGGCGCGCCATGCCTCGCTGACCAAGGCGGCTGGCGAACTCAACGTGACGCACGGAGCAATCAGCCACCAGATCAGGGCGCTGGAGCAATCGCTCGGCGTCAAGATGTTCGAGCGCAGCGGCCAGCGCCTCAAGCTTACCCCGTATGGTGCGGAGCTTTTGCCGGCGGTGTCGAACGCGTTCGACGGCATTGCAGCTGCCACCCAGCGCCTGACACGTCCCGCCAGCACCGGCACGCTGTCGCTTTCGTGCGTACCGGCACTGCTTTCACTGTGGGTCATTCCGCGACTTGGCAGCTTCACCGCACAATATCCCGACGTCCGGCTGAAACTGACCGGTTCCAATGACGCACAGGATATCCGCTCGCCTGACATCGATCTTTGCCTCCACTATGGCAATGGCGGCTGGAGCGACTGCTGGTTGCGAAAGTGGTCGGGGCTGGAATTGTTTCCGGTCGTCAGCCCAACGCTGATCAACACGCGCCCGCTGCGCACCATTCGCGACCTTGCCAACCACGTCATCCTGCATGGCGACGACGGCCGCGAGTGGCACACCTGGTTCGCCGCCGCCGACGCCCTCGATCTGGAGCGCGGTCGACGGCAATATTTCAGCGATGCCCATCTTTCGATCGGCGCCGCGTTGCACGGACACGGCGTGGCGCTCGGCGACACGGTGACGGCAAGCGATCTTCTGGCGCGAGGGCAACTGGTGGCACCATTTGGACTGTCGGTGCCGGCCGTCGACGATTTTTATGTCATCTGCCGCAACGAAATGCGTTCTGCGCCAATCGTTCAGGTTTTCATCGATTGGTTGTTTGCCGAAAAAGGAGAAGCCGACGACCGTCCAAGCGGCGCGGTTGCCTCCCGCATCGGCATGCGGCGCAAACGGCAACCTCCCAAAGCCAGTTATGAAACGCCCTAAGTCGTTGCGGTTGCAGGGCGTTCTTTTTATCGGGCCAAGGCGAAAGCGGGCAGCGCTTTGAAAAAATCGATGCTATGAGGCATGGTGCGGACATGGTTCCGAGCAGCGAAGGCAACCTTGACTCATGGCCAAGACTGACATTGCGCGGCGCGTCTACAACCACACCTGGAAGCTCGATCCGATCGTGCGCAGCTTGCTCGACACGGATTTCTACAAGCTTTTGATGCTGCAGATGATCTGGGGCATGTACCCCAAGGTCGACGCCACCTTCTCGCTCATCAACCGGACGACTTCGGTTCGACTGGCCGACGAACTCGATGAAGGCGAATTGCGCGAACAACTCGACCATGCGCGCACCTTGCGTTTCAGCAAGAAGGAAATGATCTGGCTGGGCGGTAATACGTTCTATGGCCGCAAGCAGATTTTCGAACCGGAATTCCTCGCCTGGCTGGAAGACTTCCAGCTTCCCGAATACCACTTGTCCAAGCGGGACGGCCAGTATGAACTCACCTTCCCCGGCCCGTGGATGTATACCACGCTTTGGGAAATCCCGGCGCTGGCCATTATCAACGAACTGCGCTCACGCTCCGCCATGAAGGAATTCGGGCCGTTTGCGCTTGATGTTCTCTATGCGCGCGCCAAATCCAAGATGTGGGCCAAGACCGAACAGCTCAAGAAGCTGCCCGACATCAACATTTCGGACTTCGGCACCAGGCGGCGCCACTCCTTCCTTTGGCAACGCTGGTGCGTCGAAGCATTGAAGGAAGGTATCCGCGATTCCTTTACCGGCACGTCGAACGTATTGCTCGCCATGGATAACGACCTCGAGGCCGTCGGTACTAACGCGCACGAATTGCCTATGGTGCTGGCTGCCCTTGCCGATAGCGAGGCGGAACTTAGGGAAGCACCCTACAAAGTGCTGCAGGACTGGCAGCGCTACTATGGCGGCAACCTTCTCATCGTATTGCCGGATGCGTTCGGCACCGCCGCCTTCCTGCGTGACGCTCCGGACTGGGTAGCAGATTGGACCGGCTTCCGGCCCGATAGCGCGCCTCCTATCGAGGGCGGCGAAAAGATCATCTCGTGGTGGCGCGAGAGGGGGAAGGATCCCCGCAACAAGATCCTGATTTTTTCCGACGGATTGGAGGTCGAGACCATCGTCGAGGCTTATCGGCATTTCAACGGCAAGGTGCGCATGGCCTTTGGTTGGGGCACCAACCTGACCAACGATTTCGAGAATTGCGCACCCGTGCCGACAGATCGGCTGAATGCGATCTCGCTCGTGTGCAAAGTGACGGAAGCCAACGGGCGGCCCGCGGTGAAATTGTCCGACAACCCGGAGAAGGCCACCGGTGACAAGGCTGAGATAGCGCGTTATCTGCGCATTTTCGGCGAGAAGGATCGCGTCAGGCAATTGGTGAAGGTTTGACGGTGCGTTGCGCAACCCGGCTGCGGTGATTTCCGGTGTGCGGCTTTGGCCGATAACGCGGCTCGCAACCCTTCTGCTTCCGTCCGTTGCGTCGGCACCCACTTCTGCTTTCGCCCATGCATCCGATCGCGGCCATGTGTTGCTCTTGCCAACCGGCTACTATGTCGTAGGCGGGGCATTCGCGGTCGGGGCATCGTTTCTGGTCTTGGCTCTACTACCGCCGGACATCCTGGAACGGCTTTGGCGCAAGCGCCTGAAATTGTTTCACTGGCCGGAAAAGCTGCGTCCCCTCGTCAGCATGCTGTCTTTCATGTCCCTTGCGGTTCTCGTCGCAGCCGGTCTGTTCGGCAGCCGCGACCCGCTGTCCAACCCCCTGCCGCTTACAGTCTGGACACTGATGTGGGTCGGGTTGACGCTGCTGCACGGCTCGTTCGGCAACCTCTGGTCATGGCTCAACCCGTGGTATGGCCCGCATCTGCTGGTCATGCGACTAACGGACGGCCCGCTAGCAAGAATCCGGATTTCATCGAAACTCGGCTGTTGGCCGGCAGTCATCTTGCTTTTCGCTTTCGCCTGGTTCGAGCTTGTCGATCCGGCACCAGATGACCCCGCACGACTGGCTTTTGCGGTCGGCTTCTACTGGCTCGCAACTTTCGTCGCCATGCTGGTATTCGGCTACGATGAATGGAGCCGCCGCGGGGAATTCCTGTCGGTTTTCTTCGCCATTGTCGCACGCTTCGCCCCGCTGGAGCGAAGTGCGGACAATCGCTTGAGACTCTGCCTGCCCGGTGCACGACTTCTGGATGCGGAAATATTGCACCCAAGCGGCACCGCTTTCATCTTGTTGGCGCTGTCGTCGGTATCCTTCGACGGCCTCTCCAAGACTTTTTCCTGGCTCGGCCTCAACGGCATTAACCCGTTGGAATTTCCCGGCCGCACCGCCCTGATGGGCATTAGCACCGTAGGCCTTTTGCTGAGCTTCTTCGTACTCGCCGCGATATTCCTGATCGCCGTTGGCGCGGGGCAAAAGATATCGCGAGATGCGTCACCTATCATGTCAACTGCCGGACTATTGGTCTGGTCGATCGTTCCGATTGCCCTTGCCTATCACATTGCCCACTACCTGACCTCGCTACTGGTCGACGGGCAATATGCCATAGCTGCTCTCTCGGACCCGTTTGCGCGAGGATGGAACCTGTTCGGCACCGCACACCTCCAGATAGAGGCCGGTATCGTGGCCGGTGCGGACTCAGCTTGGGTCCTGTGGAACATACAGGCCGGCGCGATAATCGCGGGCCACGTATTGGCCGTTCTGGTTGCGCACGGACTTGCGTTTCGACTGCACCCCGAACCGGCAAAGGCTGCGATCAGCCAGTTTCCCCTCACCTTGCTCATGATCGGCTATACGATTTTCGGGCTCTGGCTGCTGGCGACGCCTACCGCCGGATAGGTTGGGTGAACACGCAAAAAGCTTCGCGCAATGGTTTCTTGCCATGTTCCGGCTTTGATGGTTTAGCTTCTGGCCATATGTTTTTGACCGGTTGCAACAAATGCAATTTCGCATTTCACTCAATGACCACAGCTGAAAACAGGGAACGATGCCATGACCGATCGGCAGGGATTTTTCGATCTTAGCAAGACAGGCATTTCACGCCGGACCGCGCTCAAATGTCTTGTTGCTACAGGTACCGGTCTCGTCGCTCCCGGATTTGTCCGCTATTCTCAGGCGCAAAGCTCCGCGCCGATCAAGATCGGCTTCCAATGCCATCGCACCGGTATCGGCGCCGCCTATGGCCGCTGGTACGAAAAAACCACCAATGCGGCGATCAAGCTGATCAACGATGCCGGCGGTATCAATGGGCGCCAGGTTGAAATCGTCATCGAAGACGACGGCACCGATGCCGGCCGTGGTGCAGAAGTGGTCGGCAAGTTCGCCAACCAGCACAAGACCGACATCGTTTACGGGACGCTGTTTTCCAACGTGGTGATCGGCTCGGCGCCGACCGCTGGCGAACTCAAGATTCCCTATTATGTGGTAAGCGAAGGCTATCACGTCGCTTCCGGCAAGCTGAACCGCTATTGCCTGCAGCCGGGCATCACCGATGTGCGCGCGCAGGTGACGTCGGTCGCGCCCTGGATCGCGGCCAATGCCGGCAAGAAGGTCACCATGGTGTTCCCGGACTACGCGTTCGGCTATGACCACCGCGACTACCTGCCGCCGGCGCTCAAGAACGCCGGCGCGGAAGTCGTCGCCCAGATCGCCATTCCGCCGACGGAAAGCTCGTTCACCAAGTACTTCCCGCAGATCCCAGCCGAAACCGACGTCATCTACCACGTCATGGTTGGGCCAGCCGTGCTCACCTTCGTCAAGGAACTTGGCGAATTCTATGGCTCGAACGGGCCCAAGCTGTTCGGCTTCATCGATTCGCTCGAAGCCGTGGACGTCAACAGCCCCGGCCTCGAATATCTCAACGGCAGCCATTTCTGGGAAGGTGCGCCGCGCTATGCCCAGGCCGACGACAGCGATGCCATGAAAGCCTATCGCGCGGCGGTCGGCATCGACGACAACGGCGCTTCGACGAGCGACCCCAAGGACGTCTCCACGGCCGCCCACATGTTCGGGTGCTGGGAAACGCTCTACGTCATCAAGAAGGCGATGGAAGATAGCGGCTACAAGGGGCCGGAAGACCGCGCCAAGCTGATCGAGGCGACCGAAGCGCTGACCGAATTCGCCGAAGGACCAGAGCATCCGCAAGGCAAGAAGCTCTTCAACGGCAAGATCCACCAGGTCTTCGGCAGCCAGAACATTTCCAAGCTGGAAGGTGGCAAGCTTACCGTGGTTCACAAGACGTCGATCGAAGACGGGCAATACGAACCCGAGGCTGACTACACGACGCAGGCTCTTTGATCGGAGAGTGACCGGGTTCGATCGGGCAGCCTGACTGAATGGCCTTTGGACCTCACCTGCTGCTGGCGGTTCTGGAAGGGCTGGTCACCTCAGCCGTGCTTGCCCTGACGGCGCTTGGTCTTTCGCTGGTATTCGGCGTCATGCGCATCGTCAACGTCGCGCATGGCGAATTGTTCATGCTCGGAGCCGTGCTGGCGTGGGCGATTACCACCAGCATCGGCGGTAGCCCGGCGGTCGGCTTCATGGCGGCGCTCGTAATGGCACCGCTGATTGTCGGCGCCGTGGCGCTGACTGCCGAGCGGCTGGTGTTGCGCAAAGTGAACTACGACCCGGAAGCCACTATAGTGGCGACCATCGGCCTGCTCTATATCATCCAGCAACTGGCGCTGACCTTCTACGGAGCTGACGCGCGGCCAGTGCCGCCGCCGTTCAACGTGCGCATCTCGCTGCCCTGGTTTGGCTATTCCGGCTACAAGCTTTCCATCATCGCGGCCTCCGCGCTGTTGCTGATCATATCCTGGCTGGTGATGACGCGGACCAAGGCCGGGCTGATCATGCGCGCCACGCAATATGATCGTGAAACGGCGCAGGCTTTCGGTATTCCGGTCGATCGTGTCTATGCCGGCGTGTTCGCGCTCGGCGCCATGCTGGCCGCAATCGCCGCGGTGCTGATCGTGCCGATCAGCCAGGCACACTACCTGATGGGACAGGACCCCCTGCTCCTGTCCTTCATAGTCGTGATCATCGGTGGCCTCGGCTCGCTTCGCGGCACCGTGGTGGCGGCAGTTCTGATCGGTGTTTCGGACGGCGTCATCTCGATGTTCTTTTCACCGACGCTGGCCAAGATGATCGCCACCCTGCTCGTTGCAATGGTGCTGGTGTTTCGCCCGCAAGGACTGTTCGGCAGGGCAGTCCGATGACGGAAGGTTCGTCACCGGCCAAAACCTATGTTCTGCACCTGGCCGTCATTGCCATCCTGTTCCTCCTCAACTTCATTCTGCCTGCTTATCATCACGGGCTGCTGGCGCGCATCCTCGTACTGGCCACATTCGCCATGGGCTATAATCTGTTGTTCGGCTATGTTGGACTGCTTAGCCTCGGCCATGCCATGTTCTTTGCCGCAGGGCTTTATGGCGCGGGCCTTGGCGTTCACCATTTCGAGCTGTCGGTTCCCGTCGCTTTCATGGCCGCGCTTGCCTGCGGGGCGGCGTTGTCCCTCGTTATCGGGCTATTGGCACTTCGCACGTCCGGCGTTGCCTTCATGATCGTCACCATGATGTTCGCGCAGGTCCTTGCCCTGGCGATCCTCTATTTCGCGCCGCTGACCGGGGGCGATCAGGGACTCGTATTGCAGCAGCAGGAACGGGTGCTTCATCTTGGCAATACCGTGCTGGACCTTACAAATCCCACGACGCGCTACATGGTTGCACTTACGCTGTTTTCGATTGTCCTGTTGCTGACGCTCACTGTTGTGAGGTCGCGCTTCGGCCGGGTTTTGGTCGCCATTCGTGAAAACGAAGAACGTACCCGCATGTTGGGGTATGATACGTTCGCCAACAAGCTAGCGGCGGTTGTGGTTTCCGGCGTCTTCTGTGCCGCAGCGGGTGGCGCTTATGCGCTTTTGTTCGGTTATGTCGGCGCCAACTTTGCCTCGGTGCAATATTCGATTTTGCCGCTGTTGTGGGTGTTGCTGGGAGGAGCGGCGACGACGCTTGGGCCGCTGATCGGCACGCTGTTCATGTACTATATCGTCGATATAACCAGCGGCTACACGTCGGCTTATCTCCTGATCGTCGGCATAGCGCTGATCCTGCTCGTGCTGTTCTTCCCGAAGGGCATTCTGGGCACTCTCAGGCAACGCTGGGTACGGTGGCTGCCATGATGCCGCTGATGACCACGAAAGGCCTGTCGCGTCATTTCGGCGGCCTACGCGCCGTTGACGATGTCGATTTCGCCCTGATGCCGGGAGAGATACGAGCCGTCATCGGCCCGAACGGTGCCGGCAAGACAACCTTCGTCAGCCTTCTTTGTGGCCGCATCGAACCGACGGCCGGCATGATCGTGTTCGACGGCTCCGACATCACCAACCTGCCGGCGCACAAGCGGGTGCGCCTTGGCATCGCCTATACGTTCCAGATCACCAGCATTTTCGCAAACCTCAGCGCCTACGAAAATGTCGCCCTGCCAGTGCAGCGCACGCTGACCGATGGCCGTTCGAAAGGGCAGGTTCATGCAGGGATTATCGAAGCGCTTGAGCGCGTCGGACTGACCGATCGCGCCGATATACCCGCCGGTCAACTCGCCTATGGCCACCAGCGTCTGCTCGAGGTGGCGATGGGGCTGGCGCTGAAGCCTCGCCTTCTGGTGCTGGATGAACCGACGCAAGGATTGGCGGACAGCGAGATCGAGAATTTCACCGAGCTTGTCCGTGAGATCGCCCGCGATGCGACCGTGCTCATCATCGAGCACAACATGCCGGTGGTGATGGAACTGGCCGACCGCATAACTGTGTTCGAAGCCGGTCGTATCCTGGCCGAAGGAACACCGGAAGCTATCCGCGCCAACGCCGCCGTCCAGCGCGCCTATCTGGGAGGCGGCGATGACTGACGCTTTGACCGTCTCCGGGATCGACTGTTTCTACGGTGAGATCCAAGTCCTGCACGGTCTCGACCTTACATTGCGCCAGGGCGAAATTCTGTGCCTGCTGGGTCGTAACGGCGCCGGCAAGACGACGACGCTGAAAGCGATCATGGGATTGGTGCCTGCCCGCCAAGGCTCGATAAAGCTCGACGGACTGGAATTGACCAGCTTGCCGGCGCATGAAGTGCCGAAAGCCGGCATTGCCTATGTGCCGCAAGGCCGCCGTCTGTTTGCCGAAATGACGGTGGCGGAAAATCTGGAGATCGGGCTCAACACGCGACACAAAGGTCGAGAAACCCGCGAGACCGTGCTGGAGATGTTTCCCCTGCTCCGCGAGAGGCTGAAACAGCGTTCAGGCACCTTATCCGGTGGTGAACAGCAGATGCTGGCAATGGCGCGGGCGCTGTGCGTGGAGCCAAGGGTGCTGCTGCTCGACGAACCCACCGAGGGCCTGATGCCCTCCATGATCCTGAAGATCCGCGAGGCGATTTCGCAGCTACGGCAAAGGGGCGTTTCAACCATACTGGTCGAGCAGCGCGTCGATGCGGTCCTTTCCGTCGCCGACCGGGTCTCATTCATCGAAAACGGCCGCAATCGTGAAACGGTCGACATCGAGCAATTGCGGGCCGACCCCTCAGCCGTGAAGCGCTATGTCGGCGTGGGATAGCGCGTCACGGGAGTATAGTTGGTAATCAGCCGAAAAAGATCAGGCTCGACAAGATGAAGACCGGGATCAACACCAGCCCGGACCACAGCATATAGCCAAAGAAGCTTGGCATCTTGACGCCGTTGTCCTTGGCGATGGCATAGACCATGAAATTGGGCGCATTGCCGATATAGGTGTTGGCACCCATGAACACGGCACCAGCAGATATGGCCGCCAGCGTCGAGGCGTACTCGTTCATCAGATGCTGTGGATCACCACCGGCCATCTCGAAGAACACGAGATAGGTCGGCGCATTGTCGAGGAACGACGACAGCACGCCTGTCAGCCAGAAATAGGCAAGATCGTTCGGCTCACCCGATTGCAGCGTCACCATCGACACGATCGGTCCGAGCGCACCATCGAGACCGGCGCGCAGGATGGCGACCACCGGCACGATGCAGATGAAGATACCGGCAAACAGCTTGGCGACTTCGGCAATCGGTCCCCAATTGAAGCCATTTGCCGCCCGGTATTCCTTGCGCGACACGGCGAGCGAGGCGAAGGCGAGCGCCAGGATGATGACGTCGCGAACGAGGTTCTGCAACTCGACTGTGACACCTTGAATGGTGAAGTCTATGCCCGGCTTCCACGAAGCTGACATCAGGATCGTGGCAACGACGCCTGCGAGCAGCGGCAGATTCGGCAAGCCGCGTATGCGCACCTTGGAATCCGGTGTCGGGTCCTTGATCTTCGGCGCGCCCTGTTCACGCCTGTGAAGGATGACATCGAGGACGACAAATGCCGCCAGTACCAACCCGCCAACGAATAGCGTGTCGGGCAGGATATGCACCGTGGTCCAGAAGAAATCGACGCCGCGCAGGAAACCGACGAAAAGCGGCGGATCGCCAAGCGGCGTCAGCGAGCCGCCGATGTTGGAAACCAGAAAAATGAAGAACACGACGACATGAGCGTTGAAGGGCCGATTGTCGTTGGCGCGGATGATCGGCCGGATCATGACCATCGAGGCCCCGGTCGTGCCGATCACCGAGGCAAGGATGGCACCAATGAGCAGGAGACCGGCATTGACCAATGGCGTGCCATGTATGTTGCCGGCAATCAGAATGCCGCCCGAGATGGTGAAGAGGGCAAACAGCAGGATGATGAACGACATGTATTCCAGAAGTACGGCATGCAGTACGGCTTCGGTCGCAGTCGGCATTCCGTAGCCGGCGACCAGCGGCACAACGACAAGGGCCGACCAGAACGCAGCGATCTTGCCGTAGTGATGTTCCCAGACGTGCGGAAACAGAAGCGGCCCGGTTGCTATGGACAGCAACAATCCAGCAAACGGCAACGCCCACCAGAGCGACATTTCACCGCCCGGCAAGCCATGTGCTTCAGCGGCAAGGGCGGGTGTTGCAGCAACTCCCGCCAGCGCGAGAACAGCCACCAGAATTTTAAGAATACGCACCTCTACCCCGCCCATTTCTCAATCTGCGGCTGCCGCGCAATCGTCGCGGCAACGATTTTCCACTGCACCTAGGCCAGCCTGACGCCCGCCTCGTGCATGCGCTTGACCATGGTCTCGACGGAGCCGTTAAGGTTTATGCCCCGACAGGCGTCCAGCCGCACCGAGGTTTCAAACCCCTGCTTCACCGCATCGAGCGCGGAGTAGGCAACGCAAAAATCGGTGGCAAGACCGACCAGCGTGATCGCGCCAATGCCGCGCTCCTTCAGATAACCGGCCAATCCGGTCGGGGTCTTGTGATCGTTTTCGAAGAAGGCCGAGTAGCTGTCGATTGCGGTGCGAAAGCCCTTGCGCACCACCAGTTCGGCCTTGGTCCAGGCGAGGCCGGAATGAAAGTCTGCCCCGAGACTGCCTTGTATGCAGTGATCCGGCCACAGCGTCTGCTCGCCATAGGGCATGGTGATCGATTCGAACGGCTTGCTGCCCGGATGGCTGGACGCAAAGCTGGAGTGGCCCGCTGGATGCCAGTCCTGGGTCAACACGACATGTTCGATATTGCGGATCATGTCGTTGACCAATGGTACGATCTCGTCGCCGCCGGTGACCGCCAGCGCGCCGCCGGGGCAGAAATCGTTCTGCAGGTCGATGACGACGAGTGCTTCGCCAGCCATGAAGCCTCCTGGTAAACCGATTGCACAGCGCCAACATCGGCGCGTGTAACTTGACCAGATGCAGGCCTGCGTCAACCTCAAAGCAACATTGGAAAAGCTGCTTTGACAATCCATGGCGGCTTGATATCATTTGCATACGAATGAATTTGACCGGCGCCAAAAGCCGTCTGGGTCACGGGAACGGCCCCTGCCTGCATGGCAAAGGAAGGCAACGTGTGATCCGTTACGCGAAACCCACCACGGTCGCCGAGGCGCTATCGCTGCTCGGAGCAGATAGCTGGCGCATCCTGGCCGGAGGCACCGACTTCTACCCCGCGCAGGGAACCAAGCCGTTGCGCGAGAATATTCTCGACATCAACGGGTTGGCAGAACTTCGCGGCATTACCGAGACTGTTTCCCACTGGACTATCGGTGCGCGCACGAGTTGGGCGCAGGTTGCAAGCGCTCCGTTGCCGCCATGTTTCGATGCGCTCAGGCAAGCAGCGCGCGAGGTGGGTTCGCAGCAAATCCAGAACGTTGCCACTGTGGCCGGCAATCTCTGCAACGCCTCGCCCGCTGCCGACGGCGTGCCGGCACTGCTTATTCTCGACGCGGATGTCGAATTGAGTTCTACGCAAGGAAACCGCCATCTGCCGCTTGGCGAATTCATTCTCGGCAACAGGCGCACCGCCTTGCGGCCGGACGAAATGGTCACCGCCATCCGCGTTCCGAAGTCGGCAGCAGTCGGGCGCTCTGCATTCCATAAACTCGGCGCACGCCGCTATCTTGTCATCTCGATTGCGATGGCGGCCGTTCGACTGGTCATTACAGACGGCATGGTCAGCGATGCGGCTGTCGCGGTCGGGGCCTGCGCGGCGACTGCGAAAAGGCTCCATGGCGTCGAAACGGCTACCATCGGCCGCAAGGCGGACCAGTCGATTGCCGACGCGATCATGTCCGCACCGATCAAGGAATTGACTCCGATCGACGATGTAAGAGGCACGGCGATCTACAGGCAGGACGCGGCCCGCGAGATTGTGGCACGCGCGGCGCTCGCGATCGTCGACGAAAGCCTCGACAAGGCGGCGGCATGAACCCCCGCCTGCCGCTCACCGCATTCAAGGTCAACGGTTCTGTCGTGGCCTTGCCGGTTTCGCCGGTGCGGCGGCTAAGCTCGGTGCTGCGCGACGACCTGCATCTGACCGGCGTCAAGGTCGGCTGCGATGCCGGCGATTGCGGCGCCTGCACCGTTCTTGTCGACGGCGAACCTGTCTGCGCCTGCCTGATGCCGGCAGGCTCCGCCTCCGGAACGAGGATCACGACAGTTGAAGGGCTTGGCAACGGCCGTCTGTCGGCGCTGCAAGCTTCGTTCCTCGAGCACGGCGCAGCGCAATGCGGCATCTGTACCCCCGCGCTGCTTGTGGCCGCGTCAGCGTTGCTGGAGCGGAATGCAGAGCCCGATGAGGCCGCCGTGCAAGATGCGCTGGGCGGAATTTTGTGCCGCTGCACCGGCTATCGCAAGATCATCACCGCCGTGATGGCGGCGTCACGCAAACACCCAGCAACCGAAATCGATTTCCGCCTGCCCGAAGCTGGTCGCGCCATCGGCGCTTCCCCTGTCAGGCTGGATGGAATTGCCAAGGTAACCGGCGAAGAAAAATATGGGGCGGATTCCTTTCCGCCAGTCGCGCTGAAAGTGTTGGCGGTTCGTTCGCCGCACTATCACGCCAAATTTTCGATAGGCGACATCGACGCCTGGAAGAAAATGAACCCAGGCATAGTTGCGGTTTTCACTGCAGCCGATATCCCCGGCATCAACCGCTTTGGCGTCATCCCACCCTTTGCCGACCAGCCGGCACTGGCCGAACAGGAGGCGCGCTATCGCGGCGAAGCCGTAGCCGTCATCGCAGGCGAACGCGACGCTATCGCCAACCTCGACCTCGCCTCGTTTCCGGTTAGCTGGACCGAACTGCCGCACGTCTTGCAGCCCGGCCAAGCATGCGCGGAAGGCGCGCAACTCGTCCATGAAAGCAGGGCCGGCAACATCCTGACCAAGGGTTTCGTCGAGCAAGGCGACCCGGAGGCAGCGCTTTCCAGCGCTGCAATCATCGTCTCCGGTGAAATCGAGACGTCTTATGTCGAGCACGCCTATATCGAACCGGAAGGCGGCTATGCCTATCTGGATGGCGAGACGCTGGTCATCGTCGCCTGCACGCAAGCGCCTTACATGGATCGCGACGATACCGCCAAGGTGCTGGCGCTAGCACCCGAGAATGTCCGCATCGTGCCGACCGCGACCGGCGGCGGCTTCGGCTCGAAACTCGACGTTTCGCTGCAACCGCTGATCGGCCTCGTTGCGCTCAAGACGGGCCGTCCGGCGGCGATGGCCTATAGCCGCAACGAATCCATGATGTCGACCACGAAGCGGCATCCTGCTTTCATGAAGGCATCGATCGGCACCGATGCGAATGGCCGCGTCTGCGGCATGACATTCGACGGCGATTTCAACACCGGCGCCTATGCAAGCTGGGGGCCAACTGTCGCCAACCGGGTTCCGGTTCACGCCTCCGGTCCTTATGCGACGCCCAACTATCGCGCCACCGGTCGCGCCATCCATACGAACGGGCCGATCTCAGGCGCATTCCGCGGTTTCGGCGTACCGCAAGCAGCCATCATGCAGGAGACCCTTTATGACGAACTTGCCGACAAGCTTGGCAAGGACCGTCTGGATTTCCGCCTGCAAAACTGCCTGCGCGAGGGCAACGTCACCGTCACCGGCCAGAAGATGGATGCCAGCGTCGGCATTGCAGATTGTCTTGAGGCGCTGAAGCCGCACTGGAGCCGCGCCCTTGCCGATGCAACCGACTTCAATACGGGCAACGAAACCGTGAAACGAGGTGTCGGAGTCGCATCCTGCTGGTACGGTTGCGGCAACACCTCGCTGCCCAATCCATCCACGATCAAGGTCGCGATCTCGCAGGGCGGCCATGTCGTCCTGCATCAGGGGGCGGTCGATATCGGGCAAGGCTCGAACACCGTCATCACCCAGATTTGCGCCGACGCCCTCGGCCTGCCTTTGGCGATATTCCGACTGAAGTGTGCCGATACCGCAATCTCGCCCGATGCCGGCAAGACATCGGCTTCGCGACAGACTTTCGTCACCGGCAAGGCTGCCGAGAAAGCCGGACGGGCGCTGCGCGAGCAAATCCTGCGCTTTGCCAATGTCTCGGCAAAGGCGACGCTAACCCTCGATGGCAAAACAGTGGTGGTTCGCGAAGGCGAAGCGGTGCGGCGCATCGATCTTGGTGGACTTGCCGCCAACGCCGACGGCTATGTGTTTGAGGCTACGGAAAGTTACGATCCACCGACGACCCCGCTCGATGCCAAGGGGCAAGGCAAGCCTTATGCCGTCTATGGCTATGGCGCGCAGATCGCCGAACTGGAAGTCGATCTCAAGCTCGGCACGGTCAAGCTGGTGAAGATCACGGCGGCACATGATGTCGGCAGGGCGATCAACCCCGTCATGGTCGAAGGACAGATCGAAGGGGGCATTGCGCAAGGCATCGGCATGGCGCTCATGGAAGAATATATTCCGGGCCGCACAGAGAATTTGCACGACTACCTGATCCCGACCATCGGTGACGTGCCGCCGATTGAATCGATCCTTGTCGAAGTTCCAGACAGTGAAGGCCCGTTCGGCGCCAAGGGTTTGGGCGAACACGTGTTGATCCCGACGGCACCGGCGATCCTTAACGCCATTCGTCACGCCACGGGCGTGCTGGTCACCAAGGTGCCGGCTACGCCGTCTCGCATCATGGCAGCGATCCGGGCAAGCGAGGCAAGCCGATGAGCGAGCTTTCGGAGCGCTTCGAAACGCATGAGAGCGGCGACAAGCAGCTTGCCGAAAAGATTCGCTGCGATGCGTGTCCGGTCATGTGCTACATCGCGGACGGTCGCACCGGCGCCTGCGACCGGTACGGCAATATCGGCGGGCGCATCGTACGCATGGACCCACTCACCATCCTCGACCATGCCGGGGAAACGGGTGGAAGCGTGGTGCCCTTCGTGGCCGAAGGCGAAAACTGGAACGGCGAACTGGTCAATGCCGGCCGCCGGTTTGTCACAGCGATAGGCGCTGGCACCACTTATCCCGACTATAAGCCTGCACCGTTCATCGTCAGCCAGGAAGTCGAAGGCGTGGACCTCGTCACCGTGGTGACCGAGGGGATTTTCTCCTACTGCGGCGTCAAGGTGAAGATCGACACCGACCGTCACCTTGGTCCGGAAACTGCGACAGTACGAGCGCAGGGCGAAGCAATCGGTCACGTCACGACCGGCGAATACGGCTCGCAAATGCTGTCGCTTGGCGGCGTTCATCATCTTACCGGTGGCTCGAAACCGGAAGGACGCGCTACCTGCGACGCCATGCTGAACCTGTGCAACAAGAAGCCGGTGGAACTTGCCATAGACGGCGGCGCAACCGTGATTGTGCAGGCCGGCAAGCCGCCGATCATCGACGGCAAGCTCGAGCAGCGCATGCGCGTTGGCTGCGGCTCGGCCACGATCGGCATGTTCGCCACACAGTGGCGAGGTCTGGTCGATGAGGTGGTAGTGGTCGACGATCACATCACCGGCGTCGTTTCCGAACACCAGGCCGGCAAAGTGCTGGATTGGCAGGATACCGGCATCAAGATCGCCGGGCGGCGCTCGACGCCTGGCCGCTATTTCAAAGTCTCTGAACCTGGTCTCGGCTGGGGCGGAACGACGATTTCCGACCCGTTGTCGATCCTTGGCGAGTGGAACCCAAAAAAGGGCGCGAGGCCCGGCCTCTCCATGCTGATGGTTTCCACAACCGGTGAACAGTTCGCCTATTACGAACTGGACGACAATCTGAAGCCGGTCGAGAAACCGTTTCCCGACCGCCTCGCCAAATCGGTGCGACTGATCGAGGAAAATTGCGAGCCAGCACTGTGCACCGTGCTTTTCGTCGGTGGCGCAGGTGGTTCGCTACGAGCCGGCGTCACGGAAAACCCGGTCAATTTGACCCGCTCCGTTCACAGGCTGCAGACGTACGTGACTGTCGGTGGTGCACCCGTCTATATCTGGCCGGGCGGTGGTATCACATTGATGGTGGATGTCATGCGCGTTCCTGACAATGCGTTCGGGTACGTGCCGACGCCTGCGCTGGTGGCGCCAATCGAATTCACCATGCGGCGCGACGCCTATATCCAGCTTGGCGGGCATGAAAAGGAAATCCGCTCGGTCGCGGATATAGTCGCGCATGGCGGAGAGTATCTCAATCCGCGCCAATCATCGGCGGCTTCGACCGGAAATCCATGGCCGCCATTGGCACAGTTGCGATCAAACGGAAGCACCTTGCGATGATCGGCCCGCAAGCAAACTGGTTGCAGGACGGCAAGCGGCTGCATCTCAACCATGGGCCGATCGACCTGATCATCGAAGCCTTTGGCGAAGACGCAGAGCGGCGAGCCGCCTATCGTCAGGCGGTCGCGCGCTTCCAGACAATCCTGCCGGAACTGGTCGATGAACTGACCGAACTGCGCCGCCCTGCCGGCAAGATTCAGCGGCGCTTCACAGGTCCAACCGCGCGCCGCATGGAAGATGCCGTTGCCCCGCTCTCGCACGACTTCATAACGCCTATGGCAGCCGTGGCTGGCTCAGTAGCTGATGAGATGCTGGCGGCGCTTACCGCTGGATGCAAATTGACAAAAGCTTATGTCAACAATGGTGGCGACAGCACACTTTACCTCACCGAAGGACACGCGCTGACCCTTGCCGTTGCCGGTACCGGACATGGCTTCGCGGACCGCATCGTCATACGGGCCGAAGATGGCGTGGGCGGGGTCGCCACCAGCGGCTGGCGTGGACGCTCGTTTTCACTCGGAATAGCCGATGCCGTGACTGTTCTTGCGCGATCCGGGGCCGAGGCTGATGCTGCAGCAACACTGATCGCCAACGCCGTCAACCTTCCGGGCCATCCGGCCATCGCGCGCGCCCCCGCCAGGAGCCTTGCACCCGACAGCGACCTTGGCGAGCGGCTGGTGACGACCGACGTCGGACACCTCACCGCGTTGGAAGTCGAGACAGCATTGTCCTCGGGCTTGGCCATAGCCGAAGACTTTCGCCGCAGAGGCCTGATCCACGCCGCTGCCCTTTTCCTGGCTGGGCATGTCCGCCTGTGCGGCGCGCCCACGCTCCTCCACAAACACCATGAATCCAAGGAACCCGTTCATGCCTGAATTTCCCATCCGCAAGATTGCCGTGCTGACGGAAGAGATCTTCCACGAAGGCGGCCCCACCGCCAAGGAACCGCGCCGGCGGGCCGCGGCGCTGGCTGTGGTGCAGAACCCGTTTGCGGGGCGCTATGTCGAAGAACTCCAGCCGGCGATGGAAGATTTGAAGCCGCTCGGCCTCATGTTGACCGACAGGTTGATCGCGGCTCTGGATGGCGACATCAGGTCGATCGACGGCTACGGCAAGGGCGCAATCGTCGGCAGCGCCGGCGAAATCGAACATGGCGCGCTGTGGCATGTTCCGGGCGGCTACGCCATGCGCGCGCGGCTGGGCGAAGCCAAGGCGATTGTCCCGTCAGCCATGAAAGTCGGCGCGTTCGGTTCGCGTCTCGACATACCGCTCGGGCACATCAACGCCGCCTATGTGCGCAGCCATTTCGATGCGTTCGAGGTCGGCATTTCCGACGGACCGCGACCGGATGAAATCCTGTTTTGCCTGACGATGAGTTGCGGCGGGCGCATCCATGACCGGATGGGTGGACTTGCCGTCACGGACATCAAGGTTTGGGACGGGCAGCGGTGAGCATGACCAACACTGGTCCGGTGCTGATCGAGACGGAGGACCCCGTTCCCGACGACTACCACCTGCAGGACCAGATCGGCTTCATCCTGCGCAAGGCGAACCAGCGCCATCTTGCCATCTTTGCCGCGCGTATCGGCGACCTGACGCCGCCGCAGTTTGCGGCGCTGGCGAAGCTGCACGAAGTCGGCGAAACCTCGCAGAACCAGCTTGGCACGCTGATCGCCATGGATGCGGCAACAGTGAAGGGCGTCATCGACCGGCTGAAGGCGCGGGGCCTCGTCGAGTTCGGCAAGCATGAGGCCGACAAACGCCTTTTGATGGTCAAGCTGACCACAGACGGTTTTGCAATGATCGAGCGGCTTATTCCGCTGGCCGCCAAGATCACTGAGGAGACATTGGCGCCCCTGACCGGGCGCGAGATCGGCACCTTGATGCGTCTGCTGAGTAAGATCGCCTAGCGAGCGTAGACCAGTCCTTGCGGGTCGATCTCGGTCTTGCGACCGGCAACCAGGTCGGCAAGGAACCGGCCCGAACCGCAGGCCATGGTCCAGCCGACATGGCCGTGGCCGGTGTCGAGATAGAGATTCTCATACCGCGCCTTGCCGATCACCGGTACCGAATTCGGCATCATCGGCCGCAAGCCTGCCCAAAGCTCGGCCTTCTTCTCGTCGAAGGCACCGGGAAACAGCTCGTGCGCGGTCTTGAACATGGGCACGAAGTCCTTCGGCCTGAAGGTACGGTCGAAACCGGTGAATTCGGCCGTGCAGGAGAGCCGCAAGCGGTTGCCGAGGCGGGAATAGCCGACGAGCCTGTCCTCGTCCGCCCCGCCCATCGTCGGTCCCTTGGTCTCGTCATCGAGCGGAATGGTCGCCGCATAGCCCTTGACCGGATAGACGGGCAGGTCGACGCCATAGCGGCGGCCGAGAAGTCCGCTTTCCGGCCCCATGGCGACGACGACTGCATCGGCGCTGAGCATACCCGCCGACGTCTTGACCGCGCGCACCTTGCCAGCCTCGATATCGAGACCTTCGACGGTGGTGTCGAACTGGAATTTCATACCGAGCTTTTCAGTCGAGTAGGCGACAAGCTTGCTGACGAATTGCCGGGAGTCGCCGGTCTGGTCGATCGGCGAATAGATGCCGCCGGCGATCAGATCCCTTGCGGCAGCAAGCCCGGGTTCGATCTCTGGCAGCCGATCACGGCCAACGATTTCGATGGGGAGGCCGTTTTCGGCCAGGAAGCGATAATTTCCGATGCTTGCGTCGAGACTTTGCTGCGAGCGAAAGAAATAGAAGATGCCCTTCTTGCGCTCGTCATAGGAAATGCCCGTCTCCTGCGACAGGGCGTTGATGCAATCGCGCGAATAGAGCGCAAGGCGCAGCTTCGGCAGCGTGTTGGCTCTGAGCCGCGCCGGCGTGCATTGGGTGAGGAAACGCAGGCTCCAGAGGTAAAGATAAGGATCGCTGAGAAGCCTGACCCTGATGCCGAGATCGTGATTGAACATGCCGCGCACGAAGGTCTTGAGCGCGGCAGGCGATGCCCACGCCGTCGCATCGCCCGGCGAAACCAGACCGGCATTACAGTAGCTGGTGCCCATGGCGGCGGTCTGGTGGCGCTCGACGACGGTAACGTCATGACCGTCGCGGGCGAGATAGTAGGCCGCAGCCGTGCCTACCACTCCGGCACCCAAGACAAGTATTTTCATATCAGCCCCTGTGCGCCGACGCGGGTTTCGTCCGCCTTGCGATTGGCCCTCTTAGCGCGTCCTTGCCCATGTTTCGAGAGCGCCGATGGAGAAGCGGTGGATATGCGGTCAGCCACGCGAGGAATTCTTGCCGCTCAATATGCGCTCCCACGCCAACGCATCGTGGACGATGCCGTCGAGGTCGTCATGTTGCGGCGCCCAGCCGAGCTTCTGCCGGGCGGTGTCTGAATTGGCAACCACGGCCGCAGCGTCACCAGCGCGCCGCTCTCCCATCCGGACTTCGAAATCGTGACCAAAGACGCGGCGCACGCTGTCGATGACCTGCAACACCGAATAACCGTGACCGTAGCCGCAATTGGCGACGAGGTTTGCGCCTCCATTCCTCAACCGTTGCAGCGCCAGCCGGTGAGCGGCCACGAGGTCGCTGACATGGATATAGTCGCGGATGCAGGTGCCATCTGGCGTGGCGTAGTCGGTGCCGAACACCTGGATGAACGACCGTTTGCCCAACGCCGTCTCGCAGGCGACCTTGATCAGGTGCGTGGCGCCGGGCGTCGATTGGCCTGTGCGGCCCTTGGGATCGGCCCCGGCGACGTTGAAATAGCGCAGCGCCGTATAGCTGAGGCCGTGGGCGGCGGCGGCATCGCGCAGCATCCACTCGCTCATCAGCTTGGAGAGACCGTAGGGCGATTCCGGCGCGAGGCGGGCGTCTTCCCTCACCGGCTCCATGCCTGCGCCGCCATAGACTGCCGCCGTCGAGGAGAAGATGAAGTTCCCGACCCCGGCGCGCACCGCCGTTTCGATGAGCGCCCGCGTCTTGCAAGTGTTGTTCTCATAATAGGCGAGCGGATCGGCAACCGATTCCGGCACCACGATCGACCCGGCGAAATGGATGATCGCGTCGACTTTATGCTCCCGGACAAGGCCGCCGACGAGGTCCTTGTCGGCAATGTCGCCAACCACCAGACGCGCTTCGGGGGCCACCGCCCATTCGAAGCCGGTCGAAAGACGGTCAACGACCACCACCTGTTCGCCCGCATCTAGCAATTCCCAGACCATGTGGCTGCCGATATAGCCTGCGCCGCCCGTCACCAAGACTGCCATCTGACCTGTTCTTCCCGCTTTGTTGCGTGCCGGCATCGATCCGCCGGCCACGATGGCGACAATCCGTTAAAAAGCCATAGTGAAAAAGCTGCCCGTGACCGGGAACGTTTTTGTTTCGCCGCGATCCAACATTCGAGAAACCGTAACTTTGACGGGCGTGGCATTATGACCGACCGCGTTCGATGGACGCCGCATTAGCCAGCAACTAATATTCCTCGCGAAAATCGGGATGCTGAAATGAACTATCAAAGGTTCTTCGAAGAAGCCATCGACCAGCTTCACGCCGAGCGTCGCTATCGCGTCTTTGCCGATCTCGAGCGTATGGTGGGCAAGTTCCCGCGTGCGTTGTGGCGGGCCGGCGGCCGCACCCAGGAAATCACCGTGTGGTGCTCGAACGACTACCTCGGCATGGGCCAGCATCCCGACGTGGTGCAGGCCTTCCAGGAAGCCGGCGGGCGCATGGGCTCCGGCGCAGGCGGCACCCGCAACATCTCCGGCACCAGCAACCCGCTGGTCGAACTCGAGCGCGAGCTTGCCGACCTGCACGACAAGGAAGCCGGTCTGGTGTTCACGTCGGGCTTCGTTTCCAACGAGGCGGCGATTTCGACCATCGCGCGGCTTTTGCCGAATTGCCTGATCCTGTCGGACGAACTCAACCATGCGTCGATGATCGAGGGCGTGCGCCGCTCCGGCGCGGAGAAGAAGGTCTTCCGCCATAACGACGTGGCGCATCTGGAAAGCCTTTTGCAGGCCGCAGGCCGCGAGCGCGCCAAGTTCATCGTGTTCGAAAGCGTCTATTCGATGGATGGCGACATTGCGCCGATCAAGGAGATCGTCGAGCTCGCCGAAAAGTACAACGCCATGACCTATATCGACGAGGTCCACGCCGTCGGCATGTACGGGCCGCGCGGCGGCGGTATCACTGAGCGCGAGGGCCTGGCCCACCGCATCGACGTCATCGAAGGCACGCTCGCCAAGGCGTTCGGCACGCTCGGCGGCTACATCACCGGCACCAGCGCGGTGATCGATGCCGTGCGTTCCTATGCGCCGGGCTTCATCTTCACCACCGCGCTGCCGCCGGCAATCGCCGCAGCCGCGACGACCTCGATCCGCCATTTGAAGGCCTCGCAGGCCGAACGCGACGCGCAACAGCGCCAGGCCGCGCACACCAAGCACATATTGTCTGCCGCCGGCCTGCCCGTGATGCCTTCGGTGACGCATATCGTGCCGATCCTCGTCGGCGACCCGGAACTGTGCAAGATGGCCAGCGACAGGCTGCTTGGCGTTCACGGTCTCTATATCCAGCCGATCAACTATCCCACCGTGCCGCGCGGCACCGAGCGCTTGCGCATCACGCCGACGCCGTTCCACTCGGACCAGCTCATCATAGAATTGCAGACCGCGCTCATCGAGACGTGGGACGCGCTCGGCATTCCCTACAGCACGTCCGGGCGACCGGCCGTCGCCGAGAGCGACCGTGTCGTGCCGCTGCTGGTACCGAAGTCGGGAGGCTGAGCCGCAGGCTCGCATCGTTTGCACACACTTATTCATCGCCACGCCCGCTTTCGCGTCTGGCC
>CAZROU010000049.1:0-30102 GCA_964601795.1 uncultured Mesorhizobium sp. | reverse complement strand
CGGCCGCCCGTCCTCCCGACCTCTCAGATGAGGTCAGTTCTTTGACAATGGCCAGGGCCGAAAGGCAGCGTGGCGATGAATAAGTGCGCACTTCCCTTCTCCCCTTGTGGGGTGAGACGTGGTGCGCGAAGCGCACGAAAAGCCCCCAAATGGGCTTTTCGAACGACGAACGCCCGGAGCCATAGCGAAGGGCCGGGTGGTGGCCGAGCGCCAGCGAGGTCGGATGAGGGGTGTTGGACGGAGCGCTGAAACCCCTCATCCGCCTTCACTTCGTTCAGGCACCTTCTCCCACAAGGGGAGAAGGCAAGCGCGCAAGCGCCAACCTCCCACCTACCCTCTCCCACGTCGGCAATTGGCCAAATTCCGCGAGGGAATTCGTCAGGCCGGGCCGGATGGCGTGACGTTCGAGGAACCGGAGCGGAGCGGACATTCAAGTCCGTGAGCACCGGAAGCCGAGAAGGTTGCGTCAGGCGGTCGGCCTCACGAATTCTTCCGCGGAATTTCAGGCGCAGACGCGGTTGCGACCCTGCCGCTTGGCTTCGTAGAGCTGGCGGTCGGCGCGGCGATAGAACTCGTCGCCGGATTCCTTGCCGTCCCATATGGCAAGGCCGACGCTGGTGGTGACGCGCAGATGGATATTGCCGGTCGGGATCGACAGGTCGGCGATCGCCTTGCGGATGCGCTGACCGAACCGCTCGAGCTTGTCGACATCCATGTTGGGCGTGACGACCGCGAATTCCTCGCCGCCGAGACGGGCCACGACATCATGATAGCGGGTCATGTCCTTCAGGCACTTTCCGACGGCCTTCAAAACCTCGTCGCCTACATCGTGGCCGTGCGTATCGTTGACCTGCTTGAAATGGTCCAGGTCGAGGATCATCAGTCCGATCGGCTTGCCGATGCGGCGGAACTCATCGATGTAGGCGCCGAGCGCGGTGTCGAAATAGCGCCGGTTGTGCGTGCCGGTCAGGCTGTCGGTCAGCGCCGCCATTTCCATCGTCTCGGACCGCGCGCTGAGCGAGGCGGTCATGGCCCGCAGCTTGCCCTCCTCCTGCACCTGCCTGCGGATCAGCGGGTAGATGAAAAAGGTGCCGAAACAAAGTGCCGCCGCGAGCAGCAGGCTGATAACGAAAAGGAGTTGATTGAGATAGCTGACCTTGGCGAGCCTGTCCGGATTGCGCACTTCCAGCGCGAACGACTGCAACTGCCCATAGGCATGCAGCATCACCAGGCTCGCTGCCAGGATCACGAAAATAAAGACGAAAAAAGCCCATTCCGCCTTGTGGAAGCGCATAAAAACCCGCCTGAAAACGCCCTTTTGAATGATGCCACAGGCAGTCTTAACAAAGGTTAACGCCTGCAACCTTTGAGGGAGAATATTTTCCTGCCACGGCCCGTGGATTGTAGGGAGAAACCCCCGGCCTCACAACGCCAGATCGAAATTTTGCGCCGGCGGGATCCGCCGCCACCGCTCATCGAGCTGATGGCGAAACCAGGTTGCCTGCCGCTTGGCGTATTGGCGTGTCGCAGCCTTGACCCGTTGAATCGCCAGCGGGAATCCGATCTCTCCCGCCATCGCAGCCTGTAGTTCCGGCACGCCGATCGCCTTCATCGCCGGCAGTGCAGGGTCGAGATCGAGCGCCACCAGTTCTCGAACCTCATCGAGCGCGCCGCGCTCGATCATCGTGTCGAAGCGTGCCTCGATACGTTCCACCAGCGCTGCGCGATCAGGCTCAATCACGAAAAAGTGAGCGCTCTCGCGGTCTATCAGCGCCATCCCGCGCTCCGCTTGCCAGCTCAGGATGGACCGCCCCGACGCTTCGATCACCTCCAGCGCCCGTACGATGCGCTGGCCGTCGCTGGCCCGCAATTTCATCGCTGCTGCGGCATCTTCCTGCATGAGAATGCGATGCAGCCTTGCCGCTCCCCGCTCGTTCAATTCGTAGCGCCAGCGATCCCGTACCTGCTGGGGGATTTCCGGCATCTCGGAAATGCCTTCGCTTAGCGCGCGAAAGTAGAGCCCGGTGCCACCGACGAAAATCGGCCGCTGCTGCGCAAGTGTTCCCGCGTCGATAAGCTTGCCGACGTCGCGCAGCCATTTTCCGGTCGAATAGGCGACCGACGGATGGACATGTCCGTAAAGATGGTGCGGTGCCCGCGCCATATCAGCCGCGCCAGGCCGCGCCGTCAGCACATCGAGGATCGAATAGCCTTGCATCGAATCCGTATTGACGATGACGCCGTCATGTTTCTCGGCCAGTACAAGCGCCAGCGCCGACTTGCCGCTGGCGGTCGGCCCGGCTATCAGGATCGCGTTCTTCACGCGGCCCCTGCCCGCCTCCTCACCGGAATTTCCAATGCCGCTCATCGCCACGCTCATTTCCCATCCCGCCAGCCGCTCACTGACGCCGGCGCTTGCGAATATGGCGTCAAGGGCCGTGGGCGCAAGCGCCGTTCTCTGGCTGGCCGAGGGAATTGCCTGCGATCTCGTGCTGCCGGCCGACGCCGAGACTGTACGTACAAGCGGCCTGCTGCGCGAAGCGCTCGCCTCCGCACCGCTCGACATCGTCGTTCAGGATACGGAAAACCGGCGCAAGAAAATCCTCATCGCCGACATGGATTCGACGATGATCGACCAGGAATGCATCGACGAACTGGCCGACGAAGTTGGCCTGAAGGAACACGTCGCTGCCATCACCGCCCGCTCCATGAATGGCGAAATCGCCTTCGAACCCGCCTTGCGCGAGCGCGTTGCGCTGTTGAAGGACCTCGACATCGCCGTCGTGGACCGCATCATCGCAAATCGCCTGACGCTCGCCTCAGGTGGCCAAGCCCTTGTTGCCACCATGCGCGCCAACGGTGCCTGGACGGCCCTTGTGTCCGGCGGATTCGACGTTTTCACCAGCCGCATCGCCGCCAGGCTCGGCTTTGACGAAAACCGCGCCAATCATCTCGTCGCAACCGATGGCCGCCTGACTGGCGAAGTCAGCGAACCCATCCTCGGGCGCGCCGCCAAGGCCGACGCCCTGACCGACATCGCCTCACGCCTCGGCCTTACCGCCGCCGATGCCATCGCTGTCGGCGACGGCGCCAACGACCTCGACATGATCCGGCTCGCCGGCACCGGCGTCGCGCTTCACGCCAAGCCGGCCGTTGCCGCCGAAGCCAAGGTGCGCATCAACCATGGCGATCTCACCGCGCTGCTCTATCTGCAAGGCTACACCGACCGGGAATTCGTCGCGTGACCCCGATCCGCACCGAACGCCTTATCCTGCGCAACTGGGAAGAGCGCGACCGCGAGCTTTTCCACCGCATCAACTCCGATGACCGCGTCATGGAATTCTTCCCGTTCCGGCGCAACCGTGCCGAGGCAGACGCCAAAATGGATGAGTTCCGCGCCACGCTAGACCGCCAAGGCTTCGGTTGGGCGGCAGCCGAAATCGCCGCGACCGGCGACTGTATCGGCTTTGTTGGTCTCAGCCGCACCGAAGACACACCTTTCATGCCTCCCGGCACCATTGAGATCGGCTGGCGTCTCGCACCGGAATTCTGGGGTCATGGCTATGTCGTCGAAGCCGCCAAAGCCTGGCTCCGTTATGGCTTCGAGGCGATGCAGCTTGAGGAGATCGTGTCCTTCGCCGTGACCGCCAACCGCCGCTCGACCGCCGTCATGGAGCGTATCGGCATGCGCGCCGATCCGTCGCGCGACTTCGATCACCCCCGCGTCCCCCAAGGCTACCCGCATCTCAGGCGGCACAAATTCTACAGCATCACGGCTGAAGAGTGGGCCAGACAGCAATAGATGGGGCGATAGAATATGCTGACCGACCGCGCGTCTCAGATGGTCCGCTGAGCCCGGGCCAGACCATGCGCAACAAGCCGGTCGATGATTTCCGGGTAGCTCACCCCACTCGCCGCCATCGCCTTTGAATACATGCTGATGTTGGTGAAGCCGGGAATGGTGTTCACCTCGTTCACGACAAACATCATGTCCGCCGTCAGGAAGAAGTCGACACGCGCCATCCCATCGCAGCCGAGCGCCCGGAAAGCTTTCGCAGCCGCTTCCCTCATGGCCGTCTCGACCTGCGGCGGTAGTTCCGCCGGCACTTTCAGCGCTGCGCCGGCCTCATCGACATATTTCGCATCATAGCTATAGAAACCGTGACTTTCAGCGGGAACGATCTCGCCAGGGCGCGAAATGAACAGCCCTCCCGATGTATCTTCCAGAACGCTGAATTCGATCTCGCGCCCCTGGATGAATTCTTCGGCAAGCAGGGTATGGTCGTGCTTGAAACCTTCAGCCAGCGCCGGCAGGAACTCCTGGCTTCCGGACACTTTCCTGACCCCGACAGAAGAACCCTGTCGCGCAGGCTTGATGAAAACGGGAAGTCCAAGCTCGCTCTCCAGTGCGGCGAAATCCTGTGCCACGCCTTCGCTGATCGTCATCGATCTGGCAACGGGCAGCCCGGCGGCATGCATCAACCTTTTGGCGATCACCTTGTCGAGTGCGGTCGCAGACCCCAGAATGCCGCACCCTGCCAGCGGCACGCGCGCCACTTCCGCCAAGCCTTGAACCGCACCGTCCTCGCCATGCATTCCGTGCAGCACCGGAAACAGGATGTCGATCCTGGCGGCTTCGGCCACCTTTCCGTCCTGCCCAATTTCGATGATCTGCCCGAACCCACCGGGTACGAGACAAATCTCGGTTCCGCGTTCAGGTTGCGTCAGCGCACCATTCTTGAAACCACTGCGCAACCATCGGCCTTCGCGTGTAACGAAAATAAGGACAGGATCGTACTTTTCCAGAGACAGCGCACTAACGACGTTTGTCGCCGAAAGAACGGAGACATCGTGCTCTGCCGACCGCCCTCCAAACAAAACGCCAATACGAAGTTTGTTTGAAACCCCGGCCATAAGCACACTTCCCCAATCCCAAATCGCCCCGCGAAAGGGAAAGCCCGCCCCCGTTCAATCGGGCCGAGCTACTCTCTTTCACAACCAACATCAAAACCGTACGCTACCGGGAATAGGGCGAGACCGCCGCCCTTTTCGCTTGTTTGTCAGATACTTGTCGGTGAATTCGGACTCAATCCATGCGGATCGTCACGAAGCGCAATTCCCCGCTCTTGGAAGCCAGCATCAACAGCGCATTCTTGCGGCCTTGCTCTTTCAGCGCGCCGATCCGGTCCATGACATCCTTCGGCGTCGAGACCGATTCCTGAGCGATTTCTGTAATGACCTCGCCAGCTTGCACGCCGCGCTCGGCGGCCGCCGAATCCTTGGCCACCTCGGTCACCACAACACCGTTCACATCGGCGGCGATGCCGAATTTGCTGCGCGCCTCATCGTTGAGTTCACCGATGGTCATGCCCAGCACGGAGGCTGTCGCTACTGCCTTGTCCTGCTCGCTGCCCCCGTCTTCCTCGCTGCTGCCTTCTTCGCTGCTTGCCAGCTTTTCACCGTCCTCAAGCCTGCCAAGCGTCACCTTCACGGTCTGCTCGACACCCTTGCGGACGATCACGACATCCACGGCCTTGCCCACCGGACTTTCAGCCACGATGCGCGGCAAGTCGCGCATTTCGTCGATTTCCTTGCCGTCGAAGCTTTTAACGACATCGCCCGGCTGGATCGTGCCATTGTCCACCGGCCCGCCCTTTATGACGCCGGCAATCAACGCGCCCTTGGCGCTCTTCATGCCAAGGCTTTCGGCAATATCGTCGGTAACCGGCTGGATACGCACACCGAGCCAGCCACGGCGCGTTTCGCCGAATTCGCGCAACTGGTCGACCACGCCCACTGCTAGCTGAGAGGGAATGGAAAAGCCAATGCCGATCGAACCGCCCGAAGGCGAGATGATCGCCGTGTTGATGCCGATGACCTCGCCGTTCATGTTGAACAGCGGTCCGCCCGAATTGCCGCGATTGATGGCCGCGTCCGTCTGGATGAAGTCGTCATAGGGACCGGAATTGATGTCGCGGTTGCGTGCCGAGATGATACCGACCGTCACCGTTCCGCCAAGTCCGAACGGGTTGCCGATGGCCATGACCCAATCGCCGATGCGCATCTTGTTGGAATCGCCGAACTTCACCGCCGTCAGCTTATGCCCTTTCGGATCGACCTTGAGCACGGCAATGTCGGTCTTCGTGTCGGTGCCGACCAGTTCCGCCTTTAGCGTCACGCCGTCGGAGAAATTGACCTCGATGTCGTCGGCGTCCGCGATCACGTGATTGTTGGTGACGACAAATCCTTGCTCGGCATCGATGACGAAGCCGGAACCTAGCGACTGCACCTTTTGCGATCCGCCACCACGCTCGCCGCCGCGGTCCTTGAAGAACTCGTCAAAAAAATCCTGGAACGGCGAGCCTTCAGGCAGTTGCGGCATCGGCACCGCGCCTGGCCCCTCGGTGCCCTTCACCGTTTGTGACGTCGAGATGTTGACCACCGCGCCCAGCAGCCCTTCCGCAAGGTCGGCAACGGAAGCGGGGCCATTTTGAGTCACGGTCGGCGCCGCGTTCTGCGCCATGGCTACTGGAACCGCCACAGAGCCCGCGAGGGCAAGCGCCGTTGCGGCAAACATGGTTTTCCGCGCTGCTCGCAGAAGAACTTCGGTGGTCATCAAGGAGCTCCCGGGATTTGTAGAGGTCGCGTCGCAACCGCGCTTCGCGTGCTATGATGGCATTAAATAAGGCGCGTTTGCGACCTTTGTGCCCTGCCCCGGGTAAATCATGCGTTATTCCGGGACTGATTTGTTGTCAGCCCCGCACCAGCCACACTATGCCGACGCCAATCGCGATGGCGGCAAGTCCCGCCACCCTTAGTGCGCCTTCGGGCATCGCCAGCACTTCACCGGCGAGCCGCTTGGCCAATTTCGGAAATCCGCCATAGACCAGGCCCTCTAAGACGAGAACCAGGCCCATGGCTGCTAGGAAATCCTGCACCTCTACTGGCCGGAGCCAGACTGTGTTGCCGGTGCCGGTGGGGCAGCACCACCGGGAGTGCTGTTGGGATTGCGGAAGTAGCGGAAGAATTCCGAGTCCGGCGAAAGCACCATCGTCGTCCCGCTATTGTCCAGTGCAGTCCCGTAGGCGCTCATCGAGCGATAGAACTCGAAGAACCCAGGGTCCCGCATATAGGCATCCGCGTAGGTGGCGCTGCGTTCCGCATCGCCCTCACCACGCAGGATTTCCGATTCTTTCTGCGCTTCTGCAACGATCTCCACGACCTCCCGGTCGGCACGGGCGCGAATGCGCTGCGCCGCCTCATTACCGCGTGCCCGGAGGCGCTCGGCCTCGGCCAGTCGCTCGGCCTTCATGCGGTCGAAGGTCTGCTGCGAGACTTCCTGCGTGAGATCGGTACGGCGGATACGAACGTCGACGATTTCGAGACCAAGTGACGTAGCGTCGGGGCGCAACTGGTCACGCACCTCGCGCATCATCACCCCGCGTTCTTCCGAAAGCGCCGCTTCGAAATCGCGCAAGCCGTAGACCCGGCGCAAGGCGGCATCGAGACGCGTTCTCAGGCGCTGTTCGGCCAGTTCGATGCTGCCCGAAACCGCAGAGCGGAAAACCCGAGGATCCGAAATGCGATATGCGATGAACGCATCGACCTCGTAGAACTTGCCCCCGGACACCTGCACGCGAATATCGTCCAGGTCGAAACGCAATACGCGGTTTTCGATCATCTGCACATTATCGGCATCGAAGAACGAGAACGGCGCCTTGAAGTAGATTCCGGGTTCGGTCTTGACGTCGACGATTTCGCCGAAGCGCAGGATAATCGCCTGCTGGCGTGCATTGACCACGAAAATCGAGGAAAACGCGAGGAACAGGAGGACGGCAACGAGACCGACGAAGAAGGGAAGCCGATTAGCCATTACTGCGTCCCTCCGCTCGTGGGCTGCTGCGCCTGCGAACGCTTCTGGATTTCAGGAAGCGGCAGATAGGGTACTACGCCCTGCCCGCTGCCCGTCTCCACGACAACCTTGCTGGAATCCCTCAACACCCGTTCCATCGTCTCCAGATAGAGGCGTTGGCGCGTCACTTCCGGAGCCTTTGCGTATTCGTCATACACGGAGATGAAGCGCTGTGCCTCACCTTGGGCCTCCTGCACGACACGGTTCTTGTAGGCTGCGGCCTCTTCACGGATTTGCGCCGCCTGTCCGCGTGCCTGGCCAAGCTTCTGGTTGGAATACTGGTTCGCCTGCTCGACGAACTTGTCCTCATCCTGCTCGGCGCGCTGCACTTCGTCGAAGGCGTCAGCCACCTCGCGCGGCGGCGCGGCATCTTCGATCGAAATGGCGTTGACGTTCAGGCCCGCCCTGTAACCGTCCAGCGTTGCCTGGAGAATCTGGCGTACGGATTCGGCAATACCCTGCCTGTCATCGCGGAAAATGTCCTGTGCGGGGCGCCTGCCGACCACTTCACGCATGGCGCTTTCGGCAACCTGACGAAGCATTCCGTCAGGATCGGAAACGTCGAACAGATAGGCGCGCGGATCGGAAACCTGATAGGCCACCGAAAACTGCACGTTGACGATGTTCTGGTCGCCCGAAAGCATCAGGCCGGAAGATTCCGTGCCCCTCGTACCACCGCCGACATTGACCAACTGTTCCGAAATCTTGGCCGTTTCCACGGTTTCGATCGGCCACCAGTGGAAATGCAGGCCGGGCTCGGACAGTTCCTGCTTCGGTTCGCCGAAGCGCAGTTCGACCGCGATCTCATCAGGCTGGACCGTATAAACCGCCTTGAAGACCCACATCGCCAGAAGAACGAGCGCGATCAGGCCGAACATTGCCGGGCTCGCCCCGCCGCCACCCGGCAAGGCACGCCGAAGCTTGTCCTGTCCCCGCCGGATGATGTCCTCCAGGTCGGGTGGCGATCCCTGCGGGCCGCTTGGCCCCCTGGGTCCCTGGCCCCACGGGCCTCCGCCGTTTCCTCCTCCGCCGCCGCCCCACGGGCCGCCGCCACCGCTCTTGTCATTCCAGGGCATGAATGTCCTTTCGTCCGGAGTCCCTCAAGCGCCGGTCGACGGCGCAATATCCCTAACACCTCTATAGGGAGGCGAAGGCCTGCTTTCAACGTAATGAGCAGGTCGAAGACGTTGTTTAGGTTAAAGATAAGGTGAGCCGCGACCCTTTGTCGTCGGTTTCACACCGAAACACGGCGAAAAGAGCTAGCGTCTTCGCTCGTAGACTATGTAGCGCGTCGCATGGCTGTCCTTTTCGCCGGCCGGGGTGTCCTCCGACCGAACGGCCTTCCAGACAGCAGGATCGATCGGCGGAAAGTGTGCGTCGCCCTCTACGGGGGCCAGCACATGCGTCACATGCAGCCTGTCGGTCAAAGGCAGCGCCTGTTCGTAAATCTGTCCGCCGCCAATGATGCACACCTCTTCCACGCCGCCACTGCAACGTGTCCGCACCGTTGCCAGCGTGATGGCGTCTTCCAAGGAATTCGTCACCTCGCCGCCTTCCACGCGGTAGGCCTTGTCGCGCGTCACGATGATGTTCAGCCGCCCCGGCAACAATCGCCCGATGCTTTCATAGGTCTTGCGCCCCATGATGACCGGCTTGCCAATCGTATCGGCCTTGAAGCGCTTGAGATCGGTCGAAAGCCGCCACGGCAGCCCGCCCTCGCGCCCGATCACGCCATTTTCGGCAATGGCCACGTAGATCGCCACAATCATTGCGGGCCGCCCTCATCGCTCCAGGTGTCGAGAAACAGGATCTCGATATCCTGTTCCGGATAAAAATTCTCGGCTTCCATCTGGAATGTCGTCGGCCCGATTTTCTTCACCCCTATCCCGCAGAACGAGACAATGCTTTTGGCATCGCCCTTGTCGATGGTCAGGCGAAACTTGCCGATGCTGCCCAGCGCCCAGTTGCCGCCGGTCGTGAGCACATAGTCGATCCGGCTCTCCGAATAAGGCGGAAAGCTGTCGCCATTGGCTTTCGCCGCCTTGCGCACCACATTCTCGAAGCCGCTGTCGATGCAGTAGCGGCCCTTGTAGTCGTCGTAGTCGCCCTGGAATTGCCCGTCATAGAAGAACGACAGCCCGGCCGTACTGCCGACACTCGGCTTGTAGCTGTGCGACACATGCACGTCCTTGCCGGCCGGGAATGTCGCACGCCACCAGTAGGTCGAGCGCAACTCCCACAGCGGCGTGCGCTCCTTCTTCCAGCCCGAACCGTCGTCATACTCGTTGATGGTGATCAGGCCGCGATCGCGCCACTCGTTCGCGACATCGTCGGATAGCTTCTCAAGCTGGTCGTAGACCTGTTCCGCGAACGGGTTGAGCGAAATGCCGTGTCCGGTCAGTTCCGCTGTTATGTCCAGTCCAACGGCAAACGCCTTCTGCTCCAGTTGTGGCTCGATCGGCTGGCCGTCGCTTGTCCCGCTGAAGCCGAGGAAATTATCGGACGTATCGTCTGGAATACTGACATTGAGGTCCGGACCGCCTGCAATCTCAGGCATCGGAAAGGCGACGATGGTGGTAATGTCGGTGTCCGACCCGTTGCGGAACACATAGTCCACCTTCACCTCTTCGCGCGAAATGAACAGGTCTTCGCTCTGCATCGCGATGACGTCGTTGCGCGACAGGATCAACCCGCCGGTGCCCAATTCGGCGGTGGAATCGTTGGCGAGAGCCGGCGCAGCGGCCAGCGCGAGCAAGGCGGTCAGGGCGGTGCGGAACATCATTTTTGATTCCCCATCGGTGATCTTCGCAACGTAGCGGCTCCGCTCCCTGCTTCATAGCAGGATCGGTACTCGACAAGCCCGTTCGCGGCTGGACATGCTCTTCCCGATCAGGCAGGAAATTCGCTCATGCGAACCCTTCTCGTCATCGGCATCGGCGCCGGAAATCCAGAGCATATGACCGTCCAGGCCATCTCCGGCCTGAACCGGGCGGACGTGCTGTTCATTCCGGACAAGGGCGCGAAGAAAAGCGACCTCTCCGGCCTGCGCCGTGAGATTTGCGACCGCTTCGTCACCAACCCGAAATCCCGCCGCGTCGAGTTCGACGTGCCCGTGCGCGACGAGCCCGCCCCCTCCTATCGAACCACGGTGGACGATTGGCACGAGGACATCGCCGGCATCTACGAAGCGCTCATCCGCGACGAGCTTCCCGACGACGGTTGCGGCGCTTTCCTGATCTGGGGCGATCCTTCGCTTTATGACAGCGCGCTGCGCATCCTTGAGCGCGTCAAGCAGCGCGGCAACGTCGAATTCACCGTCGAGGTCGTCCCCGGCATCACCGCCGTGCAGGCGCTGGCCGCTAGCCACAAGATCGCGCTGAACCGCATCGGCGATCCCATCCTCATCACCACAGGCCGCAGGCTGACCGAGGAAGGCATGCCCGCCAATGCCGGCTCCGTCGTCGTCATGCTGGACGGCAAATGCGCGTTCCAAGCCTTGTCGGAAAAGGATCTCGTCATCCACTGGGGCGCTTATCTCGGCACACCGGACGAGATCATCATCTCCGGCCGCCTCGGCGACGTCGGCAACCGCATCGTCGAAACCCGCGCCGAAGCCCGCGCCCGCAAGGGCTGGATCATGGATACCTATCTCTTGCGAAAGCCCGGCGAACCGGAAGACTAAGCGACCCTTCTAGCATTAAGCCGCCGGACTAGCGTCAGAACGAGTCGAAAATGGCGGTTTTCGAGAACCGAAGCGGAGCGTACTAAAGTACGTGAGCATCGGAAGCGCAGGAAACTGCTATTTGCAGGCCGTCCTCACGCTAGAGCGTTTCATGGTTAGATAGAACCATTCTGCCGGCGATGGTTTGGGACAAGGTCGAGGACTTCGGCGAAGAGCGCACTGGCCGGTGCGGTCGAGACGAAGGCCGATGGATTTGGCCCAAACCGGCCCGGCCCTTCGGGTTTGCCTGCGGCGGGCGCCCACTTTGTCGGCTTGCTCGGCCGATGCACCACATCGACCCTCGCAACCCTTCGCGTGGATCACCTCGCCGCACGACAAACAGAATGATTCCATCTAGCCATGAAACGCTCTAGTCCCTCAGCCGGCGTCGATTTCGGCTTGCAGTGCCTGCATATGTGTCGAAGCGGCAGATGCCGCAGCGCGTTCGATGGCGCGAAAGCGGCTCACCACCGCAAGCCCGATCGGCGTCAGTTGCGCCCCGCCGCCACGCTTGCCGCCGGTCTGCGCACTCACCAGAGGCTTGCCGAACACGCGGTTCATATCCTCGACCAGATCCCAGGCGTGCTTGTAGGACATCTCCATGGCCCGCGCCGCGGCCGAGATCGACCCGAACGATGCGATGTTTTCAAGCAGCTCGATCTTGCCGGGGCCGATACGCCCGTCAGGATCGAGATTAATGCGCAGGCTCAAGGAAGGCATCTCGCACGTCCGTACTTCACTTCACACAGGCATAAAGCCATTTCATTGCTACCGCTATTCCAAAATAGAATAGCGGTCACGCATTCTTTATCACGCATCCAGCTCACGACGCAGACCGGCAGCCGTGTTGGCCTGATCGAAACTCACAGTCTTGATAACCGCGAACACCGGCAGGCCGCGTTCCAGCTTCAGCCCCTGCCGCGATTGTTCAGTGATCCGCGCCATGATCGCGGCACCGTTGCAATCGATCCTCACATTGGCGGTCGCGCCTGCGCCCTTTTCGATGGCGGCCACCTGCCCGGCCAGAATATTCAGCGCGCTCAGGCCCTTTGGCCGTTCCGTCGCGATCATCACGTCGCGCGCACGAACACGGATGCGCACTGGCGCGTCGACCGCGACATCGACCCTTGGCACCCTGATCTCTCCGGCCGCCGAGGAAAGCACCGTCATGCCGAAGCTCTCGTCATGGCGCGTCACCGTGGTTTCCAGCACCGCGCCGCCCTCACCGCGCTCGTCAGCGGGAAGCAGGTCAAGCCGCTGCATGATCTCGACGGTCGGCCCGCAGGCCGTAACCTTGCCATTCTGCAGCACGACGACATTGCTGGCGAGCCGCGCCACTTCGCCGATGGAATGGCTCACATAGACGATCGGGATTTTCATCTCGTCGCGCAGACGTTCGATATAGGGCAGGATTTCCGCCTTGCGCGCCTCGTCCAGCGAGGCGAGCGGCTCATCCATCAAAAGCAGCCTCGGGCTTGCCAGCAGCGCACGGCCTATCGCCACCCTTTGCTTTTCACCGCCGGAAAGCTTGCCCGGACGCCGTTCCAGCAGCGCGCCGATCCCCAGCAGATCGACCACCGCGTCCATTTCGACATAGCGCTCACCGGCGGGCGTGAACCAGCGACCAAAATTCAGGTTGTTCTTCACACTCATATGCGGAAACAGCCGCGCGTCCTGGAACACCATGCCGATGCGTCGCCTGTGGCGCGGCACGAAAATGCCCTTTCCGGTATCGACCAGCACGCGTCCGTCGCTCTCGATGCGGCCCTGCTGCGGGCGGGCAAGCCCGGCAATCAGGTTGATAAGCGAGCTTTTGCCGGACCCTGACGGCCCAAACAGCGCCGTAAGCCGTCCCTCGCTGACGAAACCGGCATTCAATTCGAAGGCGCCCAGCCTGTGATGAACGTCGACCGAGATCGTCATTCGATGTCCATCCGCTTGCCAACCCGACGCGCCAGCACTTCGGAAGCCACTAGCGCCAGCATGGAAATCACGATGCTGATAAGCGTTAGTCTCAGCGCCCCTTCATCACCACCCGGAACCTGCGTAAACGTATAGATCGCCGATGGCAGCGTCTGCGTCTCTCCCGGAATGTTGGAAACAAACGTAATGGTCGCGCCGAACTCGCCCATCGCCTTGGCAAAGGACAGGATCGCACCTGCAATGATGCCGGGCAGGATCAGCGGCAGCGTCACCACCGTGAACACCCAGAGCGGATTGGCGCCCAATGTACCCGCCGCAGCTTCCAACTTGCGGTCGACCGATTCGATGGAAAGCCGGATCGCTCTCACCATCAGCGGAAAGCCCATCACCCCGCAAGCAAGCGCGGCACCCGTCCAGCGGAAGGAAAAGACAATGCCGAAATGTTCGGCCAGGAACGCGCCAGCCGGGCCACGCCGGCCAAATGCCAGCAAAAGCAGGTAGCCCGTCACCACCGGCGGCAGCACCAGCGGCAGATGGACGAGCCCGTTCACCACCGTCTTGCCCCAGAAGCGCCAGCGCGCCAGCGCATACGCAATGGCAATGGCGAAAGGGATGCTGGCCAGCATCGCCACCGTCGCTACCTTGATCGACAGCCGGACCGCATTCCATTCATCGGGAGTGAGGTCCAGCAGCCAGTTCATGTCTTACTTCTGAAACGTGCGGTTGGATGTCAGGGTCTGTCGATATTCAGGCCAACGCAAGCCCGGAATGGCGTTCTTCAGGAACCGGGGCCGATGCACGTCAACGCACATCGGCATCGGAGTTGCGAAAAAACGCCACGAGCAGGCTGTCGTCAACCCACGTTAGTTGCTGGCCGGCGCCAGAACCGTGAAGCCCTGCTCTTCAAAAAGCTTCTTGGCCGCATCGGTGCGCAGACACTTCAGGAAGGCCGGGGTATCGGCGTCCTTGGACTCTGCAGTCTGCGCCACCGGATAGATGATCGGCTTGTGCGAATCTTCCGGGAACGTGCCGATGACCTTGACGCCCGGTTCGGCAACCGCGTCGGTCGCATAGACGATGCCGGCAGCAGCCTCACCCGTTGCAACCAGCTTCAGCGCGGCGCGCACGTTCTCGGCCTGGGCGAGCTTGCCTTCAACCGAACTCCACATGCCGAGCGATTCAAGCGCTTCCTTGCCATACTTGCCGGCCGGCACCGCCTTGACGTCGCCCATCGCGAGCTTGCCGTCGCCGATCACGGCTGCGAGATCGGCACCCTTCTCGAGTTTCACCTCAGCCTTCGAATCCTTCGGTGCAACCAGCACGATGCGGTTGCCGAGCAACTGGACCTCTGTGTCGGTCCTGGTCAGCTTCTTGTCGGAAAGATACTTCATCCAGTCGAGGTCGGCGGAAATGAAAACGTCGGCCGGTGCGCCTTCCTCGATCTGCTTGGCCAGCGCCGAGCTTGCGGCGTAAGAGATCTTGGCAGCTTCGCCAACTTCGGGCTGGCAAGCCGTGTTCACCGCGTCGAGGGCATTCTTCAGGCTCGCAGCCGCGAACACGATCACTTCGTCGTCGGCCTGCGCTGCCGGCGCCATTGCCATCATCATTGCGGCTACACCGCCGGCGGCGGCGAGCGCCTTCAAACCAAAACCCTTACCCGTCAACATGAAACTCTCCCTGAGTTGTCGCAACCGTGTTGCCAATTCGTTCGGCCAAAGCCGGAAAAACGATATATCCATATGAATATAACAATGGAAGCCTTTTGCTCGGGATTGTCCAACATTATTCCGGCGGCTCCAGATATCCGCACAGTAGAAGCCCTGCGAGCAGAGGTACAAAAAGCCGGAAATTTGACTGCTCGTTTCGCCACGCCATCGTCAAGACACAAGCTTTTCCATATAAAGGGACCAAAGCATCACAGCAGGAGACTTCACATGAAAATCAGCGCACGCAACCAGCTCAAGGGCAAGATCGTCGAGGTTGCCAAGGGCGCGACCACAGCCCATGTGCGCATTGACATCGGCGGTGCGATCGTCACCGCCTCGATCACCAACGAAGCGGTGGACGAACTGAAGCTGAAGGTCGGCTCGGAAGCCTATGCCGTCATAAAGGCATCCGACGTCATGGTCGCCGTCAGCTAGCGACCAGCTTTCCGCTCAAACCGCGATCGGCGCCTTGATCGAGGCGTCAGCGACGTAGTTGTCCAGCCGGAAGTCCTCGAAGCGGAAGGCAAACAGGTCGTCCACTTTCGGATTGATCCACATCGTCGGCAACGGCTTGGGCGTGCGGGTAAGCTGCTCGCGCGCCTGTTCGAAGTGATTGCTGTAGATGTGTGCGTCGCCCAGCGTATGCACGAAGTCGCCGGGTTTCAGCCCGGTCACCTGCGCCACCATCATGGTCAGCAGCGCGTAGGACGCGATATTGAACGGCACGCCGAGGAAAATGTCCGCCGAGCGCTGGTAAAGCTGGCAGGACAGCCGGCCGTTGGAAACGTAGAACTGGAACAGGCAGTGGCATGGCGGCAAGGCCATGTCGTCCACTTGCGCCGGGTTCCATGCCGACACGATCAGCCGGCGCGATTGAGGATTTCGCCGCAACTCTATGAGAAGATTCGCGATCTGGTCGATCTCGCCGCCGTTACCGTCTGGCCATGAGCGCCATTGGCGCCCGTAGACCGGGCCGAGATCGCCTTTCTCGTCAGCCCACTCGTCCCATATGGTGACGCCGTGGTCGCGGAGATATTTGATATTGGTGTCCCCGGCCAGGAACCACAAAAGCTCGTGAATGATCGACTTCAGGTGCAGCTTCTTCGTCGTGATGACGGGAAAGCCGCGTTCGAGATCGAAGCGCATCTGGTAGCCAAATATGGAGCGCGTGCCCGTCCCTGTGCGGTCGCCCCGGTCGGTGCCATTGTCCAGCACATGCTGCAGGAGATCGAGATATTGCCGCATCGGTCCCGTCCGATTCGATTGAGGAACAAGTATAGTCCTGCAATCTCTTACCGAATACCTGAAACCGCCCTCAGCACGGCCGCACCCACAGCTTCAACGCGTCGAAGCACAACAGCCGAACGAAGCGCTGCCCGTCCGGCCCTACGCTACGGTCAATGGCTTGGGCGCTGACGTTTCGCGTCAGGGTGAGACGAAAATGGCGATTTTCTGCGCTTCCGGTGCTCACGTACGTTATGTACGCTCCGCTCCGGTTCTCGAACATCGCCATTTGCAGTCCGCCATGGCGTGAAACACTACAGGGATTTGAGTTTTCCGAGTTCCTTGGCCACCAGATAATAGAAGGTGACGCGGCCTTTCGAGCTGTCCGCGGCCATGGCCTTGGCCACTTTGGCGACGGCGGCTTCTGCCTTGGCTGCATCGACGCCAAGCTTCTTAACGCCCCAATTGTCGCGCACGCGGTCGAGTTCCTTCTTGTCGCTGGCGGCAACAAGCGAAGAATCCTTGTTTCGAAGCGCAATGCCCAGATGCTTCACGATCTTTTCAACCACGGCGGCATCGGCGCCGGCGTCGTATTTCTTCACGTCTGCAAGGTAGTCAGCCATGGAATTTCCCCTCATCGGAGCCAAATTTCACATCAGGCACCGGGGGATGGGCATCCGCTGCGACCTGCACGCCAGGTGAGTCCCCCGCACCACCAGCGAACCTTCGGGGAAACTGGCGTACAGAGTCAAGACTTTGCGTTGTAATCCCGGTAGACAACAACCACGAGCCGGCCGCTCTTCCATTTGCCGCCGCCGCCGCCTATATTCGGTTCGTCGGCTTGACCGACTATGGCGATAAACAGGCGATGAAATAAGCCGTTCGGACCCGGGGGCGGTACCCGGCGCCTCCACCAAAAACCGCTTTGCACAAGCAGGGCGGCTTTTGCTGGGGGCGAAATAGGATCGACGAAGGTGTAAAGATCGTACTTTTGCCCGGCATTGTACCACCGTTATCGGGCTAAACTTATAGTTGCAAACGACAACTATGCTGAGGCACGTCTCGCTGCTTAATGCGGTGCGACAGTCTCGAATCAAGCCCTAGGGGTTAGCCCCTCTAGGCGGGGTTCGGAGGTACCTGGCAACAGAAACCTCCACTTCTCCCCCATCTCCGGCCAACGAACTTGCCGCCACGCCAGGTTGCATGCGCTTGCCTTTTGTCGTCGCTCCGGCTGTCTCTTCTCCGGGAAATCATATGTCGGACGCGGCCGATCGCCACCGAGCCTTGTCCCTGACCAGTAGCGGCAGCTTCCGACGAAATTGCAGGCCCGCATCTGGCGCGTGCCGTTCGGCCTTCTATATGCGGTTTACGATCTATATGCGGTTTACGACGCCCCCAAGCTTGATTACAGCTATTCAGGCGATTCAACGGAACCACCCATGGCCGACGACCACATCCGCTACGACATTCTCGCCCAGGAAGCCCTGCGCGGCGTCATGCGCAAGGTGCTGGCCGAAGTCGCGCGCGCCGGCCTGCCCGGCAACCATCATTTCTTCATCACCTTCCTCACCGGCGCGCCGGGCGTGCGCATTTCCAGCCGCCTGCGCGAGCGCTATCCCGAGCAGATGACCATCGTCATCCAGTTCCAGTACTGGGACCTGAAAGTATCCGACACCGGCTTCGAAATCGGCCTGTCCTTCTCCGACATTCCCGAAAAGCTGGAGATCCCGTTCTCTGCCGTTCGCGGCTTCTACGATCCCTCGGTGAACTTCGAACTCGAGTTCGACGTCAAGTCCGAACCGTCGGAAGCGGTCGAGCCTGCCGAGGCGGAAACTCCCCCGATTTCCATTGTCACGGAAACCAAGCCGGCGCCGGCATCGAAGAAGAAGTCCGCCGAGGCGGAAAAGAAGGAACCCGACGCCGACGCCTCTTCCGGCAAGGGAGCCGACGTCGTTTCGCTCGACGCCTTCCGCAAGAAGTAGACCGCCGCAAGGGGCGCATCGCGATGGCCGAAATCATCAACCTGCGTCGGGCCCGCAAGCACAAGGTTCGCAGCGAGAAAGAGCGCATCGCTGCCGAAAACCGCGCCATCCATGGCCGCAGCAAGGCCGAGCGCGAGCGCGAAAGTCTACTTGAGAGCAAGGCGGCAATCTTCCTCGATGCGCACCGCCGTTCGCCCGGCCGCGAACCCGGCGACCAGTGAGCGCCCTGCCCGCATCCGCCGCGCGGTGAACTGCGATGGCAATCGTCGAAAAGCACTCGGTCACCATTCGCGGCCACCGCACCAGCTACTCGCTGGAAAAGCCCTTCCACGATGATCTGGTCGCCATTGCCGCCAGCCGCGACATGCCGCTCGCCGCCCTGATCGCCGAAATCGACGAAAAACGCCCGCGCACCGCCAACCTGTCGTCAGCGCTACGGCTCCATGTTCTGGACTGGGCCAAGCGGCGATAGCGCAAGACCGAAAACCCTCTTTTATGTGAAGATCATTCGCTCGGACGCGGCAGCGCTAAAACTCAGCCACCATCCAGCGATCTCAGCAAGTTCTCCAACGAGAACGGCTCGGAATTCTGCTGCGGTGCAGTCCCCTGCGCGGGTGCGTTGTCGTTGGCTGGCGGCAGCGGCTTTCGCTCCACGCCGGGCAATTGCGGCGTCTTGTTGCGCTCGGCTTCCAGCCTTGCCCGCTCGGCCTCTGCCTGCCGCATCGCCTGTTCGGCCTTCTGACGCTCCGCCTCCTCGCGCGCCTTCTGGTCAGCCTCCGCCTTCGCCGCTTCCTCCGCTGCCCTCGCGTCCGCCTCAGCCTTCGCGGTAGCTTGCGCCTCCGCGGCCGCCTTTGCCTCCGCTTCGGCTTTTGCCTTAGCTTCTTCCGCAGCTTTCGCCTCGGCCTCGGCCTTCAGCCGCGCTTCCTCCTCCTGCCTCCGCAGTTCCTCTGCCGCCCGCTCGCGCTCCGTCTGCAAGGCGGCATAGTAGCGAACCTCGCGCCTCAGCCTTTGCTTTTCCAGGAGCACGGCCTGCATCGCTTCGACCCGCTGCTGTTCCTTTTCCAGCGCACGTTGCGTCAGGAATTGCGCCAGCGGCGCGCTGTCGAAGCTGCGCGTCGTCGCGGCAGGCGTTCCCTCGATGGCGAAATTCAGCGCCGGCTCGGACCCAACCAGCGCATCGTCGCCGGCCTTGTAGGCAATCGTTCCCCGCGCCGCCACCGTTCCCGCCGCAAGGTCGGCGCTGAGATCGGCGCTCAGCTGCGAAGCGGCATTGGCAAAGGTCACCGGCGGTGCGCGCAACACGCCGTTGGCGATGGTGAAGGCGATATCCGCATCCTTCGCCGAGAAATTGCCCTGGGCTGCGATCTGCGGGGCAAAAGCCGCCGTCTGCGCGGCATCGATGTCGCGCCCGATCTCATCCGCCTTGGCCAGAAATGCCGGCAGCGCGTCCGCATTCAGGTTTGTGATCGTCACGCCCTTCAGCGATGCCGTGCCAGAGCCTGACAAGGCCGCCATCATGCCGTCCACCGACTTGCCGCTGGTCGAGACCGAGGAGGAGAAATTGCCGCTGCCGGAAATGCCGCCATTGGGCAGCGCCACGCTCAAATCCGCCCCCGAAACCGTCATCTGCCCATTAAGCAGGCCGGTTCCGTCTGTGTTCTTCAATTCGAACATGCCGGAAAGCTCGCCGCCGAACAGCTTGGCCTTCAGCCCCGAAACCGTAAGCCCGTCATCGTCGAGCTTCACTGAAAGCGTCGCGTCATAGGCGGTCGCGAAACGCCCTGCCGCCAGCGTCGCCGTGCTGATGTCGAGTTCGGCATTGAACGGCACCGCCGACGCCTGCGCGAATGGCGCCGTCGGCCAGCCCTTGGCTGCGGGGGCGAAAGAGGCATCGCCGAACAGCATCACCGCCGCCGGATCGAGATCAACTTCATCCACGACCACGGCCCCGGTCAGGAGCGGCTTGCCGCCCTTTATCGCCGCGTTGATGTCGCCGGAAACCGCAATTTCGTTCACCGCGCCCGTCAGCCCCCCCAGCACCAGCAACCCGTTGGCATAGTCTGCCTCGGCGTTGAACGTCGCCGACGTGCCGGTGCCCATGCCCGGCAGCGCCACACCCGCCGTCATCAGCCACGGCTCGATATCAGCGGCCTCCAGACTCACCTTGCCCTTGATGGCAGGGCCTTGGGCCGTGGCGGCAACGCTGCCGTCGAAGCCGGCCTTGAAATCTTCGCCGCTCAGGCTGGCGGTCGTCGCCAAACCCTCGCCGAGCGAGCCCTTGGCGGCAATATCGGTCGTGCCGGCACCTGTCAGACCAAGCGGCAGCGCCGGCAGTCCATAGAGCGCCAGAAGCGCCGTGGCGTCGTCATTGCGGGCATTGAATGTCAACGCCAGCGGGGCCTTGTCCAGGTCAGCCATCCTGCCTTGCGCCGAAAGCGTTGCCGAGAAGGCTGAGCCGCCAACCGCGCCCTGCGCGGAAACCGCAAGGCCTGTCGTGCCATCGCCATTTTCGGCGGCACTTGTCACAAGGTCGATGCGCGTATCCTCGAACAGGCCGCCATAGGCCTTGGCGCGCTCAGCCAGCCCTTTCAGCACCGCATTGCCCGGATAGCGCTCCGCAGCGACATCGATCAGCGGCGCAAGATCGACCGCCACCACCGTGGCATCAAGGTTGCCAGTCGGGCTGGCCGGAAAATCCTTGATCCGGCCCGTCGCGCTGATCGAAGCCCCAGCCAGCCCGGTCACCGCAAGCCGGTCGATCTCCAGCACGCCCTCGCGCAGCCTGAGCGCCGTATCGATCTTGTCGGCGGTCATGCCGCCTGCATCCACCGGCCCCGCCACGATCTGGAAATCGAGGTCATGGTCGGCAAAACGGTTCGCCCCCTTGTCGCTGACGAAGATGGAGGCGAACGCCGCCAACCCTTCGACATCCAGTTCGCCGCCCCTCAATTGCATCGCCACGGAGGGTCGCGCCTCGCCCGGTTCCTTCGCCTCAATGCTGCCGTTGAACTTCGCCTTGCCGAGGATGAGTTCGAGATTGCTGAACGTCTGCTTCCCGTTGGATATGTCCACGTCGGCCTTGAAACCGGCTGCCGGCAGGCGCCGGATCGCCTCGTCAACATCCTTGGAAAGCCACGCGGCAAAACCGGAAGGCTGCGCCACCGCCAAAAGCAGCGATCCCCTGAACCCGAACGCATCGCCCGTGCTGAGCTTACCCGCCGCTTCCAGCGTCGAGCGCCCCGGCAACGTCGCGCCCAGCGAATGCACAGTCCAGCCGCCTTCAGCCGGCTCGGCTGAAAAATGCACGTCACGGATCGTCGTATCGCCTGCCACCACCGCCGGAAGCTTGACCTCGACGGAACCAGGAATGGTCGGCCGCGGAATCGTCTGCAGCGCTTTTTCAAGGCCGCTGATCCGCTCCGCCAGCGTCAGGCCGGATTTCGCCTCGCCCCCAACGGCTTCATCGAACTGCACTTGCGCCCCGGAAGCCTCGATGCGAAAGCGCGGCTCGTCGCCATAGTCGATTGAGGCGGTACCATCGGCGGTGTACGGATTGTCGAGCGGACCCGTCTCGAAGCGGAATTCCTCGATGGCAAGCTGCTTGTGGTCGAGGCTGAACTTGCCGTTCAGCCGGTAGCCGGGTTCGGCCTTGGCGTCGCTGACCTTGACCGGCTTGCCGCTGCCGTCGCGCAAGGTCACTTCGCCCTTGTCGTCCTCCAGCATCTTGAACTGGCCGGCATACAGCAGAGCGCCGTTCTCCACGCGTGCGTTGCCGTCGGTCTCGATGGTCAGCGGATAGGCATCCGGGTCGAGCCGCAACCGAAGCCGCATCTGCCCATCCTCGGAAACCCGTCCGGTCGAAGCGGTCACCGCGCTGCGCAGGCCGTCGAACAGAAGCGATCCATCGAGCCGCCAAGGCCCGACCAGCGACTTTGCCGAAACTGTCGAGTTTATTTCGGAGAGAACATGGCTGCGCCCGCCCGCTCCATGGTGAAGCTCAATTTCGCCATCGGTGATGGTCAGTTTCTCGATGGCGATCTGGCTGGCGTCAAAAGGTGAAGAAGGCCGCACCGTCCAGTCTATTGCGCCGTCCGCACCCACATCGATCGTGCCTTTCGGGCGCACCAGCCGCATGTCGAAGATCAGAACTTCGCCACGCAGGAACGGCGCAAGCTCCGCGTCCATCGAAAAGGTCTCGACCGTCATCGCCGGCTGGCCGTCCAGCCCTCCCGCCACCGCGACGTCGGAAAAGGTCACGGATGGAAACGGCAAGAGGCGCGCGGTCGCATCGCCGCGCACCGTCACCTTGCGGCCAAGCACGGCACTTGCCTCGCGCTCGAAATCGGCGCGATAGCCCTTCCAGTCGATAAGCGGCGGCACGGCCAACGCTGCAATCAGCACCAGCACGAACAGGCCGCCAACGATCACAAACAGGCGCGCGAGCATCAGCCTCGATCATTCGATTAGGTTCGGCGCACTCTACCTGCATCGGCGTGTCGATAAAGAGGCAATCGAAAGGCTCCGTTTTCTTCTCCCCGTTTTACGGGGAGAAGGTGGCCCGAAGGGCCGGATGAGGGGCAGCATGAAAGGTTCCGGGGCACTGCCCTCGCTTGCCCGCCGGCACCCGCCTCGTCATTCCAACCGCACAATCTTCCCCGGATTGAGGATGTTGAGCGGATCGAGCGCCTGCTTGATCGTGCGCATCACATCAACGCCGTGGCCGAGTTCGTGGCGCAGGAAGCCGGCCTTGCCCTGCCCTATGCCGTGCTCGCCGGTGCAGGTGCCGTCCATGGCGATAGCGCGCATGTTCAGCCGCGCCACGAAAGCTTCCACCTTGGCGATCTCGGCGGGATCGTCCGGGTCCATCAGCACCAGCGTATGGAAATTGCCGTCGCCGGCATGACCGACGATCGGCGCGATCAGCCCCATTTCGGCAATATCGACCTCTGTTTCGGTGACGCACTCCGCCAGCCGCGAAATCGGCACGCACACATCCGTCGAAAGCCCTTTCGCTCCCGGCCTCAGCGTCAGCGAAGCCCAGTAGGCGTTGTGGCGCGCATCCCAAAGCCTGGCGCGCTCCTCCGCCACGCTCGTCCACAAAAACGGCCCGCCACCCTGCTCCTCGGCGATCATGCCGAAATTTTCCGCCTGCTCGGCCACGCCGGCATCGCTGCCGTGGAACTCGAGGAACAGGCACGGCCCCTCCGGGTAATCGAGCTTCGAATAGTTCTTCATGGCCCGCATCTGCAGGCCGTTCACCAGTTCGATCCGCGCCACCGCAATGCCCATCTGTATGGTTGCTATCACCGCCTGGCAGGCCGCCTCCAATGTCGGGAACGGGCACACGCCGCCTGAAATCGCCTGCGGTATGCCATGCAGCCGCAGGGTCAGCGAGGTGATGATGCCGAGCGTGCCTTCCGAACCAACCAGCAACCGGGTCAAATCGTAGCCGGCGGAGCTTTTCTTCGCCCGCTTGCCCGTCGTCACCGTCTCGCCATTGGCCATCACCGCCGTCAGCGAAAGCACGCTCTCGCGCATGGTGCCGTAGCGCACGGCATTGGTGCCGGATGCCCGCGTCGCCGCCATACCGCCCAGCGAGGCATTGGCACCCGGATCGATTGGGAAAAACAGGCCGGTGTCGCGCAGATATTTGTTCAAGTCTTCGCGGGTCACGCCCGGCTCAACCGTGCAATCGAGGTCCTCGGCATTGACGGCCAAAATGCGGTTCATCCGCGACGTATCAAGCGAAATGCCGCCACCCGGCGCATTCACATGCCCCTCCAGCGAAGACCCCACGCCAAAGGCGATCACCGGCACGCGATGCTCGCCGCAAGCCCGCACCACCTCCTGCACCTCCGCCGTCGTCTCGGTAAACACCACGCCGTCCGGCATCTGGTTCGGGATATAGGTCGTGGTATGCCCGTGCTGCTCGCGGATCGACTTGCCGGTCTGGAAGCGTTCGCCGAACCTCTGCTTCAGGATTCCGAGAACAGCTTCAATGCCTTCCTCGTTGCGTTCCACCGCCATCAGGTCGCTAAGAGCCATGTGTCCTCCGCGAATGGGCGAGCGCCGCCCCTTGCCACGCGTCTATCCATTCGTACTGTGCCTTTCAAACCGCATTGTCCAGCACATCGAACGTCGAATGGAGACCTGCCCCGCATGACCGCTGCCCCTTTGATCTCGCGCGTGATGGATATCGAGAAGGACTGGATCGACTATAATGGCCACCTCAACATGGCCTACTACAACGTCCTGTTCGATCGCGGCTCCGACGAGGCATTCGAGATGCTGGGTATGGGCCCGGCCTATGCCAAGGAGCGCAAGTTCACCATCTACACGGCGGAAGTGCACATCTGCTACGTCCAGGAAATCCACCTCGACCACAAGGTCAACGTCTCTTTCCATCTGCTCGACTGGGATGCCAAGCGCCTGCACGCCTATCAGGAAATCCGCCATGTCGATGGCTGGCTCGCCGCCACCTCCGAATCGATGTCGCTGCATGTCGACATGAGCGGCCCCAAGGTCGCATCCTTCCCGCCGGATATCGCGGCCAACCTCGAGGCGATGCTCGCCGCCCACGCCGCCCTGCCTCGGCCCGAACGCGCGGGCCGCTCCATCGGCATCCGCAGGAAGCCTGCCTGAACAGGTCCTGACCCTGGGCATAAACATGGGGATGACTTCCCGTTCGGTTTGCATCGAATCGCCGCGGCGGTCACTCCAGTGTCATGGACACGCAAAACGATCTGCCGACCGGGCAGCCGCGGCGCGGAGCGGCAAGGAGCGTCAGGCTGGAGGCCGAGCGGCTTGCCGCCTACCCTCGCCTGTCGGACTATGATTTCTGGCGTTCGCTTAAGAACCTCGAAAACCGCATCTTCGAGATCACGGCCAACCGCGAGCCGATCCCCTTCGACATGGTTCGCTGGCGTGCCATCCTCAAGCATGCGCGCTTGCAGCGGAACGCAAGAAGCTACCGCTTCTAGAGCCGGGATCCTTTAATCCTAGAACGTGAAGGAAACCGTCGAGGCAACCGCCATCAGCGCGGCAATGGCGATCAGCACCGCATAGACGCGCGGCATGTCGAACAAAACGACATGGCCTGCAATCCACGCCGCAAAGGCAGCGCCCAGCGCGAAAAGAAAACCGTTGCGGTCGCCCGCCACCAGGTTGGCCGCCATCAGGCCGCCAAGGATAAGCGCGCCGAACACGATGATGACCGCAATGCCGGCCTTGTCGAAATTGTCGTCCATTCCTCGTCCTTTGCCGCCAGTCGGCCCCGACACGACGCGGGCCATCGATGCGCGCTTTGACCGCGACAGACTTAAACGACTAGGCCGCAGGGGCAAGGCCAAACTCGCCTTCCGTGCCGATAAGCTTGCGCGGTGTGGATTTCCGGAAACGCTTTGCTCCCCGGTTATCGTTGCTGGCGCGGTTGCGATTCAGGTCAGGGCGAGTCGAAAATGACGAATTTCGAGAACCGGAGCGGAGCGTACATTCAAGTACGTGAGCACCGGAAGCGCAGAAAGCCGTCATTTACAGACCGCCCTCACCTGAATCCCGGCGTGAACAAAACACCAACACCGCTGGCCTTTCCTGCCCGAATCACTACATTCGCACCAGATGTCCGGTTTTCCAGACGACGACATGCCATTCTTTGACGAACCTGCGCGGCGGCCTGCTGCTGCGGGGGGATCGTCCGCGCCCTCTGGCATCGCTGCGCGCGCCATGGCTGCGCGCCACGGCCAGAGCGGCCCGCCCGACTATCTGAGCGGCCTCAACCCCGAGCAGCGCAAGGCCGTCGAAACCACCGAAGGCCCGGTCCTGGTGCTCGCCGGCGCCGGCACCGGCAAGACGCGCGTGCTCACCACCCGCATCGCCCACATCCTAGCCACCGGCAGGGCGTGGCCAAGCCAGATCCTCGCCGTCACCTTCACCAACAAGGCCGCGCGCGAGATGAAGCATCGCATCGGCATGCTCGTCGGCGAAGCCATCGAAGGCATGCCGTGGCTCGGCACCTTCCACTCCATCGGCGTCAAACTCCTGCGCCGGCATGCCGAACTCGCCGGCCTGCGCTCCGACTTCACCATCCTCGACACCGACGACGTCATCCGCCTCATCAAGCAGCTGATCCAGGCCGAAGGGCTGGACGACAAGCGCTGGGCACCGCGCACCTTTGCCCAGATGATCGACGGCTGGAAGAACAAGGGCCTCGGCCCCGCCGACATTCCCGAAGGTGCCGCCCGCGCCTTCGCCAATGGCCGTGGCCGCGAGCTCTACAAGGCCTATCAGGATCGCCTGACGACGCTGAACGCCTGCGATTTCGGCGACCTTCTGTGCCATCCGATCCGCATCTTCCGCGCCCACCACGACGTGCTGGCCGAATACCACAACAAGTTCAAATACATCCTTGTCGACGAGTATCAGGACACCAACACCGCCCAATATATGTGGCTGCGCCTGCTGGCCCAGAGGCCGCGCGCTAGCGCGCCCACCTCTCCCAATCCGGCCGCAGGCCGCGAGCCCGACCGCGCGCCGGGCGACGTTTCGCCCGCCCCCGCGGAGGCCAGCCCGAAGGGCGGTACGGCCGTGAGCGTAAATATCTGCTGCGTGGGCGATGACGATCAATCCATCTACGGCTGGCGCGGGGCCGAGGTGGACAACATCCTGCGCTTCGAGAAGGATTTCCCCGGCGCCACCGTCATCCGGCTGGAGCGCAACTACCGCTCCACGGCCCACATCCTTGGCGCGGCGTCGCACCTCATTTCACACAATGAGGGGCGGCTTGGCAAAACGCTGTTCACCGACCGGCCGGACCCGGAAGACGCCAAGGTCAACGTCCATGCCGCCTGGGATTCCGACGAGGAAGCCCGCGCCATCGGCGAGACCATCGAGACTTACCAGCGCGGCAAGCATCCGCTCAACGACATGGCGATCCTCGTGCGCGCCTCCTTCCAGATGCGCTCCTTCGAAGACCGCTTCATCGAGATCGGCCTCAACTACCGCGTCATCGGCGGCCCGCGCTTCTACGAGCGCCAGGAAATCCGCGATGCGCTGGCCTACCTGCGCACCGTCGCCAATCCCACCGACGACCTCGCCTTCGAGCGCATCGTCAACGTGCCGAAGCGCGGTCTTGGCGAATCCGCCATCCGCCAGATCCACGACACGGCGCGTGCCTTGCGCGTGCCGATGCTGGAGGCCGCCGGCAAGCTTGCCGAAAGCGACGAGCTGAAGCCCAAGCCCCGCGCGGCGCTGCGCGAGGTCGCGGCCAATTTTGCCCGCTGGCAAAGCCTCATCGACACCACGCCGCACACAGAGCTCGCCGAGACCATCCTCGAAGAGAGCGGCTACACCGACATGTGGAAGAACGACCGCTCCGCCGACGCACCGGGGCGGCTGGAAAACCTCAAGGAGCTGATCCGCTCGATGGAGGATTACGAATCGCTGCGCTCCTTCCTCGAGCATGTCGCGCTGGTCATGGACGCCGAGCAGAACGAAGACCTCGACGCCGTCTCCATCATGACGCTCCACTCCGCCAAGGGTCTCGAATTCGAAACCGTGTTCCTGCCCGGCTGGGAAGAAGGCCTGTTCCCCCACCAGCGCGCGCTGGATGAAGGCGGCCGCTCCGGGCTGGAGGAAGAGCGCCGCCTTGCCTATGTCGGCCTCACCCGCGCGAAGAAAAACCTGCACATCTGGTTCGTGTCCAATCGCCGCATCCACGGCCTGTGGCAGTCCACCATCCCCTCGCGCTTTCTGGAAGAACTGCCGGAAGCCCACGTCGAGGTGGCCGAAGCCGGCAACTCCTATGGCGGCTATGGCAATCCTTACGGCGGCTCGTCCTTTGCCTCCGGGCGCGGCGGACGCCAGAACCCTTACGGCGCATCGCGCTTCGACAGCCTCGGCTCCCCTTCAGGCGGACGCGGCGCGCGCGGCGACCAGAGCGCAAATCAGGGCGGCTCCTTCTCCAACACCTATGCCACGCCGGGCTGGCAGCGCGCGCAGGCAAACCGCACCGAAGCGACCGACCGCAACTGGGGCACGCGCTCCGGCCACGCGGTCGAACGCATCGGCTATGGCGAAACCGATTCCGGCTACGGCGCCGGTCGCGGCTCGGTCAAGAGCCGCACCATAGAGGGCGAACTGGTCGCCAAGTCCGTCGCCGACGCCCCCTCGCCCTTCACTGTCGGCGACCGTGTCTTCCACCAGAAGTTCGGCAACGGCAACATCGCGGCCATCGAAGGCAACAAGCTCACCATCGACTTCGACCGCGCCGGCCAGAAAAAAGTGCTCGACGGGTTCGTGACACCGGTGTGAGGAAGCGATGAGCAAGCGCATCCTTCACGTCGTCACCAACGTCTCCCATTATACCGATCCGAACATGCCAACCGGGCTATGGCTGTCGGAATTGACCCATGCCTACGACATCTTCGCCGAACAGGGGTACGAACAGCGCATCGTCAGCCCGAAGGGCGGCGTCTCGCCGCTTGAGCCTCGCGCGTTGAATTGGCCGCTCCTCGACGCTTCCGCCAAGGCATGGCTGGCGGATGCCAGCCGGTCGGCCTTGCTGTCCTCGACCGCCCGCCCGGACGAGATCGATCCGACCGCCTACGACGCGATCTATTTCACCGGCGGTCATGCCGTCATGTGGGATTTCCCCGACAGCGAAGGCTTGCAAGCCATCACCCGAACCATCTGGGAGCGCGGCGGCATCGTCTCTTCCGTCTGCCACGGCTATTGCGGCCTGCTGAACACCGAGCTGCCGGATGGCACCAATCTCGTCGCCGGCAAAAGGATCACCGGCTTTTCATGGATGGAAGAAATCCTGGCCGGCGTCGCCGGCAAGATGCCCTACAACGCCGAATCGGAAATGAAACGGCGCGGCGCCGTCTACGAAAAGGCCCTGTTGCCCTTCACTTCACATGTCGTCGCCGACGGGCGCCTGGTAACGGGCCAGAACCCTTGGTCCGCCAAGGCCACGGCCCGCAAGGTGGTGGCCCTGCTCGGATAGCAACCATCGCCGCCGGCGACGCGGAGGCTGCGTTCCTCTCCTCGCCTTGCGGAGGTGAGCGACCGGTTCACCGCACAGCGCGCAACCTTTCCGCTTCGCCATCCCGTGAGGTGCGGCAGTACGTTGGCGCCTTACCCTCCCCTCCATGGGAGGGTCGATCCGATCTTGCGGATCGGAGTGGGGTGAATGTGAACTGTCACACGCCACAATGGCTGATCTCCCCCCTGAGGGGGAGATGGCCGGCAGGCCAGAGGGGGCCTGTGGGTTGGCTTGAACAGTGGACAAATCCGTCCACACCTCCCAGCCAACCCCTTGTCCCTGCTCACTTCTCACAAAAACCTCACCCTCCACTTATCCACCCCCCTCCACCTTCCCCCATAATCCGCTCCATCGCCCTTGCGGGAGACCTGGTGCGCACCGGGTATCAGGAGAGGGCGACGGTGCCGGGCTGGTCGTCTGCGGTAGGCGGCTGGGTGATGAACCCCTAAGTTCGGCCCTCGAACCGGGCATCGTGTGCCGGCGGGTAACCGCATGGCCGGTGCACTGGTTGAGGGAAGCCACCGGACGGGCGGTCGCAAGGCCGCACTACTTAACTAAACGAGCGACCGAACGGCCGCCCGTCCTCCCGACCT
>CAZROU010000048.1:0-30547 GCA_964601795.1 uncultured Mesorhizobium sp. | reverse complement strand
TCCCGGAAATCAACTACGACAAGGTTGATCAGGTCTGGGGCATGGACATCATCGTTTGTACGACTGCGAAGACGGACGACGAAGCCAGGGCGCTGCTCAAGGCTTTCAACTTCCCCTTCCGCCAGTAACGGCAGCGAGCAAAGGAAAAATCTGAAATGGCAAAGACCAGCTCAGTTGAAAAGAACAACCGGCGCCGCAAGCTTGTGGACCAGTATGCTGCCAAGCGTAAGGCGCTGAAGGCCATCATCATGGATCAGTCCAAGCCGATGGAAGAGCGCTTCCGCGCCCAGCTCAAGCTGGCCGCGCTGCCGCGCAATTCGGCACGCATCCGTATCCGCAACCGCTGCGAAATCACCGGTCGTCCGCGGGCTTTCTATCGTAAACTCAAGGTTTCCCGTATCGCCCTGCGCGATCTCGGCAACAACGGCCAGATTCCCGGCCTGGTCAAGTCGAGCTGGTAAGGAGGACATCACATGTCATTGAGCGATCCTCTCGGCGATATGCTGACCCGCATCCGCAACGCCTATGGCCGTAAGAAGTCGACCGTGTCGACCCCGGCCTCGCGTCTGCGTGCCCGCGTCCTGGATGTTCTGAAGGCCGAAGGCTACATCCGCGACTATAGCCAGACCGATTTCGACAACGGCAAGTCCGAGATCAACATCGAGCTGAAGTATTTCGACGGTTCGCCCGTGGTGCGCGAGATCTCGCGCGTTTCGAAGCCCGGCCGCCGCGTATACGTCTCGGCCAAGTCGATCCCGCAGGTTGCCAATGGTCTCGGCATTGCCATCTTGTCGACGCCGAAGGGCGTTATGGCGGACCACGATGCTCGCGAACAGAATGTCGGTGGCGAAGTTCTCTGCCAGATATTCTGATCCGGCTGACTTGAAACACGAAGAGTGACGAGGACAACAAATGTCTCGTATTGGAAAGAAGCCCGTATCCGTGCCGCAGGGCGTGACCGCTTCGGTCGACGGTCAGACCGTCACGGCCAAGGGTCCGAAAGGTGAGCTGAAGTTCGTCGTCAACGACGAGGTTCTGGTCAAGCTGGAGGACGGCGAAATCGCCGTGCAGCCGCGCGACACCTCGAAGGCGGCTCGCTCGAAGTGGGGCATGTCCCGCACGCAGATCGTCAACATCTTGACCGGCGTGAAGGATGGCTTTGAAAAGAAGCTTGAAATCACCGGCGTTGGCTATCGTGCCGCGATGCAGGGCAAGAACCTGCAGCTTGCACTTGGCTTTAGCCACGATGTCGTCTACCAGACGCCGGAAGGCATCACGATTGCTGTGCCGAAGCCCACCGAAATCAGCGTGACGGGCATCGACAAGCAGCAGGTCGGCCAGGTTGCGGCGGAAATCCGTGAGTATCGCGGTCCTGAGCCTTACAAGGGCAAGGGCGTGCGCTACGCCGGCGAGAAGATCCTCCGCAAGGAAGGCAAGAAGAAGTAAGTTCGTAACTACAACGCCACGGGGCGTTGCCGCGGGAGCATTCGTCTACCGCATGTGGCAACCCCCGTTTTACAAGGCAGGAACTAAAAGCTATGGCTTTGAAAGAATCTATCCAGCGCCGCTCTGCGCGTATCCGTCGTCACTTGAAGGCGGTTTCCAACGGTAGGCCGCGTCTCTCGGTGCATCGCACCTCGAAGAACATCTACGTCCAGATCATCGACGACGCCAAGGGTCACACCATTGCGGCAGCTTCGACGCTGGAGAAGGACTTCCGCGCGACCAAGAAGACCGGCGCCGACACCGCTGCTGCGGCTGCGGTTGGCAAGCTGATTGCGGAACGCGCCGGCAAGGCCGGCGTCAAGCAGGTCGTTTTCGATCGTGGCTCGTACATCTACCACGGCCGTATCAAGGCTTTGGCCGAGGCGGCGCGTGAGGGTGGCCTCGACTTCTGATTTTTCGCCGCCGGCGACCCGAAACGTGGCGTCGGCATTCAGCAACCCGTGCTTCCGGAAAAGAACAAGGAACTAGGATATGGCACAGGAACGTAGGGAAGGCGGCCGCGAGCGTGGCCGTGACCGCGAAGAGCGCGACGACGGCATCGTCGACAAGCTCGTACACATCAACCGCGTCGCCAAGGTGGTCAAGGGCGGCCGGCGTTTCGGCTTTGCAGCACTCGTCGTCGTCGGCGACCAGAAGGGCCGCGTCGGCTTCGGCCACGGCAAGGCCCGCGAAGTGCCGGAAGCCATCCGCAAGGCGACTGAATCCGCCAAGCGCGACATGATTTTCGTGCCGCTGCGCTCGGGCCGTACGCTTCACCACGACGTCGAAGGCCGTTGGGGCGCTGGCCGCGTTCTTCTGCGCGCCGCCAAGCAGGGTACCGGTATCATCGCCGGCGGTCCGATGCGCGCCGTTTTCGAGACGCTCGGCATGCACGACGTGGTCGCCAAGTCGATGGGTTCGTCGAACCCTTACAACATGGTTCGCGCCACCTTCGACGCGCTGAAGAGCCAGATGCATCCGAAGGATGTGGCTGCTGCGCGCGGCATCAAGTACTCGACCCTTCAGGCCCGCCGCGGCAATGCCGTAGCGGCCGAAGAATAGTCGCGTTGACCAGGGGATTTTGACCATGGCCAAGAAAGCAGCAAAGACCATCACCGTTGAGCAGATCGGTTCGCCGATCCGCCGCCCGAAGGAACAGCGCGCGACGCTGGTCGGCCTCGGCCTCAACAAGATGCATCGCAAGCGCACGTTGGAAGACACCCCTTCAGTGCGCGGCATGATAGCCGCCGTCTCGCACCTCGTCCGCGTCGTGGACGAGGCCTGAGCCAGAGCGCAGGAGAACGGAAATGAAACTCAACGATCTGCGTGACAACGAAGGCGCGACCCATTCGAAGAAGCGTCTCGGTCGCGGCATCGGCTCCGGCTCCGGCAAGACCGGCGGTCGTGGCGTCAAGGGCCAGAAGTCCCGTTCGGGCGTGGCCATCAACGGCTTCGAGGGCGGCCAGATGCCGCTCTATCGTCGCTTGCCGAAGCGCGGCTTCAACAACATCTTCGCCAAGAGCTTTGCTGTTGTTTCGCTGGCCCGCATCCAGGCTGCGATCGACGCCAAGAAACTCGACGCCAAGGAAGCCGTTACCGCCGAGGCACTCGTCAAGGCCGGCGTCATTCGCCGCGTCAAGGACGGCGTGCGCGTCCTTTCGGATGGCGAACTGAAGGCAAAGCTTGCCTTCGACGTTGCCGGAGCATCCAAGGCCGCGATCGAAAAGATCGAGAAGGCTGGCGGCTCCGTGAAGCTGCCCGAGCAGGCTGCTGCTGAATAACCACCCAATTGTGAGCGGTCGCGTTAACGCGGCCGCTTGCATCTTGGTTGCGCCGAGCCTATTTCGGGGCTTCGGTGACACGCGCCGCCCGAAGCGGGCCTCCCGCGTCATCCTGCGGAGAAACATGCATGGCTTCGGCTGCTGAACAACTTGCTTCCAATCTGAATTTTGCGGCCTTCGCCAAGGCCGAGGACTTGAAGAAGCGCATCTGGTTTACGCTGGGTGCGCTGTTCGTCTATCGGCTCGGCACCTACATCCCGCTGCCCGGTATCAACCCCGAAGCTTTTGCGCAGGCCTTCCAGCAGCAGAGCGGCGGCGTTCTTGGCATGTTCAACATGTTTGCCGGCGGCGCCGTCGAGCGCATGGCGATCTTCGCGCTCGGCATCATGCCGTACATTTCGGCGTCGATCATCATGCAGCTGATGACGTCCGTCATTCCCACCCTTGAGGCACTCAAGAAGGAAGGCGAACAGGGTCGCAAGATCATCAACCAGTATACCCGCTACGGGACGGTTTTGCTGGCGATCGTTCAGTCTTACGGAATCTCGGTAGGGCTCTCCAGCGGCAACAACATCGTTACCAATCCCGGCCTGTTCTTCCAGATCTCGTCCGTGATTACGCTGACCGGCGGCACAATGTTCCTGATGTGGCTCGGCGAGCAGATCACCGCGCGCGGCATCGGCAACGGCATTTCGCTGATCATCTTCGCCGGCATCGTGGCGGGCATGCCGGCCGCAATCAGCGGCACTTTGGAATTGAGCCGCACCGGTGCGCTGTCCACCGGCCTCGTGCTGGCCATCATGGTGCTCGCCGTGGTGGTTATCGCGCTCATCGTGTTCTTCGAGCGCGCCCAGCGCCGGCTTTTGATCCAGTATCCGAAGCGCCAAGTCGGCAACCGCATGTTCCAGGGCGACACGTCGCACCTGCCGCTCAAGCTCAACACCTCGGGCGTCATCCCGCCGATCTTCGCGTCGTCTCTGTTGCTCCTTCCGGCAACGCTCGCTGGGTTTTCCAACACGCAAAACCTGCCGGCGTGGGCAGCCTCGGTGTTGTCCGCCCTTGGTCACGGCCAGCCGCTCTACATGCTGTTCTACGGCGCCATGATCGTATTCTTCACCTTCTTCTACACGGCCATCGTGTTCAATCCGAAGGACACGGCCGATCAGTTGAAGAAGCACTCCGGCTTCATTCCGGGTTATCGCCCGGGCGAGCGCACGGCCGACTACATCGACTACGTTTTGACTCGCATAACGGTTGTGGGCGCGATTTATCTCGTCGCGGTCTGCCTTCTTCCTGAATACCTCATTGCCGCCACTGGCGTGCCGTTCTACCTTGGTGGTACTTCGCTTCTGATCGTTGTCAGTGTAACGCTGGATACGATCGCGCAGATTCAGGGCCACTTGATCGCGCATCAATATGAAGGCCTGATCAAGAAGTCGAAGCTGCGCGGGGGCAAGAGAGGAAAATGAGGCTGATACTGCTTGGACCGCCAGGCGCGGGCAAGGGGACGCAAGCACAGAGACTGGTAGAAAAGTACGGCATCCCCCAGCTTTCCACGGGTGACATGTTGCGTGCCGCTGTGGTGGCAAAGACACCGGTTGGTCTGAAGGCCAAGGCCGTCATGGACGCTGGCGAACTGGTCTCCGACGCCATCGTCAACGCCATTGTGGCCGAGCGTATAGACCAGCCAGACTGCGCGAAGGGCTTTATCCTGGATGGCTATCCGCGCACGCTTGCGCAGGCCGACTCGGTCGAGGCGATGCTTGGCGAACGCGGTATCGCACTGGATGCGGTGATCGAACTGGTGGTTGACGACAAGGCGCTGGTTGGCCGCATCGTCAAGCGGGCGGAAGATGCCAAGGCCGCGGGCCAGGCGGTACGCAAGGACGACAATCCCGAGGTCTTCGAGGAACGGCTGCGCGAATATTACAAGAAGACAGCGCCGTTGATCGGCTACTACCATGCCAAGAAGATGCTGAAAGGGGTCGACGGCATGGCCAGCATCGATGCGGTCAGCGGGCAGATCGACGCGCTGCTGGGCGAGGGTCGTTAACAAATCTTACGGCTTGCCCTTGACGAGGCGGACTGGCTGGAGTATGGCGGCCCGTCTCCCTATCAGGCATGAGCTTAGCTTGTCCGTGCGGACAAGGCGCTTGCTTTGTAGAAGGAACACCCGCAAGGGCCGGCCTCCACCGGACGCGGGTCATTTAATCAGCGCCGGTCAGCCCAACAGCTCAGCCGGCCCACATGGAGAAGAGAACAGATGGCTCGTATAGCCGGCGTCAATATTCCGACCAACAAGCGCGTCATCATCGCGCTTCAGTACATTCACGGCATTGGCAAGAAGTTCGCCCAGGAGATCGTCGACAAGGTCGGCATTCCTGCTGAGCGACGCGTCAACCAGCTCACCGACGCCGAGGTTCTGGCGATCCGCGAAACCATCGATCGTGACTACCAGGTCGAGGGCGATCTGCGACGCGAAGTTTCGATGAACATCAAGCGTCTGATGGACCTCGGCTGCTATCGCGGCCTGCGCCATCGCCGCAGCCTGCCGGTTCGTGGCCAGCGTACGCATACCAATGCGCGCACTCGCAAGGGTCCTGCCAAGGCGATTGCGGGCAAGAAGAAATAATTGGCGGCAGTCGCCAGTCGGCAATAGGCAGTCGGATCAATAGACTGCCGACTGCCGAAGCCCGACTGCCTCCTCAGGTGGAGCCGCTGGAATTACGGCGGTGTAGAGATCAACTGAAAGGAATACCATGGCCAAGGAAGCCGCTCGTGTTCGCCGTCGCGAACGCAAGAATATCTCGTCGGGCGTTGCTCACGTCAATTCGACCTTCAACAACACCATGATCACCATCTCCGACGCGCAGGGCAATGCGATTGCCTGGTCGTCGGCTGGTGCACAGGGCTTCAAGGGCTCGCGTAAGTCGACCCCGTTCGCGGCGCAGATGGCTGCTGAAGACGTTGCCAAGAAGGCCCAGGAACACGGCATGCGTATGCTGGAAGTCGAAGTCTGCGGTCCGGGCTCCGGTCGTGAATCCGCCCTGCGCGCTCTGCAGGCTGCCGGCTTCACCATCACCTCGATCCGCGACGTGACGCCGATCCCGCACAATGGCTGCCGCCCGCGCAAGAAGCGCCGCGTCTGACCCACAAAAATTCGTTGCTCAAGCGCCATCTGGCGCTTTTGCGATTTTCCAGATCGCCCACCACGATTGGATGGTGGTGGGGAAGCGGAAGGAAGGCAACATGATCCAGAAAAACTGGCAGGAACTGATCAAGCCGAACAAGGTCGAGTTCTCGTCGAAGAAAAAGACTTTGACCACTCTGGTCGCCGAGCCGCTCGAGCGTGGCTTTGGCCTCACCCTCGGCAACGCGCTGCGTCGCGTGCTTTTGTCGTCGCTGCGTGGCGCTGCCGTAACGGCCGTCCAGATCGACGGCGTGCTGCATGAGTTCTCCTCGATTGGCGGTGTCCGCGAGGACGTGACCGACATCGTGCTCAACATCAAGGAAATCGCCATCAAGATGGAAGGCGATGGCCCCAAGCGCATGGTTGTGCGCAAGCAGGGTCCAGGCGCCGTGCTTGCCGGCGACATCCAGACGGTTGGCGATGTCGAGATCCTCAATCCCGATCACGTCATCTGCACGCTGGACGAAGGCGCTGAAATCCGCATGGAATTCACCGTCGACACCGGCAAGGGCTACGTGCCGGCGGAACGCAACCGCGCCGAGGATGCACCGATCGGGCTCATCCCGGTCGACAGCCTCTACTCGCCGGTCAAGAAGGTCTCCTACAAGGTCGAGAACACCCGCGAGGGCCAGGTTCTCGACTACGACAAGCTGACCATGACCATCGAGACAGACGGTTCCGTCACCGGCGAGGACGCAGTGGCTTTCGCCGCCCGCATCCTGCAGGACCAGCTTGCGCTGTTCGTCAACTTCGACGAGCCGCAGAAGGAAGTCGCGACCGAGGCGGTCACCGAGCTTGCCTTCAACCCGGCCCTGCTCAAGAAGGTCGACGAACTGGAGCTTTCCGTCCGTTCGGCCAACTGCCTGAAGAACGACAACATCGTCTACATTGGCGACCTGATCCAGAAGACCGAAGCCGAGATGCTGCGCACCCCGAACTTCGGCCGCAAGTCGCTCAATGAGATCAAGGAAGTGCTGGCGGCCATGGGCCTGCACCTCGGCATGGAAGTGCCGGATTGGCCGCCGGAAAACATCGAAGACCTCGCGAAACGTTACGAAGACCAGTATTGAGCATGAATTCCGAGGACCGGCGGCGCGAGCCGCCCGGTTCGACGGTCATGCGGAAAACCATCAGGGGCCGTGGCCTCTTGAACAACTAAAGAAGGAAAAGAGCCATGCGCCACGGTTTTAAAGGCCGCCGCTTCGCCCGTAGCATCAGCCATCGCAAGTCGATGTTCGCCAACCTCGCCGTGTCTCTGATCGAGCACGAGCAGATCGTCACCACCTTGCCGAAGGCGAAGGACCTGCGTCCGATCGTCGAGAAGCTGGTTACGCTCGGCAAGCGCGGCGACCTGCACGCCCGCCGTCAGGTCATTGCCCAGATCGGCAATGAAGGCGTCGTCAAGCGCCTGTTCGAGACGCTCGCGCCTCGCTATGCCACCCGCAACGGCGGCTACCTGCGCATCATGAAGGCAGGCTTCCGCAAGGGCGACAACGCTGCAATGGCTGTCATCGAGTTCGTTGACCGCGACACCTCCGCCAAGGGCGCTGGCGATCGCGATCGCCTCGAGGCAGAAGGCGCCAACGAGACCGAAGCCGCATAAGCTTCGGTTTTTCTTGAAACAGTTCAAAGGGGCCTATGGGCCCCTTTTTTATTGGCCGTATGTCACTACATCGCTCGCAATAGATCGTTGACGAAAGTGGTGAATGTGGATGGTCATGCGCTCGATGCTTATGGTGCTCGCCGTTGTTGCCGCAACGGTTTTCCCGTGTATGGCTTCGGCGAATACCGGAAAGGGTGGGGCGATGCTGATTGAGGCCGTTGCCAACGGGGATTTGCCTAAGGTTCGGGAAATCATCTCAACCGGTGGCGAGTTGGAGGCGCGCGATCCTCAAGGGCGCACGGCGCTGCTTCTTGCCACCCATGCCGATGCGTTCGAGATCGCAAAAACGCTGATCGCTGCGGGAGCGGACGTCAACGCCAAGGACGCCATCAAGGACACGCCATTTCTTTACGCTGGCGCCGAGGGCCGTACCGAAATCCTGAAGGCAATCCTCGCAACCGGCAAGGCAAACCTCAAGGACACCAACCGCTATGGCGGCACGGCGCTGATCCCCGCAGCCCATCACGGTCACCCGGATGCGGTGCGTGTCCTGCTTGGAACCGACATCGACATCGATCATGTCAACAATCTCGGCTGGACGGCATTAATCGAAGCGGTGATCCTTGGAGACGGCGGCCCGGTCTATCAGGAAATCGTCGGTCTCCTGGTGGATGCCGGAGCGCAGAATATCCCTGACAGGGAAGGGGTTTCGCCGCTGGATCATGCCCGCCGCAACCGCTTTTTTGAGATCGCCGCCCGCATCGAGGCCAGCCCGAAGCCATAACAGCAAAACAATAGCCGAATTTCACTCTCCAGCCTTTCAATTTGCACAATCGTCGCGACAATGGCGCCCGATCATGCCCGGAGATTCGAGAATGCGTGCCAGACAGTTGACCGTTGCCGTTGTCGGTTCCCTGATGCTGTTGCTGGCGTCGCCGCTCGGCCATCAGGTAGTCGCACAGGAGAAGAAGACCGATGAGCCCGGCCTGTCGGATGTCCTGACCGATCTCCTGCATGGCGTTGAGGGCGACAAGGCGACCGCCGGTCCTGACCAGCGCGTGCCGTTCGGCCGCGAGGAGATGCAGCTTTCCTTCGCGCCGCTGGTCAAGCAAACCGCGCCGGCAGTGGTCAATGTCTATGCGTCACAGACTGCCAAGGTGAGGTCGCCCTTCGAGGGAGATCCCTTCTTCGAGGAGTTCTTCGGTCGTTCCATACCCCGCGCCCAGTCGTCTCTCGGCTCCGGCGTCCTTGTCGATCCGACTGGCATCATCGTGACCAACTTCCACGTCATCAAGGATGCGGACGAGGTCAAGGTCGCGATGTCGGACGGCCGCGAATTCAACAGCAAGGTCTTGCTGAAGGACGAGACGCTCGACCTCGCGGTGCTTAAGATCGATTCCGACAAGCCGTTCCCGGTCATTGCCATCGGCGATTCCGATGCGCTTCAGGTCGGTGACCTGGTGCTGGCCATCGGCAACCCGTTCGGGGTCGGTCAGACCACGACAAGCGGCATCGTTTCCGCCTTGGCGCGAAGCCATATCGGAATTTCGGATTCCGGCTTCTTCATCCAGACCGATGCGGCCATCAATCCGGGCAATTCCGGCGGCGGCCTCATCAACATGGGCGGCCAGTTGGTGGGCATCAACACCGCCATTTACAGCCGCAGCGGCGGTTCCATCGGCATCGGCTTCGCCATTCCGTCCAACATGGTGCGCGCCTTCGTGGAGGCCGCAAAATCCGGTCAGGATTTCTTCGAGCGGCCCTATATCGGCGCGACTTTCGAACCGGTGACGCCGCAGATCGCGGAATCGCTTGGCATGGAATCGCCCCACGGCGCGCTGGTTTCGGCGGTTGAGGCAAACGGACCCTCTGAAAAGGCCGGGTTGAAGCCTGGCGACGTGGTGCTCGCCTTCAACGGCGCGATCATCGAGAACGTCGACGCATTGGGTTACCGGCTGGCGACCCAGCCGATCGGGTCGAACGCCGAATTGGGCGTGCTCTCCAAGGGCGAGGAAAAGACCTTGGAGATCGCACTGGTCCGTGCGCCGGAAGGTGCGGCTTCTGCCGAAATCCTCCTGCGTGGCCGCAGTCCCTTTGCTGGCGCCAAGGTGGCGGAACTGTCGCCACGCCTTGCCCAGCGCCTCGGCATGGCCGCAGACGTGAAGGGCGTGACCGTGATCGATGTCGATCGCAACTCACCCGCGGCCGATTTCGGCTTCCAGCCCGGCGACATCGTGCGCGAGGTCAACGGCCAGACCATCGACAATGCGAAGAAGCTCGCGGATGCGGCGCAGCAAAGCACACGCTGGTGGCGCTTCACGGTTGAGCGCGATGGCCAGTTGCTTCGCCAGGTGTTGCGCTACTAAGCCTCATCGCCGAAAGTAACCAAGCCGGAGCGGAATGGTCCGGCTTGCTTGACGGTTTGGAAAAATGGCCGATCTGTTCAGTCCCGATGAACCGGAAAAAGCGCCCCTTGGCCGGCCGCTTGCCGATCGCCTGCGTCCGCGCAATCTGAGCGAAGTGGTCGGCCAGGAACATCTAACCGGGCCGGATGGCGCACTGACCCGCATGATCGCGTCGGGCTCGCTTGGATCGATGATCTTCTGGGGGCCGCCCGGCACCGGCAAGACCACCGTCGCGCGCTTGCTCGCTGGTGAAACCAGCCTCGGTTTCGAGCAGATATCCGCCATCTTTTCCGGCGTCGCCGATTTGAAGAAGGTCTTTGAAGCCGCCCGGCTGCGCCGCGCCAATGGCCGCCAGACCTTGCTCTTCGTAGACGAGATCCATCGCTTCAACCGCGCCCAGCAGGATTCCTTTCTTCCGGTCATGGAAGACGGCACCGTCATTCTGGTCGGCGCGACCACGGAAAACCCCTCGTTCGAGCTCAACGCCGCGCTTCTGTCGCGCTCGCGCGTTCTCGTGTTTCACTCGCTGGACGAGGACAGTATCGCCAAGCTGCTTCTGCGCGCCGAGGAAACCGAGGGAAAGCTTCTGCCGCTCGACGAAGAGGCGAGGGGTGCCCTTGTGCGCATGGCCGACGGCGATGGCCGCGCCTCGCTCACGCTTTCGGAAGAGGTGTGGCGCGCCGCAAAGCCGGGAGAAATCTTCGATACCGAGGGCCTCATGCGCATCGTCCAGCGCCGCGCGCCGATCTACGACAAGGGGCAGGACGGGCATTACAATCTGATTTCCGCCTTGCACAAATCGGTACGCGGTTCTGACCCCGATGCAGCTCTCTACTATCTTTGCCGCATGTTTGATGCTGGCGAAGACCCGCTTTACCTTGGGCGACGGCTGGTTCGCATGGCGGTCGAAGACATTGGTCTGGCCGATCCGCAAGCGCTCGTCATCGCAAATGCGGCGAAGGATGCCTACGACTATCTGGGTTCGCCAGAGGGTGAGCTGGCCTTTGCGCAAGCCTGCGTCTATCTGGCGACCGCTCCCAAGTCGAACGCTGTCTACACTGCCTTCAAGGCAGCTGCCCGCGCCGCCAAGGAGCACGGCTCGCTTCTGCCGCCCAAGCACGTCCTCAATGCGCCGACCAAGCTGATGAAGGAAGAGAGCTACGGCGCCGGTTATCGCTACGACCACGATGAACCGGATGCCTTTTCAGGGCAGGATTATTTCCCTGAAAAGATGGGTCGGCAGACCTTCTACGATCCGCCCGAGCGCGGCTTCGAAAGGGAAGTGAGGAAGCGGCTGGAATACTGGGCCAAGCTGCGCAAGGAACGCGACGCTTAGTGGCGGCTGCAAGTTGGCTCGCAAATGCCGGCGCTTGGTGCTATTGCCCGCATCCAGAACGGAACATCGGCCCGAACGCGAAATCCTGTTTTCGCAAGTTCTCGATGCTCGAACCAAAGATGGATCGCATTTTGTGCATCCTGAAGTGCACGGCGACCAGACGGACAGGCATATGGCAGGCGTAGAACAGATAACGGTTGGGCCCGACGAGGCCGGCATGCGGCTCGACCGCTGGTTCAAGACCCATTTTCCCGGGCTGGGCTTCGGCCACTTGCAAAAGCTGCTGCGCTCCGGCCAGGTCCGCATCAATGGCGGTCGCGCCAAGACGGACACGAGGATCGAACCGGGGCAGGTGATCCGGGTTCCACCCCTCGAAGTCGACAAGAGGGGCGACACCCAGCTCACCGGCCACTCCATCCGCAATCAGGATGACGGAGACGTTCTGGCCAAGATGCTGCTGCATGAAGACGCCAAGGTCTACGTCTTCAACAAGCCGGCGGGGCTGGCCGTGCAGGGCGGTTCCGGCGTCACGCGCAACGTCGACGACATGCTTGAAGCCTTGCGCAACAAGAAGGGCGAGAAGCCGCGCCTTGTCCACCGCCTCGACCGCGACACCTCCGGCGTGCTGGTCGTCGCCCGCACGCGTCTGGCCGCGATGAAGTTGTCGGAATCGTTTCGCGCCCGCGAGACGAAGAAGACTTACTGGGCCTTGGTGAAGGGCGTTCCCCCCAAGCGCGAGGACAAGATCTCGACCTGGTTGATCAAGGAACCAACGCCGGATGGCGACCGCGTGCGCGTTGCCAAGCATGGCGAAAAGGGCGCGGACCACGCGGTGTCCTACTATCGCATCGTCGAGCAGGCCGCTCAGGCGCTGACCTGGCTGGAAATGGAGCCCTATACCGGCCGCACGCACCAATTGCGCGTCCATGCGGCTCATATCGGCTGCCCCATTATCGGCGATCCCAAATACTTCGAGGCCGATACCAACTGGGAATTCCCCGGCGGAGTGCAGAACCGTCTGCATCTGCATGCGCGTCGCATCGTCATCCCGCATCCGGATGGCGGCAAGATCGATGTCACCGCACCGATGCCGCCCCACATGCGCCAGAGTTGGAACCTGATCGGCTTCGACATGCAAAGCGCCGAGGACGACGCTTGAACACCGCGATGCAAACCCTCGCACCCTGTGAGAGAGTCCGATGCGTGACATTCTGAACGATCTCGAAGCCGGTAACCATCTGTCCGATCCGGACCCCACGCGCCGCGCGCAAATCCAGATGAAGACGCCTCTGCCCAAGCGCTTCTACAAGCACGCCTCTGTTTCCAAGGACGTGACTGGCTTTGCTGTGCTCCTCGATGGGAAATCCGTGCGCACGCCGGGAAAATCGTTGCTGGCGCTACCAAACGAACGCGCTGCTTTGCTTGTTGCTGCGGAATTCGAGGAGCAGAAGGACGTCATCGATCCGGTTTCGATGCCGGTCCTGCGGCTGGTCAATACGGCCATCGATGGCGTGGCGACCGACCCGCAGGCGGTGCTCGAGGATATCCTGCGCTTTGCCGCCTCGGATATGCTCTGCTATCGCGCCGATGCACCGCAAGGCTTGGTGGAACGCCAGAACAGCCATTGGGACCCGGTGCTGGATTGGGTCCAGTCCGCGTTAAGCGCCCGTTTCAATCTGGCCGAGGGCGTGGTCCATGTCGAACAGCCGCGTGAATCGATTGCCGTTCTTGGTGCGCATCTTGCGAAAGATGCCGATCCCTTCCGGTTGGCCTGCCTGCACGTGATGATGTCGCTGACCGGTTCGGCATTGCTTGCTCTGGCGCTGGATGCTTCAGAATTGGACGTCGAAGGCGCCTGGCTTGCCGCTCACGTCGATGAAGATTGGCAGATCGAACATTGGGGACAGGACGCCGAGGCGACCGCCCGCCGCGCGCAACGAAAGCGAGATTTCGCGGCTGCCGCCGATCTGTTGCGGTCGATCAAGGGCGAGGGGATTTAGCCAGCAGCGTTGGGCCAAGTACGAGGCCATCGCCCCGCTGTTCCATCGATACCCCTGAAAAGCACGAAGACGCCGATGGCGGCGTCTTCGCTGAGCCGTCATTCCTTGACGAATTAGATCGCCAGATATTCGTGGCGAAGCTGGCTGTTTTCGAGGACTTCCTTGGCCGTACCGCTGAACACGACGGTGCCCGTGTCCATGATGACGGCGCGATCCGAGAGTCTCAGCGCTGCGACCGCATTCTGCTCCACGATGATCGTGGTGATGCCGATGTCGCGGATCTGCTGAACGATCTTCTCGATCTCCTGCACGATGACCGGTGCAAGGCCTTCATAGGGCTCGTCGAGGAAGAGGATCTTGATGTCGCGGGCCAGCGCGCGCGCCACGGCAAGCATCTGCTGCTCGCCGCCGGAAAGCGTCGTCGCCTCTTGCTTGCGCCGCTCGGCCAGGCGCGGGAAATGCTCGTAGATGCGTTGCAACTCCCAGCCCTTAGGCTCAGCAACCTGTGCCAGGATCAGGTTTTCTTCCACTGACAGGCCGCCGATGATGCGCCGGTCCTCGGGAACCAGTTGCACGCCCGCCTTTGCCGCCTGATGGGCTTTCAGCTTGTGGATCGGCTTGCCTTCGAGCCAGATTTCGCCAGAGGCCAGTTGAGGGGACGCCACGCGCGCCAGGGTGCGCAAGGTAGATGTCTTGCCCGCACCGTTACGGCCAAGCAGCGACAGGATTTCGCCCTTGCGGATATCGAAGGACACGCCCTGGACGATGTAAGATTCCCCGTAGTAGGCGTGGATATCCTTGACGCTGAAAAACGGCTCGACTTCGTTGTCCGACACTGTTGTCGCTCCCCCCGTGAAGTCTTTGTCGTGATGCGCGGCCATGTTCATGTCTGTGCCTCCCCAAGATAGGCTTCCTTGACCTTGGGATTTGCCCGCACGGCTTCGGGCGTACCGTCTGCTATGATGCGGCCCTGCGCAAGTACGCTTATCTTGTCCGCAAGCGAAAACACCACGTGCATGTCATGCTCGATGATCACCTTGGTCATGCCGCGGCTCTTGATGCGCTTGAGAAGGTCGATCGTGCTGTTGGTGTCGTGGCGCGACATGCCGGCCGTAGGCTCGTCGAGCAAAAGCAGGCGCGGGTTTTGCACCAGGCACATCGCCAGTTCCAGACGGCGCTTGTCGCCGCGCGACAGGCTTCCGGCCTCGACATTGCGCCTGTTCAAGAGGCCGACATCTTCAAGTGCGGCCTCCGCCTTTTCGCGAATGTCTTTCTGCGTGCTGACAGGTGCCGAGGCGTTGAAGCGGAACGAACCGTCACGCTTGGCGAATGCAGGGATCATGACATTTTCGAGCAGCGACAGGTCGGCGAAAATCTCCGGTGTCTGGAACACGCGGCTGACACCGAGCTGGTTGATCTCATGCGGCTGGTGATTGTTGAGCGCTTCGCCAGCAAAAACGACCTGTCCCTGGTCCGGCTTGATGCGGCCGACGCAAACGTTGAGCAAAGTCGATTTGCCGGCGCCGTTCGGCCCGATGATGGCATGCACCGTGCCTTCCTCGACCTGCAGGTCCACATCGGCCAGCGCCTGCAGTCCGCCGAACCGCTTGTGAACATCGGCGACGTGCAGGACGATATTCTTCTCGCTCATCGCGTTACTCCGCCGGTTGGGGGTTGGTCGCGGCGGGGATGGCATCGCCCCCGTCGCGCTTCCGGGTGAAGATGACCCACAGGCGGCGCAGGCCTTCGATGATGCCACCCGGCATGAAGATGACGAGCAGGACGAAAATGACGCCAAGCGTCAGGTTCCAGCCTTCGCCGACAAACAGGGAAAGGAATGAAACGAGCGCGTCCTCAATCGTATCGGGCAGGAAGCTGAAGACGCTGTGAAGCGTGTCCGGGCCGAACGACGAGAAGATGTTTTCGAAGTACTTGATCACGGCAGCGCCAACGACCGGGCCGACAAGCGTGCCTACGCCACCCAGGATCGTCATCAGCACGACTTCGCCCGAAGCTGTCCATTGCATGCGCTCTGCGCCGGCAAGGGGGTCGGTTGCGGCCATCAGGCTGCCGGCCAGCCCGGCATACATGCCGGAGATGACAAAGGCGGCTAGCAGGTAGGGCCGGGTGTTGAAGCCCGTATACCGCATCCGGTTCTGGTTGGACTTGATGGCGCGCAGCATCATGCCGAAAGGCGAGCGGAAGATGCGCATCGAGATGTAGAAGCAGATGATCAGGATCACCGCGCAAAGGTAGAAGCCGCCCAATCCGCCGCCGCTGGTGTCGAGGCCGAACAGCGTCGCACGCGGCAGGCCAGCGCCAGGCTCATGGAACATGGCGTCGATCCAGCGCGGATCTCTCAGCGTCAACTGCAAACCGGTCTCGCCATTGGTCAATGGCGTCAGCACCGAGTAGGCGAGGTTGTAGCACATCTGCGCGAAGGCAAGCGTCAGGATCGAGAAGTAGATGCCGGACCGCCTCAGGCTGACATAGCCGATGACCACTGCGAAGATTGCAGCGAAGAACAGCGACAGGAAGATCGCCGGGATGATGTTCATGGTGAACAGCTTGAACGACCACACCGCCGCGTAGGAACCGACGCCGAGGAAGGCGGCATGACCAAACGAGAGGTAGCCGGTCAGGCCGAACAGGATGTTGAAGCCAATCGCGAAGATGCCGAAGATGCAGAACTTCTGCATCAGCGCCGGATAGGCAGCGCCGACCGGCTTCAGGATGATCGGCATCAGCAGCACGAATGCGGTAAAGCCGATCAGCAGGATGAGATCGTTGCGGGAGAGGCCTTTGAACATGGATCAGTCCTCCATCACGCCTTTGCGACCCATCAGGCCTCGCGGCAGCGTCAACAGGATGACGACGGCGACAAGGTAGATGATGATCTGATCGATACCGGGAATAATCGCCTTCACCTCGTTCATCGAAGCGAAGGATTGCAGGATGCCGAGCAGGAAGCCGGCTGCGACCGCACCGCCAAGCGACCCCATGCCGCCGACAACCACGACGACGAAGGACAGCACCAGGAACTCCATGCCCATGTGGTAGTCGGGAGGCAGGATCGGCGTGTACATCACGCCCGCCACGCCGGCGCCGACGGCGGCAAGGCCGAACACGACGGTGAAGCGCCGCTCGATGTCGATGCCTAGCAGCCCGACCGTCTCACGGTCGCGCATGCCGGCGCGAACCACCATACCGTAGGTGGTGAATTGCAGGAAAGCGAAGACCGCGCCGATAATGCCGAGCGAGAAGAGGAAGTAGATGATGCGCCACCACGGATAGGCGAGCGTCTGCCCCATGCCGAGGAATTCACCGACATAGGCTGTGCCACCGAAGGCCATTGGTGCCGGCTGCGGAATGGGGTTCGCGCCGAAGAAGTGCTTGATGATTTCCTGGATGACGATGGCCAGCCCGAAGGTCACTAGGATCTGGTCGGCATGCGGGCGCTTGTAGAAGTAGCGGATCAGGCCGCGCTCCATGACGATGCCGATGATCAGCATCACAGGTATGGCGAGCAGGATCGACGCGGGAACTGAATAGTCGTGCAGATATTTGCCGAAGTCGCCGAGCCACGCTTCGATGTAAGGCGTGCGGACTTCAAGCGGCGTGCCCCATGCGGTTTTCTGGGTGGGGTCGATCACCACGCTTTCGAGATTGAGCAGCTTGTTGAACGTGACGGCGCAGAATGCGCCCAGCATGAACAGCGCGCCGTGGGCGAAGTTGACCACGCCCAATGTGCCGAAGACAAGGGTCAGGCCAAGCGCAATCAGCGCATAGGCGCCGCCCTTGTCGAGACCGTTCAATATTTGCAGCAATATAGCGTCCATGCCCACCAGCCTGTGAACGAGGTTAATGTGCCCGATAGGGAACCCGGCCGCCGTGGAGCGGCCGGGTGTATTGAGGCGTTATGCGGTTAGCACTGCTTGGCGTCGGACGGGCCGAGCTCGCCGCCGAAGATCGCCGGATCGTAGGTGGTCGCCTCGCGCGGAATGACCTTGACGATCTCCATCAGGTCGTACTTGTCCTTCGGGTTTTCCTTGCCCTGGACGACCAGGCACGACTTCATGCACTGATGGTCCTCTGCACGGTAGAGCGTCGAGCCGTTGCCCAGTCCATCGAACTCGAAGCCTTCGAGCGCCTTGATGACCGCCGGTGCGAAGAAGGTTCCGGCGCGTTCGCAGGCATCGGCGTAGAGCAGGGCCTGGACGTAGCAGGTGTGCGCGGCCTGTGAGGGCGGTGCACCGTATTCCTGGCCGAACGACTTGGTGAAAGCCTTGGTCGCATCGTCGTCCAGCTTCCAGTCCCAGTTGCTGGTGCCGTAGATGCCCTTGACGGCATCGCCGGCGCCCTGCGCCATCAATTCGGAGAACAGCGGCACCACGATTTCGAACTTCTTGCCGTTCACTTCCTTGTCGCGCAGGCCGAACTGAACCGCCTGCGTCAGCGAGTTCACCATATCCTTGCCGTAGTGGTTCAGGATCAGCACGTCGGCGCCGGAATTCAGTACCGGTGTGATGTACTGCGAGAAGTCGGCCGAACCGAGCGGCGTGCGAACGGCCGCGACCGTCTGCCAGCCCATCGCCTCGGTGGCGGCCTTCATCGATTCTTCCTGCGTCCAGCCCCATGTGTAGTCGGCGGTCAGGTGGTAGGCCTTGCGGTCCTTGCCATAAGCTTCGCCGATGACCGGGCCGAGCGCCACGCCCGACTGGTAGGCGTTGAAGAAGTGGCGGAAGCCGTAGCGCTTCTTGTCTTTGCCGGTCGTGTCGTTGGAGTGGGTCAGGCCGGACATATGGATGACGCCCATGTCCTGGCAAAGGCTCTGCACTGCAATGGCTTCGGCCGAAGAAGATCCGCCGGAAATCATGATCGCGCCGTCGCGTTCGATCATGCGCTTGGAGTTGTCGCGGGCGGCGTCGGTCTTGGTCTGCGAATCGCCGTGAACCTGGGCGACCTTCTTGCCGAGGATGCCGTTGCCCTTCAGCGCGGCAGGCTTCATCGTTGGGATCATGCCGCCGTCGCCCTCGCCGTTGAGGTGCTTCACGGCAAGCTGGAAGGCCTTGAGTTCGTCCGCGCCTTCATCTGCGTAGGGGCCGGTCAGCGGTACGCTCCAGCCGAAAGTAACGGTGTCGCCCTTGGGCATATTGCACGAAACATCCTCGGCATATGCGCCGCGAATGAAGTGCATAGGTGCGGCGAGCGCTACGCCCGACGCCGCGCCAGCCCGCAACAGGCCACGACGCGTCATGATAAACTTGGACATCAAAATCCTCCCATAAGGTTGTGCGCCGGCGACTTCCTCCCGAAGCATCGCAGGTGGCCAGACGGTATCCGACGGCGCGGAATCCTCAATTGGGCTTTGGAATATGAGTCTTAAGTCATAATACTAAGGTATTACATCAGCCTGCCATCAGCGCCTTGATGCCGTCGGCTACGAACTGCACGGCAAGCGCCGCAAGGATCACGCCGAGCAGGCGCGTCAGGATCGAGCGACCCGTATGACCGAGGATGCGGTCGATGCGCTCGGAAAGCACGAACACCAGGTAGGTGATCGCCAGGCAGATGAAGATGATGCCGACCAGGGCCGCCTGCGCCGCAAAGCCCTGGAACGAGCCCGAGAGCAGCACGGTGGCAGAAATGGCGCCCGGTCCGGCAATAAGCGGGATCGCCAGCGGGAAGGCGGCGATGTTCTGAATATGGTCGCGGGTGATCGCCACATCGGAGATCTTCTCCTTGCGATCCTGCCTGCGCTCGAAAACCATCTCGAAGGCGATGAAGAACAGCAAGAAACCGCCGGCGACGCGGAAGGCGGGCAAGGTGATTCCGAACACGGACAGGATCGACGCTCCGGCAATGGCGAAAAGCGCCATGACCGCGAAGCCGATGATGCTGGCGCGGATCGACACCTGCTGGCGCTGCTGCCGGTTCATGCCGTGGGTAACCGCGAGAAAGAGCGGTGCGAGGCCCGGGGGGTCGATGGTCACGAGGATCGTAACGAAGGCGTTGAAAAGACTATCGAAACTCGGCATCGGCTGCTCCCCCTGCAACCTAAATTAGCGTGGTCTGCGGCTGGACGCCAGCGGGCGGTTCGCATCCATGTCCTTGAAGATCACGGATCGTTTCACAAGTCGCACCGAATATTTCATCAGCATTTAGGACAATACGGCATATCCAATTGAAATATCGGGGAAATTCAGCGTTGGAAAAGATCGCTGGCTGTTGGAGAATCCGGCAGCGTTCCTATATAAGAATAAAGTGATTCCCAAGACTGCGTGATCCGATTTGACCGACCAGAACACACCGCGCGACGCCGACGGCGGCCCTTCCGGCATCGAGCCGATATCCATCATCGAGGAGATGCAGCGCTCCTATCTCGACTACGCCATGAGCGTGATCGTGAGCCGTGCGTTGCCCGACGTGCGTGACGGCCTGAAGCCGGTGCACCGGCGCATCCTCTATGCGGCGCATGAGAGCGGCTACCACTGGAACCGCAAATATGTGAAGTCGGCCCGTCCCGTCGCCGACGTGATGGGTAAATATCACCCGCACGGCGACGCCTCGATCTATGACGCCTTGGTGCGCATGGCCCAGGACTGGTCGATGCGCGTCCCGCTTATCGACGGGCAGGGCAATTTCGGCTCGATCGACGGCGATCCGCCGGCGGCGATGCGCTACACCGAAGCGCGCCTCACCAAGGTCGCGCATGAACTTCTGGAAGACATCGACAAGGAAACCGTCGATTTCCAGGATACCTATGACGCGTCGGGGCAAGAGCCGCGCGTCCTGCCGGCGCGTTTCCCGAATCTTCTGGTCAATGGCTCGGGCGGCATCGCCGTCGGCATGGCCACCAACATTCCGCCGCACAATTTGATCGAAGTCTGTAACGGCGCGATTGCCATCATCGACAATCCGGCCATCGACTTGACGGACTTGATGGAGATCATTCCGGGGCCGGATTTCCCCACAGGCGGCATCGTTCTTGGCCGGTCCGGCATCTACAGCGCCTATTCGACGGGTCGCGGCTCCATCATCATGCGCGGCAAGGTGCATGTCGAGGAGATGCGCGGCGACCGCGAAGCCATCGTCATCACTGAAGTTCCCTTCCAGGTGAACAAGTCGTCGATGATCGAGAAGATGGCCGAACTGGTGCGCGACAAGCGCGTCGAAGGCATCTCCGACATCCGTGACGAAAGCGATCGGCAGGGCTACCGCGTCGTCATCGAGCTGAAGCGCGATGCCAACGCCGAGGTGATCCTCAACCAGCTCTACCGCTACACGCCGCTGCAGACCTCCTTCGGTGCGAACGTGGTTGCCCTGAACGGCGGCAAGCCGGAAGTGCTGACGCTGATCGACATGCTGAAGGCGTTCGTGTCCTTCCGCGAAGAAGTCATCAGTCGTCGCACCAAGTTCCTGTTGCGCAAGGCACGAGACCGGGCCCACGTCCTCGTTGGCCTCGCCATCGCCGTTGCCAATATCGATGAAGTCATCAAGCTGATTCGCGTTGCGCCCGATCCACAGACGGCGCGCGAACAGTTGATGGAGCGGCGCTGGCCGGCAGCGGACGTGGAGGCGTTGATCCGCCTGATCGACGATCCGCGCCACCGCATCAATGATGATGGCACCTACAATCTCTCCGAGGAACAGGCCCGCGCCATCCTCGAACTGCGGCTGCAGCGCCTGACGGCACTCGGGCGTGACGAGATTGCCGACGAGTTGAACACCATCGGCGACGAGATCAAGGATTACCTCGACATCCTGTCGTCGCGCGCCCGCATCCAGCAGATCGTGAAGGATGAACTGGCTGCCGTGCGTGACGAATTCGGCACGCCGCGCCGTACCGAGCTTGCCGATGGCGGCGCGGACATGGAGGACGAGGACCTCATCGCCCGCGAGGACATGGTCGTTACCGTGACCCATGAGGGCTATATCAAGCGCGTGCCGCTGGCGATCTATCGGGCGCAGGCCCGTGGCGGCAAGGGCCGTTCGGGCATGGCGACGAAGGACACGGATTTCGTCAATCGCCTGTTCGTCGCCAATACGCACACGCCGATCCTGTTCTTTTCCTCTCGCGGCATCGTCTATAAGGAAAAGGTCTGGCGCCTGCCCATCGGCACGCCCCAGTCGAAGGGCAAATTCCTGCGCAATATGCTGCCGATGGACGATGGCGATCGCATTACGGCGATCCTCTCGCTGCCGGACGAGAGCGAATGGGACAAGCTCGACGTCATGTTTGCAACGACGCGCGGCACCGTGCGTCGCAACAAACTGTCCGACTTTGCCGATGTGAAGCGCAACGGCAAGATCGCGATGAAATTCGATGAGGAGGGCGATTCCATCCTCGCGGTGGAAACCTGCACCGACAATGACGACGTGTTGCTAACCGCCGACAGCGGCCAGTGCATCCGCTTCCGTGTCGACGACGTTCGCGTTTTCGCCAGCCGTTCATCGCAAGGCGTGCGCGGCATGACGCTTGGCGAGAACGACCGCGCCATTTCCATGACGATTATCGAGCATGTCGAAGCGACGCCTGCGGAGCGCGCCGAGTATCTGAAGCGCGCGACCAGCGAGCGCCGCCTTGCGGGTGCGGATGAGGACGAGATCGCTCTGACCAATGAGGAGATTTCGGAGGAAGCCCAGCTTTCGGAAGAACGCTACCTCCACCTCAAGGAGCGCGAGCAATTTGTCCTTACCGTTACCGAATATGGCTATGGCAAGCGGTCGTCGTCCTATGATTTCCGCCTGACCAATCGCGGCGGCAAGGGCATTAGGGCAACCGACGTTGGCAAAGTGGACGAGATTGGACGGCTGGTCGCGGCTTTCCCGGTAGGTGGGGACGACCAGATCATGCTGGTTTCCGACGGCGGGCAGGTCATCCGGGTGCCGGTCTCGGGCATTCGCTTTGCCAGCCGCGCAACCAAGGGCGTCACGATTTTCAACACCGCTGAAGGCGAGAAGGTCGTTTCGGTCGAACGGATTTCGGAACCGGGCTCTGACGACGAAGAACCCAATGGTGATGCCGAGGGCACCGAAGGCGGTGCCGAGGCTGGACCGGCCGGCGAACAGCCCGATCTCGGCTAGCGTCTCAGGGCTTGGTCCGCCAAGCCCTGATTTGGCCTAAACAAGTACTGATCTTACCTAAAAATGCCGGGGTTGGCGTGGGCGAGACGCAAATGCGTCGATGCGTTTCGTGCTCCTTGCGCGGGCACGTTCAGCTTCCTGATGCAGGCCAAAAGCGGTTGCGATCAGCATTGCTACGGTCATTGCGGTGGCGAGCATGTAGATCATCATCAGCGTATCTCCTGATATTGGAACGCATGAATCGCGCTTTGGTTTCAGCCATCCTTGCTCACACTGTGGTGATGGCGGCTTGAATGGGTGCTGAGCGGGGCATTCATCGGCCGTTCATGAAGGCTGAAAGCGCCGGAATACGTGCGAACGGGTTTGCCTTTGGGCGGGCGTATCTTTAGAAGCACTTGCCATGACTGAACGCATCGCCATCTACGCTGGCTCCTTCGACCCTTTGACCAACGGCCATCTGGACGTGCTCAAGGCTTCGTTGGCTGTTGCGGACCGGGTTTATGCGGCAATCGGCATCCATCCCGGCAAGAAGCCGCTGTTTTCTTTCGAGGAGCGGGTGGCGCTGATCGAAAAAGTGGCCAAGGACGAATTGGGCAAGGACGGCGCGCGCATCAAGGTCGTTTCCTTCGATGGTCTGGTCGTCGATGCGGCAAGGCGCGAGGGCGCCTCGATCATGATCCGCGGCCTGCGTGACGGCACCGACCTCGACTATGAGATGCAGATGGCCGGCATGAACGAAACCATGGCGCCCGATCTACAGACCGTTTTCCTGCCTGCCAGCCCTTCGGTGCGAACCATTACCGCCACACTCGTGCGCCAGATCGCTTCAATGGGCGGAGATATTCGCCCCTTCGTCCCGGCGGCGGTGGTTGCTCCGCTCGTCGCCAAATTCGCGAAATAGCCCTTCGGAGACCCATCCATGTATCGCAGGAAATTCCTGGCGCTCGCTGCCCTTTTTACCGGCCTTGCCACCTTCTCGATGCCGGCTTTTGCCGCCGACCCTGAAAACACGATGATCATCACCTTGAAGGATGGTGATGTCACGATTGCGCTCAGGCCAGATTTGGCGCCCAAGCATGTCGAGCAGATCAAGAAGCTGGTCCGCGAAGGCGCTTATGACAACGTTGCCTTCCATCGCGTCATCAACGGCTTCATGGCCCAGACCGGCGATGTCCAGTATGGCGACATGAATGACGGCTACAATGCGGGTGCTGCTGGCACCGGTGGCTCGCAGCTTCCCGACCTGCCTGCCGAATTCTCCAACGAGCCCTATGTGCGCGGCATCGTCGGTATGGCGCGCGCCCAGGACCCGAACTCCGCCAATTCGCAGTTCTTCATCATGTTTGCGCCGGCTGACTCTCTCAATGGCCAATACACCGTTGTCGGCCAGGTCGAGAGCGGCATGGAACTCGTAGACAACATCAAGAAGGGCGACGATGCGCAAAACGGATCGGTGGCCGATCCCGATCGCATGATCAAGGTGCGCATCGCTTCCGACAACAAGTAACCGGATTCAACAGGGATTATTGCACATGGCTGAAATCAAGGACCGCGAGAACGCGCTCATCATGGAGACGACCAAGGGTAAGGTCGTCATCGAACTGTTTCCCGATCTGGCTCCCGGCCACGTCGGCCGCATCAAGGAACTGGCCCGCGAAGGCGCTTATGACGGCGTCGTCTTCCATCGCGTCATCGACGGCTTCATGGCCCAGACCGGCGACGTCAAGTTCGGCAAGTCGGGCGGCAAGGACTTCAATCCGGGCCGCGCCGGCATGGGCGGTTCCGACAAGCCCGACCTGAAGGCCGAATTCTCCAACGCCAACCACGGCCGCGGCACCTGCTCCATGGCGCGTGCCCAGAACCCGAACTCGGCAAATTCGCAGTTCTTCATCTGCTTCGATGACGCCTCCTTCCTGAACCGCCAGTACACGGTCTGGGGCCAGGTCATCGAAGGCATGGATAACGTCGACCAGATCAAGCGCGGCGAGCCGGTACAGGATCCCGACAAGATCGTGTCGCTCAAGGTTGCCGCCGACGTGGCGGCTTGACCGCCAAATGATCTGGAGCCTGCTTTGGGGGGCCTTGGGCGTGGCGGCAGGGGCTTTCCTTGCCATCCAGGCTCCCATCAATGCGGCTCTCAGCAAAGGCCTCGGCTTGCCAGTGGCAGCCGCGGCCTCTTCGTTTTTTGCCGGTGCGGTGGTGCTGGCCCTGGTTTCGGCGGTCGTTTCACAGGCGCAAGGCGTTTCCATTGGCTGGCGGGTTCCGCCGCTTTGGATGTTCTTTGCCGGCGGTTGCCTTGGCGCAGCCTATATCACCGCCGCCATCATCCTCACGCCACGGCTTGGCGCCGCCGCCACCATGGGTTTCGCGGTTGCGGGGCAGCTGTTGGCGGGCATTTTGGTTGATCGCATTGGTTTCCTCGGCCTTGCAGTGCGTGAAATTTCATTCGGCCGCGTGGCCGGCGCCGTGCTGCTGCTTGCCGGAGCGGTGTTGATCCGGATCTACTGAAAATGCGCGTTGACCTGTTCGATTTCGATTTGCCTGAGGAACGCATTGCCCTCAGGCCGGCGGAGCCGCGCGACCATGCCCGTCTGCTGGAAGTTCAGTCTGGCAGCGCGCTTCGCGATCTTTCGGTTCAGGACTTGCCGGATCTGCTGCATCCCGGCGATGTGCTGGTATTCAACGACACCAAGGTTATTCCCGCTCAATTGAAGGGTATCCGCAGGCGAGGCGATGCGGTGGCACAGGTAGACGCCACCCTGCATATGCGCACTGCGCCCGATCAATGGGCGGCCTTCGTGCGGCCGGGCAAGCGCGTCGCCGCCGGCGACCGCATCCATTTCGGCCATGACGGCAATTCCTGTTTCCTTGGCCAACTCGATGCCACCGTCATCGAAAAGCGCGAAGGCGGCGAAGTGCTGCTCGGCTTCGATGTCTCAGGCGCGTTTCTTGACGAGGCGCTCCATGCCGTGGGGCACATTCCGCTGCCCCCTTACATCGCCTCCAAGCGCGACGACGACGAGCGCGATCGTCGCGACTATCAGACCATCTACGCCCGCGAGGAAGGGGCCGTGGCCGCGCCAACCGCAGGGCTCCACTTCACGCCGGAGCTTTTCGCCGCCCTGGATGCCAAGGGCATCAAGCGCCACTTCGTAACACTCCATGTCGGTGCCGGCACCTTCCTGCCGGTCAAGGCCGACGATACGGCAGACCACAAGATGCACGCTGAAATCGGCGTCGTGTCATCCGCCACCGCATTCGCCTTGAACGCTGCACGAGCCGCCGGTGGGCGCATCGTTGCGGTCGGCACCACGTCGCTCAGGCTGCTCGAGAGTGCCGCCCGCGAAGACGGGACGATCGAGGCATGGTCTGGCCCGACCGACATTTTCATCACGCCCGGCTACCGCTTCAGGGCGGTCGATGTGCTGATGACCAATTTCCACTTGCCGCGCTCGACCCTTTTCATGCTTGTCTCGGCATTCAGTGGGTTGGAAACCATGCGCGGCGCTTACACGCACGCCATTGAAAACGGCTACCGCTTCTATTCTTATGGTGACTCCAGTCTCCTGTTCAGGGAGCACACATGACCGAGGAATTTTCCTTCACGCTCATCGCAACCGACGGCAAGGCCCGGCGCGGCGAAATCTCGATGCCGCTGGGAGCCGTCCGCACCCCGGCGTTCATGCCTGTCGGCACGGCTGGCACCGTCAAGGCCATGTACATGGATCAGGTGCGCGGAGTCGGTGCCGACATCATCCTGGGCAACACCTATCACCTCATGCTGCGGCCGGGCGCGGAGCGCGTGGCGCGCTTGGGCGGCCTGCATGAGTTTGCCCGTTGGCCGCGCCCGATCCTGACCGACAGCGGCGGCTTCCAGGTCATGTCGCTGTCGAAGCTGAGAAAACTGACCGAGCACGGCGTCACCTTCCGCTCTCATATCGACGGCGCTGCCTACGAGATGACCCCGGAACGCTCCATCGAAATCCAGGGTCTGCTCAACTCGGACATCCAGATGCAACTCGACGAGTGCACGGCATTGCCTGCCGAACTGAAGGAAATCGAGCGCGCGATGGAGCTTTCACTGCGCTGGGCCGAGCGCTGCAAGACCGCTTTCGGCGATCAACCCGGCAAGGCGATGTTCGGCATCGTGCAGGGTGGCGACAACGCAGCTTTGCGGGAAAGGTCCGCCGAAGCCCTCAAGGCGATGAACTTGAAAGGCTATGCCGTTGGCGGCCTAGCCGTCGGCGAGCCACAGGCGATGATGCTGGAGATGCTGGACGTCACCTGTCCGATCCTGCCATCCGACAAGCCGCGCTACCTGATGGGCGTCGGCACGCCAGACGACATCCTGAAGTCGGTGGCGCGTGGCATCGACATGTTCGATTGCGTCATGCCGACAAGGGCAGGTCGGCACGGCCTCGCCTACACCCGGCGCGGCAAGGTCAATCTGCGCAACGCCCGCCATGCCGATGACCACCGTCCGCTGGATGAGGAAAGCGATTGCCCGGCCAGCCGCGATTATTCGCGCGCCTATCTGCACCATCTGGTGCGCTCGCAAGAGGCGCTGGGCGCCATGCTGCTTACCTGGAACAATCTGGCCTACTACCAGAAACTCATGTGCGATATCCGCGATGCCATCGAGGCGCAGGCCTTCGAGGCGCGGGCTGCCGAGATATCGGAAGGCTGGGCGCGGGGCGATATCCCGCTGCTGTGATTGCCGCGCCTAGGTGCTCAGCGAGTTGGACGCCCTCAAGCTGCATCCGGTGATGCGGTAAGTACCGTCCGGCTGTAGCTCGAGCGTGTAGACCGCTTCATAGTCCTTGCCGTCCGGCCCGGTCACCAGCACTTGCTGCACGATCGAGGTCGGCCCCATTTCCTGCACCTTGCCGAACGAATAGCCCTTGGGCTGCCGCACGGGCGCATAACCCTTGCCGACCATGTCCATGAAAACGTCGGCTGTGGGGAACAACTGCTTGATGTTTGGCGCGGCGAAGCTGTAGGCGCGGGCTCCGTCATTGGCGATGAAGGCCTTGAGCTGGCTGTCAATCACGTCCTGCGCCGCCTTCACCTCCGCTTCTCCCGCAATGCATGGTGAGGCGAGCGCCAAAAAAGCGGCTGTGAGCGCTATGAGAATGCGGTGCATGTCTGGCCCTCCCGCAGCCCGTCAATCGCAACATCATACAATACGAACGAGCGTCGCGGCAGGTTTCACCGCCGCACGAAAAGTTGTTGAGCTTGAAAGCCGCCGGACAGTCTGCGACAAGGGCCGAAACCAAACTTCGGTTCGAACGGAACGAGCGATGAAGACGTTTTTTGTGCAGATCAAGTGCGACCTCGGCAAAGCTTATGAGGTAGCCAGTGAACTGGCCGACGCCGAAATCGCTTCCGAAATCTATTCCACCGCCGGACAGTTCGACCTGATGGCAAAGTTCTATGTCGATGACGAGGAAGATGTCGGCCACTTCGTCAACCAGAAGGTACAGATCATTCCGGGCATCAAGGACACCTTCACGACGGTCACCTTCCGGGCGTTCTGATCCTTGTCGCTGCCCGTTTGGGCGTCTTGCCATGCCTGAAATTCTGTTTTGCCGCCTCAAATTCCGCCAATCGTGCGCTTCGGACCGCTACTAAAGCGATAAACCTGCGATTGCGCTTGCTTTTCAGCCCCGACGCCATTTCAAATAGCGTTACAGGGGAGTACGCGCTTGGCGGCATTCGACGAGATGCTTCCGGAAACATCCGGGCTCAGGAAGCCTTACACGGCTTATGATCGTTGGCTCAAGGAGCAGGACCCCGCCCGACTTACCCAGAAGATGGAAGATGCCGAGCGGGTCTTTCGCAAGACCGGCATCACCTTCGCAGTCTATGGCGAGCAGGAGGCATCGGAACGCCTGATCCCGTTCGATATCGTTCCCCGCATCATTTCAGGCCAGGAGTGGCGTCGTCTCACCCAGGGCATCGAGCAGCGCGTACAGGCGCTGAACGCATTTCTCGACGACATCTATCATCGCCAGGAAATCCTGCGCGCCGGCCGGGTGCCGAAAGACCTGATCGCCCGCAACGAAGCGTTCTTGCCGGAAATGATCGGCGTGCGGCCTCCGGCGGGCGTCTATACCCACATCATCGGCATCGACATTGTCCGCACCAGCGAGAACGAATTCTACGTGCTGGAAGACAATGCCCGTACGCCGTCGGGCGTGTCCTACATGCTCGAGAACCGCGAAACGATGATGCAGCTCTTCCCGGAGCTGTTCCAGCAGATCAAGGTTCGCCCGGTTGAAAACTATGCACAGTTGCTGCGCCAGTCGCTGGCTGCAGTCAGGCCGGAACGAACCACCGATGCTCCGACAATAGCGGTGCTGACGCCGGGAAGCTTCAATTCGGCCTATTTCGAACACGCCTTCCTTGCCGACCAGATGGGCGTGCAGCTTGTGGAAGGACAGGATTTGCGTGTTGTCGATGGCCACGTCGCCATGCGCACCACCGAGGGTTACAAGCAGATCGACGTCCTGTATCGCCGCGTCGATGATGCTTACCTCGACCCGTTGACCTTCAATCCTGATTCTGCTCTGGGCGTTGCTGGCATCATGGATGTCTATCGCGCCGGCAACATCACCATTGCCAATGCCCCCGGCACCGGCATTGCCGATGACAAGGCGATTTATTCCTATATGCCCGAAATCGTGGAGTTCTACACCGGGCGCAAGGCCATCCTTGGCAATGTTCCGACGTGGCGCTGCTCCGAGGCCGACAGCCTCAAATATGTGCTCGAGTATATCCATGAGTTGGTCATCAAGGAAGTTCACGGCTCCGGTGGCTATGGCATGCTGGTCGGCCCCGCCGCCACGAAAAAGGAATGCGCGGACTTCTCCGCCAAGCTGGCGTCGAACCCTTCCAACTACATTGCCCAGCCAACGCTCGCGCTTTCCACAGTCCCAATCATGACGGAAAAGGGCCTCGCGCCGCGCCACGTCGATCTGCGCCCTTATGTGCTTGTGTCCGACCGCATCCAACTTGTGCCCGGCGGCTTGACCCGGGTTGCGCTCAAGGAAGGCTCGCTGGTCGTCAATTCATCTCAGGGCGGCGGCACCAAGGATACATGGGTGCTCGATGATTAAGCCGGGCGAGGGGACCATCTGATGCTGCTCGGGCGCACTGCCAACGGCCTTTATTGGATGAACCGCTACATCGAGCGCGCCGAAAACATGGCCCGCCTTGTCGATGCCGGGCTGCGCATGGCGCTGACGCGTACGCAGGATGCGTCCGAGGAGTGGACGTCCGTCATCATCAGTTCCGGCTCCGACGTCGCGTTCGCCAACAAATATAGCGAATACACCGCCGCCAACGTCACTGACTTCCTGTTGCGCGACGTCTCCAACCCGTCATCGGTGATGTCGTCAATCGAGACCGCCCGCACCAATGCCCGCATGGTGCGCACCGCACTGACGCGCGAGACATGGGAAAGCATCAACGAAGCCTGGATGGCGTTGAAGCGTATGCTGGCCAAGCCCATCGACGAACGTGAATTGCCCGCCGTACTCGATGCGATCAAGCGCGAAACCGCGCTTATCCGGGGGGCATTCTACGGCACCATGCTGCGCAACGAGATCTTCGACTTCTCGCAACTCGGCACCTATGTCGAGCGCGCCGACAACACCGC
>CAZROU010000047.1:0-32388 GCA_964601795.1 uncultured Mesorhizobium sp. | reverse complement strand
CAAGGGCGACTGGGTCAAGCCCGGTGCGACCGTCATCGACGTCGGCATCAACCGCTTGCCGGCGGACGCCAACGGCAAGGCCCGCCTTGTCGGCGATGTTGCCTATGACGAGGCGGCGGCCAAGGCCGGTGCGATCACCCCGGTGCCGGGCGGGGTCGGTCCGATGACCATCGCACTCCTGATGGCAAACACCGTCATCTCCGCTTCCCGCGCCGCGGGGCGGAAAGCGGGCGCCGTGGGAACGATCACCTGAAACAGACGGCGGAGCCGATGAACGCAATCATTGGGGTTCGCAAAGCGGTCACGGCGAGGCTCACCATTGTCGAGCGCAATCCGCTCGTGGTCGCCGCGCTCAAGGACATGATCGAGCAGGATCATCGGTTCGAACTGACCGGCGTGGCAGAGAGCGGTGAGGCGCTTCTAAAGATGCTGGAAACCGACCAGCCCGCTTTCGATGTGGCGATCGTGGGCTGGAGACTGTCGGATATGAATGCCGGCGACGTGCTGGAGGAGGTCCAGCGCAGGAACCTCCAAGCCAGGATGGTCATTTTTTCTAATGACCATAACGTCGCCATCCTGCGCAAATGCGTGCAATTGGGCGCTCAGGGATTCTGCTATCAGTTCGACAACCCGAACGTGCTCTTCGACACCGTTCAGGCAGTGGCGAACGGGCGTATCTGCATTCCGTATATCGATGTGTCGAAAATCAGTGAAACGTCGCTTTCGCGACTGACGCCGCGCGAACTCGAATTGCTATCCGTGCTCGCCGACGGCTGGACAAACCTGCAAATCGCGACGCGTACCGGTATCTCGGAAAATACCGTGAAGTATCATTTGAAGAACCTGTACGACAAAATCGGTGCTCATAACCGGGCGATGGCAGTGGCGCATTATGTAAATGAAAAAAGGTCTATAACGAAAAAGGGTTCCTAGTGGATTTTCCGGTGTCATTTTCGAGATGTTTTGACGGCCGTTGCCTCCAAGGTCGTGAAAGTTGGTGACGAACGCGGGATGACCCTTGAATAGCCGTTCTTCGATTCTTGGATGACTACTGAACAACCCTCGATATCTATATTACGGAACCGGAAGCAGAGGAATTATTTCCCGTCTCAAGCAGTTTACAATTCAAGCCGAACGATAGGAATCAGCAAAGAGTTTCGGATTTTCTTCTCAGCCTCCAGTAGCTTGTCGAGTTCGTCTTGCCTGATTCTTCTGTATCTCTTGCAGTCTTTGACTTTGAAGGGAGGTCCGGCGGGCTATTAGCCGTTACCTTCTTTTTTGAGGCTTTGGACGTGGGTGAAGCCAAACCTGCCCTTGATGCAGAGGTTACCGTGGTTGACGTCGTGATCGTGGGGCGAGGTCACCTTGACGATCTTGTTGTCCTGGACATGCAGGTTCACATTGCAGCCGACACCGCAATAGGTGCACACCGTCGTGGTTTGCGTCTGCTTCGACTCGTTCCAGGTGCCAGCAGCGCGCATGTCGTACTCGGACTTGAATGACAGCGCACCCGTCGGGCAGACCTCCACGCAGTTGCCGCAGAAGACACAGGCGGAGTCCGGCAGTTCAGCGGCGTATTCAGTGGATATCTGAGAGTCGAATCCGCGCCCCGCAATCTGGATCGCGAAGCTGTTCTGCCACTGGGGCCCGCAGGCGTCCACGCACTTGTAGCAGAGGATGCACTTGTCATATTCGCGCACATAAAGGTCGTTGTCGATCTTGTCAGGCTGGGCCATCGTGGCCGCGACGCTGCCGTTTCCGGCATGGTGCTCGCCCGGTTCGTGAACGTCGCGGGTGAGGCTCTCGCCGGCCCTTCGGCCGTAACGATCCGAGTCGACGTCATAGCGCTTCTTCCACTCGGGGATCCGCGGTGTGGTGGACAGGTCGACTGAGGAATCGAGCAACTCCAGTACGAGGCGGCGGCTGTGCCGTACCCGTTCGCTGTCGGTCTTGACCACCATGCCGGACTGGACCTTACGGGAACAGGAGGGCACGAGGACGCGCGAGCCTTCGAGTTCGACCATGCACACCCGGCAGGCATTCTTTGGCGTTAGGGTATCGCCGTAGCAGAGGGTTGGCGTGTCCTTCCCCGCCGCATTACAGGCGGTCAGGATGGTGCTCCCCTCCGGGACGCTCACTTCCTCGCCATCGACGGTGATCGTGATTTGCTGGACGGGCGCATCGGTAGCACGCCGGTAGTGCGTATTCATCTGCTCTCCTCCAGTAGGCCGAGGCGGTCGATGGCTGACTCAACGGCGTTCCAGGCAGCCTGACCGAGACCGCAGATCGAGGAATCCTTCATCACCAGGCCGACATCGCGCAGCAATTGGACGTCGCGCCCCTTAGCCGCAGCATCCTGGCGGTTGTGCGTGATGCGCAACAGCGCCTCCTCCTGACGTACCGTGCCTACCCGGCAGGGCACGCACTGACCGCAGGACTCGTCGCGGAAAAACCGCGCGACACGCAGCAAAATGCCGGACAGGTCAACGGTGTCGTCGAAGGCCATTATCACGCCTGAGCCCAAAGTGGCGTTGTTGGCGCGAACACCTTCGAAGGTCAGCGGTATGTTGAGTTCATCAGCGCGCACGAACACGCCTGCCGCGCCGCCGAGCAGCACCGCCTGAAGCGTTCGACCCTTTGGAACTCCACCGGCCAGTTCGAGAACCTCACCAAGCGTCGCGCCGAACGGCACTTCGTAGACGCCGGGGCGCACCAGGTTGCCTGAAACACAGAAAAGCTTGGGGCCGGTAGAGCCCTCGGTCCCGATCTTGGTGTATTGCGCCGCGCCCATCTGCATGATCAGTGGCACGTTACACAGGGTCTCGACGTTGTTGACCACTGTCGGCTTGTTGAAGAGACCTTGTTCGAACGGGAAAGGCGGCTTGGAGCGCGGTTCACCGCGATAGCCCTCGATCGAATTGAAGATCGCGGTCTCCTCACCGCAGATATAGGCGCCGGCACCGCGTCGAATCTCGAGCTCGAAGCTCCAACCGGTGTTCAGGACGTTGGTACCCAGGAACCCGCGTTCGCGAGCCCTTTTGATGGCGTTGCGCAACATCCGGAAGGCGCGAGGATATTCGCCGCGCAGATAGATGTAACCGCACTCGGCGCCGATAGCGTAACCGGCGATGGTCATCGACTCGATCAACGCGAACGGATCGCCCTCGAGGATAGCGCGGTCCTTGAAGGTTCCGGGCTCGCTCTCGTCCGCGTTGCAGACGAGGTAGCGAGGCGTAGCCGGCTGCTTGGCAGTACTCTCCCACTTGATGCCAGCCGGGAACGCCGCTCCGCCACGGCCCATCAGTCGAGAGTCCTTGACCTCGCTGATGACCTGTCCGGGCTCCATCTCGAAAGCTCTCCGCAATCCAGCGTAGCCGTCGGTTGCGAGATAGTCGTCGAGGCTCTCCGGGTCGACCTGGCCGACGCGCTTGAGCAGCATCAGGCCTTCCTGACCAGCCTGAGGCACGGCCATGATCGGTGGCGCCTCGGCTGCGAGGGCAGCGGGACCGGCGCTCAATGCAAGGGCGACCTCCTCGACTGAAGCAGGCCCGATCAGATGCTCATGAGGCGGATCACCAGCCTCCACTGCAAGCGCGGCCGGGGCGCGCTCACAAACGCCAAGGCAAGGGCTGTGTTTCCAACCGTTCATAGCGCCGGCCGGGCCCAGCCGCTTCTCGAGGCTGGCGCACAAATCCTTGGAGCCGCGTGTCATGCAGGCAATATCGGTGCAAACGTGAACGACGCGCTTCGGCCGCATATTGGTAGAAAAAAGCGCATAGAAGGTCGCGACGCTGTAGACGTCGGCCGCTGACACACTGAGGCGCTTTCCGATGTAGTTCAGCGCGCCGGGACTGATCCAGCCGACGCGGTCGTTCACCGCGTGCAGCGCTTCCATGACGAGGTGACGCCGACTCCGTGCCGCATGGCCGGTGTGGGCGCGGCGGTGGTCCTGCTCGTCACGTTCGCCGCCGTGCCAGCCACCCTCGCCGGGTCCCCCAAGCCGCCGATCGATTGCGTCGCGTTCCTCGGCGAACGGCTCGGCATTGGAGAACTTCAAGTCCACAATTCATCCTTCCTATTTCGCGGTGGCAAATTCGCTACCATGGCGTTCGTGATCGGTGGTCTCGGCAACGACATCCTCTTCGGGTAGAGGCTCGTTGGTCTTCTCCACCTTGACCGCTGTCGCCTTGAACTCCGCGGTCTTGGCGATCGGGTCGTTTGCTTCGATGGTAAGCGAGTTCACATCCACATCGTCGGGGAAGTTGCAGGCCATGAAGAGCAACCCAGGGCGCAGGCCGGGGTCAAGACGAGCAGGCGCCAGCACCGTTCCGCGGCGTGAACTTACCCGCACAACCTCGCCTTCGTTGAGGTCAAGCCGATCCATATCCTCCGGAGAAATATCCACGCAACCACCGAAGCGGATCGGCGAATTGAAGCCGCCGGACTGCACGCCGGTGTTGTAGTCGGTCAGTCGACGACCGGTTGTCAGGCGCAGCGGGAACTCGTCGTTCAGCTTGTCCACCGGTAGTCGGTGCTCGATGATACCGAATGGCGCCAGACGTCCACGCTTCTCAGGATCCTTCTCCCAGAGACGGCCGTGCAGGAACGGGGACTCGGGTCCGTTCTCGTCAGGGAAAGGCCACTGCACCCCGCCCCGCTCTTCGAGTACCCGATAGGACATTCCATGGTGCGCCGGCGACAGCGCACGCAACTCGTCCCAGATTTGCTCTGCCGTCTGTATCGGCCAGACATAGCCCATGCGCTCCGCAATCAGGCGCATGATTTCGACATCGTCCTTCGCGCTTCCCGGTGGCTCCAACGCCTTGCGCACGAGTTGCACCCGGCGTTCGCTGTTGGTGAACGTGCCCTCGCTCTCGCACCATGCAGCGGTGGATGGAAGCACCACGTCGGCGAACGAAGCGGTTTTGGTGAGGAAGATGTCCTGCACAACGAGATGGTCCAGGTTTTGCAATCGCCTGGCCACCGCCGTGGTGTCGGCATCTGACTGTACCGGGTTCTCACCGATGACATAGACGCTTGTGAGGTGGCCCTCGTCCATCGCCTCCATCATCTCAGAGAGCGTCAAACCACCCTTCGGAGGCATGGTGACGCCCCACATGCGCTCGAATTTCTCCCGGTGTTCGCGGTTCTCGACGCTCTGGAAACCTGGCAGGTTCTTGGGGATCGCCCCCATGTCGCCGCCGCCCTGGACGTTGTTCTGGCCGCGGACAGGAACCAGGCCCGCACCCCAGCGACCGATCTGGCCGGTGAGCAGCGCGAGGTTGCACAGGGCCCGCACGTTGTCGGTGCCGTTGTGGTGCTCGGTGATGCCGAGCGTCCAGCACAACTGAGCGCGTTCCGCCTTGGCATAGTCATGCGCAAGTTCCCGGATCAGCTCCGCGGGCACGCCGGTTTCACGCGACGTGACGTCCAGCGTCCACGGCTCGCATGCCGCGACATAGTCTTCGAACCCGGTAGAGGCGTTCGCGACAAACTCCTCGTTCACCAAGCCGGCATGGATTATTTCGCGACCAACACCATAGGCCAACGCCACGTCGGTACCGACGTCGAGACCGAGCCACGAGTCAGCCCACTCAGCCGTCTTGGACCGACGAGGATCGACAGCATAGACCTTGGCGCCCTTGTGGATCGCCTTCAGGGCGTGATGGAAGAAAATCGGATGAGCTTCCCGGGCATTGGAGCCCCAGAAGATGATCAGATCCGCGTCCTCAATCTCGTTGTAGGACGAGGTACCACCGCCTGCACCAAACACCGTCACCAGACCGGCGACGCTGGGGGCGTGTCAAGTTCGGTTACAGGAATCGATGTTGTTGGTACCGATCACGGCCCGAGCGAACTTCTGGGCAATGAAATTCATCTCATTGGTCGCACGGGAACACGAGAACATACCGAACGCGTCGGGGCCGTGAAGCTCGCGATTGCGCAGGAAGCCCTCAGCAGCGCGATCAAGGGCCTCGTCCCAAGAAGCAGGCCGCAGGACACCGTTGTCACGGACAAGCGGCTCGGTCAGTCGAGTATAGTTCTGATTTGACTGTCTGCCCACGCCGGCCTCCACTGTATTGTTGGAGCTACATACCACGATCCAAATGGTGAGTGATATATGAAATATTCTGCATATTTCCATACTTACGCCCGACATGCGGCGTGCGCGTCACGCTGCGGTCACCAAGGCAATGCGTACTGCCATCCACGACAGCCGGGCTAGTCGGCGCACCGGCCGTACAGATCGAATCACGGATTTTTGCGCTCTTGTTCGACTTGACAATCGTGTCGGTCTGCATACGCTTTTGCGGTGATTTCTTTTGCCGCTCCCGAGGTTCGGGGCGCTATTCTTTCAGTCGATCCGACGTGCATCGCAACTGAAGTGCATGCCCGCCCGTCACTAGGGCGAACGGCGATATTGTCATCACGTGTTCATGGGAACCAGTCTCCGCTTCAGGCGGTCAGCGTCGGTTTGTTCGCACAGCCGGCACTGATCGAACGCGGCTGGCAACTGCCTTCCCCCGGACGATCCTGCATCAAGAAAAAGAACACTCAAACAAGGAGATAGACAATGACCGATCGCCGTCAGTTTCTGGTTGGCACAGCAGCCTGCCTGGCAAGCGCAACATTGATGCCGGGCTTGGCACGCGCGGCCCGACAATTTGATCCGCAGCCGGGAGAATGGCGAACCTTCCGTGTCGTCACTCGGCTCGAAATTCCGACCGACAAAGGCGCCGTGCAGACATGGGTCCCACTGGCGTCGGTGAACGACGAATGGATGCAGCCGATGGGCGAGAAGTGGACCGGCAATGCGGTGTCGGCAACCATTGTGACCGACCCGGCAAGCGGCACGAAGCTGCTCCACGCTACATTCGCGAATGGCGGTTCGCCGGCTGTTCTTGAAGTCGAGAACACAGTCAGGATGCGGGATCGGTCGGTCGCAGGAACGGAATCCAGCGGCAAGCAGAATCTGAGTGATAGCGAACGACAGCTATATCTGGCTGCCACGGATCTGGTGCCGACGGATGGCATCGTCAAGAAGATCGCCGATGAGATTACCAAAGGCCTGAACGATGATAGTGCCAAGGCGAAGGCGATCTATGAGTGGGTCCTCGAGAATTGCCACCGCGACGGCGACGTGCGCGGTTGCGGTACAGGCGATGTCGTGGCGCTACTGGAAACCGGCGGTCGCGGCGGTAAATGCGCCGATCTGAACGCACTTTTCGTGGGACTGGCCAGGGCCTCCGGAGTGCCGGCCCGCGACATCTATGGTGTTCGGGTCGCGCCTTCCCGGTTCGGTTACAAGAGCCTTGGCGCCAATTCCGACATCGTCAGCAAGGCCCAGCATTGCCGTGCCGAGGTTTATCTGTCTGGACAGGGTTGGGTGGCTGCCGATCCGGCTGACGTGCGGAAGGTCATGTTGGAAGAGCCTCCGCGCGACAATGCGATCGACTCGCCGGCAGTCGTTGCCGTTCGCGAGAAATTGTTCGGAGCGTGGGAAGGCAACTGGCTTGCCTACAACACCGGCCATGACCTTGTTTTGCCAGGATCATCTCACAAGGTGGCGTTCCTGATGTACCCGCAGGCCGAGATCGGCGGAACACTGGTCGATTCGCTCGATCCCGACAAAGTCAGCTACACGATCAAGTCGACCGCGATCTGAGACTGAATTGCACCACACCCGCCGGATCGATGCGACCCGGCGGGTGCGGTGCCAGTAGCCAAGCCTACCAAACCCAGCCAGCGCGCAATGGCAATCAGGGAGACGAGAAATGAATGACCAGAACGTGCCGCTGCCGGGATCGGGCGAACCTGTGCGGTTAACTGAACTGGCGCATGGCGGCGGCTGCGGTTGCAAGCTGGCCCCGTCCGTTCTCCAGGAGTTGCTTGGTGGCCAGACCGAAACGCCGTTTGCCCAACTGCTTGTCGGGACCGAGACAGGCGACGACGCGGCCGTCTGGCAGGTGGACGACAAGACGTGCGTCGTCGCGACCACCGATTTCTTTATGCCGATGGTCGATGATCCGCGCGATTTTGGTCGCATCGCCGCGACCAATGCGATTTCCGACATCTATGCGATGGGAGCAACGCCAATCATGGCGCTTGCAATCCTAGGAATGCCGTTGTCGAAATTGCCGGTTGAATCGGTGCGCGAAATTCTCGCCGGCGGCCGTGCTGTTTGCCTTGAGGCGGGCATACCCATTGCCGGCGGCCATTCGATCGATGCTCCGGAACCCATTTATGGCCTGGCAGTGATCGGCATTTGCAGCCCGCAGCAGGTTCGCCGCAACAAGAGCGCACAGTCGGGCGATGCACTCATCCTCACCAAGGGTATTGGCGTCGGCATCTACTCCGCGGCCATCAAGAAGAGCCGCCTCGATCGCGCCGGCTATGATGAGATGATCGCGTCCACCACCAAGCTCAACCGGATAGGAAGTGAGCTTTCCAAGCTGCCTCATGTCCATGCCATCACCGATGTCACCGGTTTCGGCCTGCTTGGCCACTCGCTCGAAATGGCGCGGGGATCGAATCTCACCATCCGCCTGAAGGATCGGGATGTGCCTTTCTTCCAGCAGGCGGAAGCTCTCGCCCGCGAGGGATTTATAACAGGCGCATCCATTCGCAACTGGGCCAGTTATGGAGACAGCGTATCACTTCCGGACGGCTTGCCAGACTGGCACCGGAACCTGCTGACTGATCCGCAGACATCGGGGGGACTGCTGATCGCCTGTGCCGACGGACAGGCGAAAGATGTCTTGCTGGCCGTGCAATCGGCGGGGTTTCCTCGAGCCAGTATCGTCGGGAGCGTCCATGCCGGCGACCCCCGCGTCGAGGTAGTCGTCGGCCCCTGAACGATAGGTTCTCCGGCGCGCTCTATCGCTTATGCTCGGTTCCGTCGGGCGGGTTGATCCCCCATTTCTGATCGGTTACTGAACGCCATGGCTTCCGGCGCAATCACATTGCCGCAGCGGCGACTTCCCTCGGTCGACCAGTTGCTTCGCCTGGACGATGCAGTCGTCGCCGTCAAGCTGTTTGGCCATGCGCAGGTTGTGGCGGCATTTCGCGAAAGCCTCCAATCCTTGCGTGACGCGATGCGAGAGGCTGATGGGCGCGGCGTTAACGAGTCCGTTCCAGCGATGGACGATATCCTGAGCAAGGCGATTGCTCGTCTCGAAGCGCGTGCTGCGCCTCGGATTCGGCAGGTTTTCAATCTGACCGGCACAGTTCTTCACACCAATCTCGGCAGGGCCGTTCTGGCGGAAGAGGCCATCGAGGCGGCAATACGAGCCATGCGGAACCCGACTGCGCTCGAATTCGACCTTGACAAGGGCAGCCGCGGCGAACGAGACGAGCTTGTTCGCGGGCTCCTTAGCGAACTGACGGGTGCGGAAGACGCCACCGTCGTCAACAACAATGCCGCAGCAGTGCTGCTTACGCTCAATACCCTCGCCAGCGGCCGCGATGCGATTATCTCACGAGGCGAGCTGATCGAAATCGGCGGCGCATTTCGCATGCCCGATATCATCGCCGCTGCGGGCTCACGCATTCTTGAAATCGGGACGACCAACCGCACCCATTTACGTGACTATGCCCGGGCGATAGGGCCTGATACGGGCCTGCTGCTGAAAGTGCATACATCGAACTATCGCATACAGGGCTTCACGAAGGAGGTCCCCGCCCCCGAACTGGCCTTGCTTGCGAAAGAGCACAGCATCCTTCTGGTCAACGATCTCGGGTCGGGGACGCTTGTCGATCTGTCGCGCTTCGGTCTTTCGAAGGAGCCGACCGTGGCCGACGCCATTCGCGAAGGTGCCGACATCGTTACATTCTCCGGTGACAAGCTGTTGGGTGGACCGCAGGCCGGCTTCATCATCGGCCGCAAGGAACTGATCGCGCGCATCAATCGCAATCCGATGAAGCGGGCTATGCGTGTCGACAAGATCAGGCTGGCAGCGCTTGAGGCGACGCTGCGCCTCTATCTTCACCCTGAGCAGTTGGCGGAGCGGTTGCCTACATTGCGGCATCTGACACGGTCCTCAACCGAGATCGAGTCCCTTGCACATAAGATCGCGCCTGCCCTGGCGGCGTCCGTTGGCGGGGGATTCGCCGTCGAGGTGGCTGCTTGCGCAAGCCAGATCGGATCGGGCGCGCTGCCGCTCGAAACCGTTCCCAGCTTCGGTCTTGCGATACGTCCTGCCGATCCGAAGGCAAGCGGGCAGGCGATCGCCAGCTTGGCAGCGGCATTCCGCACACTCCCCATTCCTGTCATCGGACGTATCGCAGATCAGACGCTGATCTTCGACCTGCGATGCCTTGAGGATATCGCTGCCTTCACGTCCAATCTCTCGCATCTTGAGCTGTCGGGGGTGCGGAAATGAGCGCTTTCGGACGGTTGCCCGGGTATGCGCAAAACGATGAACCGTCGATCCGGGCGCAGTTGGACGGCGGTAAACCTCCATTCATTGAAACGGTGCAGCCCTCACTGACGGTCGCACAGGCGGCTAGCGCACGCCGGATTGCTGCTGAGCCTTTTTCGGAGCCGGTGACATGATCGTCGGCACGGCAGGTCATATCGATCACGGCAAGACCTCTCTGGTTCACGCATTGACCGGGGTTGATACGGATCGGTTGAAGGAAGAAAAGGCGCGGGGCATTTCGATTGACATCGGTTTTGCCTACATGCCTGCGGCTGACGGTCTGACTATCGGTTTCGTCGATGTGCCGGGGCATGAGCGTTTCGTCCGCAACATGCTTGCCGGTGCGACCGGCATCGACTTCGCCGTCCTGGTTGTGGCCGCCGACGACGGGGTCATGCCCCAAACCCGTGAGCATATCGCTATCCTCGATCTGCTCGGTGTTTGCGATGGGATTGTCGCCCTCACCAAAACCGATCTCGTCGGACCCGACAGGCTCGCCGCCGTGCGCAACGAGATTTCCAATGTCCTCCTCGGAACGGCGCTGGCGAATTCCGAAATCATCTCCGTTTCGTCCGTAACCGGGATGGGCATTGCGGAATTGCGCGACCATCTGGTCTTTGCCGCCCGCACGCGGCAGGAGAGCGGACTACGCGACGGTGCGTTCCGGCTTGCGGTGGACAGGTCGTTCTCGCTTACGGGCGTCGGGACGGTGGTGACTGGAACTGTGCTGTCGGGCTCGGTGACGGTTGGCGACAATGTGATCGTAAGTCCCACAGGCTTGCCTGCGCGTGTGCGGGGCATCCGGGCCCAGAACATGAAGGTCGACCGTGGCGTCACTGGTGACCGTTGTGCGCTCAATCTGGCAGGCGAGGGCGTTGCCAAGGACGCCATATCCCGTGGCGATATGGTGGTAAACCCGGACATCCATGCGCCGTGCGACCGCATTGATGCGCGCTTGCGCGTGTTGCGGTCGGAGACGAAGCCCTTGCCCCAGTGGATGCCGGTTCGGCTTCACCATGCTGCACTGGAAGTCGGCGCCCGCATCGTACTGCTCGGCGAGCAACCGATATCTCCCGGCGAAGAAGGGTTTGTGCAACTCGTCCTGGAGCGCCCGGTCCCCATGACCTCCGGCGATCGGTTCGTGATACGTGATACGAGCGCACAGCGCACCATTGGGGGGGGCGTGTTGCTCGATCTGCGTGCGCCCGGCCGCAGACGGCGTACGCCGGAGCGGATGGTTCAACTGCAAGCATATTTGTCCGATACCCCGGAAAAGGTTCTGGCGCGATTGCTGGAAGGCCCGCCTTACCATGTCGACATTGACAGCTTTCAGCAGGATTTCGCGCTTTTGCCCCAACAGATTGATGCCATGGCGGACCGCCTCGATCTGAAGCGCCTGCGTGCCGGCGGCAAGACCATGGCACTGGCAGCGGCGGCATGGGCACGTTTTCGGCAGGCGGTTACTGATCGATTGGAACAGTTCCATGCGGACAATCCAGTTCTGCCGGGGATCGGCGTCGAGCGGCTTCGCCTGCATATCGAGCCCCGACTATCGGCGCCGGCATTCATTGCCGCGTTACGAGAACTGACTGATTCCGGTCATGTTGCCATGGACGGCACCTGGGTGAAGTCGCCGGACCATATCGTTCAACTGACGCCGCAGGATGCGGTACTCTGGGGAATAATCAGGCCGATGCTTGGCGGTGCGGCGCGCTTTCGACCGCCGCGAGTCCGCGACATAGTCGAGAGCAAGGGCGTTCGTGAGGCCGAGGTTAGAGACCTGCTCAAACGCCTCGGCCGGATGGGACGCGTAGTCGAAATCGATCGCGACCACTTCCTTTTACGCGGCACGATCGCTGAAATCGTTGGCATTGCGCGCGAAATCAGCGAAGCTTCCAGCGACGGCCAATTCGCTGTTGCGACTATGCGCGACAGGCTCGACAATGGTCGCAAGGTAACGATCCAAATTCTTGAATTTCTTGATCGTCACGGCGTGACCTTCCGCCGTGGGGACCTGCGCCGGATCAACAAGAATCGACTCGATCTTTTTGGAGCGCACAAAACAGCTGATCCAGCAGGAACAACCGATGCAACTGGAAGAGATGCGTCCCCGGTGGGGCGTCCGGACTTCAAATCCGGGAAGGGCCGCGAGACGGTCCTTGGTGGGTTCGACTCCCACTCTCTTCCGCCACGCATCTGAGGAGACCGCGGGATCGGAAGTGAATATGCCGCTTTGGCCTGCCCATCACGAAGGCCTGCCATTTCCAGCTAACGATGAAACGCTCTACAGTTCCGGTGGTTTGACGTGGTCTGGTGAAAGTGGTCCGGATTGGGTGCCAGATTTCTGGCGGACCTGCCTAAAGCGTGTCGCGATCTTTCAGATTCGCTTCACACGCTTTAGCTTTTTGATTTTATGCATGTCTCCCGAAACCGGTTTCCGCTTTCGCGAGACATGTAGTAGTGGAGCAGGCCACATTGAGATCGGCTCTCAACCGATCATAGTTGTTCAGTATCCGCTTTCTCCAAGCGAGCACCTTTTCGCCATGTGAGGCTAGATGTGGCTTTCGACTCATTTCGTCAGTACGCCGAGGCATCTGTCACCTCCTGAGCAGGACGGAACGGTCCACACAGGTTTGTTGAACCTGTGGAGGATTTCAGTTCCGCCGTTTACTGGCGGAATTCCTGCAATGTTTTCAGAAGGTTGGATGGTGGGCGTACCAAGGATCGAACTTGGGACCCCTACGATGTCAACGTAGTGCTCTCCCGCTGAGCTATACGCCCATCCGAAGCCGCGCATACACCACTTTTGCCCCGGGACGTCAATAGCGGGAAACGAAAAGATCAGGCGGCCTGAAGCATCTTTTCGACCTCGTTGACGAGATCACGCAGATGGAAAGGCTTGGAAAGAACCTTTGCGTCCTTCGGGGCCTTTGAATCGGGGTTGAGCGCGACGGCTGCAAAACCTGTGATGAACATCACCTTGAGGTCAGGATCGATTTCGGTTGCGCGGCGGGCAAGCTCTATGCCGTCCATCTCCGGCATGACGATATCGGTCAGCAGCAGCGAGAACGGCTCCTCGCGCAGCCGCTCATAGGCGCTTGCGCCATTATCGAAGTCGCTGACCTGGTAGCCGGCGCGTTCCAGCGCCTTGACCAGGAAACGGCGCATATCGTCGTCGTCTTCCGCAAGAAGAATGCGTGCCATCGTGTTCCGTCCGAATCACCCGCCCCGGACCGCCCCCGGCTGGCCCGTTAACCATCCTCTATATGAAAGCGCGGCGGTAAAGATCAAGTGAACGTTCATGTGAAAGAACCCGAGGCCAAAACCGGCTAGACCGCCGAGTTGCTGGACACATCGCATTCAAGATGGCAGTTTTTGAGGATGATGTGTCTCTGCTTACGGGTCCAATCCCGGTGACCTCACCCGCCGAGGATTTTTCGGTCGTCCGACCCTTTGAAGTCCGCGCGAGGGCGGAGCAGCGCGTTCCGTTCATTTTCAGTTCCCCGCATAGTGGTCGGTATTATCCCGAGCGGTTCCTGGCGATGGCGCGGCTAGACCGCAATTCCATCCGCCGGTCCGAGGATTGCTATGTCGACGAGTTGTTCGGCGGCGCGATCATGCTAGGTGCACCGATGCTGGCCGCGAATTTTCCGCGCGCCTATCTGGACGTCAATCGGGAGCCGTGGGAACTCGATCCGCGCATGTTTGCCGAACCGGTGCCGCCTTATTGCAACATCCGTTCGGCGCGTGTTGCGGGTGGTCTGGGAACCGTGCCGAAGCTGGTGGGTGAGGGACTCGACATTTATTCCGGCCGCTTGCCGCTGGCAGAGGCGATTGCGCGCATCGAGCTTGTCTACAAGCCGTTTCATGAAACGCTGAAGCGGCTGCTTGCCCGAACCCATGCAGCATTCGGCTTTGCGATCCTTATCGATTGTCACTCGATGCCGGCCAGCATTCGGGTAGGCGAAAACGGATTCAGGCCTGATTTCATTGTCGGCGACCGTTTCGGCACATCGGCATCGGCCGCGTTGACGGAGACCGCGATCAACCTTCTATCGGCAATGGGCTATACCGTCGCCCATAACAAACCTTACGCTGGCGGCTTCATCACGGAGCATTATGGAAGACCAGTGCGGCACCTGCATGCACTCCAGATTGAAGTGAACCGCGGTCTCTACATGGATGAGAAGACCTTGCAGAAAACCTCCCGGTTTGACGTGCTTGCCCGGGACATGGCGCATTTCTGTGCCGACCTTATGGCTATCCCCGACTATCATTTCCTCGACCTTCCTCTGGCAGCAGAATAGGCTGCGCGAGATAAAAAAGGACCGCATCGTTTGCACGACGCGGTCTTGAGTCTAGGGAGGAAACGCCCAAGGAGGGCATGGACAGGCAACCCTGTCCGAAAATGAGCCTATTGTGCGCTGCACAAATGTCAAGCGATCACGGCCTGCAGCGCCGGAAGGAAATTGACGCAGGCGTTCGGTGCGTGACATTCCAGCCACGATCTTGATATGACAAGGCTGAAACCGGCGGTTTGGCCTTGGTGCTTTTCGGGAGACAGCTTTGGATATCTCAACCGACTTCATTCGGCGGCTTGCATATGTCGCGGCAGCCGAGACCTTGCCGCGTTTCCGCAGCCAAGGGGCGGTGGATAACAAGCTGGCCGGCGGATTCGATCCGGTTACAGCGGCGGATCAGGAAGCGGAGCGGGCGATCCGGGCGCTCATCAACGCACAATTTCCCGACCACGGCATCTTGGGTGAAGAGCACGGCAGCGAAAATCTCTCGAGCCGGTATGTGTGGATCATCGACCCGATCGACGGAACCCGGGCCTTCATTTCCGGCGTGCCTGTTTGGGGAACGCTGGTCGGCCTTACGGTCGATGGCGATGCAGTTGCCGGATTGATGTCGCAACCCTTCACCGGTGAACTTTACTACGCCAACGCTTCCGGATCGCACTATGAGGGGCCGGGCGGGCCGCGCCAAATGGCGACGCGCAAGACGACGCAACTGTCAGAGGCGATCCTGTTCACCACGACGCCGTCGCTTTTCCAGGGGCAGATGCGTTCCAGCTACGACGATCTCGAACGAAAGGTGCGGTTGGCCCGCTATGGCACTGACTGCTACGCCTTTGCCATGCTCGCTGCGGGCAATGTCGACGTCGTTGCCGATCCGGGCTTGAAGCCATACGACATCGTGGCATTGATCCCGATCATCGAAAAGGCCGGCGGAGTCATCACCACCTTTGAAGGCAAGCCCGCCGAACAAGGGGGCGATATCCTCGCAGCAGCGACGCCGGAACTCCACTCGGCGGCGATGGCTGCGCTCAGAGGCTGATTGTTCAGCTAAGAGGCGCTGCCGTCTGTCCCCGGAATGAAGGCATGGAACGCTGCGAGCGCCTGCTCGCGATAGAGATCTGCCTCCTGGAGCAATTCGTGGCGCGCGCCGTCAATGGTCAGGAGCGAACTCAGCCTAAGATGCCTTGCATATGAGGCAATCGCTTTGGTCGAAACGACGGTGTCTGCACCTGCTGCAATGATCAACGTCGGTATGCGGATGTTGGCCATGAACTCCTGGTCGCTGACGGCGATGGCCGCCGAACTTGCTGCGCGTAGCCAGCGGATTGTCGGGCCACCAAGAGCAAGTTGCGGATGCGCTTCATAGATCGAAACATTGCGCCGATATCGCACTGCATCCGACGTCAGATTGTTGGTTTCGAAAGGCACCGATTGTTTGGGGCGCGGGCCCCATGCCGCATACAGCCGGCCGAGGCCGAACAGGCTGAGGATCGTGGTGACGAGCCGGATTCTTGCCATTGAAACGCGTTGTCCGGGAATGCCGAGAAATGGCGTCAACAACACCATGCGCTGGACCCGGTTGACCATCGAAGACGCCGTAAGAAGCGCCACCAGAGCACCTGTTGAGTGCGCAAGGATGTAGTAGGGGCCTCGGCAATCGGGCAGTACGATTTCTTCGAAGAATTGTTCCAGGTCCGAGGCGTAGTCGCGGAAGCTCTTGACGTAGCCGCGTTGCGGATTGCGCAGTAGCCGGTCTGACCCGCCTTGCCCGCGCCAATCAAAGGTTGCGACCCCAAATCCCTTTGCAGACAGATCGGCGATCGTTTCGAAGTACTTTTCTATGCACTCGTTTCTGCCTTGCAAAAGCACGACGGTGCCATTGTCCGGGCGGCTGGCCGGTGCGAAGCGCGCGTAGCGAATTTTTCGACCGTCATGCGCGGTCAGGAAACCTGCCGTTGCATTGTCGGGTAATGGATTGTCGGGCGTATGGAAGAAAAGGTCCGTCATTCGGCGCTTTGGCCCGTCTCTTTAGGAGCGTCGTAAGGGTCTCGGTCCGGCTAGCGAGGCATCCGCACGGTGATAGAAAGCAAATGCGTGAATTGCAAAGGATTTCCAGTGTAAGGCCGGAAGCCGCCCGAAGGCGCGCTCCCGGCCTTGTCGATCCGGGAGGAAGGGACGTTACACCCGGCTCGGCACGGTGCGGCTGATCTGATCCGCTCTTCCGTTGTCCCCAGGAGTAGCGATGTGAGGCTGAACAAGCTTTGAGCGACCGGTTCATCGTGCGTTCATCGCATCACGATGCCAGCCTTGAAAAAGAGCCTTGAAACCGTTGGGTGGCGCACCCAAATGATCCTTGCGGTCGCCGATGTCGGGACCGCTGGTTCAGGAAACGCCGTTAGGGTTTCTGGTCGGACCACAACGCAAACATTGTTGCTCGACAGGAGAACACACCATGCGTCATGTTGATTTTTCCCCCCTTTATCGTTCGACCGTAGGCTTCGATCGCCTCTTCACCATGCTGGATTCGCTTGCCCAGCCTGAAGGTGCGCAGACCTATCCGCCCTACAATATCGAAAAGACCGGTGACGACGCCTATCGTATTTCCATGGCGGTGGCCGGCTTCTCCGATGACGAGATTTCGATCGAAGCACACCGCAATGTGCTGACGGTCAAGGGTGAGCGCAAGGAAGGCACCGAGGGCGAGAGCTCCGAGCTGCTTTACCGCGGTATTGCCTCTCGCTCGTTCGAGCGCCGGTTCCAGCTTGCCGACCATGTCGACGTTCTCGGCGCCGAGTTGAAAAACGGTCTTCTGTTCGTTGACCTCAAGCGCAACATTCCCGAGGAGTTGAAGCCGCGCAAGATTGCGATCACTTCGGCTCCGGCCAAGGCCAAGCAGATCGAAGCAAAGGCTGCTGCACACTAAAAATTCTCTCATCCTCCCGAGAGAAGGGCGGCGTCGCGAGGCGCCGCCTTTTGTTTCTCCCGACGTGCTAAGCGCCAATTTCCCCGGCAAAGCGGTCGACCTCGTCGACCGTTGTCGCGAAGCTGGTGACGAAACGGTAGAGCGCCTCGTCTTCGCCGATTTGTCCGGAAAAACTAGCCGGCGAATGCCAATCGTAGAATGCCGCACCTGATCCCTGCAGCCTCTTGGCGTCATCCCTCTTAATAATGGCAAAGACTTCATTCGCTTCAGGCGCCCAGGCAAGCCGCCCAACTTTTGATGCCTTGATAGCGTTGGCCAGTCGAGACGCCATCGCGTTTGAATGCCTGGCGGTATCCAGCCAAAGATCGTTTTGAAAGTATGCGTCGAACTGAGCGGCGATGAAGCGCGATTTCGAGAAGAGCTGCGCGGCGCGTTTGCGCAGGAAAGCCAGTTCTCGGGCCTTGTCCAGATCAAACACCACCACCGCCTCGGCGCACCAGCAACCGTTTTTGGTGCCACCGAAGGACACAATATCGACGCCACGTTTCCAGGTCATTTCTGCCGGCGTCGTGTCGAGTGAAACCAGCGCATTGGCAAAGCGCGCGCCGTCGAGGTGCAAGGGAACCGAGTGTCGTTTTGCGATCGCAGAAATAGCTTCTATGGCGCCGAGGCTATAGACAGTTCCTGCCTCTGTAGATTGTGTTATGGAGACCGCCATAGGTCGTCCTGCATGCACGAATTCCGGAGTGAGGCGGCCAAGCGCTTTTTCCAGGTTTGCCGGATCGATCCTGCCGAGCGGACCGTCCACCGCATGGAGACGCGATCCGCCGGAGAAATATTCCGGTGCGCCGCATTCGTCCTCGATGACGTGCGCTTCGCGGTGGCAAAAGGAGATGCCACCGGGCCTGTTGTAAACTGTCAGCGAGAGTGAATTGGCCGCGGTGCCCGTTGCGACAAAGAAGACGGCCACTTCCCGCTCGAAGATCTCATTGAAGCGCTGGTAGACCACCTTGTCCAATGCGCCGTCGCCATAGGCGGTGGAGAAGCCGCCCGCATTGGCTGATAAATGGGCTGCGATCGCGGGATGGGCACCGGCCCAATTGTCGGAAGCGAATAACATTTGTCGGTCCATTGCGTGGAAAATCGTGGCGAGGTTGACCAACTTTTCGCTTGCCGTGCAAGGGCCAGCCCATGTGGTTCCCATGAAGCCAGCCATTCCCTTGCAATGTTCGAAAATTACCGAACTGCGACCATCTGCGCAATTTTCGATCGTCTCCCTTCGGCATTTTTTACGAAACGGTCTTGTGCGGTTTCCGGAATTCTGTCATAGGAAATTTAGGACAGTAATGCTGTCTTATTTATTTGCGCAAAGGCTAGGCGGATTGGCGTATGGTGAAGTGCCATTCCGGCTGCTGCCGCCAGCGGTATTCCATTCGGGCCACAGAGTTCGGCCAGGTTTTCGCAAGACGGGCTGCAAGACTGAAAAATTGGGGGCGAGAAGCTTCCCAAAGCAACCGGGCGCCTCTCCGGCGCTGAATGGAGGAAGACGACGATGACGTACGTGACGCCTTCTGTGACGACGGATGTTGAGCCGGCCGCGCAGATCAAGGCCAGCGGCGTCAAACGTACGACTCCCGGCGGCGGCCTGCCGAATGCGCAGGGTCTTTACGATCCTCGCAACGAACATGATGCCTGCGGAGTTGGCTTTATTGCCCACATGAAGGGCGTGAAGTCGCACCAGATCGTCCAAGACGGGCTGTTGATGCTCGACAACCTGACGCATCGGGGTGCGGTTGGGGCCGATCCTTTGGTAGGTGACGGCGCCGGCGTGCTGGTTCAGATTCCCGACCGCTTTTTTCGTGAGGAGATGGCCAAGCAAGGTGTCGATCTGCCGCCTGTCGGCCAGTATGGCGTCGGCCATTGGTTCATGCCGCAGGACAGCGCTCTGCGCTTGCATATCGACGAGATAATTGCCGAGTCCGCCCAGTCCGAAGGCTTGCCTCTGCTTGGTTTCCGGGATGTGCCTGTCGACAATTCTTCATTGTCCAGGGCACCGGAAATTTTGGAGGCCGAACCTTTCCATCGTCAGGTCTTCATCGGCCGCACACCCGATATCGACGATGACGAAGAATACGAAGCGCGACTCTATCTCCTGCGCAAGGTAATTTCAGGCCGCATCTACGCCGAGAATCAGAACCGGGACACCGGAGCCTACTGCGTGTCGCTCTCGGCGCGTACCATTGTCTACAAGGGCATGTTCCTCGCTAACCAGGTTGGCCCTTACTACAAGGACCTCAACGATCTGCGCTTTGAGACCGCGTTGATCCTTGTGCATCAGCGCTTTTCAACCAACACGTTCCCATCGTGGAAGCTTGCGCACCCCTATCGCATGGTTGCGCACAATGGCGAGATCAACACGGTTCGCGGCAACAACAACTGGATGGCTGCCCGACAGGCGTCGGTCGACAGCGAGTTGTTTGGTAACAACATCTCGAAGCTGTGGCCGATTTCCTATGAAGGCCAATCGGATACGGCTTGCTTCGACAACGCACTCGAGTTTCTGTTCCAGGGCGGTTACAGCCTTGCTCATTCGATGATGATGCTGATCCCGGAAGCTTGGGCCGGCAACAAGCTCATGGATGACGACCGCAAGGCTTTCTACGAATACCACGCCGCCCTGATGGAGCCGTGGGACGGACCCGCAGCCGTGGTCTTTACGGACGGGCGCCAGATTGGAGCCACGCTGGACCGAAATGGACTGCGCCCGGCGCGCTACATGGTTACCGATGATGATCGCGTGATCCTGGCCTCCGAGGCTGGCGTATTGCCGGTGCCGGAAGACAAGATCGTCACCAAGTGGCGACTGCAGCCGGGACGTATGCTTCTGATCGACCTGGTCAAGGGGCGCATCATTTCCGATGAGGAGATCAAGTCGGAAATCGCGACGAAGCATCCCTACAAGAAGTGGCTCGCCAACACACAGCTTATTCTGGAAGACCTCAATCCGGTCGAGCCGCGTGCATTGCGCAAGGACGTTTCGTTGCTCGACCGCCAGCAGGCGTTCGGCTACACGCAGGAAGATCTCAAGCTTCTGATGTCGCCAATGGCGACGACCGGCCAGGAAGCGGTCGGCTCAATGGGCACCGATACGCCGATTGCGGCGATGTCGGACAAGCCGAAGCTGCTCTACAATTATTTCAAGCAGAACTTCGCGCAGGTTACCAACCCGCCGATCGACCCCATCCGCGAAGAGCTGGTGATGAGCCTCGTCTCCTTCATCGGACCGCGGCCGAACATCTTCGATCTGATCGGCTCGTCCCGGCGCAAGCGGCTAGAGGTGCGCCAGCCGATCCTGACCAATGCGGATCTCGAGAAGATCCGCTCCATTGGTCACACCGAAGAGCGCTTCGACACCAAGACGATCGACATTACCTATGCCGCGACCGAAGGTGCCGCTGGCATGCCGGCGGCCATCGAACGGCTGTGCGAGCGCGCGGAAGCTGCGGTGGCCGGCGGCTACAACATCATCATACTATCCGACCGCCAGATCGGCCCGGATCGCATCGACATTCCGACACTGTTGGCGACAGCAGCGGTTCATCACCACCTGATCCGCAAGGGCCTTCGTACTTCGGTCGGCTTGGTTGTCGAATCCGGCGAACCGCGTGAAATTCATCATTTCTGTTGCCTTGCCGGCTATGGCGCGGAGGCGATCAATCCTTATCTTGCGTTCGACACGCTGACGGACATGCACACCAATGGCGCGTTTCCGCCCGAGGTGGACGCACACGAACTGGTGACCCGTTATATCAAGTCGATCGGCAAGGGCATTCTCAAGGTGATGTCCAAGATGGGCATCTCGACCTACCAGTCCTATTGCGGTGCGCAGATATTCGATGCCATTGGGCTGAAGACCGATTTCGTGGACAAGTACTTCACCGGCACTGCTACGCTGATCGAGGGCGTCGGGCTCGAACAGATTTCGGCAGAGACGGTAGCGAGGCACCAGGCCGCGTTCGGCGACGATCCGGTGTTGCGCAACTCGCTCGATGTTGGAGGCGAGTACATGTACCGCATGCGTGGCGAGGCTCATGCCTGGACGCCTGATGCGGTTGCAACGCTACAGCATGCTGTTCGCCAAGGTTCATGGGAAACTTTCAAGGCTTTCTCCGAACAGGTCAACGACGCCGTCGCGAATGCCCACTCGATACGTGGGCTATTCAGGATCAGGACCGCCGAAGAGGTGGGCCGCAAGAAGATACGGCTGGACCAGGTCATGCCGGCTGCCGAAATCGTCAAGCGTTTCTCGACTGGCGCCATGTCATTCGGTTCGATCTCGAGAGAGGCACACACGACGCTTGCGGTTGCCATGAACAAGATTGGCGGCAAGTCGAATACCGGCGAGGGCGGCGAGGAACCCGACCGTTATCTTCCGCTGCCCGGCGGCAGCAAGAATCCGGAGCGTTCGGCAATCAAGCAGGTTGCGTCGGGTCGTTTTGGCGTAACGACCGAATATCTCGTCAATTCCGATATGATGCAGATCAAGGTGGCACAGGGCGCCAAGCCCGGTGAAGGCGGTCAGCTCCCCGGCCACAAGGTCGATGCCACCATCGCCAAGACGCGTCACTCGATGCAAGGCGTTGGCCTTATCTCGCCGCCGCCACACCACGACATCTACTCGATCGAGGACCTGGCGCAGCTCATTTATGACCTGAAGAACGTCAACCCGGCAGCGGATGTATCGGTCAAGCTGGTTTCGGAAGTAGGCGTCGGCACCGTCGCCGCTGGCGTGGCCAAGGCGCGGGCCGATCACATAACCATCTCAGGTTACGATGGTGGTACCGGTGCTTCTCCGCTGACCTCCTTGAAGCATGCGGGTAGCCCTTGGGAAGTCGGGTTGGCAGAAACCCACCAGACGCTTGTGCTCAATGGTTTGCGTTCCCGCGTGGCGTTGCAGGTTGACGGCGGGCTGCGGACCGGGCGTGACGTGATCATAGGCGCGCTGCTCGGTGCAGACGAGTTCGGTTTTGCGACCGCGCCGCTGGTTGCGGCCGGCTGCGTGATGATGCGCAAGTGCCACCTGAACACGTGCCCCACCGGCATCGCGACGCAGGATCCTGTGCTGCGCAAGCGTTTCAAGGGCGCACCGGAGCATATCATCAACTACTTCTTCTACGTTGCCGAAGAAGTGCGCGAACTGCTTGCCGAGATGGGGTTCACCCACATCGACCAGATTATCGGCGACACCGATCTTTTGGAAAAGCGCGCGCTGGTCGAGCATTGGAAGGCCAAGGGCCTTGATTTCTCAAGGATGTTCCATAAGCCGGAAGCATCCCAGGATAAGACCCATTGGACCGAACGGCAGAAGCATCCGATCGATGATGTGCTCGACCGCAAGCTGATCGAACTGGCGAAGCCTGCGCTCGAAGCGAAGCAGGCCGTGACCATCGAACTGCCTATCCGCAACGTGGATCGTTCCGCAGGTGCGATGCTGTCGGGCGAAGTCGCCAAGCGCTTCCGGCACAAGGGCCTGCGCGAGGATACGATCTCGGTCAAGCTGACCGGCACGGCGGGTCAATCCTTCGCCGCATTCCTGACGCGTGGCGTGTCGTTCGAACTGATCGGGGCCGGCAACGACTACGTCGGCAAGGGCCGCTCGGGCGGGCGCATCGTCATCCGGCCGCCAGATGAAGCCAAGATCGTGGCGGAAGACTCCATCATCGTCGGCAACACCGTGCTCTACGGCGCAATCGAGGGCGAGGCCTATCTGCGTGGCGTCGCTGGCGAGCGCTTTGCAGTACGCAATTCGGGTGCGGTCGCGGTCGTCGAGGGCGTTGGCGATCATGGCTGCGAATATATGACCGGAGGCGTCGTCGTCGTCATCGGCAAGACGGGCCGCAACTTCGCGGCCGGCATGTCGGGCGGCGTTGCCTATGTGCTCGACGAAGCGGGCGACTTTGCCCACCGCTGCAACATGGCGATGGTCGAACTCGAACCGGTGCCGGAAGAGGACGATATTCTCGAGAAGCTGCATCATCATGGCGGCGACATCGATCACAAGGGGCGCGTCGACGTATCGGGCGACATGACCAGCCATGATGAAGAGCGGCTTTACCAGTTGATCTCGAACCATGTGCACTACACCGGTTCGAAGAGAGGACGCGAAATCCTCGACAACTGGGCTGCCTATCGACCAAAATTCCGCAAGGTCATGCCTGTCGAATACAGGCGTGCATTGCTTGAGATGGAGCGCGCTCGCATGAGCGTGGCGGCGGAATGACGACGATCGCAGCCGCCATTCTTGCACGACGAAAACCGGTTGGGCACAAACCGGAGGCGCGTTCGCGCTAGCCGGTAAGCCGAGAGGCTTGATTGCGCCGGGGTCTCCCGGTTTTCCGATCCGTACGCACGACCAACCGCTGACAAAAGCGAGGTCGAACGCAAGTCCAAGGACATACGCATGGGCAAGGTAACAGGTTTTCTGGAGATCGACCGGCAGGTGCACAAGTACCAGCCGGCTTCAGATCGCATCAGACATTTTCGTGAATTCACGCTGCCATTGTCGGACAGCGAAGTGGAAAAGCAGGCGGCGCGCTGCATGGATTGCGGCGTTCCGTTCTGCCATGGCCCAACGGGCTGCCCGGTGCACAACCAGATCCCGGACTGGAACGATCTCGTCTATAATGGTGACTGGGAAACGGCGATCCGTAACCTGCATTCCACCAACAATTTCCCGGAGTTTACCGGTCGCATCTGCCCCGCGCCTTGCGAGGAAGCGTGCACGCTGAACCTTGAGGACATTCCCGTTGCCATCAAGACAGTGGAACAGGCGCTTGCCGACAAGGCGTACGAGACCGGTTTCATTCGTCCCTATCCACCCCAGACCAAGACCGGCAAGCGTGTCGCGATCATTGGTTCGGGCCCTGCCGGGATGGCGGCGGCCCAGCAGCTTGGCCGCGCCGGCCACGAAGTCCACGTCTATGAACGCGAAAGCCGTCCCGGTGGTTTGATGCGCTACGGCATTCCGGACTTCAAGATCGAGAAGCACTTCATCGATCGTCGCATCGAGCAGATGCAAGGTGAGGGCGTAAGCTTCTTCTGCGGCGTCAATGTCGGCGTTGACAAGCCGATAGCGGAACTCATCGCGGATTATGATGCCGTGCTTTATTGCGGCGGTTCTGAGACGCCACGCCCGGCGGGCATCCCCGGAGATGACCTTGAAGGCGTGCATGACGCAATGCCTTATCTGGTTCAACAGAACCGGCGTGTTGGCGGCGAAGACATCCAGTCGGTCGCATGGCGATCTCAGCCGATTTTGGCCAACGGCCAGCATGTCGTCGTCGTTGGCGGCGGCGATACGGCCTCCGACTGTGTCGGCACGGCGTTTCGCCAAGGGGCGGTGCGGGTCACGCAACTCGATATCCGGCCACAGCCACCGGAAAAGGAAGACAAGCTTGCGGTTTGGCCCTATTGGGCAACCAAAATGCGCACTTCGTCTTCGCAAGCCGAAGGTGCGGAGCGCGAGTTTCAGGTGGCGACGCTTGAGTTCATCGGCGAGGACGGGCAGTTGACCGGCGTCCGGTGCTGCGAGGTTGATGACAAGCGCAAGCCGATAGCCGGGACTGAATTCGTCATCAGAGCCGATCTCGCCTTCATTGCCATCGGTTTTGCGGGACCATTCGTCGACAGCGTGCTTGCCGAATTGGGCGATGGGATCAAGGTGGTCGCGGACGTTCGTCGTTCCAAAAATATCGCGGCCAACGACCGTGACTATCGCACCAATGTCGACAAGCTTTTTGCCGCAGGTGATGCGCGCCGCGGTCAATCGCTCGTTGTGTGGGCAATTCGTGAAGGTCGACAGGCCGCGCACGCCATTGACGAGGCGCTGATGGGATCGACCGTTCTGCCGCGTTGATCCTTATTGCCTTGGAATGCCGAGGGCTCAGCGCACGATGGCGGTGGTCTTGTCGCCGTGATCCTTTGCCGCTTCCGGCGCTTTCTTCTGTGGCCAGGAAAAGTCGTCTGCTCGACCCGGAGATGGCACAGGTTCGCCGCGTCCGCCGACAATCTTTCTCGCTGTGGCCGCGCTGGTGTTGGGCGGCGCGGCACCTAGCAAATCTATGCCACCATCCAGAGCCGGGTCGTTGAGAAGCATAGGTGGCGTCCGGTCGATATTGACCGGAACAGCGGCTTCGGCAGGGGTTTCCACCGAGAGGCCCATCGGCGTCAACGCCGGCGCAGTTGCGACCGGCGATGTGAGGCCGAGGATCTTCAGCAACGGCTTTTCCGTGTAGAACGCCAGTTTGCGCTTGCCGGCGCGCGTAAAATTAATGCCATCGTCGGCACGCAAGGTAACCGGCTGGCCGTTGATATCCGGCCCCCTTGTGATGAAGGCACCGTTCTCGTCGACAAATCCGTCCCATATGTCGACAAACTCGCCGCCGCTTTTCTCGGCTGAAGCGCGATAGATTTCGTTGAATGCCAACATGTCCGACGTCATCTTGCCTGACCGGAAGGCCGGCATGCCGACCCAGAGGAAGGGTACCTTGGAGGTCGAAATATGCTTGCCGAAAGCGAGGGTCCGATTTTCGTATTCCTTGGTCCAGGCTTCGGAGCGAGGGGCTTCGCGAACCTCGCCGATCTGCATCTGCTGCCGGTCATTCGAGCCCAGCATGACGACAATTGCTGCAGGTTTTTCGGTTTCAAGCAGAGTGCCGATTTCTGCGGGCCAGTTGTAGAAGTCGTCGCGTACAAAGCCTGAGGAGCCTTTGCTGCGGTCGGCCACTTTGACGGATGCATTTTCGGCAAACACTGTTTCAAGGTCTTTTGCCAGGCTGCCGGCCATGAAGTCGCCGACTACCAGGATCGTGCGCGCATCGGGGGATTTTTCTACAATCGGTTTTGGTGGTTCGGCTGGAGCACTGCGCACGGTCGACTTGCGTGTTTGCGCCCGGGCTTTCGGTGGCTGCGTCGGAATAGCTTCAGGGGGTGTGACGCGCTCGCTTTTGCGTGGCCTGAACAGGTCACGCAACGACCACGAGCGATATTGCGGCTCCTGCGCCATCGCGGGCGCGTTCATTGCCTCGGCAAACAGCGCCAGAAGCGCTGCGAAGGCCACGATCAGGATCGGCGTGCGGAACTGGATATTCCGGATGCGCAGTGCCGAAACCAAATCAACCTCTCACTCTGCAAGACCGGCGCTACCTTTGGCGCAGCGACTTAAGCACTTCCATGCTTGGATGACCGTCCTGGGTCAAGCCGGACTGCGCCTGGAAGGCCATGATCGCTGCCTTGGAACCTTCACCGATCTTGCCGTCGAACTTGCCGCTATAGTAGCCGTGGTCGGACAGGCGCTTCTGCAATTCCTGGCGCTCCTCGAAGGACAACTTCGTAAACGGTCTATTCCAATCCTGAACCAGATCACCGTAGCCGGCAATCTGGTCGGCAAGAAGGCCGACGGCAAACGCGTATTTGTCGGCGTTGTTGTAACGCTTGATGACCGAGAAGTTCTTGATCACCAGAAATGCCGGTCCCTCTCGGCCACCCGGCAGCTTCAGGACGGCTTGCTCGGACCCGCCCTTAAATGGTTTGCCGCTCGCGCGGGTAACCCCCAGGGCCTGCCATTTGTCGAGCGACATCGATCCTGTCGGGAATTTGCGACCCTGCGGGAGTGCTACCTCGTAGCCCCAGGTTCTGCCGCTCTGCCAGCCGTTCTTGCGCAGGAGGTTTGCCGCGGTTCCGAGCGCATCGGGAATCGAATTCCAGATGTCGCGCCGGCCATTGCCGTCCACGTCGACAGCATAGGCTTGGTAGCTCGTTGGGATGAACTGGGTATGGCCCATTGCGCCTGCCCAAGAGCCGGTAAGATGGCTTTCATCAATATCGCCGGTTTGCAGGATCTTCAGAGCTGCGATCAACTGGGTGCGCGCGAATTTCGATCGCTTGCTATCGGCATAGCCGAGCGTTGCCAACGAACGCACGACATTGCGCATGACGTCCTGGCGTTCGAGGATCTTGCCGTAGTTCGATTCCATCGACCAGATTGCGAGCAGCACGTAGCGGTCAACGCCGAAACGTTGCTCGATCCGGTCCAGCCAAGGTTTCCATTTACGCGCCATTTCTCGGCCGGTGGCAATCGATTCGTCATGGACGCGATTGTCGAAATAGTCCCATGCAGGGGCGGTGAATTCGGGCTGGAAACGCGCCTTTTCCAACACGACGGGGTCGATGTCGGTGATACCGCGAAAGGCTGCGTCATACACCCTGCCAGATACGCCACTTTGTACGGCTGTCGCGCGGAAATTCGATACCCATTGGCGGAAACCTGCGTCCGCGAAGGCAGAGCCAGCCGGCACAAGCAAGGCGAAGGACAAGCCTGCTACGGTCAATGCGCGCGTAAGGCTTTTTGCGGCGTTGCGAACTGGCATCTTTTCCTCCTTCACTATGTCGGAAAGATCATTGATCGCCGAATTCGGTTAGGAATTAGTTTACCATAGAAGCCTGGCGGAACGAAAATGCACATTGTCGATTGATGGCTCAAGCCTCTCGCGATCAAGCGTTCAGCCTTCCTCAATTTCGGCATGACAGTGTACGATGGAAGGTCTGGGTACGAAGGGTAGGGCAGGCCAACAAGAACGGAATGGATAATTGGCAATATGAAAAAAGTAAGGAAAGCAGTTTTCCCGGTAGCTGGACTCGGCACGCGATTTTTGCCGGCTACCAAGGCCATTCCAAAGGAAATGCTGACTGTCGTTGACAAGCCCGTCATCCAGTATGTCGTGGATGAGGCTAGAGAGGCCGGAGTTGAGCACTTCATCTTCGTAACGGGGCGCAACAAAGCCGTCATCGAGGATCACTTCGACGTTCAGTTCGAGCTGTACGATACCCTTGCCCAGCGCGGAAAGGGCGACCAGCTCTCGCGCTTGCAGAAATTGCAGCCAAGTCCTGGGCAGACAAGCTTTACACGACAGCAGGTACCGCTTGGCTTGGGCCATGCGGTGTGGTGCGCGCGCGAACTGGTTGGCGATGAACCGTTTGCGCTGCTTTTGCCGGATATGATCATGCAATCGCAGAAAAGCTGCCTGAAGGCGATGGTCGAGCTCTACGAAGAGACGGGCAACAACATCATCGCGGTGCAGGAGTGCGATCCAGCCGAGACCCACAAATATGGCATCGTCGGGCGTGGTGAGGAAACGCATACGGGTTTCCGCGTCACTGAAATGGTCGAGAAGCCCAAGCCCGGCACGGCCCCATCCAATCTCTACATCAACGGTCGCTACATCCTGCAGCCCGAGATTTTCAAGATACTCGAAAGCCAGGAACGCGGGGCGGGTAACGAAATCCAGCTTACCGACGCCATGTTGAAGCTTGGCAAGCAGCAACCGTTCTACGGCTATAAATACGACGGCCGCACCTTCGATTGCGGATCACCGGAAGGCTTCGTCGAGGCGAATGTCGCCTTTGCGTTGTGGCGCAGCGACATGAACGAGAACATGTCCGAGGTCATTCGCACCTTGCTGGACGAAATGCACCCACAGCGGCAGCGTTCAACCGGATGAGGCTGCGGCCGGTTCGGTCAGCGCCTGAGCGTCAGGCCGACATAGATGCTGTTGGTCTTGGCGTCGCGATCCGGCAGGTTGCTCGAAAGGGTCTCGTGCCGGACGCGCGTGGTAATGCCCGCATAGCGGTTTAGCCACCAGGTCAGCCCCGCTTCGGCGCTGAAGATCAGGTCGTGGCCGTCGGAGCCGCTGTAGTCACGCCAGTCCAGGCCAAGAAGGGCCGTTCCCGTCAGATTGGAGCGGATTTGACGTTCGGCTGAAAGGCGACCCGAATAGAGCACTGAACCGCCTTCGCCGGCGGTTGTCGTCCCCTCTACGGCGGTTGTGCCTCTCAGGCCGATGGTGGTGTCGCGCTCAGGCGACCATCTCAGATCGGCATTCACTGTCGCAGCCGAGATTGGGGCAAGGCGATTGTCGTCAAATGATTCCCGCAGCCAGCCGGCGGAGAATTCACCGGCCAGCTTTTCGCCAAGGTCGAGTTCCAGGCCCGCGCGCGCGCCCAGCCGGTCTGCCGACCGCTCGAAGCCTGCGGTGTCGATACGCTCGTCGTAGAGCCGTCGCCCCGCCTCGAGCTCCAAAAATGGCGTCAAGGCTGGCGATATTTCATACCCCGTACGAAGTGTGGCTGTGTAAAGGGTCGAGTCGCGTTCCTTCTGGGACAGTAGGCCACCCGTTGAAAGCTTGACGTCGCCGTAGATATCGCGCTCGACAGCGCCGGTCAGGCCGATGCGCGCCTTGCCGACATCCTTCTCAATGCCAAGACTGCCGTCGATGGTCTGTCGCAGTGGCTCTGAGGTGGTACCGGTGATCACGACTGGAGACGATGCGGATTCGGGAGCCGCTTCGTATCCCAGCTTACCGACTGCTCGCCATTCATTGTCGAGGTCGATGTTGAGATTTGTATCAATGCGGCCGCGCGCGTCTTCGACCTCGTCGCCCGACAAGGTCTTTCGAAGAAGCACATAACCATCAACGGTGGCGGAGTTCGTGCTCCAATCAGAGATGGCGTTGAGGCGCAGAGCGGTTTCGGAAAGTGTTGCCGGGCGCCCGCCATTGCTTGAATCGGCGTTTGACGTTGAGGTAATGCCTTGCTCGACCGATGGCCGCAAGGTGAACGATCCAACGCGGATGCCTGTGGGGGCGAACGGATCCGTCTCCTGTTCTCTGGTAGCGGATTCGATTGCGCCAGTGCGCTCGGCGCGAGGATTGAGGCGAAGTTCTTCCTCCGCATCGACAGTGGTCGCGCGGCTGTTGGTGGGTAGATCCTGCGAAGGATCCTCATCCCGCGCTGGTGGCGAGGTTTCGCTGGTCGTGGCCTGTTCGGGTGCTGACGATGTATTGGTCGGGCGACGACGCGGCAGCGGGGCTGCGTCATCGGCGAAAGCGTCGGTGGGCTGCTGTACGCCAAAGATGCTTCCGGTGGAAATGCCTGTGTCGGTGTCGTCGCTTACGATCCCCGCGCTCGATGGACGGTAGATAGCTGAAGTCGAACCACTGGTGGTCGTTCCTTGAGCCGCTTGTGCCTGCGCCATTTCCCGTGTCTTGGCTTGCTGATCACTCAGGATCGCAGATTCGGAAACCTCGCCGCGCAGTTCCAGGTTCTGCGCCAGAACTGAAACGGTTGAGATCGGCAACAGCGTACTTGCCGCCAAAAGCAGCTTGCGGACCGTTCCGGTCCGCTCGGCTGTTCTGGTTTTAGGTTGGAGACGCGGCATTATCACCTCGAAAGGCGCTGGCGCGCCATGCTTACCGAACCGTAAATTGGGATGGTTAACGGAGGGTTGAAGAGCCGTCTTTCGCGCACTGGGACAAAGCAAATTATTGGACAGGCGAAGTCCAACGCGCTAAGCGCATCCGCCATGAGCGCGGGCACCTCTACCAAGAAGACTCAGCCGGATCGTCAGGCGTCGATCGCATCGGCGCTGAGAACTGTATCCACCAGCCAAGCCGGTCTAGAAGCGCTGGTGAAGGCACTTCAGGACGGACTTGCCTCGCCATTTGCCGAAGCTGTCCAGACGATCTCCAGCATTAGCGGGCGTGTCATCGTGACCGGCGTGGGTAAAAGCGGGCATATTGGTTCGAAAATTGCTGCCACTCTGGCTTCGACCGGAACGCCGGCCTTTTTTGTCCACCCATCTGAGGCCAATCACGGCGACCTCGGCATGATTGCTGCCGACGACGCCATTATTGCCCTGTCATGGTCGGGCGAAACGGCAGAATTGAAGGGCATCATTGCCTATTCGCGTCGCTTCTCGATTCCGCTGATCGCAGTTACAGCGGGGCAGAAATCAGCACTTGCGCGTGAGGCTGATGTGGTGATGCTTCTGCCTCGCGTCTCGGAAGCGTGCCCGCACGGGCTTGCGCCGACGACTTCTACGCTATTGCAATTGGTCGTCGGCGATGCGCTGGCGATTGCGCTGCTGGAGGCGCGGGGCTTTACGCCCGATCACTTCCGTACCTTCCATCCGGGTGGACAACTCGGCGCCAATCTAACCAAAATCCGCGACATCATGCATACCGGTGACAGGCTGCCGCTCGTTCGGGCTGGCACCGGTATGCGGGACGCAATCCTTGAAATGTCTGGTAAAGGCTTCGGCTGCGTCGCAATTTTGTCTGATGATGGCACTCTGGCCGGAATCATCACGGATGGCGATATAAGGCGCCAGATCGGCGGCGATTTGCTAGCGATGAACGTCGATCAGGTGATGACCAGGAAACCGAAGGCGATTGGTACGGAAATGCTCGCTGCGAGTGCCCTGCAGATCCTAAATTCGTCGGCGATAACGACGCTGATGGTGGTTGAGAACGATCGCCCGGTCGGCCTTGTGCATCTGCATGACCTGCTGCGCATCGGCGCCGCCTGACCTGAGGCTTTCGGCCTTTACTGGATCGCTTCGACGGTCAGTTCCAGATCGGTCGCGGTCGCTCCGGTCACACGTACGCGTGTTCCAATCGGAAGGTCAGGCCCTGAAACGCGCCACAACGTGTCACCAAGCTGGATGCGCCCGCGACCTTCCCTGATCGGCTCGGTCAAGGTGGCGGTACGGCCAATCATCTGTTCGCTGCGCTGGTTGAGCATCGGTTGGTCGGTATCGCGCCGCTGCGACCAGACGATCTGTTTTCCGACATAGGCGCAGATCAGCGACAATATCAGGAAGACAACGACCTGCGCCTGCCACACCCCG
>CAZROU010000046.1:0-32658 GCA_964601795.1 uncultured Mesorhizobium sp. | reverse complement strand
GGCTGCCGAGCCAGAAATAGATGGCGAGTATGGGCAGGATGACGATGCACATACCGGCAAACAGGCCTGAGAGCGGCGGTGCAAAATTCGACCACGGTAGCGGCGGGATAGTCCCGCCGCGGGCGGCGTAAAAGTCGGCCACCTATTTCCCTTCTGCAGTGAGTGCAGGAGGGTCAGGGGATCTACACCGTGGAATTATATCTGAAGGTGCGACTGGCAGTCTCGGAAGGGATGAGCCGGCGTCAGGCAGCGAAGCATTTCAACATATCGCGCGACAGCGTGGCCAAGATGCTGTCGTATTCGACACCGCCCGGCTATCAGCGCCGGTCGCCGATCCGGCGGCCGAAGCTGGATGCGTTCGTTCCGACCATCGATCATTGGCTTGATGAGGACGTTAAGGTGCCGCGCAAGCAGCGCCATACGGCCAAGCGGGTGTTCGACCGGTTGCGAGACGAGTGCGGGTTCACCGGCGGCTACACGATCATCAAGGACTACATGCGTGAGCGGGAACAGCGCCGGCAGGAGGTGTTCGTGCCGCTGGCGCATCCGCCGGGGCATGCGCAGGCCGATTTCGGCGAAGCGGTGGTGGTCATTGGCGGGGTAGAGCGGAAGGCGCACTTCTTCGTACTCGACCTGCCGCACAGCGACGGCTGCTATGTGCGGGCCTATCCGGCGGCGGTATCAGAAGCCTGGGTGGATGGTCATATCCATGCGTTCGCCTTCTTCGGGGCCGTGCCGCAATCGATCGTCTACGACAACGATCGTTGCCTCGTGGCGAAGATCCTGACGGACGGCACGCGCAAGCGGGCGGCGCTGTTCAGCGGGTTTCTATCTCACTACCTGATCCGGGATCGCTATGGGCGTCCGGGCAAGGGGAAAGACAAGGGGAGCGTCGAAGGTCTCGTCGGCTATGCCCGGCGCAACTTCATGGTTCCGATCCCGCAGTTTGCGACATGGGAGGCGTTCAATGGCTGGCTGGAAGAGCAATGCCGCAAGCGCCAGCGCGACAGGCTGCGCGGCGAGCGCGAGACGATCGGAGAACGGCTGCAGCGCGATCTCGCCGCCATGCGCCCATTGCCGGCTTCGCCTTTCGATGCGTGTGATCAGGCCAGCGCCAAGGTGACGGCGCAGTCGCTGGTGCGCTACAAGACCAACGACTATTCGGTGCCGGTCGCCTATGGCCATCAGGACGTCTGGGTCAGGGGCTATGTCGACGCGGTGGTGATCGGTTGCCGCGGCGAGAACATCGCCCGCCATCCTCGGAGCTGGGAACGGGAAGACGTCGTCTTCGATCCTCTGCATTACCTGCCGCTGATCGAGCAGAAGATCAATTCGCTGGATCAGGCTGCACCTCTCCAGGGCTGGGATCTGCCCGAAGAGTTCGCCACGCTGCGCCGCCTGATGGAAGGCCGCATGGCAAAGCACGGACGACGTGAGTATGTGCAGGTCCTGCGTCTGCTGGAAAGCTGGGACTATCAGGGATTTCGTGTCAGGGCGGGCTGATTGACATTTATGCAGCCATTGCCCGCATGAAGCGTTCGCCAAAGATCACGGCGAACTGAGCCTTGGCCATTGCCCATTCACGAGGCGGCATCCTCCACTCTTTTTCTGTGCGGTTCAAGACCAGGAACAGCAGCTTGGCTGCGGCCTCGTCGTTGGGGAAGTGCCCTCTGGCTCGAACCGCCCGGCGCAGCTTGGAGTTCAAGGCCTCGATAGCATTAGTGGTGTATAAGATGCGACGCACGTCAGAAGGGAAGGCATAAAACGGCACAACCTCGTTCCATGCCCGGCGCCAGCTCTGGCCGATCGCCGGATATTTCTTGCCCCAGAAGCCGCCTTCGAAGGCGGTCAGGGCCTCTTCGGCTGCGGTCGCATCAATGGCCCGGTAGATGCCTTTGAGCGCCGTGGCAACCGCCTTCCGATCCTTGTAGGACACGAAGTCGAGGCTGTGGCGCAGCAGATGGACGATGCACGATTGGACGGTGGCTTCCGGAAAGACGGCGGTGATGGCCTCAGGGAAGCCCTTCAGCCCGTCGACGACGGCAAGCAGGAGGTCCTCCACGCCGCGGTTCTTCAGTTCGTTCATGACCCGCAGCCAGAACTTGGCGCCCTCGTTCTGCTCGATCCACAGGCCGAGGATTTCCTTGGCGCCGTCGGCACGAACGCCCAGGGCGATGTGCACCGCCTTGTTGCGCACCAGTCCTTCATCGCGAATCTTGACGCGCAACGCGTCGAAGAACACCAGCGGGTAGACAGCATCCAGCGGCCGCCCCTGCCAAGCGGCAACCTCTTCCAGAACGGCATCCGTCACCGTCGAGATCAGGTCCGGCGACACCTCGATGCCGTAGAGTTCGCGCAGATGCCCGACGATCTCGCGCGTGCTCATCCCGCGGGCATACATGGAGATCACCTTGTCGTCGAAGCCGGGGAAACGGCGCTGGTATCTGGCGATCAACTGCGGATCGAAACTGGCCTCCCGGTCGCGGGGAATCTCCACCTCGAAGCGGCTGCTGTCTGTCGTCACCGTCTTCTTGCCGTAGCCGTTGCGACGGTTGCCGGCTTCGTCGTCACCATCGAGATGATGATCCATCTCGGCGTTCAGAACACGCTCGGCAAACGCCTTCTTCAGATCGTCGATGAGACCGTTGGGATCGAAGATCGTCTTCGGATCAGCGCCAGCCAGAAGCTGGTCGACAATTGCATCAGGGATAATCGGTTCTTTGCGTCGGGCCATGGGAAACATTCTCCTTTCTTCCCATTATGCCCGCCCTGACACGAAATCCCTGATAGTCCCGCTCGATAGCTTTCCGAAGCGTACGAGAGAAAATGTCGATCGGTTTGTCGCCGGCAAAATGTCGAAATGGCCTTCATTCGACCGTGACACATGCTCTTCAAGCGCCATCAAGAGCTGGCGGATCAAACTTGGAAAGCAAAAAGATGTCCAGCGCCTTGTCGCCGCCTTCATGAAAGACGATGCCGGTCGACGCCACCTCAATCAAGTTTTGAGAGAAGGCCCTCGGTATATTGGAGGTTTTTAAACACATCGCTGTCTGTCACGACGGCTCATCGCCGGCGACCGGCAAAGCTTGCCAAAGGAGGGCGCGGCGGTGGTAAAAAATCACCGCTTCACGTCGCCAAGTTCACGCGCTGAGTCGTGCCGATCAATGACGAGCATTCGATCGTCTATGCCTGGCCAATTTCGACGACAGTGCAATCTCACATTCCAACAGAACTGGAAGTGTTTTGGCGCCAGACCCGCAAAAAAAGATGAATGTATTGATCACTGCCTGTCATGATGGCCTCTTTCAATGCCTGTCTTCCCTCACGAAGTTTGCCAACAGACCTTCCGGCGCCTCGTCCTTCCAGCCGCGGATCACCAAATACGGCACGATCAACACAAGAAGCGTGACGAGATAGGGGAGCATGAGCAAGACATAGCTTGGGAACTCGATACCAGCCGCCTGTACGCGAGGAATAAGCGCTTCGCTTCCGCCAAACAGGATCGCTCCACCCACAGCCGGAAATGGCCGCCACCGGGCGAAGATGGCCAAGGCCACTGCAACCCAGCCGCGGCCACCCACCATGTGCTCCACCCACACTTCGCCCGCGGCCATCGAAAGATAAGCTCCCCCTGCCGCACAGAATGCCCCTCCGATCAAGATCGCCGCAAACCTGTAGAAGGAAACGTTCGTGCCGCTGATATCCGCGACGTAAGGGTCCTCACCAACGGCCCGGAGCCGAAGACCGGTCTTGGCGCGATAGAGAAACCACCAGACGGCCACCACCGAGGCGACCGTGAGATAGACCACGAAGTCCTGCCTGAAGACGATGGGTCCAATCCAGGGAAGCTCGGACAAGGGGCCGAAACGTAGTTTCTGGAATCCCTGGATCGGCTGGAAGGTGATCGAATGCCCCACAACGCCGGAGATGCCGAGGCCGAGCGCCCCCAGAAGCAAACCGGTAAGCACCTGATTGGTCCTGAACGCCACAACAGCGATGGCGAAGACAACGCACAGCAGCCCCCCGGAAGCCAGAGCCAGCAAGTATGCCGCCCACAGCGGCAGACCTTTCAGGAGGCACATGACCCCGGTCATGGCGGCTACAGCCATGACGCCTTCGGCACCAAGATTGAGAACACCTGCCCGCGCAGTTAGGATCAGTCCGATCGACGCCAAGAGAATGGGCGTGGCGAAGATCGGTATGCTGATCAGCCAGTTCTGGATGAAGTCGCTCATGTCTGTGGCTTCCGGCCTCTGAAGGAAATGCGATACCGTGAAAAGAATTCAGCAACGATCATGGACAGAAGGAGAATGGCTTCGATGAGCGTGACCATCGAGAGCGGCAGTTGATAGAAGACCTTGAGGGTTTCTCCGGTTGCCGAGATGCCGCCCAGTACGGCGGCTGCCACCATACAGCCAATGGGATTGAACCGCGCAAGAAACGCCACAACGATCGCCGAGAAGGTGAAGCCGTCGGCGATGTGGATCGTCAGACGATATTCCTGACCCGTGACAATTGTTGCCCCGGCAACGCCTGCAAGCCCTCCCGACAGCATCGCGGACAGTATGATCGTCGACACCACGGGGAGTCCGGCCGCGCGTGCTGTCAGCGGATTCTGTCCTACGTGATCCATCAGAAAGCCGATGCGTGACAAGCTCATCAGCCACCAGAAAAGGACGCCGGCACCAAGCGAGATCCAGATTCCCTGGTGCAGATTGCCCCAACCCAGCTTGGCAAGCCGCTCAATTCCCTCGTCGAAGATCGGCGATGCCGGGAAGCCCGACGAGGGATCGCGCCAAATGCCAAAGAGGAGACTCTGGACGAATAGAAACGCCACGTAGCTCAATAGCAGGGTCGTGACAATTTCATTGATCCCGTAGCGCAACTTGAGCCAGGTAGGGCCAGCGATCCACAGCGTTCCGGCCAGCGCGGCGGTGGCGAACATCACGTAAAGGCGAATGCCGGGCGGTCCGATATCATAGCTGGCGACGAAGGTCGCCGCTGTGGCACCCATCCACATCTGGCCCTCGATGCCGATATTCCAGAACTGAAGCTTAATCGACGCGGCCGCTGCGAGGCCCACCAGTGCAAGCGGGATGAATTGCGTCAGAAGCTGGGCCTGACCGTTGCTGTCGAAAAAGACAAAAACAACAAACTCGTTGAGGATGTCCTTGAGTGTGACTCCATGCAATACGAGCACCGTCACACAGATCACAAGGCCGGCGATAAGCCCGGCGGAAAACGTTAATGCTCGCAAGTAGCTGGGAATGCGCTGCCGGCTTACGATAACCAAGGCGTCAAGCATGACCTAACATCAACTCCCCGATCTTTTCGCGGCTGATTTCATTTCCCGAGAGTATTCCCGCTATCCGTCCCCGATTCATGACGGCAACACTGTTTGACAGAGCCAGCACCTCATCCAGGTCTTCGCTCACCAACAGGCAGGCCGCACCCTGCCGGGTGGCGTCAAGCAGCGAGAGATGAACCGTCTGGCACGCCTGCACATCGAGGCCGCGCGTCGGCGAATGGGCGACGATCAGCGCCGCCTCCCGCCCGATCTCGCGGGCCAGCAGCAGCTTCTGGGCATTGCCGCCCGAAAGGAGCCGAGAAACTGTTCGCGCCCCGCAACCGAGAATCTTCTGCTTCATGATTGCCTTTTCGGCATCGCTACGCATTTTTGCCCGCCGCACATACCACCACGGCCCATAGTCTCCCGACATCACGCGCGTGCTGCCGAAATTCTCATAGACCGGCATATTGGCGGTAATGCCGCTCTTGAAGCGGTCTGCCGGAATGTAGCGCACACCGGCCTGCCGACGCATGCTGGTGCTTACGTTAGTGATGGCCCGGTCGTCGAGCGCTATCGTTCCAGATACACCGCCAGACAAGCCGATCAGCGCGTCCACAAGTTCGGCCTGCCCGTTGCCGCCAACACCTGCGATCCCAAATATCTCGCCGCGACGGATTTCGAATGAGACACCGGCAATGCCACGGCCTTCGGTGGAATTTCCTGCCGAAAGATTGGACACAGAAAGGCGCGCGGGGCCGAGCGGCCATTGCTCTCGCTCCTGCCTTGCGGTGTCCTCGCCCACCATGGCGTGGGAGAGCTCGACGAGCGTCAATCCCCGTGTCTGAATACCGTCCGCAACGGTCGTGCCATGACGCATCACGGTAACGCGGTCGGAGAACTCTAAGACTTCCCGCAATTTATGGGTGATGAGAACGATGGCGCAACCGTCGGCCGCCATTCGCTTCAGCAGGCCCAGAACGGCTTCGGATTCATCATCCGTCAGAACCGCCGTCGGTTCGTCGAAGATCAGGAGCCTCGCTCCCCCGAGCAGCACCTTCAGAATTTCGACGCGCTGCCTTTCAGCAACTGAAATGTCGCCGACGAGTGCGTCGGGCTTTACCGCGAGCCCAAGCTTTTCCGCTTCGCTCGAAAGCAGAGCCGACATCGCCGCGGCTGATCCGTAGCCCAGCTTCTCGCCACAGTAGAGAAACACGTTCTCTGCGACCGTAAAATTTCGTACCAGTTTGAAATGCTGGTGAACGACACCGATGCCAAGATTGATGGCATGCGACGGGCTCATCTTGTTGACCGGCGCGCCACCAATCGACAACGCCCCACGGTCGGGCGCATAGATGCCGCAGACAACACTCATGAGGGTAGATTTGCCCGCACCATTCTCTCCCAGCAGCGCGTGGACCTCACCCCAATTCACCTGAAACCGGGCACCCGACAACGCTGGCCTGCCATCGAAGCTCTTGTGAATGTCGATGAGTTCGATAGCAGACATCATGCCGGGCCCCACAATATCGCTCACGTCTACGTCAGGAATTGACATTCGCGAAAGAGCAGGCGACGCCTCGCGCCGCCTGGTTTCTCACTTGGCAAGCATGCTTCCGATGATGCCGTTGACGAAGTAGTCCATCTTCCACAGACTTTCGTCATCGAGGGAGTGTCCGGCCGCGACGACCTCTGTTCCATCTTGCTTGAGCACTGGGCCATCGTATGGCGTAAGTGTCCCAGCGACCATTGCCGCCTTAGCCGCATCCATCTTCGCTTTGATATCGCTCGGAACATCCGCGGCTAGTCCGGCCAACCCGATCATGTCTTGGTCGATCCCGACAAACGCACTTCCGCTGCTTGTCCATTCTCCGGCAACGATCTTCTTGACTGTCGGGACCAGATACTTGTCCCAGTTGAAGATCACCGAGACGACGTGGCCATTCGGTGCAAGCTGCGACATGTCGTTCTGGAAGCCGATGAAGCGGACGCCGGCCTTTTCCGTGGCAGTCGGCACCGACGCCGCACTGAGGTTGGTGGCAATGACGTCGGCGCCCTGCTCGATCATGGCTTTCGCGGCCTGTCCTTCCTTCAGCGGGTCGAACCACGTGTTCACGAAGGTCGCGATGACGTGGACGTCCGGGTCGATTGCCTGGGCACCCCTCTGGAATGCGTTGATGTCCCAGTTCACGACGGAGAGCGGGAAGCCGGCGACAATGCCAATCTTCTTGCTCTTGGTCACACCGGCAGCCGCCATGCCAGCGAGGTACCATCCCTGATAGGTACGCGCATAGAAGCTCTCAAGGTTGGGCGCCGAGGTTTCGCCAGCTGCGTTCAGGAAGGCTACATTGGGATAGGCCTTTGCAGCTTCGGCAAAGGCCTCGCCGTAGTCCCATGCTGAGCCGATGATGATGTTGCTACCGCGCTGGACATAGAGATCGATGACCTGACGGACTTTCGACTTCTCGGCGGCGACATCCTCCGAATAGGCTGCCGTGATACCGAGGGACTTTTCGACTTCGGCGCGTCCTCGATCGAGAGATTGCGTCCACCCGCCATCGTTTGCGGGCGATAGGTAGATGAATGCTAGCTTAGCGTCACCCTCAATCTTGACAGGCTGGTCAGCCGCTGCAACTGCGGCGAATCCAAGGAATAAGCCAATGCTCAAGAACAATCGCTTCCACATTTTTCATCCTCCCTCATTATCTGGCGTTCACTTGCCGCGCACAGGATTTGCGGACAACAGGGTGCTTTGTTAATATGACGCCGTGCGGGTTGTTTGCCGAATTCGTACATTCAATATCATGATGAGGAAAGCCGATTGGAAAAAGCGGCTTGCCGAGCGTAGGGTTGAGGCGTTCTTCTGCTGGCGGACGACATCACAGATCGCGCATGAAAAATATTCCGATCGATCTACTCCGAACCTTCATCACGCTGGTCGAGACAAGGAGTTTCACCGAAGCCGGTGAACGGGTGGGGCGCTCCCAATCGACCGTCAGTCTGCAAATCCGGAAATTGGTCGAGTTGTGCGATGCGCCACTTTTCTCCGGTTCAGGCAAGGACATATCGCTGACACAAACCGGCCGACATCTAGCTGACTTCGGGCGCAGGATTATCGATCTGAATGACGAGTGCATGCGATTCCTTGAAGGCAAATCGCTTGCCGGCAAAATTCGGATCGGTATTCCGAGCGATTTCGCAATTTCATTCCTGCCTGCGACGCTGGGCCGCTTCTGCGTCGATTTTCCCGAGGTATCGCTCGAAGTCACTTGCCAGATGAGCACCTCGCTGGTGCGGCAACTTGGCGAAGGAAAACTGGATATCGTCGTCGCCCTGGACGAGAGTGGAACTTCCAATTATCTGCAAGCGGTCTGGCGTGATCCAATGGTGTGGGTTGGGCGCCTCAGCTTGCAAGTCGGCCAATTGCGTCCCTTGCCACTGGTCTTCTTCACGGACGGGTGCGTCTATCGTTCGAACGTCCTTCGCGCTCTCAAGGAAAGCAATGTTCCATACCGTATCGCCTTCTCGAGCGAGAGCATGGCAGCCAATCAGTCGGCGATCGAGGCGGGACTGGGGATCACAGCATTGTCTCTCCATTCAATCCCACATACGATGCATCAACTTCCAGAATCCTCCGGTTTTCCCAAGCTTCCGTCAGTGAACATTGGCCTGTTCTGGAACGCACGAGGAAGCACCGCCACGATCTGCGCACTTGCAGAATTTCTAAGACAAGTTCTGGACGCCAAGCTCGGAGGCCACGGCACAAGGACTTCGCCTTTCAACAAGCGGAAGTAAATGGCACAGGCATTCAGATCCACGAAGCGTGCTGGCTCTTCGGATTCAGCAGAGAACGCACTGCAGATCGTCGGCTGCTACAATCTTGACCACAAGGTTGTCGTGGAATGGGAGAGGTTTCTCGATGAATGTGAGCTTCTGGAATTGCTCGGCGAGTTGCCAGACGACCCCTTGGGTTTTGACGACATTCGCCTCGTGGCGTCTTCCTGGTGCCAAACCCGCGACAGCTCCCTCGCGACGACGAGATTTACACATTTTCGAGTCAATCGCTCCTCAGTCAGCGCAATCATTGCATGGGCCGTGGAGCGCAGCCTTCTGGTGCCAGATGGAAGTGCGCCTCTCTCTGGCAGAAGTGCCTGGATCCGTCAGCCAATCCTGTCGAGTCAATTCGAGGATCGGTAGTGGCCGACAACCGCCGTCACAGCCGGCGGCCTTGACGGCGATCACGACGCATCCAATTGCGCCATCTCCCGCCATGGGAAGCGCGGAACAATGACTCCATACCGCAATGGCAAGCGATGCCGGATGACGCGTCCAGAATGATATCCGTGCACGTCACCTTACGGATGAGCGCATTTTCTGAGTTTCGCCGTTGCAGACGCGTCCACAGCGCCGCTTTTCGGATCAAGCGCCACTCCGTACACGTCTGTTGCGTCGGCATTGGATATCAGTCCGTTGACATAGTCACGCGAAACAGCTTCTGGATTGCGTCGAAACGGATCACCATATCCACCACCACCCGCGGTCTTGTGGCGGATGATGCTCCCCTTCTGGACCTTCACACCGGAAGATCTGATATGCCATTCCTCTGATTCCGTGCCTGGATTGATCAAGAGTTCGCTGCCGCTTCCCTCTCTTCCGCCAAACAAGCCGTAAGGCTTGAATTTCTCACGATCGAGCGCAATTGACATCTCGCAGTCGCCTAGGGCGATGTAGTCGATCTCAGTACCGAAGCCGCCGCGGAATTCGCCAGGGCCAGCAGAGCCGGCCTGCAGTGAGAACTTATCGCACAGCAGCACGGGGGTCGTCGTCTCCATAACTTCGATGGGAATGTTTTTTGCATCGCCTGAACCGAGCGAAACCGTGGCCGAATTTCCATCGGCGTGAGCGCGGCCACCCCAGCCACCGGAATAGCACTCGAAGTGCACGAAGTTTCCGCCGGTATCGGGTTCTTCGCCACCGAGTGTCATGCACGAGAAGCACCCGAACGTGCCGCCGATAACCTCATGCGGGATAACATTTGCAAGTGCTTGGAAGATGAGCTCAATGAGCCGTGTGCCCATGTTGCCCATGCCGGTCGTCACAGCGGCGGGATACTGAGGATTGAACACGGACCCCTTGGGTGCCTTCACATGGATTGGCCGATATGAGCCTTCGTTTCCACCGAGTGCCGTATCCGCGAAGAACATGCAGGCCTGACGGCACATGGAATTCGTCACCACCCAGTGACAATTGCCCGCCGCGCCTGCTGACTGCGGCGCCGATCCCGCGAAGTCGAAAGTGATATCGCTACCAGCCACCGTTACGGTGACCTTGATGGCAATCGGGTCACTCGTAACGCCATCGCCGTCCGCGAAACCCACTGCAGTGTAGACGCCATCGGGAATATTGGTGATGGCGGCCCGCACCAGCCTCTCGCCATGATTGAGAAGCTCTTCGATGGAGTTCTTGAGCATATCGACACCGTTGCGCTTCAGCCAGTCATGCACTCGGAGTTCGGCGGTCTTCAACGAGGCAATCTGCGCGGCGAAGTCACCGCGCGACAGTTCCGGCGTGCGCAGATTCGCCATCAGAATCTCGACGATAGCTTCGTTCATCACCCCCCTGTCCGCGAGTTTCACGACCGGCAGGCAGATGCCCTCCTGGAATGTGTTACGGGCATCTGCCGACCAACTGCCGGCGTCCTTTCCGCCGATGTCGAGGTGATGCGCCTTGTTGGCCGCCAGGACGATAAGTTCGTCGTTCCAGAAGATCGGGTAGACGACGTTGATATCATTCTTGTGTGTTCCACCCGCCGTATAGGGATCGTTAGAGAGATAGATGTCCCCAGGCTTCATGGTGCCGAGCGGATATTTCGCGATGACCGCGTCGACGACAAAGTTCATCGATCCGTTGAAGATCGGGATGCCTTCGGCCTGGGCGAGGAGGCGGCCTTTTGCATCGAATAGCACGCAGCTGAAGTCATTAATCTCGCGCAGGATCGTCGAGTAAGATGTACGCTTCAGCGTGATTGACATCTCGCTGATAATTGAAGCGAGTCCTGCCCTTACCACCTCAAGGGTAACGGCATCGATTTTCCGATTCTTGGGTCTCATCTTGCGCTCCTTCAGCCCGCGTTCTCGAGCAGCACATTGCGGAATTTGTCGACGCTCGCCTTCTGTCCGGGTCTGATCACGATTGTCGACCGCGGATCTTCAATGACGGTCGGACCAGTGAAGCGGTCGCCTTCGAAAAGATCCTCGATGCGGTAAACCGCAGTTTCGACTTCCCATTGATCGAAGTGAAGTTTGCGATGGGAATGGGGCTGGAGATCGTGCTTGCGGGACGGATATATAGGCAGTGCGGGCTTGCCGACGTTGCCCACCGCAAAGGTCCGGATATTGACCATTTCAACTTCGAATTCGGGCGTCGAGTAGCCGTAAGTCTTTTGATGTAGAGCGTTGAAATCGGCGCGGATGATTTCCGGATCCAGGCGATTCCTGTCGACATAAACCCGCAAATAGTGATCCTGACCGACATAGCGGACGTCCAGCACGCAAGAGATGGAAATGTTTTGCTCGTCAATGCCATCGGCCATAAGCTTTAGAACGCCTTGCCCTTCCAGTTCGATGAAAGCCTTGCCGATTTCATCCCAATTGGCCGCGGCGAAGGTTTGGACTCGCGACAGCGCAAAGTCGTAACGGAAACTGGACGTCAGCATTCCCAATGCACAGAGCGCGCCGGGATTGTTCGGCACAAGCACGCGGTTGACTTCACCGGTCCTGAGAAGGTCCCCAGCCACCATGCCGCCGGCACCGCCAAAGGCCATGAGCGTGAAGTCGCGCGGGTCATATCCCCGCGCAATCAGAATGGACCTTATGGCCTTAGTCATGTTGGCGGTCACCACGCGAATGATTCCTTCCGCGGCCTCTTCGACCGACATGCCGAGCGGTTCAGCGATCTTTTCCTTGATGGCATTCCGCGATCCTCCCGTGTCCAGGCTCATTTCGCCGCCCAGGAAGTAATCGGGGTTGAGGCGGTTCAGCACCACGCAGGCGTCCGTGACGGTCGGTTCTGTGCCGCTACGCCGGTAACAGACGGGCCCCGGCTTTGCACCCGCCGAGTGCGGACCCACGCGGATGGCCCCGCCTGAATCAATCCACGCGATCGAGCCACCACCGGCACCAATGGCAAGGATTTCGATCATCGGCGCCATGATCGGCCAGCCGTCGATTTCGCTTTCGTCCACTGTTAAGGCGACGCCGTCCGAAATCACGCCAACATCGGAACTAGTGCCACCCATGTCGATAGTCACGATGTCATTTTCACCGATGATGTTGGCCAGGAACTGCGCTCCAACTACGCCGCCGCTCGGGCCGGACATCACGGTTCGGGCTGGATATATGCGCGCGCTGCTGGCCGTTATGATGCCCCCATTCGACTGCATGACGAGCAGTTCGTGCGCTAGGCCTCGGTCGGCTAGATGGCCATTGAGATCGTCAAGGTAGGACGAAATGATCGGAACCGTCGCCGCGTTAATCACCGAGGTGGATGTCCGCTCGAACTCGCGTATTTCCGGAGCAATATCGGACGACAGAACCACGACGCAGCCCGGATGCTCTTCGGTAAACAGCTCCCTGATGCGATTTTCATGGGCAGGATTCGCATAGGAATGAAGCAGGCAGACCGCGACAGCATTGATGTCGAGTGCCCGGATCTGACGCGCCACGGCACGGGTTTCGCTTTCGTCCAGCGCCGCCCACACAGCACCGGTGTGGCGGATCCGTTCGGCGACCTCGAAGCGTAGGTTTCTTTCTATCAGCGGAGCGGGCTTGACCCACTTCAAGTCGTACATCGCTGGGTTGTTGGTACGCATGATCTCAAGCACATCCCGGAACCCGCGCGTCGTAATCAGCGCGGTTTTCGGAAGTTTCCGCTCAATCAACGCATTCAGCACGACAGTGGCGCCGTGAACGAAATAGTTCACATCGGCGAGCGAGAGATTCTCGCAGCCCCTCGCGGACTTCACATTGCCCAGGATCTTGTCAACGCCGGCGAGCACGCCCGACTTGAAATCGCCGGGCGTCGATGACGTCTTTTCGACATGCAGGAGACCTTCCTCATCGAGAAGAACGAGATCGGTGAATGTGCCGCCAATGTCGGCCGTCAGTCTCATTTTCAAGTTCTGCCCTCTCTCTTTCTTCACTCTGGCATCCAGACATTCTGGAGCTTGAGATCGTTATCGACGAGGAGGACGCCGTTGGGGAAGGTGTTGAGGTTCTCGATGCCGTCGTCGGTGATCAGGCAGATGTCGTGGTGGCGGAAGCCACCGAGGCCATCGATATTGATCATCGGTTCCATGGTGACGACCATGTTCTTCTGCAGCACGTTATCGTTGTATTGGCGGAGTTCGGCGCCACTTTCTCGCCCGAACCAGTAGGTCATGATGCCCAGCGAATGCCCGGTGCCGAAGGACCTGAAGTTGCGCCAGTCGATTCCTGCCTCTTCGTAGACAGCATTGACATACTGGTCGATCTCAGAACACTTGCGGCCTGCCTTCAGGGCCTTGAGACCGGCATGGTGCGCCCGGACGTTGGTCTCAAAGTACGACATCGCCTCGTTCGGAATGTGACCCCAGTACATTGATCGCTCAAGCACATGGTAATAGCCGGCGATGATGCAATAGGGGTTGTTGGAGAGCATCTCGCCCTTGCGGATCAAACGGTGCGCATTCATCGTGTGACCGACCCGGCTCCGGTAGGGGCCTGTTTGGAACAGGCACTTGTTGTTAAGATCGTCGTACTCGATGTCGGGGAAGCGCTCGCGCAAACCCTGGGCGACAGCGACGTTGCAGGCATTCGCCACCTCGACCTCAGTGCGACCCTCCTCCAACGCGGCGATCGCCGCGTAGCCACCGATCTCGCACAGTTGCACCCCGTGCCGGATAATACTGATCTCCTCGTCCGACTTCACGGTGCGGCTCATCATAGTGTCATAGGCCACGTCGGTGAGCTCGAACTTCGGGAAATTGCTGTCGAGTTTGGCCTTGAACTCCACCGACACGGTGTCGTCCTCGATCCCCAGCCGCCCAGAACTGATGCCGTTGTCACGCAGCACCTCCTTGTATAGCCGGATATTATTGTCGATGGGGCTCATCTGCCAGTCGTTGAAGTGGCGAACATCCGCATAATAGCAATTGAAATTGGCGCGCAGGTCCTCGATCGTCGACACAATCAGCGCCGGCTCGCCCTTGCGCGGGATGACGGCGGAATGCAGCCGCCCGACCGGCGGGCAATAGAAGCCCGTATAGTACAAGACATTGTGGATCGATGTCAGGATCACCGCATCGAGTTGCTTCTCGTCCATGATCTTGTAGAGCATCCGCATCCGGCGGCGCATCTCATCGATGCTCCACACCTTAATCGTGGCAATGCTTTCCGAAATTGCAGAGGCATCCATCTTCGTGCTCCCGACTTGGCCAGAACCATACCTATGCCCCAAATCGTATCGGCAACCATCACAACCCGGAAATGCGTAGTGCAAATACTTTGATGAGCGTTTTTAACATCGCTTCCCCATCCCAACTGGATGTTTCTATTAACCTCGCCATTCCTCCCGATTTGTGATCCATCGGCCTGTTCGCAGCGACGGGAGATTTCAATGGGGACTGCACCGGGGTTCTTCGACGTCGATGACCAGCTTCGACGGCTGAGCAATCTTGGCGATCCGCTCGAGACCTATGGTCGGGTGGTGTATTTCGACGCGTTCCGGCCGGAACTGGAAAAAGCGCTCGCCTAAAACCGCCGTCAAAACATCAACGCTACCCTGCCGACTTCTGGGAGTGGAACATGCGTTTACTTTGTCGACCAACCATCTTGTTGCTGTTCCCCAGTTGGCAGCTGAAAGACCTCCGTGGATCACCCCTTTCGACCAAATGCGCAACGGCAGGCGCGCTGGCGGCCACAACAGCGAAAGCGATCATGAGGAAAGGCTTTAAGCTTCCAGTCTGCGCTTCGACGAAGGCTACAACCCAGGGAGCAATGGCCCCCGCCAACCCGTAGAAAACGATAAGTCTCGCGAATAACATCGGCGCATTCTCACGCCCAAATGCCTGTGCCAGGTGCACCGGAAAGACCGAAGCCGTTGCGCCAATTCCACATGCGGCCGCGATGGTCAGGAGCCATCCAATACCGGCGCCATCGACGATTTACATGCTCTCGCGAATCTGGCGGAAGACGAAGACCTCTGGTTTCATGTCGATGGTTGCATCGGCGCTTTGATCGCCATCGCCCCGTCGAATGCCTATCGTGTTGCCGGCATTGAACGCGCCGATTCTGTTGCGCTCGATCCACATAAATGGCTGCACTCGCCAATCGAGGCCGGTTGCGCCCTGATCCGGGATGCCACAGCTCATCGCAATACATTCGCGGTTACACCTGAATATCTGGAGATGACGCCCCGTGGCCTTGCATCGGCCAACTGGCTTTCAGACTACAGCCTGCAGACCTCGCGTGGGTTCCGGGCGCTCAAGGTCTGGATGGCTCTCAAGGAGCATGGCATCGAGAAGTTTGGTCGCCTGATCGACCAGAATATAGAGCAGGCTCACTATCTCTCCGCATTGGTCGAGGCCGAACCTCTTTTGGAACTGGTTGCACCGACAAACATCAGTATCGTCTGCTTTCGATATCGCGCCGATGGGATGAGTGCCGGGGATCTGAAGGTACTCAACACCGAGATCATGCTGAGATTGCAATAAGAAGGCACGGCAGTGCTCTCGGACACGACAGTCAACGGCGCGCATTGCCTGCGGGTCGCGATAGACAATCACAGAACGCGGCGCTGTGATCTTGACCTGCTGATCCGGGAAACGGTCCGTATCGGGAATAAGCTCGTGAAAGAATGCACAACTACTACCGCCTAGATGGCGACGCAAAAGCCATCCTCCAGTGTCTCATGGATTCAGGCGGCGACTGAACCGCCCGCAAATGAACGACAACTATCCACGCCGTCAGGCTGGGGCGAAACATATCCAAGGTGACTGGGCGAGTTCGAATCTTGCCCGGTGAAATAGCGCACCGCGTGGGACTCGAACTTCTATGTCCTACGGCCACAAGCGCGATCTCTACAGCTATCCCGCGGCAAGGAGCTTGGGCAGCGCCAGAAGATTTCCCACCCACATTGATTCCTCTGATGGTGTGGACGGCCCCGCCACCCGCGGTGTGACATGATGGGATCGTCAACCATCGGGAGGAACTGCCATGGACAGCATCGCTCGCATCGGAATGGACACGTCGAAGAATATGTTTCAGCTCCACGGCGTGAACGACGCCGAAGAGCCAATTCTGCGACGCAGGTTGCGCCGGCCTCATATGATCTCTTTTCTTGAACGTCTGCCGCCAACGGTCTTGGGCATAGAGGCTGGAGGAGCGGCGCACTATTGGGCGCGTAGGTTCACGGCCCTTGGACATCAAGTGAAGATACTGGCGCCGCAATTTGTAAAGCCGTACGTGAAGCGCGGCAAAAACGACGCTGCGGATGCCGAGGCGCTATGCGAGGCCATGAGCCGTCCTACTATGCGCTTCGTTCCTGTGAAGACGGCCGAGCAACAAGCCGCCCTGATGCTCGTATCGATACGAGACCGATTGATCCGAAGCCGAACGCAGCTCAGCAATTCGATACGCGGATTTGCTGCGGAGTTTGGTCTCATCACCGGTCGAGGCGTCAGCAAGGTTGCGCCATTCGTAGAGCGGGTTGCTGAGGACGAGAGCCTACCCGAACTGGCGCGATCCCTGTTCGATGAACTCGGAAATGAACTGGCACAACTCGACGCACGGATCTCGAAGATTATTTTAGTAAAAATATATTAATGAATAGGAACGCTCGATTCCTTACCGAGCGTTCTTCAATTGTATATATATGCCATATTAAGGATAATCGTGACCAACGATGTATTTGCCGAATCCAAGTGGACCAACAACTTCACCGTCAACATAAACGGTTCGTCCTCTCAGGACTGTGCGGATCGGGAAAACCTTAACCTCTCTCCCATGATAGGGAGACCACTTAGCCTTTTGATCGTAAAACTCGAGCGCCTGGCCATCGATAACCCGACTGCCTTCTGTCTCAAGAACGACAAGATCTGCATCCGCCCCAACTTGGATCGCACCCTTCCGGGGATACAGTCCAAGAATCTTTGCTGGCGTCGACGACATAGCTTCCACCAGTCGTGCGAGACTTATACCACGAGAGTAAATTGCCTCAGTCGCAACTACCGGAAGCATGGTTTCCAGAACGTTTCCAGCCCCCGGATTCTGCTTCCAAATGTCTGCGCCTTCGATCTTAGTCAACGGAGCATGATCGGAAGCAATCGAGTGAATCTCACCTGCGGCAAGGCGTTTCCAAAGACCGTCAACTGCAGTGCGTGATCGAGGCGGAGGATTCCACTTTAGACGCGCGTCGTCCCCGCCCGTTTCCAGATCGAGACACAACTGATGAGGAAGTGTTTCGGCCCAGATATCGGCACCATCACGCCGCGCCGCGGTCACAACATCAACCGCTTCAGGCGTCGAAATATGCACGACAATGACGCGCGCACCGGTAACTTTTGCCAGCATTGCAATACGTTGGACAGCATCCACTTCGGCAAACCAGGGGCGGGCTTCATCCCAAGCCCTTGGACCTGATTTGCCTTCGGCGCGTACTCGGCTCGTTTCAGCCTCGACAATACCTGCGTTTTCGCAATGCACCATCAAGGTAACATTTTCCTTCTTGACCCTGCGCATCAGGTCAAGAAGTTCTCCATCTGGAGTACCAGGAAACATTCCGGGAGGGGCCACGTCCCCCGTAAAGATTTTAATTGCAATCGCACCCGCTCGAACCATCGCGTGCATTTCTTCGGGGTCTCCCCCGCTGTAACCACCGATGGCTGCGAAATCGACGTGATATTGATCCCCAACTTTTTTCAACTTCTCCCGCAGCAGATCGCTCGTGATCGTCGCCGGCTTGTCTAATGGCATCTCCACCAAGGTGGTCACGCCACCTTTTGCTGCCGCTCGTGTGCTGATTTCATGTGTCTCGACACCAAATCCCCACCAGCAATGGAAATGCTGATCGACGAGACCAGGTATGACCGTTTTGCCTGCAGCATCGACTACCGTATCCGCTTGGATCGGCTCCGATGAAAGTGTGGCGATCAACCCATCCTTGACGCCAATATTAACCTGCTTTGTCGTTCCGTCTGGCAAGACAACAGAGCCGTTACACAGAGACAAATCGTACTGTGACATGTTTTCTTCCTCGATACGTGAATTTCGACGCTTTTATCTGTCAGTAGTTATGCCGTGCGTGCCTGCTGGATAGGCGTCTTCGGAAGCGAACCCTGTCTCATGAAGCTCTTATAGAGCCATGCCGAGAGAACGAGCCCAACGATCCACGAAAAGGGGGCGACAAGAGCAAAGGTAGGCACAAGGGCTAGCACACAGGAAAGCCCGGCCGATGGCAGAAAGGCTGCAATGGCCTTCAGATTGAACCCTTTGTGGTAGTAATACTTGGAGGCGGGATCAGAGGAATAAAGTGATGGAACGTCAATTTGTTCGTTCCTAACCCTGTAATAATCTACAAGTATTATTCCCACCAGCGGCGCAAGGAATGCCGCGAGTCCTCCCAGGAAGTAATTGATCACGACTGGGCTCGAATACAGATGCCACGGCAAGATCACAACGGCGATGATGCCACTGATCAGGCCACCTCTGCGAAATGAAATTTTGTCTGGGGCGACGTTAGAAATGTCATATGCCGCCGAGACAAAATTACCGACCACATTGATCCCAAGCGTAGCCAGAATGAACGCGATAGCCCCAACGATCGTCACAATCGGATTATCGATAAACGTGATCAACTCAACCGGATCGCTGATGGCTTTTCCGAAAACGATTAGACTGCCGATAGAGGTCAGGACAGATGCCAGCGCGAAAGCCGCATAGTTGAGCGGCAATCCAAGCCGATTTCCCGTCTTCATGCCGTTTTCAGTTTTGGTGAAGCGGGCGTAGTCGGCAAAATTGAGGATCAGTGTGAACCAAGTAGCAGCAGTAAGCCCAATCGCCACCAGCGTTTGGTGGAATTGTTCGCCCGCGCTGATTTCTTTAACACTTAGATTGAACGAAAATTTCCATCCAGACTTATGAAGAAGCCATCCCGCAGCAACCATCATGATTATCCACACGATCGGACCTGTAACATAATCTTGGAGCTTCCGAATGTATTCCATACCACGATTTAGGATCAGGAGTTGCAATACACTTAGTGCCAAAAATGACACCCATCCTATTTGAGACAGCCCTAGAATATGTGTTTGGCTGTATTGTGAGAGGGATGGGAAAATTTGAACGGCCAATACCACGACCGCTGAGGAGGCAAGCCAAGTCTGGATGCCGTACCAGAAAATTGCCATGGTCGCTCGGACCAGCGCGGGAATATTTGCACCGTAAATTCCGAAACTGGCGCGAGCCAGAACGGCAAATGGCACACCAGTTCGGTGGCCGATTACCCCCATACGATTCATGAACCACAAATCGATCAGGACGCCAACGAGAAGTGCGAGAACAATCTGCCATGGCTTCAGGCCGAACAAAAATAATCCAGTTGCGAACGCGTAGTTTGCTATTGAGTGGATAATGGCCATCCACATTGCAAAAACGCTGTAGACACCCCAGTGCCGTTCAGACATGGGCACAGGGGCCAGGTCTTCATTGAATAGCCGGCGAGAAAAGCCTTGCATAATATTCCTCCTCCCTTTTGGGGACAAACGATATCCCTCTACCCGGATCGATGATCCGGGCATCTATTTATTACCTGACGATTTTCTCTAAGATGGATGCTTTATGCTATTTTCCAGATAGCCACTTCAGTGTCTCGTTGAAGTGTATATGCTGTTTTGAAGAAGAGAGAATATTCTCTTCTACGTGATCGAGATGATGGATCATCAATTCAGCAGCCGATTTAGCGTCACCTTTCATGATGGAATCTGCGATCTGACGGTGTTCATCTTCGGGGCAAGCAATCTCCGTGTTCGTATACATCACGACACCCAGGCAAACGAGAGCTTGCAACTGGTAGATCAGGTTGGATAAGAACCTATTTCCCGATAATTCAGCCAAGTGTAGATGAAACTCACCCGTCAGACGAACGAGATCCCCGTAACTGCCCGAGGTTCTGGCTAGCTCCTCCTTCCTCAGATGTTCCACGATCGGGGCGAAAGACAACTTCTTATAAGATCGCGCCAGATCGCCTGCGATCTCCGGTTCGACCATGCGGCGCACACGGAGAATTTGACTGATTTCGGATCGCGTTGGAGACGCAACGCAGGTTGCTCCGTTAGGCCGTTTAACAAGCACACCGTCTTGCGTCATTCGCGCGATCACTAAGCGAATAACCGTGCGGCTGACATCAAATGCGTCTGCCAAAACGCTCTCGGTCAACCTCGCCCCAGGCGGCATTCGCAACTCGAAAATCGCCTGGAGCAGTTTCTGACGGATCTCCCTCTCCGTCTTTCCCCTTAGGTTTTGATCTTCGTTCATCGCTTCCGACGCCCATCCATTTACGGTCGATATATGCACCGCAGATCGTTGATTTGCCAGTCGATCGAACGAGTTTGTTCCCAAATTCAGTTTCACTTTTAGAATTCGATTTTGAATTATTAATTGCATCCAACTTTGGATGTCAATGAAAAACTTTTCAGGGAATCAGGCGTTGCCCCTCCGGAAATGACCTGCTGGGCAATTAGACGTGAAACGATCGATGCAATCCTGAATGTGGCTCAAGCAGATCCGGTGAAGCAGACCACACAGCGAAGCGGTCTTCGAGCAGTTGCGCGACGAGCACGGCTGCGGCGGCTACACGGAGGATTACGTACGGATCGCCCGGACACGGGGCCGCGAGACGTTCGTGCCATTGTCCCTCTTACAGGATTGGGATCAGTTTGAGAGTTCCAGAACCTGCGTCATCGGATGGAAGCCCGCATAGGCAATCACGACAATCGGAAATTCATCCAGGTTCTGCATCCGTTGGCCCAACGATGCTCGGGCAACGGACTTCGTCCACCATCGGCTCGCGACAGGCAAACCCGGACGGATTGCGCATGAGCGTCGCCTCGTCCATAGGCCGGGAGTCGGTAGCCGCAACCACCCGCTCTTCGGAGTTTCTGGCGTCTGTATGCTTGGACGATCAATTTCCAGCGGTTGATAGAAGTTCCCCAGCAAGATCGCCGTCCACGATCAGCCGTGTGATCGCCCCTGAGCGCAAAAGCGCGACAAGCGCCTTCGCCTTCGAGGTACCGGCCGCGAGCAGCACGACGTCGCGGCTGCGGATATCCTCATAAGAGACGCTCGGCGTGCGACGGTTCAGCGCGTTGTCGAGCAAGGTGCCGTCCTTATCGAAGAACTTACCCAGCATATCGGCGACGGCGCCGGCATTGATGACCTGATCGATCTCGTCGTCATGCAGCAGGTCGTGGTGGTAGATGAAGGACTGTTTCGAGCAGTCGCCAAAGCTGGCGACATAGAAATCGGCGGACCTGGCAAGCTTCAGCGCCTGCTGGACCAGTTTCTGGCTCATGATCACCTCATAGTCGGCCTCGCTGTCGGCGATGAAGGGCGCCGGCAGTATATAGGCTTCGCCGTCGCAGAGCTGCGCAAGAGAATGAACGCAGTCGAACGGGTTAGTCCTGGCATTGCGGCTGAGCGAGCCCATAAGCGACACGATCTTGAGATCGGTCTTGGAAAATTTCGGCAGCTCGTCGACCATGGCCGCGATCGTCCTGCCCCATGCCAGGCCGACCGTCACCGGCTCGGGCACTCGCAGCCGCCTTTCCAGAAAGGCTGCCGCGGCGATGCCCACCGCTCTCCGCGCCTTGGCTTCGTTCGCCTCCGCGTCATCGCCGGGTCCGACCAGCGCCGGCGTGACGATGCATTCCTTGAGATCGAACGCCGCCTGGATCTTGCCGGCAACATCGAGCGACTGCGCCGTTTCGTGCTGGATGGCGATCTTGACCAGGCCCTTTTCGCGAGCCCGCGCCAGCATGCGGTTTATCTTGAAGCGCGACAGCCCCAGCTGGTTTGCGATCTCTTCCTGGTTCTTGTTGCCGACGTAATAGAGCCAGGCGAGCTGCACCAGCAGGTCTTCTTCATTGTACGACATGTCTAAACTTTCGTGCACGATGCGCACATTTGTGTTGACTCGAGCAAGCACTCTCATCTAGCTTCATTTGTGCAAGAATTGCAATAAAGTGCAATTCCGCCGACCATCAAAGAGGCATTCAAAGTGCCCGCCCTCACACATTGAACAAGGGGAACTGCCAATGTTTTCGTCCTTACTCCAGCGCGGTCCGATCCGAAGCCGCCTGACCGTCGCCGTCGCCTTGGCGACGTCCGTTGTCTCCCTGGCATCAGCGCCGGCTAAGGCCGAGGTGAACTGGAAAGCCGCCGACGGCCAGACCATCAATCTGATGCTGATCTCCCATCCATTCGTGGAAAGCCTCAAGCCCCTGCTGCCAGAATTCACTGCCAAGACCGGTATCAAGGTGACCTTTGAGGAGTTGGCCGAACAATCAGGATTTGAAAAGCTGCTTGCCGATCTGTCCTCCAAGACCGGCACCTATGACGTGTTCATGACCTCGCCGCTCAACAACTGGCAATATGCCGCCGCCGGCTGGCTGGAGCCGCTTGATCCACTGATTGCTGATCCGGCAAAGACCACGGCCGACTATGACGTCAACGATTTTATCCTTACCGTCCTCTCAGCTGGGCGCTGGGATCTCACCCCACTGAAAGGCATCGGCGAAGGGTCGCTGTGGACGCTGCCGATCAATTTCGAATCCTACCAGTTGGCCTACCGTCCGAGCATGCTCAAGAAGCTTGGCCTGGAAGTGCCCAAGACCTATGCCGACCTTCTGGCGATGGCCGACAAGCTCACCCTGGATGGCCCCAACGGCAAAATGCACGGCCTCATCACCCGCTTCGACCGGTACTGGGACCTGCCCTACCTGACCTTCGGCACCATGCTGCAGTCTTATGGCGTCGAGATGCTCGACAAGGACGGCAAGCTACAGATCTGCTCGGCCAATAGCATTGCCGCGACGCAGGATTTCGTCACGCTGGTCAAGAAGGCATCGCCGGAAGGCGCCGGCGCCTTCACCTGGTATGAAGCCATGCAGGGCTTCGCCTCGGGCCAGTATGTCTTTTCGCTCAACGAAGCGAACCTGTTCGCCCCGACCTATGAAGATCCCAAGCAGTCAGCCATTGCCGACGATGTCGGCTATGCGCCGACGCCGCTCGGTCCCAACGGCAAGCGCGCCGCCGCGGCATGGATCTGGTCGCTGTCGATGAACTCCGCCTCCACGCACAAGGACGCTGCCTGGCTCTTCCTGCAGTGGGTGACTTCCAAGGAAACCATGATCAAGACGCATCTGGCCGGCAACATGAACCCGGTGCGCAAGTCAGCCTGGGATGCGCCGGAAGTCGTCAAGCTCATGGAAAGCTGGGGCGAGAAGCCCGGTCAGTATATCGAGGCGGCGAAGACCGAGGCCGAGGTCGCAACCATTCGCTTCCCGCCGCATCCCGAACTGACCCGCATGCTCGACCGCTGGGCTGAGGCCATCCAGAAGTCCTATTTCGGCCAGGGTGATGTGAAGACCAATCTCTGCGAAGCCCAGGACGACATCCAGAGCATGCTCGACGAATAGTCGACAGCAACAACGAACCGAAGCGCGCCAGCAATCCCGCCGAGGGTGACGCGCTTCGGCAAGAACTGCCCGTGGGCAGGGTGACAATCCAAACCTCAAGAATTGCTTCCATGGCCGCAGCGCGAGCAAACAAGACCTGGATGACGAAGGCGGCATTCTACGCCATGCTGGCGCCCGCCCTCGTCCTCCTGATGTCGACGACCTATCCGTTCTTGAGCGGCATCTACACCAGCCTGACCAACCAGAAGCTCTATCTTCCGGCGTCGAAGTTCGTCGGCCTCAATAACTACTTCAACCTGTTCGAGACACCGCTGTTCTGGACGGGACTGGTCAACACGCTGATCTATGCCGGCGCTGCCTTGGCGATCCAGCTCCCCCTTGGCCTCGCCTTCGCCATCCTGCTCGACGTGCCGGGCCGCCTACAATCCTTCTTCCGCTCCACCGTCGTACTTCCGCTTCTGGTGCCGCCCGTGGTGGCCGGCCTGATCTGGAAGACGATGATGCACCCGCAAAGCGGCGTGCTGAACTGGCTGTTGGCGCAGATCGGCGTCGAGCCGTTGTCCTGGCTGACGAGCCCGTCGACGGCGATGGTGTCGATCATCGTGATCGATACCTGGCTGTTCACGCCGCTGGCCACAATCATCCTGCTTGCCGGCCTGCAGTCGGTTTCCGGCGAGATCGTCGAGGCGGCGCGCATCGACGGCGCCAATCCCTGGCAGGTCATCCGCTATGTCAAGTTGCCGCTGCTGGCGCCCTACCTCTTGCTGGTCGCGCTGTTCCGCGTCTCGGACTCACTGAAGTCGCTGGAGATCATCTATTCGACGACCAAGGGCGGCCCGCTCGACGCCACCCGCACCTTGCACGTCATGGCCTATGAGGAGGCCTATCGTTGGTCAAGCCTCGGCCGCGCGATGACCATCGTCTTCGTGCTCTGGCTGGTCTGCTACGCGATCAGTGGCGCGCTGTTGTCTTTCTGGCAGAAGCAGGAGGTCAAAAGCCGTGGCCTCTAGGATGTCCCTTCGCGGTATCGGCCAGAAGGCCGCGCTCGCCCTCTGCTACCTTGCCTTCATCGGCTTCGTGCTGTTCCCGCTGGTCTGGATCTTCATGATGTCGATCAAAAATTTCGGCGACATCATCGCCTATCCGCCGCGTTTCCTGTTCACGCCGACGCTCGAAAACTACGTCGAAGTTCTGTTCGGCAATGAAGCGGAGCGGGCCGGCGGCCAAATCCCGGATCTCATGAAGTTCCTGATGAGCTCGGTCATCATCTCCGGCGGAGCGGTGCTGATCTCGGCGGTGCTCAGCATTCCCGCCGCCTATGCGCTGGCGCGGCGCCGCGACAAGACCTCCGACAAGCTGCGCTTCACCTTCCTGTCGTTCCGCTTCGCGCCGGAACTCGCCGTCATCCTGCCGCTCTATGTGATCTACACCCGCATCGGGCTCTACGACTCTTACGTCGGCATGATCCTCGTGCACCAGTTGATCACCTTGCCGCTGATGATCCTGATCCTGGCGAGCTTCTTCCGCGACATGCCGATCGAGATCGAGGAAGCCGCGCGCATCGACGGCGCCCGCATGTGGACGATGCTGACCCGGATCGTCGTGCCCATCGCCAGGCCGGGTATCGCCAGTGCCATGATGATCGCCTTCATCTTCAGCTGGAACAACATGATCTTCGGCCTCGTGCTCGCCGGCGGCAGCACGCGTCCAGTCACCATGGGCATCCTGCAGGCGATGACTTTCGACCAGATCAAATGGGGCGTGATGGCGGCTTCGGCGATGGTCTCGGCCCTGCCGGGCATGGTCGCCGCTGTGCTGTTCCAGAAACAGATCACCCGCGGGCTGACCATGGGAGCAGTCAAATGAAGACGCTGGAGCTTTTCTCCATAGGGTCATGGACGATCTTCGACCACCTGCTGCGCATGAAGCGGCTGCCGCGTGAGGGCGAGACCGTGCCACTCGACATGCCAATGGAGGAGGTCGAGGCCGTGCATTTCGGCGATTGCAGCGCCAACATCGCCGCCGTCGCCGGCGCGCTCGGCATGAAGGTGGGGCTGGGAATGGTCGTGGGCGACGATTTCCGCAGTTCCGGCTATGCCGACCACATGATCCGCAACGGCGTTGATCTCACCGGCGTGCAGGTCATCGAGGGCGCCCGCTCCGGCCACAGCTTCAATTTCTTCGACGCGGTCAATGGTGGCTTCTGCGTGTCTCATCTCGGAATAGCCGAAAAACAGGACAACTGGCAGACACCCTATGACGAAATCGAGCGCTCCGGTGCCGTGGTCATCAGTGAGATGTTCAGCGCCTATACGCTGAACGCCATCGAACATGCCCGCAAGACCGGCGCGCTAACCGCCATAAATGGCATGGTCGCCACCGCCGGCGACCTGGCGCCACGCTTCCTCAAGGCCGCCGAGATCCTCTTCCTTAGCCGCGGCGAGGCCGATGCGCTGATGCAGGCGCTGGGTGCAGCCTCCCCGACGGAGATCTTGGCGCACGGGCCGCGCCTGGTGATCGTGACGCGCGGCAGTGAAGGCAGCGCCTGGTACAGCGCCGAAGGCCGACAAGACATGCCATCGGTGGCGCCCGCGGTGTTCGTCGACTCGACCGGCGCCGGCGATTCCTTCGTCGCCGGCACGCTGAAGGGGCTGATCGCCGGCCAGTCGCACGAGGCGGCGGCCCGCATCGGCGCCACGGTGGCCAGTTTCATCATCGAGAAATGGGGTTGCCAGTCCAATCTGCCCAGCCTGAGCAGGGTGTCTGAGCGGTACGAGGCGAATTTTGGAAGGAAGCTTTCGCTGTGAGAATCATCGACGCCCACATGCATTACGGCACCGACAAGAACGTCGCTGCCAACACCTGCGTTCCCTATCTGGTCAGGGGGGAACCCGACAGCGTCATCCGCCTGCTGGACGAGCAGGGCGCATCGCATGGCGTGCTCTTCCCCCACGACCGCCGGCAGACGCCCCCCTGGGACGCCGACTACAACGAGGCCAATGGCGACGTCGGCGTCGCCGCGCTGAAATATCCCGACCGCATCGTCGGCGTGGCGCGCATCGACCCGACCTTCGGCGCAGAGCATACGCAAAAGCTCATCGATCGCTATGTCGGTGAATGGAACTGCCGTGGCCTGAAGCTCGTCGCCGGCTACGATTTCTATCGGCCCAACGACATGAAAGTGATGGGACCGCTGCTGGACAAGGCCGAGGAGCACAATCTCACGGTTCTCATGCACTCCGGTGACGCGCCGCGCGACCTGCCCTACCTGCAGGCGCAGGCGGCGAAGGCCTATCCAAACGTCACCTTCGTTCTCGCCCATATCGGCATGCACGCCTTCCTGTGGGAGGCAATCCTCGCCTGCCAGGAATACCCCAACATCAATGTCGACATGTCACAGGCCTACCCCTTCGACATCTTGACCTTCATCAAGAACGTCTCGGCCGATCGCCTGCAATACGGCACGGACGTTCCCTATCAGTCGCCACGCGTCGAGCAGGAAAAACTGCGCGTCATCGGGCTCAGCGAAGAGGACCTCGAAAAGGTCTTCTGGAAGAACGCGGCCCGCATCTGGCGCATCGAACAATAAGACAAAGAAAGCCAAGGAGATAAGAAGATGTCGAATCCCGACACGACACAGGCGCCGGTGCTGGAACGGCTGTTCGGCACGAAAAAACCGATCATCGGCATGGTGCACGTCCTGCCCCTGCCCGGCTCTCCCTACTACAAGAGCGGCTCCCTACAGGCAGTCTACGACCAGGCCGTCGAGGAAGCGCTTATCCTGGAAAAAGGCGGCGTCGACGGAATCCTGCTGGAGAATGCCGGCGATATTCCTTTTCTCAAACCCGGCGACATCGACTTCGAAACCGTCGGCGGCATGTCGGTCGTTGGCGATCGCGTCCGCCGGGCAACGAAGCTGCCGCTGGGGTTCAACATCGTCGCCAACGCAGCCAAGGCATCACTCGCTTGCGCGAAAAGCTCGGGGGCGCAGTTCGTCCGCGTCAACCAGTGGGCCAATGCCTATGTCGCCAATGAAGGCATTGTGGAAGGCGCCGCCGCGCAGGCCATGCGTTATCGCCGCGCGATCGACGCCGAAGATATCGTCGTGCTTGCCGACGTGCATGTAAAACATGGCAGTCATGCCATTGTCGGGGACCGCGACATTGAGGACCAGGCCCGCGACGTCGAATTCTTCGGCGCCGATATCCTGATTGCCACCGGGACACGGACCGGCCATGCGACGGCACCCTCCGAAGTCAACCAGATCCGTGCCGGGACGGTCGGCCCCATTCTGGTGGGAAGCGGCTTCAGCAGCGAGAATGCAGCGGAGCTGCTTTCGGTCGCTGATGGCGCCATCGTCGGCAGCTACGTCAAGGGCAATGGCAAGATGCACGGGGACAAGGTCATTCTGGCCAAGATTCAGCGCCTCATGGAGGCGGTCCGCAAGGTCCGCTGACGTCTCTGAACCAGTCTGAAAGCGAGGGCTAGCCATGGCATCGATTGAATTGTGCGGCGTGGAAAAATCATTCGGCACAGCCAACATCATCCGCGGCGTCGACCTCAACATAGCGGACGGCGAGTTCGTGGCGCTCGTCGGCCCCTCGGGTTGCGGGAAGTCGACGCTGCTCAGGATCATTTCCGGACTGGAAAGCGCCACACGCGGCGACATCCTGCTCGACGGGAAAAATGTCAGCGACGATAGCCCGCGCGAACGTAATGTGGCGATGGTGTTCCAGAGCTACGCGCTCTATCCGCATATGACGGTGGCCGAGAACATGGCCTTCAACCTGAAGCTCTCCGGCAAGAGCAAGCCGGAGATCGTCACGCGCGTCAACGAGGCCGCGCGCATGCTCGACCTCACCGACCTGCTCGAGCGCAAGCCGGGACAGCTTTCCGGCGGCCAGCGGCAGCGCGTGGCGATGGGACGGGCGATCGTGCGTAACCCGTCGGTATTCCTCTTCGACGAGCCACTTTCCAATCTCGATGCCAAGCTGCGTGTTCAGATGCGCGGCGAGATCAAGCTTTTGCATCACCGCGTCAGGACGACTGCCGTTTATGTCACGCATGACCAGATCGAGGCGATGACGCTAGCCGACCGCATCGTCGTTCTCAATGGCGGCAACATAGAACAAGTCGGAACGCCGCTCGAACTATACAACAAGCCGGCCAACCTGTTCGTGGCCGGCTTCATCGGCTCGCCAGCAATGAACTTCATCAAGGCCGAGCTGAAAGAAACCGCCGCCGGCTTCAAGGGGGTTCTGAGCGACGGCACCGAAATCGACTTACCGGAGCGCCGTTATGCGCCAACGACTGACAGGATTGTGCTCGGCGTGCGACCTGAAAGCGTGATCGTGGACCGCCAGACCGGTGTCCTTCCGGGCACGCTGAAGGTCGCCGAGCCAACCGGGCCGCAGACGCATCTAGTCGTGGAGGCAGCCGGAACGGATCTGCTTGCTATCGTAAAGGCCGATTTTATCGCCCGCGATGGCGACGGGCTGCGGCTGTCGATCCCTAAAGATGCCCTCCATATCTTCAGTGCGGAGACCGGAAAGGTCATCAGATAGCGAATGCGCACGGGATTACCCGAAACATTGATCACTCCTCTCCCGTCTCGTCCGAATTCAGCACCTTGTCGATATCATGGCCGGTCAATCCATCCGGCGTCCGATCACCCAGCCCGGTATAGGAGAGAATGGTCGGCAAGAAGTCGTAGTGCGAATAGAGCCCCTCAAGCTGCCTGCAGCAATCCGGTTTACGCTTTTGTTGTCAGGGTCGAGAGCTGGTCAGTATCGTAGCGGTCACGCAAGTCGGCAAGCGCTTTCGGATCCGGAGAGCCGCGGGCAGCTAGCTTGGCAAGCTCTTCGAAATAGTGCTCATGCCCGGGCGGAGATACGGTCATCAGCACCCGCGCCGGCTTCTCGCTGACATTGGTGATGTTGTGCGGCAGGCCCAGTATAATGAACAGGAAGGTACCCGCACACAGCATTACTTATGTATGACTGGCCGCTGCTCTTGCCAAACTCGGGCGGCAGGAAGAAGCGAGGGTGGCCGCCGCCCGGGTGCTCGAGCTGCAGCCTACGTTTCGTTATAGCCGCCAGTTTGCGGGCGTGAACTGTGCTCCAGCGCTCGCGGAATGCCTTGGTGTTGATTTCCGCCGAGAACTGACCCGGGATTGGGCGGTTTTTCCATTGAGAAGTGACCCATGTTTGAACCCATCCCTGCTGGTTGATCGCAGGGGATTTTGGAGTGATAGACATGGCGTTACTGAGCGTTATCCGACGCTGGCATCTGCGGGATGGACATTCGATCCGGGAGATTGCGCGGCGCACGGGACTGTCGCGGAACACGATCCGCAAATATCTGCGATCCGACGAGGTCGAGCCCCGCTTCCAGGTGCCGGAGCGGCCAAGCAAGCTTGATGCCTATGCCGAGCGGCTATCGGCCTGGATGAGGACAGAGGCGAACAGGCCGCGCAAGCAGAAGCGGACGATCAAGCAGTTGCACGCGGACCTGATGAGCCTTGGCTATGAAGGCTCCTACGGCCGTGTCGCCGCCTTTGCGCGTGCCTGGAAAGAGGACCGCCAGCGTCAGATGCAAGCGAGCGGGCGCGGCACCTTCGTGCCGTTGGCGTTCGAGCCCGGTGAGGCTTTCCAGTTCGACTGGTCGGAAGACTGGGCGGTCATCGGCGGCGAGCGGACCAAGCTTCAGGTGGCCCACTTCAAGCTCAGCTACAGCCGGGCCTTCATCGTGCGGGCCTATCCGTTGCAGACGCACGAGATGCTGTTCGATGCCCACAACCACGCCTTCCGGGTTCTGGGCGGCGTTCCCCGGCGCGGGATCTATGACAATATGCGCACGGCGGTCGACAGGATCGGCCGCGGCAAGGATCGCCAGGTCAATGCCCGCTTCTCGGCGATGGCCAGCCACTATCTGTTCGAGGCCGAGTTCTGCAATCCGGCATCGGGCTGGGAGAAGGGGCAGGTCGAGAAGAACGTCCAGGATGCCCGTCACCGGCTATGGCAGCCGATGCCGCGCTTTCCATCGCTGGAGGCTCTGAACGCCTGGCTGGAGCAGCGGTGTCGGGAGCTGTGGCAACAGATTCCCCATGGCCTCAGGCCGGGAACGATCGAGGACATCCGGGCCGAGGAGGCGCGGTTCCTGATGCCGGTGCCTCGGCTGTTCGACGGCTTCGTCGAATACACCAAGCGGGTCTCTCCGACCTGCCTGGTCCATCTGGAGCGCAACCGCTACAGCGTGCCGGCATCCTTCGCCAACCGGCCGGTCAGCCTCCGGGTCTATCCGGAACGGATCGTGGTTGCTGCCGAAGGGCAGCTCATCTGCGAGCACCGCCGCATCATCGAGCGGTCGCACGACCGTCTTGGCCAGACCGTCTACGATTGGCGGCATTATCTGGCGGTCATCCAGCGCAAGCCGGGAGCCTTGCGCAACGGCGCGCCCTTCACCGAACTGCCCGAAGCCTTCAAGCAGTTGCAGCAGCACCTGCTCAGGAAGCCCGGCGGTGACCGGGAGATGGTCGAGATCCTGGCCCTTGTCCTGCAGCATGACGAGCAGGCCGTGCTGGCGGCAGTGGAGATGGCACTCGAGGCCGGCGTTCCCACCAAGGTCCATATCCTCAATCTGCTGCACAGGCTGGTCGATGGCAGGCCGATCGCGGCACCTGTCGTGGATGCACCGCAGGCACTGAGCCTGGCCAAGGAGCCGCAGGCCAATGTCGAGCGCTACGATGCGCTGCGCCCGGCCAGGGAGGTGCGCCATGCGTCATGATCCCGCCAGCGGCGCCATCGTCATCATGCTCCGAAGCCTGAAGATGCACGGCATGGCGCAGGCCGTCGCCGAGCTCACCGAACAGGCCTCCCCGGCCTTCGAGGCCGCCGTCCCGGTCCTGTCGCAACTCCTGAAGGCCGAGATGGCCGAGCGGGAGGTCAGATCCGTGGCCTATCAGCTCAAGGCAGCCCGCTTCCCCGTCTATCGCGACCTGGCCGGCTTCGACTTCGCCAGCAGCGAGATCAACGAGGCCCTCGTGCGTCAGCTCCATCGATGCGAGTTCATGGGCGATGCCAACAACGTTGTGCTTGTCGGCGGTCCCGGCACCGGAAAGACCCACATCGCCACCGCCCTCGGCGTGCAGGCGGTCGAGCATCATCGCAAGCGCGTGCGCTTCTTCTCCACCGTCGAACTCGTCAACGCCCTCGAACAGGAAAAGGCCCAGGGAAAGGCCGGCCAGATCGCTAACCGGCTCGCCCATTCCGATCTCGTCATCCTCGATGAACTCGGTTACCTGCCTTTCAGCGCGTCAGGTGGCGCGCTGCTGTTCCATCTGCTGAGCACGCTCTACGAGCGCACCAGTGTCGTCATCACCACCAACCTCAGCTTCAGCGAATGGGCAACCGTCTTCGGCGATGCCAAGATGACCACCGCGCTGCTCGATCGGCTCACCCATCATTGCCATATCCTGGAGACCGGAAACGACAGCTTCCGCTTCAAGAACAGCTCGGCCCAGACCACTGCCGCAAAGAAGGAGAAAGCACCCACCTTGACCAAAACCTAAGACCAGAACCATACATGAAGGCGGGTCACTTCTCGGCGAAAATCCCGGGTCAGTTCTCGGCGGAAATCAACA
>CAZROU010000045.1:0-33689 GCA_964601795.1 uncultured Mesorhizobium sp. | reverse complement strand
TTCTCGGCAAGCAGGCGATCGACGACGACAGCAACCAGACCGGCCAGATGCTGGCGGCGCTGCTTGGCTGGGCGCAGGGTACCTTTGCCTCGAAGGTGGAGCTTGCCGGCGACAAGGCCAAGGTGACGCGCGAAGTCGATGGCGGCCTGCAGACTGTCGAACTGAAGATGCCGGCCATCGTCACCGTTGACCTTCGCCTGAACCAACCGCGCTATGCGTCGCTGCCCAACATCATGAAGGCGAAGAAGAAGCCGCTGGACGAGAAGGCTCCTGCCGATTTCGGCGCCGACGTAAAGCCCCGGCTGAAGGTTCTCAAGACCGAGGAACCGGGTGGCCGCAAGGCTGGCGTCAAGGTGAAGACGGTGGCTGAACTGGTCGACAAGCTCAAGAACGAAGCCGGCGTGCTTTAAGGAATTCCGATGAAGCCGGCCTGCAAACGGCCGGTTTCTCCGCTTCCGGTGCTCACGTACCGAATGTACGCTCCGCTCCGGTTCTCGAACCCGACCGTTTTCGTCTCGGCCTGATCTAAATTCAGGCTGCGCAAGCGGAAAAGACAGGAACGAAAGACAATGGCAATTCTCCTCATCGCCGAACACGACAATTCAAGCCTGTCCGACCAGACCGCCAAGGCGCTGTCGGCAGCCCTCAAGATCGGCTCCGACATCGACGTGCTGGTCGCAGGCAAGGGCGCCAAGGGCGCTGCCGACGCGGCTTCCAAGCTGAAGGGCGTGCGCAAGGTCCTGCTGGCCGAGGCCGACGAACTGGCCGAGCGCCTGGCCGAGCCGCTGGCGGCGCTGGTCGTCTCGCTGGCCGGCAACTACGACACAATCATTGCGGCGGCCACTTCGACCGGCAAGAACGTGTCGCCTCGGGTTGCGGCGCTGCTCGACGTGGCGCAGGTTTCGGAGATCATCGAAGTGGTCTCGTCCGACACCTTCAAGCGTCCGATCTATGCCGGCAACGCCATCCAGACCGTGCAGTCGAGTGATGCCAAGAAGGTTGTCACGGTTCGCACGGCCTCGTTCCAGGCGGCGCCGGAAGGCGGCACCGCCCCGGTCGAGGCCATCAAGGCTGCCGCCAATCCGGGCCTGTCGACCTTTGTCGAGAACAAGCTGTCGGAAAGCGACCGTCCCGAACTTACCTCCGCAAAGATCATCATCTCGGGCGGCCGTGCGCTCGGCTCCTCGGAGAAGTTTCAGGAAGTCATCCTGCCGGTGGCCGACAAGCTGGGTGCTGCTGTTGGCGCCAGCCGCGCCGCGGTCGACGCAGGCTATGCCCCCAACGACTGGCAGGTCGGGCAGACCGGCAAGGTCGTGGCTCCCGACCTCTACATCGCCTGCGGCATCTCCGGTGCCATCCAGCACCTTGCCGGCATGAAGGATTCCAAGGTCATCGTCGCCATCAACAAGGACGAGGAAGCCCCGATCTTCCAGGTGGCCGACTACGGCATCGTCGGCGACCTGTTCACCATCCTGCCGGAGCTCGAAAAGGCGCTTTGACGCTGTTTGGCGAAGCGTATTAAATAGTCGGAGGGCGGGGTAGACTAAGTCGCCTCGCCCTTTTAGTTTGCGCTGCACAAAAGCAGGCGGACGGGATTGTCAAATGAGCAAGATCGGCACGATCGGTATCGTCGGAGCAGGCCAGATGGGTGGCGGTATCGCCCATGTTTCTGCGCTGGCAGGCTACAAGGTGCTGGTATACGACGTCTCATCCGAGCGCATCGAAAAGGGTCTTGCCACGATCAACGGCAACCTTGCCCGGCAAGTGGCATCGGGCAAATTGGAAGAGAAGGCCCGCAAGGCCGCCGTGGAGAACATTTCCGCAGCGCCCGCCATGTCGGACCTTGCAGCCGCCGACCTCGTCATCGAGGCTGCGACGGAAGACGAGGCCATCAAGCGCAAGATATACGCGCAGCTTTGCCCGCAGCTTAATCCCACCGCCATCCTGGCGACCAATACGTCGTCGATCTCGATTACGCGGTTGGCAGCCCAGACTGATCGGCCGGAGCGCTTCATCGGCATACATTTCATGAACCCGGTGCCGGTGATGAAGCTGGTCGAACTGGTGCGCGGCATAGCGACCGACGATCAGACCTTCGACGTGGCCAAGACCTACGTCAAGCAGCTCGACAAGACGATCACCGTCTCGGAGGATTTTCCGGCCTTCATCGTAAATCGCATCTTGTTGCCGATGATCAACGAGGCGATCTACACGCTCTATGAGGGCGTCGGCACGGTCGAGGCTATAGACACGGCAATGAAGCTTGGCGCAAACCATCCGATGGGCCCGCTGCAGCTTGCCGACTTCATCGGTCTCGATACCTGCCTGTCGATCATGCAGGTGCTGCATGACGGGCTGTCGGACTCGAAGTATCGCCCTTGCCCGCTGCTGGTGAAGTATGTCGAGGCGGGCTGGCTTGGCCGCAAGACTGGCCGCGGCTTCTATGACTACCGCGGCGATATCCCGGTCCCGACGCGCTGAGCGGCAACCGAGACCGGGTGTTTCAAATCAGGAAGCCTTGGCGGCGTTGAACGGCTTCGTTTCAACGTCTGTTGAAGCCTTTGGCGATGCCGCCACGAAGACGCAGCCCCGGCCAGCCGCCTTGGCAGCGTAGCAGGCCATGTCCGCCCGTACGATAATCTCGTCCACCTCGCCGCAGCCGGCATCGATCGGAGTGACGCCGATGCTGGCTCCGATAGAATGCGAACGGCCGTTCCATTCGAACTGCAGTGCCGCGATGGCCATGACGATTGACCTTGCAGCCTCTTGTGCCGCCGCTGCTGAACCGGTCTGCAAAACCACCGCGAACTCGTCACCACCCAGCCGGGCTACGAGATCGGCCGGTCCGAAGCCATTTTGAATGATGGTCGCCACCCTTTTCAGCAAAGCATCGCCAGCGGCATGGCCGCCGGTGTCGTTGACCTGCTTGAAGTGGTCGAGATCGATGAACATGAAGTGGTGTGCGACGGTGTCGGAACGCGTCTTCGCAACCAGTTCCGTTACTTTCTGGATGAAGAACGAGCGGTTGGCCAACCCGGTCAAGGCGTCGTGGGTTGCCGCATAGGCAAGCTGCCGCTGCAGTGCGCGGGCATCGGTAAAGTCCTGGAAGACCACCACCGACCCGGAGAATTCGCCGCGCTCGTTGATGATTGGCGAAACCACCTGGCGCACACTGCAACGGGTGCGGTCGCGCCTTACCAGAACGGCCCGGTTGTTCTGGTCCGCCGACTTTCGATCGGACGCGATGGAGCGGGCGAGGTCGAGAACGGGGTTGTTTTCCTCGTCCACGGTGCAATAGACGGCTTCCAGCGGCTGGCCGAGCGCTGTCGTGCCGTCCACGCCGGTCAGTTTTTCGGCGAGCGGATTCATGAACGTGATCGTGCCCACGGCATCGGTGCAGATCACGGCATCACCGATCGAGCGCAGCGTTACCCTTAGCCGTTCCTTCTCATCGGCGAGCAAGGCTGCGGATTGGGCAAGGCGCAGTTCGACTTCCTTGCGCGCGGTGATGTCGGTGATGCTGCCGATGACGCGTATCGCGTGACCTTGCTCATCGCGCGATACCGCCTTGCCGCGATCCAGAACCCATATCCATCTGCCGCTCTTGTGGCGCATGCGATACTCGACCTCGTAGTACGGAGCCTTTCCATCCAGGTGAGCCTGATCGGCTGCCCTTATGCGTTCGATGTCGTCCGGATGTGCAAGCTTCAGCCAGAGGTCGGAATCAAGTTTTCTGTCACCCCTGCGATAGCCGAGCAGTTCAAGCCAGGTGTCGGAATAGGACGTGGTGCCTTTTTTCAGATTGCCATCCCAAACGCCTTGCTTGGCACTGGCCAAGGCAAAGTTCCAGCGGGTCTCGGTTTCGGCTATCCGTTGCTTGTCGTCCATGACTTGGCGAAAAAAAAGGCCGACAAGAAAAGGCGTCGAAACGGTGATGGCAACGGCAATCTGAAAGCCGTTCCTGAACGCTTCGATGCCCTCGCCAAGATCCGGGACGTAGCCCGACATTGCCGTGATGACGGCGGCGCCGCCGGTTGCCGAGCAGACCAAAGCCAGTTCGAAGACACTGAGCCGAGGCGTCAGCACCATCAGCGGCAGCATCGCGATCGCGAACAGGAAATGGCCAGAGGTGAGGGAAAGGCATGTAACCGCGATACAGCCTGCGCAAATGGCCAGCAGCCTTGCCAGCGCGCCGAGATCGAGCAACGCAGTCAGCTTGGTCCGAGTTGCGAAGGCCATTGTGGGCAGGAAAATGGCGAATCCCAAGGCGTTGGCCGAAAACCAGGCCCAGCCTGTCTGCGCCACCGGCCATCCGTTCAAGAAGAATGTGACGCCAGCAAAGGCAAAGCCTGCCACCAAGGGAGCAATTCCTCCTGCAGCCCCCAGCACCAGGCCGAAGTCTCGTGCGCCCAGCTTTTCGGGGCGAGCCTTCCCTATCAGTCTTCGGGTCAGGTAGATCGCCATGGCAATGTGGCACAGGTTTGCCAAGCCGTAGAGTACCGCCATTTCCAAGCTTGATCCGAAGGCCATGTTGACCGCTAGAGAGGTCAGCATCAGGACAACGGCGTCGTTAATGGAAACGGTACATTTCCGGCGCGCCAGCACGGCGAAGGCAAAGGCATTCGGCAGCCACAGGCCGGCAATACCGTCGCCCAGGCGCGACAACAGGATCGATGCCGCTCCTGTTACAAAGAAGCCACCGGCAAGAAGGGCGATTTGCCTCCAATTGCCCGGCATGAAAGGCTTCAACCCCACTAAATGCACGAGGACCCCAAAAACTGTCAGCGAAAGCTACGAGGGTCGACAATGCAGGAACTGCCTTTAAGAAAAGTTGCCCGGAAGGTTTGGCGTGCCGCGACATGTTGGCATCTGGCGGCATGATTAAGGAAAGGTGTGCGTCTCAAAAGGCGCCTGCGGTCTGCCTGCGGTCAATGTTTCCTAGCGAATTGCGGGCTTGCGTAATCCAAAAAAAAGCAACCGGCATCGCGAGGATGTCGGCTGCTTTTCTACATGTTGAAACGCGGGTTAGGCGAAAGCGCCGTGGCAATGCTTGAACTTCTTGCCAGAACCGCAGGGGCATAGTTCGTTACGGCCGATCTTGCCCCATGAGGCGGGGTTTTTCGGGTCGCGATCTTCCGGCGCCACGACAGCATTCTGTTCCGCACGGACCATCAAGGCCGTGTCGCCGAAATCGTTCTCGCCTGTCGTCGCATCGATATGCTGGCCATAGGTTTCCGGCGCCTGCGGAGGCGGAGCCTCGGCGGCTTGCCTGACCAGTTCGACGCGCATCAGTTGCGAGGTAACCACCTGGCGCAGGTTACCAAGCATGGCCTGAAACAGTTCGAAGGCTTCCTGCTTGTATTCCTGCAGCGGGTCGCGCTGGGCGTAGCCACGGAAGCCGACCACCGAGCGCAGGTGGTCGAGATTGACGATGTGCTCGCGCCACAGGTGGTCGAGCGCCTGCAGGACAATCGAGCGCTCGACATAGGTCATGACGTCGGGACCAAAACGTTCGGCACGATCCTTGGCGGCGACGTTGACCGCTTCGGTGATGCGCTCGCGGATATCGTCTTCGGCGATGCCTTCTTCCTTGGCCCACTCGTCGATCGGCAGGTCGAGGTTGAGATACTCGAGCACCTCGGCCTTGAGCCCGTCTATATCCCATTGTTCCGGATAGGCATTTTCAGGAATGCCCTTGGCGACGATCTCCTCGATGACGCCGCTGCGCATCTCGGCGACCATCTCGGACAGGCCTTCGCCATCCATCAGTTCAAGCCGTTGCTCGAAGACGACCTTGCGCTGGTCATTGGAGACGTCGTCATACTTCAACAGGTTCTTGCGGATGTCGAAGTTGCGCGCCTCGACCTTGGTCTGCGCCTTTTCGAGGGCCTTGTTGATCCAGGGATGGATGATGGCCTCGTCTTCCTTGAGGCCAAGCTTCTGGAGCATGCCGTCCATGCGCTCGGAACCAAAGATGCGCATGAGATCGTCCTGCAGCGACAGGAAGAATTTCGAGCGGCCCGGATCGCCCTGACGGCCCGAACGGCCGCGCAGCTGATTGTCGATGCGGCGCGATTCGTGACGCTCGGTGGCCAGAACGTAGAGGCCGCCGGCGGCAAGCGCCTTTTCTTTCAGCCGCGCCACGTCTTGCTGGATTTCCTTCTCGCGGGCCGTCCGTTCGGGGCCTTCCGGCATATCGGCCAGTTCTTCGGCTATGCGCATTTCCGCGTTACCGCCGAGCTGGATATCGGTGCCGCGACCGGCCATGTTGGTGGCGATGGTGATGGCGCCGGGCTTGCCAGCCTGGGCAACGATGGAAGCCTCGCGCTCATGATGGCGGGCATTGAGGACTTCGAAATCCTTGAAGCCTTCCTTGCGCAGTCGTTCGGCTAGTTGTTCTGATTTTTCAATCGAGGTCGTACCGACTAGCGTGGGTTGCCCCTTGGCGTGCGCTTCCTTGATCTCGCGCACGATGGCCTTGATCTTTTCCTCGACGGAGCGATAAACCTCGTCGTCCTCGTCGATACGCTGGACGGGCAGGTTCGTCGGGATTTCCGTGACTTCCAAGCCGTAGATGTTGCCGAATTCCTCGGCCTCGGTAAGGGCTGTACCGGTCATGCCGGCAAGCTTCTTGTACATGCGGAAATAGTTCTGGAAGGTGACCGAAGCCAGCGTCTGGTTCTCAGGCTGGATCGTGACGTGTTCCTTGGCCTCAAGCGCCTGGTGCAGGCCTTCGGAATAGCGGCGGCCCGGCATCATGCGTCCGGTGAACTCGTCAATGATGACGATTTCGTCGTTACGTACGATGTAGTCCTTGTCGCGCTGGAACAGCCGGTGCGCCTTCAACGCGTTGTTCACGTGGTGGACGATGGCCACGTTTTCGATGTCGTAGAGCGATGTGCCTTTCAAAAGGCCGGCGTCGCGCAGCATGTTCTCGAGCTTTTCCGTGCCTTCCTCGGTGAAGATCGACGTCTTTTGCTTCTCGTCGATCTCGTAGTCGGACGGCACGAGCTTGAGCATGAAGGTGTCGATGGTGTTGTACATTTCCGAACGGTCTTCGAGCGGTCCGGAAATGATGAGCGGCGTGCGGGCTTCGTCGATCAGGATCGAATCGACCTCGTCGACGATTGCATAGTGATGGCCACGCTGGACCATCTGGACGCGCTCGTACTTCATGTTGTCGCGCAGATAGTCGAAGCCGAGCTCGTTGTTGGTTGCGTAGGTGATGTCGCAGGCATAAGCCGCGCGGCGTTCCTCGTCGGTAAGACCATGGACGATGACGCCTACCGTCAGTCCGAGGAATTTATAGATGCGCCCCATCCAGCTGGAGTCGCGGGCAGCAAGGTAGTCGTTGACGGTAACGACGTGGACGCCTTTGCCGGCGAGCGCGTTGAGATAGACGGGAAGTGTGGCGACCAGCGTCTTGCCTTCACCGGTGCGCATTTCGGCGATGCCGCCGCCGTGAAGAACCATGCCGCCAACCAGCTGGACGTCGAAGGGGCGCATGCCCAAAACCCTTCGGGCCGCTTCCCTGACCGTCGCAAATGCGGGCACGAGCAGGTCGTCCAGCGTAGCGCCGTTCGCAAGTTCCTCGCGGAACTTTTGCGTGCGGGCCCTTAGTTCGTCATCAGAAAGCGCCTGAATTTCGCTTTCCAGGGCATTGACCGCCTGGACGCGCGCTTTGGTCGACTTGATGCGCCGATCATTGGAGGAGCCGAAAACCTTGCGGGCGAGACCGCCGAGACTGACCATATAATGGCCCTTTCGATTGCAATCCTGAACATTTGCGACTGGAGCCGGATGGCCCGTCTTATCCGCCTTCGAGCGAAGAAAACACCAAAAAGCGCCCGGAAAACGGTTCTGGACGCAAAGTCGTTGGACAGATAAGAGGGGGCATCACTGATGTCAACGCTGCGATCTTTCGCTGGAACACGCCAAATTCCGCCACATTCTCACTGATCTGAAAGCCGGCGCTCTCCTCACAATCTCCATTGGAGTCTTTTTCATGTCATTTTCGTCACGCCGCGTTTCGCTTGCCGGTATCGGCATCGCAGTCGGACTGTCGGCTCTCGCGCTGGCGCCGCTTGCGGCCCAGGAAACCAATCCGGCAACGCCTGCCGTCGAAGCCGCCAAGCCCGTCGATCCGAATGCGGTTGTCGCGACCATCAACGGCCAGACAATCACCGAGGCCGACCTGGCATTGGCAGAGGGCGAACTTTCGCAGCAATTTGCACAGCTTCCGCCTGAACAGCGCCGTGCGGCGGCTCTTTCCGCTGCAATCGAGATCAAGGTCCTGGCTGATAAAGCTACGGCCGAAGGGCTCGACAAGGACCCCGATTTCCAACGTCGCGCCGCCTTTCTCCAGCAGCGTGCACTGCACGGCTGGGTCGTCGAGAAAGAGGTTGTCGGCAAGATCACCGACGAGGAAATCCAGGCACGCTACGACAAGGAGATCGCCGCAGCCCCGCCGGTGAACGAGGTTCATGCCCGTCACATTCTCGTGAAAACCAAGGAAGAAGCCGAAGGCATAATCAAGCAGCTCGACGGCGGCGCCGATTTCCAGAAACTTGCCAACGAGCACACCAGCGATCCGAGCGGCAAGACCAATGGCGGCGATCTCGGCTATTTCGGCCCCGGCCAAATGGTGCCGGAGTTCGAGAAGGCTGCAAGTGCGCTCGAAGTCGGCGCCTACAGCAAGGAGCCGGTTCAGACCCAGTTCGGCTGGCACATCATCAAGGTCGAGGACAAGCGTGCGCAACAGCCGCCTGCGTTCGACAAGGTCAAGGAGCAGGTGAAGTCGCTGCTCATTCGCGACAAGTACTTCGCCCTGGTGAAGGAAGCGCGCGCCAACGCCAAGGTGGACATTCCCGATGCCGACCTGAAGAAGGCGATCGATGCCGCTGAAGGCAGCGCGCAGTAAGACTGCTCTTCAATCGACAAAGGCCGGTCGCTGAGATCGGCCTTTTTTCTTTGCTTGGCCGGCCGCCCAGGGCTCGTTGCGGTCCAGAGGCCGATGCAAAACGCCTTGCGTGACGTGGCCGTATGGGGCAAACCGGGCCAATTCCGCGCTATCCGCCCGAGGCTTCCATGTCCGAAACCATTTCGCCGCTTGCCCCCAAGAAATACCCGAAAATGCCTTCTATCGACGGTGTACGCATCGCGACCGCCGAAGCCGGGATCAAGTACAAGGGCCGCACGGACCTTCTTGCCATGGTGTTCGATGCCGGAACGACCGTTGCCGGCGTATTCACACGTTCGAAATGCCCCTCGGCTCCGGTCGATTTCTGCCGCCAGAACCTGCCCGCCGGCAAGGCGCGCGTGCTGGTGGTGAATTCGGGTAACGCCAATGCGTTCACCGGCAAGCGCGGCCGTGAAACGACCACCATGACCGGCGAAGCGGCGGCCAAGGCCGCCAGGTGCACCTCGGGCGAGGTGTTTCTGGCGTCTACCGGCGTGATCGGCGAGCCGCTCGACGCCGGCAAGTTCAGCCATCTCCTGTCAGGGCTTGTCCGCGATGGAAAGCCTGACCAGTGGACCGAAGCCGCCAAGGCCATCATGACCACCGACACCTACCCCAAGGTGGTCACGGCCACGGTCAGATTGGGCGATGCGGACATCACAATTAACGGCATCGCCAAAGGTGCCGGCATGATAGCGCCGGATATGGCGACCATGCTTTCCTTCATCGCCACCGATGCGCCGATTTCCGCACCGGTTCTTCAGGACCTGTTGTCACGCGGCGTCGGCAAGACCTTCAATGCGGTGACCGTCGATTCAGATACCTCGACCAGCGACACGCTTCTGCTGTTCGCCACCGGTGCCGCAGCCAAGCGCGGGGTGCCGGTGATCCGCGATCTGAAAGACCCGCGCCTTGCTGTCTTACGCCGGGCACTCGGCAAGATATTGAGGACGCTGGCGCTGCAAGTGGTGCGAGACGGCGAGGGCGCGCGCAAGCAGGTTGAAGTCACGGTTACAGGCGCAAAGTCGGCGCGCTCGGCCAAGCGCATCGCGCTTGCCATCGCCAATTCACCGCTGGTGAAAACGGCGGTTGCTGGAGAAGATGCCAATTGGGGCCGCGTGGTCATGGCTGTAGGCAAGGCTGGCGAACCCGCTGACCGGGATCGCCTCTCGATCTGGTTCGGCAAGAACCGGCTGGCGCATGAGGGTGAACGCGACCCTTCCTATTCTGAGGCGGAAACATCGGCCTATATGAAGCGTGACGAGATCAGCATCCGCGCCGATATCGGCATCGGCCGCGGCAAGGCGACAGTGTGGACCTGCGATCTCACCAAGGAATATGTCGCCATCAACGGCGACTATCGGAGTTGATTTGCCCCTGATCCATCCCTCCGAGCAACTGGCAGCCGTTCGCCGCTATGAGGCGGCGGGCTTCCGGTCGTGGCCGGCGGCTGCCGTCCACTATGATGGAACGTGGGTCATCAGGCTGACTGCAGGCCACCCGGCCAAGCGGTTGAATTCGATAAACCCGCTCGACCCCGGTGATGTTGCCGATATTCCAGAACGCATCGCTCGTGCTGGTCGACGTTTCGAGGCCTATGGGCGTCCGCTGACCTTTCGCGTCTCACCGCTGTCAGGGCCGGGACTCTCGGCGTATTTCGACGCGCAGGGCTGGTCACGCTTCGACGAATCGCTGGTCATGCGGATGTCGCTCGCGGATGCGCCGGTCGAAGAGGCGATAGATCAGATTCCCCTGAAGGACATTGGCCGTTTCGTTTCGGCTTCGATGAAGGTGCATGATGCCGACCCGTCATTGCGCGCGGGTCTTTCCGAAATCATCGGCGCCATACAGCCCGAAGCCGGGCTGTTTGCGCTGGAGAGGGGCGACGACCCGCTGGCTACCATGATCTGCGTTCATGAAGGGGATCTGGCAGGCCTGTTTGAAATCGCCACGCATGAAGCCGTGCGCAAGCAGGGGCATGCACGCCAGCTTATCCTGTCTGCCTTGAAGTGGGCACGGCTGCGCGGCGCAAAAGAGGCCTGGCTGCAGGTCGAGGCAAACAATGACGCGGCGCTCGCTCTCTACAAGAAACTCGGCTTTCGAGAAGTCTACCACTACCACTACAGGCGACCGCCCGGATCATGACGACTACTGAAACCGCGGGAAAACGCCTGCTTCTGGTTACTGCCTGCGCCCTGATCGACGCAGATGGCCGCGTGCTGATCGCACAACGTCCTGAAGGCAAGCAGTTGGGCGGCCTTTGGGAATTCCCAGGCGGCAAGGTCGAGCCGGGAGAAACGCCTGAGCAATGCCTTGTCCGCGAGTTGCGAGAAGAACTTGGCATCGACACCAAGGTCGACTGTCTTGCGCCTCTCACCTTCGCCAGCCATACCTACGACGACTTCCACCTATTAATGCCGCTCTACGTATGCCGGCGGTTTACGGGAATCCCGCAACCTCATGAAGCGCAGGCCCTGAAATGGGTGAAGCCGCGCCAATTGCGCGATTACCCGATGCCGCCGGCGGATGCGCCGCTTATCCCCTTCCTGATCGATCTCTTGTGAATTGTGCCGCTTTGGGAATGCCATCTTCCACGAGCGTTAATGGAAGATTTATCTTGCCGTGAAAAATTGAGCAAAGCCAGAACCGGCCGCGCAACGGCATTTCCGGGAAGTCTAACATGAACTTCGACAGCGATTGGAACTTGGACCGCCCGGACCGGCGTGTTCGCGTCGTCAAGGCCGGCATGGGCTTGTTGCGGATTACCTTGCTTTTCGGGTCGGCAGCTATCGCACTCGCCCTTTTTGCGACCCCTTACTTGGCAGACCAGAGCCGCCAGCAGGTTGCGGGCGCCAGATATGGCGGCCTCGATCTCATGAGCACGGGTTCTATCGGAGCCAGTACCTACACCGTAAGGCGCAGCGTGCTGCAGACATCGCCGAATGCGGTGTGCGTCATCCGTGAAAATGGCGCTCGAAACGGCGATTGCTGACTTTCCTCGCGGCTTTTGTGGCCGCGATATTGCCCGTTATTTTTACGGCACCGCTTCACCGGACGTTAAGCGTGTTGCATTAACCTTTCTTAATGGCTGGGTGTTAGGTTCGGTTCAACAAGGATCGGCAGCCATGGTACGAATTCTTCAGAGGTTCCTAAACGACGAGACCGGCGCGACGGCGATCGAGTACGGCCTGATTGCGGCGCTTATTTCATTGGCTATCGTAGCTGGTGTCGGCAATGCCGCCGACGCTTTGGCCGAACTCTGGAATGGCAACAACAGCAAGCTCGCGGAAGCTTTCCGCTAGTTTCCGAAGCTTCCCGGATTTTCCAAGGCCTTTGCCAGCGACATTTTTGCCGAACCCGGCTTGAGCGGCTTTCGCTGCGAAGGATCCGGCGCCCAGCCTGATAGCCAGACTATTGCGAAACTCGCCCTTATGCGCCCATCCGGATCGGAAAAGCGTTCGGCATAGATTTCAGCGGTGCGGGCAAAAAGGCGGCGCGTGCCGGGCCGTCTCGAACGATCAAAGAGCACGTTGGTCTCGCCCATGGCACGAAGATCGGCCATCAGCGCAAACAGATTATCATAGCGCACCGTCACCGTTTCGATATCGGCAACAGGCAGCGCCAGGCCTGCTCTTTGCAGCAAAGCGCCGGCATCGCGCACGTCGACGAAGGGACTGACCCTTGGGCTGATGCCGCCGTAGAGTTCGCTTTCGGCTGCGAGCAGGCTTTCACGCAATTCGTTGAGCGTGCCGGCACCAGCTATTGCGCCAAGGAAAAGTCCGTCCGGTTTCAAGGCCCGCCGGACCTGGATGATGAACCCCGGGATGTCGTTCATCGCCTGCATGGACAACAGCGAAACGGCAAGGTCGAGACTTGCCGCTTCGAACGGTACGGTTTCCGGGGTGGCTACCACTTCCGTTTCGCTGGTTCCGCCAGACAGGAAGGCCGGGTCCGCCTCCACTCTTACGATTTCGGCGACTTTCCGGCTTTCAGCCAGCACGCGGGCGCCTGCCGAAGTTTGGCAAAACATCGCTGCGCCTTTGTCGAACTTGCGCTGTACTGCGGAAAGGCGGTCGGTGAGGTCGTCGGCGGCGCGGTTGACGAGGAAGTCGGCGCCAGACACGGGGGCAAGGAGGGCCCGCCGTTTGCGCGCCAGCCATAACGGGGTATCAAAGATCGTTTGCACGAAAATGTCTCGATTCAATCGGCGACTGTTATAGGGTGAGCCGGTACCCAAGTCGCATGGCCGATCCGATGGCTGAGATCAAGAGTTTTGCTCATACCGTTTTGGACTGGCCGGTGCGTGTCCTGTTTCCGCCGATTTGTGCCGGGTGCCGTAGGCACGTTCTCGAACCTGGCGTGCTTTGCGGCGCGTGTTGGTCGAAACTCAAATTTCTGGAGAGGCCATGGTGTCCGGTGATGGGCACGCCGTTCCTGCACGAAATGGGCGAGGGCTTTCTTTCCGCCGAAGCCATTGCCGACCCGCCTCCGTTCGAGCGTGCACGCGCTTCAGTCATCTACGGCGGCGTTGCGCGCGAGATGGTGCAGGGACTCAAGTATCACGACCGTACCGACCTCGCGCCCTGGATGGCCAAGTGGATGATGCGGACAGGTAGCGAACTCGTTGCTGATGCCGACGTCATCGTTCCGGTGCCGTTGCATTGGCGACGTTTCTTCAGGCGTAAGTTCAACCAGTCTGCGGAGCTTGGCCGGGCTCTCTCAAGGCAGAGCGGCGTGCCGTTTGCGCCTGATGCCTTGAAGCGCGTGAAGCTGACGCGGCAACAGGTCGGCCTTGAACGAAGGGAGCGGGAAGAGAACGTGCGCGGGGCCTTCCGTGTGCCGCCGGAGGCGGAAATAGCCATTGCCGGGCGGCGCGTGCTTCTGATCGACGATGTCTATACTACCGGGGCCACAGTCGGCGCTGCGACCAGAGCGCTCAGGAAAGGTGGTGGGGCGGCCGTGGATGTCCTTACTTTTGCGCGCGTTCTCTCCGGGGACTTCCGAGCCGACGAAACAGCGCTTATATAAGCCTCGTAACAAAGACAGGATTGTTGACCCATGGTCGACGTGACAATTTATACGCGTGCAATGTGTGGCTACTGTTCGGCAGCCAAGCGGCTTCTTGAGAAAAAGGGTGTCGCCTATACCGAGCACGACGCATCGTTCTCGCCCGAATTGCGCCGTGAAATGATTTCGCGCGCCAATGGCCGCACGACTTTTCCGCAGATTTTCATTGGCTCCACGCATGTCGGCGGCTGCGATGATCTGCACTCGTTGGAAGCTGAGGGCAGGCTTGATACACTGCTTGCCAACGGTAGGTTTGTTTGAGGTTCGACCATGAGTGTTTTCAAGGCTGCCGCCGCCCAGATGCGCTCCGGCACAAGTGTTGATCGCAACGTAGCGGAGATGGAGCGGCTGGTCCGCGAGGCTGCTGCACAGGGTGCGACCTACATTCAGACGCCCGAGATGACCGGTGCCCTGCTGCGCGACAAGGAAGCGCGTGCCGCTTCTTTCGTATCCGAGGATCGCGACCTTGTCGTTTCGACGGCAAGGCGGTTGGCCAGTGAACTCGGTATCTTCCTGCATATCGGCTCGACCGCGATCCTGCGCGCCGACGGCAAGATCGCCAATCGTGCGCTGTTGTTTTCGCCGGAAGGCAAGACGCTGGCTTCCTACGACAAGATCCACATGTTCGACGTCGATCTCGACAATGGTGAGAGTTGGCGTGAATCGGCTGCCTACGAACCGGGCACGCAAGCCGTCATCTCGGAAGTGAACGGTGCCAAGCTGGGCTTTGCCGTGTGCTATGATCTGCGGTTCCCGCAACTTTTCAGGTCTGAAGCGCTTGCCGGTGCCGAAGTGCTGACTGTTCCCGCAGCCTTCACCCGCCAGACCGGCGAAGCGCACTGGCATGTCTTGTTGCGTGCCCGAGCCATCGAAAACGGCGCATTCGTGATTGCTGCCGCCCAGGGCGGGCTGCATGAGGACGGCCGTGAAACCTACGGTCATTCGCTGATCATCGACCCTTGGGGTCGGGTTCTTGCCGAGGCCGAGCATGACGAACCGGGAGTAGTCGTTGCCGAAATCGATCCGTCTCAATCGGCTGCAGCACGGCGCAAGATTCCCAATCTCAAGAATGCGCGCGAGTTTTCCGTGCGTGTCTCGGATAGCGATGTGAAGTTGAGAGGAGCGGCTTCTTGATCCGCTTTTCCCTCATCTGCGACAACGAGCACGAATTCGAAGCCTGGTTCCGCTCCAGCGACGATTTCGAAACGCAAAAAAAGCGCGGTTTCGTCGATTGTCCGTCTTGCGGTTCGCACAAGGTCGAGAAGGCGCTGATGGCGCCTGCCGTCTCGACGGCCCGCAAGCAGGAGAAGGTCGCCCTCGCCATGGGCGAGGAGCAGCGCCGGATGATGACGCAGATGAAGGCCATGGCCGAAAAGATCCGCGCCAACGCCGACTATGTCGGTGATAAATTCGCCGAAGAAGCCCGCAAGATCCACTTCGGCGAGGCGGACCAGCGCGGAATCTATGGCGAAGCGACGCTTGAGGAAGCCAAGAGCCTGGCGGAAGATGGCGTAGATTTCATGCCGGTTCCGGTCTTTCCCGAAGATCAGAATTGACCCCCTGCCTTTCCCGCCGCCGGTGCATTCGCATGGCCATGCCTTTCCTGCCTGATACGCGCCGGAAATGGCGGAGCAATCCATGAAATCCATCTGGGATTCGGCACCTGGCTTGCTGGTTATAACCGGTGCCTTGCTTGGATTGTCGCTGCCATTCGGCAAGATGGCGACGGATGCGGGTATCCAAGGTGTTTTGTGGGCCTTCGTGATCTCGGCCGGGGCAGGAAGCGTTCTTCTGTTCTCGCTGTTGCTAAGTAGAAAGCGGATCAAGATCACCGTTCACAAATTGCGTTATTTCGCGATCACCGCATTTGTCTCCTATGCCATACCCAATCTGCTGATGTTCTCGGCTATCAGCCATCTGGGGGCGGGATATTCCGGCATCATGTTCACCTTGTCGCCGATTATCACCTTGATGTTCTCGATTTTGCTTGGAGTACGACGCCCCAACCTGCTGGGAGTTGCCGGGATTATTATCGGTTTTACCGGCGCGGTCATGGTGGCGGCGACGCGCGGGGAGGCGGGGCAGCCGGCCGATCCGCTATGGGTAGTGGCCGGGCTGTTGATCCCGGTCAGCCTAGCTGTCGGAAATATCTATAGAACCTGGGATTGGCCCGGCGATACCGGTCCGATCGAGCTTGCCGTCGGCAGCCATCTCGCGGCCGCCGTCATGCTGCTTGCAGCGATCCTCGTCCTACAAGGCAGCGCAGTGTTTGCCGAATTGGCTGCGGTTCCGGCAGTCGTCGTGGCGCAGGTCGTTTCGGCCTCGACGATGTTCGTTTTTTTCTTCCGATTGCAGGCTGTAGGAGGTCCCGTCTATCTCAGCCAGATGGGCTATGTAGCCGCAGCCGTTGGGCTTTTCTCCGGTCTTCTCTTCCTCGGCGAGCGCTACCAGTGGCTGACCTGGGTGGGGGCAGTCGTCATCACCGCGGGAGTAGTCGTCACCACCAAGGCGCAGGGGCAGCAGGCAAGCCCCGAGTAAACCTTACGCGGCCGCTTTTTCGGCCAGCACCATATAGTTGATGTCCATGTCCTTCGAGCGCTGCCAACGGTCCGCAAGCGGATTGTAGATGACGCCGGTGCGATCCGTTATGACAAGGCTGGCGTTGGTGAGCGCGCGCTCCAGCTCTTCGGGACGTACGAGCTTGCCGAACTGATGCGTGCCGCGCGGCAGCCAGCGCAGCACATATTCGGCGCCGATGATGGCGAGGCCGAGCGCCTTCAGGGTGCGGTTGATGGTGGCGACGAACATGATGCCACCCGGCTTGACCATTTCGCCGCACTTGCTGACGAAAAGATCGATGTCGGCAACGTGTTCGACCACTTCCATGTTGAGCACGACGTCGAATTTCTCGCCGGCGTCGGCCAGTTCTTCCGCGGTCGTTGCGCGGTAATCGACATCGACGCCGGATTCGGTAGCGTGGAGCTTTGCAACTTCGATGTTGGTCGCCGAGGCGTCAGCACCGACCACTTCGGCACCTAGCCTTGCCATCGGCTCGCATAAAAGCCCGCCGCCACAACCGATATCGAGGATGCGCAGGCCGTCAAACGGCTTTGCCGCGCGAGGATCGCGACCAAAACGCTGGGCGACCTGATCGCGAATATAGGCAAGCCGGACGGGATTGAATTTGTGCAACGGGCGGAATTTGCCGTTCGGGTTCCACCATTCGGCGGCAAGCGCCGAGAAGCGCTCTACTTCACCGGCATCGATGGTCGATCGTCGGGTGTCGGGCATGTCCTAGTCTCCGTGGGAGCCATAGGAAGTCGGGCGTGAAAGGGCGAATGTCAAGGCAACAATTTCTCAAGCTTGTGGCGCGGTCTCCTGTCGCTTGCACACGGGGGCTGTTTTGGCTAAGGAGGCCGCGCATCGGCGTCCGGATATCGCGGACGCTCAATTTTTCAGTTTGCGGTCGTTCCGGCCCAGCATCCAAAGGCATTCCGCTCCCATGGCGCGTATCGTGATGAAATTCGGCGGGACTTCGGTCGCCGACATCGCCCGCATCCGCAATGTCGCGCGCCATGTCAAACGCGAGGTCGATGCCGGACACGAAGTTGCCGTGGTGGTTTCGGCCATGGCCGGCAAGACCAATGAGTTGGTTGCCTGGACGCGTGAAGCCTCCGCCATGCACGATGCGCGTGAATATGACGCGGTGGTTGCATCGGGCGAGCAGGTCACGGCAGGGCTTCTGGCCATCACCTTGCAGAACATGGGCGTGCACGCCCGCTCTTGGCTAGGCTGGCAAATCCCTATCCGGACCGACAATGCGCATGGCGCCGCCCGCATTACCGATATCGACGGCTCTTTCCTGATCAAGCGTTTCGGTGAGGGCCAGGTCGCGGTTGTCGCCGGCTTCCAGGGCCTTGGACCGGACAATCGCATCTCGACGCTTGGCCGCGGCGGTTCGGACACCAGCGCGGTCGCGATCGCGGCTGCGGTCAAGGCGGATCGTTGCGATATCTATACCGATGTCGATGGCGTCTACACGACGGACCCGCGCATCGAGCCGAAGGCGCGCCGGCTGGCGAAGATCTCTTTCGAGGAAATGCTCGAGATGGCTTCGCTCGGCGCCAAGGTGCTACAGGTTCGCTCAGTCGAACTCGCCATGGTGCACAAGGTGCGCACCTTCGTGCGCTCGTCTTTCGACGATCCGGACGCACCCGGTATGGGGGATCTGATCAATCCGCCTGGAACGCTTATTTGCGACGAGGATGAAATCGTGGAACAGCAGGTCGTCACAGGAATTGCCTACGCCAAGGACGAGGCACAGATTTCATTGCGCCGCGTCGCTGACCGGCCAGGCGTCGCCGCCGGCATTTTTGGCCCGCTGGCTGATGCCGGCATCAATGTGGACATGATCGTCCAGAACATTTCCGAGGACGGCAAGTCGACCGACATGACCTTTACGGTGCCGTCGGGAGATGTCGGCAAGGCGCTCGCCGTTCTGGAAAAGGTCAAGGAAACGGTCGGTTTCGACGCCGTCCAGCATGACGACGGCATGTCGAAAGTGTCGGTGATCGGTATCGGCATGAGGAGCCACACCGGTGTCGCGGCGACTGCATTCAAGGCGCTGTCGGAGAAGTCGATCAACATCCGTGCCATCACCACGTCGGAGATCAAAATCTCGATCCTGATCGACGGACCTTATACAGAGCTTGCAGTTCGCACGCTCCATTCCGTATACGGTCTAGATAAGCAATAAGGGCGTAGGAGTCTGTTGTTGCGTTGACTACCGGCGGGCAAGGGAGCCCGCTGGCTGGATGCCATTGGAGAATGTGCCGCGATGCGTGAAACGGCCGTCGGCCCACGCGTTTTGCTGAAACGGCTCCGCGAGCTCATGCAGGAGCCGCTGGAGCCGCAGGAGCGGCTTGACCGGATTGTCCGTGACATCGCCTCGAACATGGTCGCCGAGGTCTGCTCGCTCTATGTGCTGCGCGCCGACTCCGTGCTCGAACTCTACGCCACCGAAGGCCTTAATCCGAAGGCGGTCCACCTGGCGCAGTTGCGGCTCGGCCAAGGCCTTGTCGGCACCATTGCGGCGAGCGCCCGTTCGCTCAACCTGTCCAATGCGCAGGAGCATCCGGCCTTCGCCTACCTGCCGGAAACGGGGGAAGAAATCTACAGCTCCTTCCTCGGCGTTCCGGTGCTGAGGGCTGGCCGCACCCTTGGCGTTCTGGTCGTCCAGAACAAGACCATGCGCACCTATCGCGACGACGAGGTCGAGGCGCTGGAAACCACCGCGATGGTGATCGCGGAAATGATCGCCACCGGCGATCTTGCCCGGCTGACGCGGCCGGGAGTTGAACTCGACCTGAAGCGGCCGGCCAGTTTTTCGGGCGTCTCCTTCAACGACGGCATCGGCCTTGGCCATGTGGTGCTGCACGAGCCGCGCATCGTCGTCACCAACCTGTTCAACGAGGATAGTGAAGATGAGGTGCGCCGCCTTGCGGCAGCGCTCGGCTCGCTCAGGCTTTCCATCGACGATATGCTGGAACGCCGCGACGTGGCCTTCGAGGGCGAGCATCGCGAGGTGCTGGAAGCCTACCGCATGTTCGCCAACGATCGCGGCTGGGTGCGCCGGCTGGAGGAAGCGATCCGCAACGGCCTGACCGCCGAGGCGGCGGTGGAAAAAGTGCAAAGCGACATGCGTGCGCGCATGATCCACATGACCGACCCCTATCTGCGCGAGCGGATGAGCGATTTCGACGATCTCGCCAACCGGCTGCTGCGCCAGTTGATGGGACGCGGACCGGACGATGTCGCGGCGGCCTTGCCGAAGGACGCCATCATCGTGGCCCGTTCGATGGGCGCGGCCGAACTGCTCGACTACCCGCGCGACAAGATGCGCGGCCTGGTTTTGGAAGATGGTGCTGCGACCAGCCATGTCGTGATCGTGGCGCGCGCCATGGGCATTCCCGTGGCTGGCCAGGTCAAGGGCGTCGTCTCCATGGCCGAAAACGGCGATGCCATCATCGTCGACGGCGAGGAGGGCACCGCGCACCTTCGACCTCAGCCCGACCTCGAGGCGGCCTATGCCGAGAAGGTGCGGTTCCGGGCGCGCCGGCAGGAACTCTATAGGGAGCTGCGCAACAAGCCTTCCGTCTCAGCGGATGGCGTTCCGGTCGATCTGTTGATGAATGCCGGGCTGATGGTCGACCTGCCGCAACTGGCCGAATCAGGTGCAAGCGGCATCGGCCTGTTCAGGACCGAGCTGCAATTCATGGTGGCGTCGACCTTCCCGCGCGCGGAAGCGCAGGAAGAGCTTTATCGCGACGTGCTTGATGCCGCGCGCGGCAAGCCGGTCACCTTCCGCACCATCGACATCGGCGGCGACAAGGTGCTGCCCTATTTCAAGAACACGTCGCAGGAGGAAAATCCTGCACTTGGCTGGCGGGCGATCCGGCTGACGCTTGATCGCCCGGGATTGCTCAGGACACAGATCCGCGCCCTTCTCAAGGCTGCCGGCGGGCGCGAGTTGAAAGTTATGCTGCCGATGGTCACCGAACTCGGTGAGATTGTGCAGGCGCGTGAAATCATCGACCGGGAAGTGCGACACCTGTCGCGCTTCGCCCATCTTCTGCCGACCAGCCTGAAACTCGGCGCCATGCTGGAGGTGCCGTCGCTTCTGTTCCAGCTCGACGAGTTGATGAAGGCGGTCGATTTCGTTTCGGTCGGCTCCAACGACCTGTTCCAGTTCGTCATGGCGGTCGACCGCGGCAACACGCAGGTTTCGGATCGGTTCGACCCATTGTCGATCCCGTTCCTGCGCGTGTTGAAGCAAATCGCCGATGCAGGACGGCGCAACCATACCCCTGTGACGCTGTGCGGCGAACTGGCGGGCAAGCCGATCTCAGCCATGGCGCTGCTCGGCCTGGGCTTCCGCTCGATCTCGATGTCGCCGGCGTCGATCGGTCCGGTAAAGGCGATGTTGTGCGAACTGCCGATTGCCCAGTTGGAAGCCTTCTTCGAGGACAATCTGTCGGCGCCGGCAAACGGCATTCCGATGCGGGCGCTGCTGCAGGCGTTTGCCGACGACCGCTCCATTCCCCTTTGAGATTCACGTGATGGCGGCCTGCAAATCGCGACTTTCTGCGCTTCCGGTGCTCATGTACCCAAAATGTACATTCCGCTCCGGTTCTCGAAACTCGCGATTTTCGACTCGCCCTGACGTGATACTGGCCGAAATGTCAAAGCCATGACCAATCTACCCCGAGACCGCATGGACCAGGTCGTCAAGCGTCTGGAGATGCTCGAGGCGCAGATGGCTGCTGGTCCCGCCGCCGATGCCTATGTGAAAATGGCCTCGGAATATGCCGACATACAGGATCTCGTCGCCAAGATCCGGGAATTGCGCGCGGCCGAGCAGGAAGAGGCCGATCTCTCCGCCATGCTGGCGGACAAGGCGACCGATGCCGAGATGCGAGAACTGGCGGAAGCCGATCTGCCGGGCGTTGAGGAACGTATCGAGAGATTGCAGAAGGATATCCAGATCCTGCTGCTGCCCAAGGACGCTGCCGACGATCGCAACGCCATCCTGGAAATCCGTGCGGGCACGGGCGGCGACGAGGCCGCACTCTTCGCCGGCGATCTCTATCGCATGTATGAGCGCTATGCGGCTTCGAAAGGCTGGCGCTTCGAGACGGTGTCGGCCAGCGAAGGCGAGGTTGGCGGCTACAAGGAAATTTTCGCGGCAGTCTCGGGCAAGGGCGTGTTTGCCCATCTGAAGTTCGAATCCGGTGCGCACAGGGTGCAGCGTGTTCCCGAGACGGAGGCGCAAGGCCGCATCCACACCTCGGCTGCGACCGTTGCCGTGCTGCCGGAAGCGGAAGAAGTGGATATCGAGATCAGGCCGGAGGATATCCGCATCGACACGATGCGCGCATCGGGATCCGGCGGGCAGCACGTCAACACGACGGACTCGGCCGTGCGTATCACCCACTTGCCGACCGGGATCATGGTTGTGCAGGCGGAAAAGTCGCAACACCAGAACCGTGCCCGCGCCATGCAGATCCTGCGTGCGCGCCTCTATGACCTGGAGCGCAGCCGGGCCGACGAAGAACGCTCCGAATCGCGCAAGGCGCAGGTTGGCTCAGGCGACCGCTCGGAGCGCATCCGCACCTACAATTTCCCGCAAGGGCGGGTGACCGACCACCGCATTAACCTGACGCTCTACAAGCTCGACCGGGTGATGATGGGGGAGTTGGACGAGATCATCGATGCGTTGATCGCAGATCATCAATCGAAACTGCTTGCCGATATTTCCGAGGGCTGACGCTGTTCCTGCCTGAAAATAGTGACGCGACATTGGCGGCGGTCCATCGTGCGGCTCGCGCGCGCCTGGCGGCCGGGGGGATAGATGGCGCGACGCTGGATGCGCGGCTTCTGGTCGAGTATTTTTCCGGCACGTCCCGCACCGATGCCATTGCCGATCCAGGCCGGGAGGTCGATGCGAATGCCGTTGCAGCGATCGATAAAGCCTTGGAGCGGCGGATTGTGGGCGAGCCCGTCCATCGCATCCTCGGCTATCGTGAATTCTATGGGCTGCGCCTGGCGCTATCGTCGGAAACGCTGGAGCCGCGACCCGATACGGAGATCCTTGTCGACGCCCTTTTGCCGTTCGTTAAGGCGGTTGCGGCACGCGAGGGCGTGTGCCGGGTTCTCGACCTTGGCACGGGTACCGGAGCGATCGCGCTGGCACTGTTGAGCATAGAGCCGCGAGCGGAAGCGACCGCGACCGACATCTCCGGGGATGCGCTGGCGACCGCCCGGTCCAATGCTGATGCGCTCGGTCTATCGGACCGGTTCACGGCGGCCAGGTCCGACTGGTTTGAGCAAATCTCGGGGCGCTACCATGTAATCGCCTCAAATCCTCCCTATATTGCATCTGACGAAATCGAAACCCTGCAAAAAGAAGTTCGCGCCTTCGATCCGCTTCGAGCGCTGGACGGCGGGACGGACGGGCTTGAGGCCTATCGCATCATTGCAGCGCAAAGTGCCGACCATCTGGAACCGGATGGGATCGTCGCGGTCGAAATCGGCAGTATCCAGAAGGCGGACGTAACCCGGCTGTTCGAACAGGCCGGCTTTATCAGGTTTCAGGCGCTTGCCGATCTGGGCGGAAACGATCGCGTGCTGGTATTTACCTATCCGCAAAAAGGCTAATATCCGCGACGAAATAACTCTTGGCAAGCTTTGGGAATATATATAGGGTCGCCGCAACCGGATGAGACGAAGCAGGCAGTGCTCCTAGCGATTCGGTTCCCTTGGAAATAGCTGCCCTCTTGTGCATGTGACGCTAGAGCTTCGTGCGGGAATCATCCGGCAAGTGTTATGTGACCAGAACAGGATTGGCACGTGGCGCCAACGCAATTGATGCGGGCGAACACCGGCGGGATGACGAAACGGCTGGCTGCATGAGCGCCGCCTTTCGCGATGGATTTTTCAAGATATTCCAACTGAAGAGAGTCTGATGAGGCCACAACAGCAGAACAGACGCATGCGCGGTCGCAACAACAATGGCGGCGGCAACAACAATAACAACAATCGCAAGGGCCCCAACCCTCTCAGCCGCAATTACGAGAGCAATGGCCCGGATGTTAAAATCCGCGGTTCCGCCCAACAGATCGCCGAGAAATATGCAGCTCTTGCCCGTGATGCGATGAGCTCCGGCGACAGGGTGATGGCGGAGAACTATCTCCAGCACGCAGAACATTACAACCGCATCATCGCTGCCGCTCAGGCGCAGATGCCGATCCAGCAAATCCAGCACAACCGCGACGACTTCGACGAGGACGGCGAGGATGAGCGCGAGGAGTTCGACGGCAACGTGAATGGCAACGAGACCCAGGTTTCGGCCAATGTCGGTTCCGGTCCCCAGCCTGTCATCGAGGGCACGCCGGCAGAAGTCGCGCTTAATTCCGAGAACGCCGCTGAAAATCGCGGCAACCGCGACAATCGTGAAAATGGCGGCGGACGAAACCGCGAGCGTCGCCCGGGCGGGTACAACCAGAATGGCCAGCGTGGTGAATTTCGCCCGCGCAACGACCAGGACACTGCTCGCAACGTAGCGCAACCTGAAGCTGCGGCTGTGGTGAGCGAAGAAACCCAACCGGTCGAGACGACTGTGGTCGAAAACCTCGGACCGGCGGCATTGGCCGCCCAGGCTGAACTCAACGAAACCGCTCCTGCCGAGGAAGCTGCGCCACGCCGTCCGCGTCGCGCGCGCCGTCCGCGCGTGAGTGCAGACGAAGCCGCCGGCAGCGCCGGCGAGCCGGAAGCCGCGGTTTCCGAATCCTGATCTTTTCCAAAGATTGCAGCATATGCGGCGGGGAGAAATCCCCGCCGTTTGTTTTTCAGGTTTCATTCCCGCTACGAGAGAGATTTTAACATCGCGAGCCTGTCGGCTTCTTGAGGCGGCGGGGTTCGTGTACCATATCAGTCAAGAACTGGACCCGGCCTTTGGGCGGGTTCGTCACCGCAATCTGATCCGGTGCCGCAAAGCGGGCCGGTGATGGAAGGAGACAGGTATGAATCTAGAGAAATATTCAGAGCGCGTGCGCGGCTTCATCCAGTCCGCGCAGCAGTACGCGCTCAATCGCAATCACCAGCAATTCACGCCGGAACATATACTCAAGGCGCTGATCGACGATGACGAGGGTTTCGCGGCTTCGCTGATCGAGCGCGCCGGTGGCCGTGCGCGCGATGTCGAAGTCAGCGTCGATGCGGCGCTCGATGCCTTGCCGAAGGTCGAAGGCGGCAACGGCCAGCTTTATTTGGCGCAGCCGCTGGCCAAGGTCTTTTCCACCGCCGAGGATCTTGCCAAAAAGGCCGGCGACAGCTTCGTCACCGTGGAACGCCTTTTGCAGGCGCTGGCCATGGAGAAGTCGGCCAAGACGGCCGATATCCTGGCCAAGGCCGGTGTGACGCCGCAGACGCTCAATCAGGTTATCAACGATATGCGAAAGGGACGCACCGCCGATTCGGCAAGCGCTGAACAGGGCTACGATGCGTTGAAGAAGTATGCGCGCGACCTGACCGCCGACGCCCGCGCGGGCAAGCTCGATCCGGTCATCGGCCGTGACGACGAAATCCGCCGCACCATCCAGGTCCTGTCGCGCCGCACAAAGAACAATCCGGTTCTGATCGGCGAACCCGGCGTCGGCAAGACTGCGATTGCCGAGGGGCTGGCGCTGCGAATCGTTAATGGCGACGTGCCCGAATCGCTCAAGGACAAGCAGTTGATGGCGCTCGATATGGGCGCGTTGATCGCTGGCGCGAAATACCGTGGCGAGTTCGAGGAACGGCTGAAGGCCGTCCTATCCGAAGTGACGTCGGCGGCGGGCGGTATCATCCTGTTCATCGACGAGATGCACACGCTGGTGGGCGCCGGCAAGGCGGATGGCGCCATGGATGCGTCGAACCTGCTCAAGCCTGCCTTGGCACGCGGTGAACTGCATTGCGTTGGTGCGACAACGCTCGATGAGTACCGCAAGCATGTGGAAAAGGATCCGGCGCTGGCCCGCCGATTCCAGCCGGTGTTTGTCGATGAACCGACTGTCGAAGACACGGTGTCGATTCTGCGCGGGTTGAAGGAGAAGTATGAGCAGCACCACAAGGTGCGCATCTCCGATTCGGCGCTCGTGTCGGCGGCCACGCTTTCGAACCGCTACATTGCCGACCGCTTCCTTCCGGACAAGGCCATCGACCTTGTCGACGAGGCGGCTTCGCGGCTTCGCATGCAGGTCGATTCCAAGCCGGAAGCTCTGGACGAGATCGATCGGCGCATCATGCAGCTCAAGATCGAGCGCGAAGCGCTCAAGGTCGAGAAGGACGAGGCCTCGAAGGACCGGCTGGTACGGCTCGAAAAGGAACTTGCCGGTCTCGAGGAAGAATCGACAGCACTCACGTCCAAGTGGCAGTCGGAGAAGCAGAAGCTCGGTCTTGCTGCCGATCTCAAGAAGGAGCTGGACGAGGTTCGCAACGAACTGGCCATTGCCCAGCGCAAGGGCGAATTCCAGCGTGCTGGCGAGCTTGCCTATGGTCGGATTCCTGAACTGGAAAAGCAGCTGACGGAAGCCGAAGCGCGCGACGGCCAGGGCGGCGGCATGGTCGAGGAAGTGGTCACGCCCGACCACGTCGCCCACATCGTATCGCGCTGGACCGGCATTCCGGTCGACAAGATGCTGGAAGGCGAGCGGGAAAAGCTGCTGCGCATGGAAGACGAAATCGGCAAGCGTGTTGTCGGCCAAGGCGAGGCGGTGCAGGCCGTTTCGAAGGCGGTCCGCCGTGCGCGCGCTGGTTTGCAGGACCCGAATCGGCCGATCGGCTCGTTCATGTTCCTCGGCCCAACCGGCGTCGGTAAAACCGAACTCACCAAGGCGCTGGCCTCGTTCCTGTTCGACGATGAGAGCGCGATGGTGCGCATCGACATGTCGGAATTCATGGAAAAACATTCGGTGTCGCGTCTCATCGGCGCTCCTCCCGGCTATGTCGGCTATGAGGAAGGCGGTGCGCTTACCGAAGCCGTCCGTCGCCGACCCTATCAGGTCGTGCTGTTCGACGAGATCGAGAAGGCGCATCCAGATGTCTTCAACGTGCTGTTGCAGGTTCTTGACGACGGCCGCCTGACCGACGGGCAGGGCCGCACGGTCGATTTCCGCAATACGCTGATCGTCATGACCTCGAACCTTGGTTCGCAATATCTGGTGGAATTGACGGAAGACCAGGACGTTGACCTCGTGCGCGATGACGTGATGAACGTCGTCAAGGCATCGTTCCGGCCTGAATTCCTCAACCGGGTGGACGAGATCATCCTGTTCCATCGGTTGCGCCGCAAGGATATGGACCGGATCGTCGAGATTCAGCTCAAGCGGTTGGAGGCGCTTCTTGCCGATCGCAAGATCCACCTCGACCTCGATGCCGATGCGATCGATTGGCTGGCCGGCAAGGGCTATGAACCGGTCTACGGTGCTCGCCCGCTCAAGCGCGTCCTTCAGAAGGAGTTGCAGGATCCGCTGGCTGAGAAAATCCTCGGCGGCGATATCCTCGACGGTTCGACCGTGAAGGTGACGGCGGGTTCGGACCGGCTGAACTTCCGTTCAAAGCCGACCGTGGTCGAGGACGCGGAAAAGGCCGCGTAAGCTCCGCACAACAAGACGGTGTCATACCAGATGGCCGCAGCAGTGCGGCCATCTTCATGCCCGGTTCATGTTGGAACCTTAATCTGGATGGCTGGTTTTTGAGGTGTTCGCTCACCTTATGTCTTTAAGCGCTCAAGTTGAGCGGCACGAAATGCACCGGAGAGCTTGGCCTGCATGTTGCGCATGATCTTTTCGCTTTCAGCAGTTGCCGTGGCGCTTTTTTCGACCTGTGCGACCGCCTCGCAAAATACCGATGATTTGCGCATCGCAGGTCCTGTGAACTCCGGCGGCGCCATCGTCGTTGCCCAGAACGGCGACTACGAAGTCTATTATGACGGACGGGGAAACCGCGTCATCGTCGATGCCGTCACCGGAGAGGTCGTGGCGGTTCAGCCGCCGCAGACACGGCTTGACCGTCGGGCCTTGCGGCGTCAGCAGGCAAGGCAGTTCGACCGGGAGCCCCCGGAAGAAGATCGCTATTACCTCGACGATCCGGAAGACATGGCGCGGTTTCGGCGTCGTCAACTGGAAGAGCAGGGGCGCGTGATCGCGCCGCCTGTCGATGAATACGATACATATGGCGGCTCGGGCGGCGTCTTCCCGCAAGCGCCTCGTAATGAGCGCTATCCGAATACAACGGAACCCGATCAGCCTCGGGTGACCCGCGAGCAACCCGTCGAGCCGAAGCAACTGGAAGAAGCATCCATCCAGCCGGCACAACCAGAAGAGACAATAACAGAGCCCGTTGCACCCGGTTCGGCGGCCAAGGTCGACTCGTCCCTGTCGATCGGTGCGCGAGAGGAAATCGCTGCCTTGCAAGTCCTGCTCGACCGCGCCGGCGCATCGCCCGGCGTCATCGACGGACGTTTCGGCTCCAATGTCGACAAAGCGCTTGCCGCTTACCGTGAGATCACCGGCAGCCCTCTGAAATCGACCGATGCGATCGGCATTACCGAGGCGCTTGCAAATAGCGGCGGCGATGCCTTTGCTTCCTACACCATCACGCCCGAAGATGCAGCCGGCCCTTACGTTGCTTCTATTCCGGAAGACTACAGCCAGAAGGCACAATTGGAACGGATGGCGTTCACTTCTGTTACGGAAGCGATCGCCGAGCGCTTCCACATGGACGAGAACTACCTGAAGGCCATCAATCCGGGGGTGAATTTCAACAGGCCGGGCACGATCATCAAGGTGGCCAATTTCGGCAGGCTGGTCAGCAAGCCGGTGGCAAGGATTCTGGCCGACAAGGCCAAGAAGCAGGTTTTCGCCTATGGCGAGGATGGCAATCTGGTTGCGGTCTATCCGGCAACCATCGGTTCGACCGATACGCCTTCGCCGTCCGGCATTCACGCCGTTTCGCGCATCGCCGTGAATCCCAACTACACCTATAACCCCAACCTCAATTTCAAGCAGGGCAACAACGACAAGATCCTGACCATTCCCCCTGGTCCCAATGGCCCGGTTGGATCGATCTGGATCGCCCTCGACAAGCCGACCTACGGCATTCACGGCACGCCGGAACCATCCAAGATCGGCAAGACCGAGAGCCATGGCTGTATTCGGTTGACCAATTGGGATGCGACGGAACTGGCAAAGCTGGTCAAGCCGGGCGTGACTGTCGAGTTCGTGGACTGAACGAATCATCCGGAATTGCGTGCTCTTGGCATACGTGGCCTGATTGCCGGGGAACGGTTGAAGGTCTAATCGTGGGGGATGCAATCGGCACTCCCTGCAACTGATACGGTTTTGCCCCCGAACGGCTCGGCAGAACGCTCGTTTTGCCCGCAAAGCCAGCGCAAGTTCGTGCTGATATCGGCGATCCTGGCATCGGCGCTCGGGTTTATAGATGGCTCGGTGCTGGCCATTGCCATCCCGGCGATCCGCGTCGTCCTCGGCGCAAGCCTTGTCGAGGCGCAGTGGATTTCCAACGCCTATGCGCTGAACTTGTCGGCGCTCATACTCGCGGGCGGAACGGCGGGCGACCGGTTCGGGCTGCGCCGCGTGTTCACGGTGGGCATTGCTTTCTTCGTTGTCGCGTCGATGGCGTGCGTCGTCGCGCCCAATCCTGTCGTGCTCATTGCATGCCGGGCCATTCAGGGCATCGGCGCGGCGATCATGGTGCCATGCAGCCTCGCCATCATCGCCAAGGCCTATCCGAAAAAGGAGCGGGGCAAGGCAATCGGCATATGGGCCGCTGCCTCGGCCTTGACCACTTCGCTTGGACCGATCCTTGGCGGCGTGGTGCTGTCGGCGTTCGGCGACGGAATCTGGCGCGCCATTTTCGCCATCAACCTTCCGCTGGGCGGCTTGGCGATCTTCCTTTTGCTGACGAAAGTGCCGGACGACGTTCCGACGGAAAAGCGTTCGCTGGATCTGGGCGGAGCGGGGCTGGCGACTGCGGCTTTTGGCCTTATGGCCTATGGGCTGACGTCGATGAGCAGCGAAGGCGCAAGCGGTGCAACGAGCCATAGCCTGATTGCGGTGGCGATGGGATTTGTCGTGCTTATCGCATTCGTCTTGTGGGAGCGACGCCAAAGCGAGCCGATGATCGAGCTTGGGCTGTTTGCCAATGGTGCTTTTGCGGGAGCCAACGTCGCCACCTTCTTCCTGTATTTTTCCCTATCCGCCATCCTGTTTTACCTGCCCATGCTTCTCATCGCGGGGTGGGGTTTGAACACAGCCGTGGTTGGCTTCACATTCGTGCCGCTATCCGTGGCGATCGCGGTCCTGTCGGGTCCGGTCGGGAACCTGTCGGATCGGATCGGGGCACGCTTCCCGATCGCTGCCGGCAGCCTGGTCGTTGCGCTGGCATTTGCGGGTTCGGCTGTGACGGTCGGCATGGGCATCCGCGATTTCTGGCTTGGTATCTTTCCCTTCATGGTCGGGATGGGGCTCGGCATGGCGCTGGTGGTGTCGCCGCTGTCGACGGCGATCATGACCTCGGTCGAGGACAAGGACACGGGAGCGGCCTCGGGAATCAACAACGCCGTTTCGCGCATAGGCGGCCTGATGGCTGTCGCGGCCATGGGCTCGGTCGCGGCCTGGGCCTATGGCTGGGCGCTCGGACCGCAAAGTGTCGCCGGCATGCCGGGTTTTGGCGAGCCTTTGACCGCTTCCATCGGGGAAAGCCTCGACGCGGCGCGGGTTGCTGCAAGCGATTTTGCTTTTTCTGCCGTGGCGTGGGTTACGGCGGGCTTTTGCCTCGTCTCAGCCATTATCGCCTGGGTCAGCGTGCCGGGCAGTGCGCTGCCGTGGCAAAAGTGGGCGCAGGATCATCGGTCTTAGAGCGTTTCATGGTTAGATAGGACCATTCTGCCGGGCCGGTTTGGGCCAAATCCTTCGGCCTTCGTCTCGACCGCACCGCCAGTGCGCCCCTCGCCGAAGTCCTCGACCTTGCCCCAAACCATCGCCGGCAGAATGGTCCTATCTAACCATGAAACGCTCTAGCCGAATCGCGCTTGAGCTTGCGAATTAGCCTGCAACCTTGGTGGCGCTGGCCACTTTCAGCGGGTCCTTGTCTTCCTGCTTCAGCAAGTCGTCGATGCGCTCGCGTTCGCGCTTGAAGGTGACAAGTTCGTCGCCCTTCAAAACCTTGCCGACCGGCAAGCGAACGCGCATCGGGTCAACCTTGGTGCCGTTGACCATGAGTTCGTAATGAAGGTGCGGGCCGGTGGCGAGGCCGGTCTGGCCGAGATAGCCGATGACCTGGCCCTGACGCACGCGCACGCCCGGCGCCATTCCCTTGGCGAAGGCGCTTTGATGGTTGTAGGAGGTTTCGTAGCCGTTGGCGTGGCGCAAGATGATCTGCTTGCCGTAGCCGCCGGCCCAGCCGGCCTTTTCGATGATGCCGTTGCCTGCCGCGATGATCGGCGTGCCAACGGGAGCCGCCCAATCGACGCCGGTGTGCATGCGCACATAGCCGAGGATCGGGTGCCGACGCGCGCCGAAGCCGGAGCGGAAGGTGCCGTTGGGCAGCGGGTTGCGGAGCAGGAACTGCTGCGCACTGCTGCCATTCTCGTCGAAGTAGTCGAAAGTTCCGTCCTGCAGCTGGAAGCGGTAGAAATTGCGGGTGAAGCCGCCAATGGTGGCCGATACGTAGAGAAGTTCCGAATCGTCCGAGGCCTCGTCTTCGCCGTCAGGCTGTGAAAACAGCACTTCGAGACGATCCGATGGGTTGGAACGGGACTGGAAGTCGACATTCGAGGCAAGCAGCCGAACTAGGCGCTGCGTCATTTCCTTCGACATGCCGTAGGAATAGGCGGCGCGGTAGATGCCGTCGTAGACGCTGGGCAGGTTCCCACGCACCACGACCGGCGGCGAATCATCGAAAGCGGTTGCCAGCTCCGGATTCGTCTCCGGCTCTTGCGCCGGTACATATTGGCCGCGATCGTCGCGGGCGATGGTGACGATGTGACGGGCGCGGTCATAGACGCCCGTTCGCACCACGGTCGCGACATCGCCGCGAACCTCGATGCCGACACGCAGCACCGTTCCAGCCTTCAGCGCGGGTGCGTTCAGAAGCTTGCTGATCGCATTGGCCATGCCGGTGGCGTCTTCGCCGGTATAGCCCGAGTCAGCGAAAGCATCGGTGATGTTCTTGTCGTCGCGGAAGGGGATGATCTCTTCGGCGAAGCTTGGCGCTTGGTCTGCCGTCTCCGGATCCGGGCGCGGGGCGACCGATACGTTTTCAGGAACGATCTTGACGCCGTAGGTGCCGGCAAGGCTCTGCGCAAGCTGGTCGCCGAAGCGCTGAGGGTCAACATAGTGCAGCGACGCGACCTGGATTGCGCCTTCGCTGAGGTCTGCGCTGGTCTCGCGCACAACCTTTTCGACTTCATCGGCGGAAAGGTCGCTCTTTTCATCGAACGCGGCCGTGCTGATGGGGAAGTCGACGGTCTTGAGGCTCATCTCGCTCTCGACCTTGGCGCCGTAGATCTGGCCGGCCGAGGCCGTAGGGGCGGGTGCCTGATTTGCCGAATCGTCGCTGAAAACCTTGAGAGGGTCGAAAGCGGGGTAGCTGCGGTTGGTCGTATAGCCGGCAGCAAGCGCCATCTTGATCTGCACGAAAGGTATGGTGTGAATGACGTCGCGGTCGCCGACCTTGGTGACCATCGACACTTCCATGCGCCGGCGGTCCTTCGCCCTCGAAATCTGCCGTGGCGGGGCCAACCTTATGGTCTTGGCGCCCTGGCCGGAATCACCGTTCGCGGACATGCCGGCCAGTTCGGCAATTTCGGGAGGTGTCGCAAGTTGCTGGCGCCCGTCGAGCGCGGCGAAAAGGGCAACACCCATAAGCACGCTGGAGGTCACCCCTGTAAGGAAGGTACCGGAAAGCCAACGTGCCGAAACCTCCCGCCGGTCCGGCGGGCTGGCGCGGCCGGCCTCGACCAGCGGCGGCTCGTTGCCGAGCTCGGTTATGACCTCTTCGGTATCTCGCATCCAGTAAGGTTGCTTCTTCCCCGTGGGATCAATCTTGTTCAAGCACGATTTGCAGCCAAGACATTTGCCCTTCATGGGGGCCCAAGTCAACGAAACCGCTCCTGCGGCCCCTTCGGCGCCGGGCTGCGTGCACTGCTTAATAGCATATAGCCGGCGTTCAGGACCTTTGGCGGTGTCCAACCCCAATGAGGCGGCAATAGGGCTTTGCTCACCGTGACGACCACCATGCGACGCATGTTCCGCAGCGGCAGAAAATCGTGAAAAAAACGGCCGAAAATTTTCGTCGCAAAAAATTCAAAAAAGTCCAAAATCGTTGTTGACACTTCGAGTGGCTGCCGACTATATACGCCTCACCAACGACGGCGGCGACGCTGCTGGCGACCAAGAAGTTCGCTTCTAAGTTTCGCAGAGTTGGACGAAATCAAAGAGAGCCGCGTAAGCGACACTCTACTGGGCCGAAGCCAAAAGCAAACCGGCCCGCGACATCGCGTTTGCGAAGTCTGTTCTTTGAAAACTGAATATTGAAGAAAGAGAAACGTGGGCGGCAGAGTCCTGCTGAACCCCTCGTCCCGCCAGGGATGAGACGGTTCGAACGAGACTTTGGCGGATCACGTTTCTGGTGAGAATAAATCTACCAAGATGCATTGAGTTCGCTCTTTGGCATCTAGGTGTGAATGTTCTCGTCAATTCAAGCGTGACCATTAAAGCCAAATCAAAGTCTTATTAAACTTGAGAGTTTGATCCTGGCTCAGAACGAACGCTGGCGGCAGGCTTAACACATGCAAGTCGAGCGCCCCGCAAGGGGAGCGGCAGACGGGTGAGTAACGCGTGGGAATCTACCCATCTCTACGGAATAACCCAGGGAAACTTGGACTAATACCGTATACGTCCTTCGGGAGAAAGATTTATCGGAGATGGATGAGCCCGCGTTGGATTAGCTAGTTGGTGGGGTAATGGCCTACCAAGGCGACGATCCATAGCTGGTCTGAGAGGATGATCAGCCACATTGGGACTGAGACACGGCCCAAACT
>CAZROU010000044.1:23197-34743 GCA_964601795.1 uncultured Mesorhizobium sp. | reverse complement strand
AGCAGGCCGAAATGCGAGATGCGGCCGACCTGGATGCGGGCGCGGTCGTTCTTCAGGTGGTCCTTGAGCCGCTTTTCAACCGCACGGTTGTTGCGGTTCTCCTCCATGTCGATGAAGTCGATGACGATCAGGCCGGCAAGATCGCGCAGGCGCAGCTGGCGGGCCACTTCCTCGGCAGCTTCCAGGTTGGTGTGGAGCGCGGTTTCCTCGATCGAATGCTCCTTGGTGGAGCGTCCGGAGTTGACGTCGATGGAAACCAGCGCCTCGGTCTGGTTGATGATCAGATAGCCACCGCTCTTCAGCGTCACTTGCGGCTGCACCATGCGGTCGAGCTGCGCTTCTATCCCGGATCTCACGAAAATCGGCGTCGTCTCGCGATAGGGCTGTACGACCTTGGCGTGGCTGGGCATCAGCATGCGCATGAAGTCCTTGGCCTCGCGGTAGCCGTCCTCGCCGGCCACCAGGACTTCGTCGATGTCCTTGTTGTAGAGATCGCGCACCGAACGCTTGATGAGCGAGCCTTCCTCGTAAACGAGGGCGGGCGCGGTCGATTGCAGCGTCAGGTTGCGGACGTTTTCCCACAACCGCATCAGATATTCGTAGTCGCGCTTGATCTCTGCCTTGGTGCGGCTTTCGCCGGCGGTACGCAGGATTACGCCCATGCCCTGCGGAACCTCGAGATCGGCGACGACCTCCTTCAGGCGCTTGCGGTCCTGCGCGTTGGTGATCTTGCGCGAAATGCCGCCGCCGCGCGCCGTGTTCGGCATCAGCACCGAATAGCGGCCGGCAAGCGACAGATAGGTGGTCAGCGCCGCGCCCTTGTTGCCGCGTTCTTCCTTGACGACCTGAACCAGAAGGATCTGGCGGCGCTTGATAACTTCCTGGATCTTGTACTGGCGACGCGCCGGCTTGCGGCGGTTGCGCACTTCTTCCAGCGCGTCCTCTGCGCCGACCGACTCTACCTCATGCTCGTCGCCATGCGAGGATTGCACCTCTTCCAGCATGCCGCGGTCATTGTCGTCGGAAGTCGCCTCGGTCGCCGTTTCCGAAACAGCTTCCGAAATCACATCGGCGTCGACGCTCGCGGCAATGGTCGTCTTGGGACCATCGTCGGCCTCGTCATCGGACCCTTCCGCCTTGGTCTCGGCGGCGTTGTCCTCATCATTGGCGGGCGTGGCTTCCGCCTCCGCGACCAGTTCGACGGTTTCAACGGTTTCGCTTGCATCCTCAGCGGCGTCTTCGCCACCGCTGCTATCGCCGTTTTCCCCGTCCGAAGCCGCTTCGGCGGCGTCACGCTTATGTTCGCCGCGGTCACGGCTCTTGCCGCCCCGGCGCCGGCCGCGCCGGCCGCGATTACGGTCCTGGTGTTCCTCGCCTTCGTGCTCGTCTTCGTTGTTTTCTTCCTCGGCCTCTTCGGCTTCGGCGCGCAGAAGAGCCTGCCGGTCGGCGACCGGGATCTGGTAGTAGTCGGGATGAATTTCGCTGAAGGCAAGGAAACCGTGCCGGTTTCCGCCATACTCGACAAAGGCAGCCTGAAGGGAAGGTTCTACGCGCGTTACGCGGGCTAGGTAGATGTTTCCTTTGAGCTGCTTTTTGTCCTGGGATTCAAAATCAAATTCTTCAATACGATTACCGCGTACGACGACTACGCGTGTTTCCTCCGGGTGGGAGGCGTCTATCAGCATCTTGTTGGGCATTATTTCGTTTCCTCCCGGCAGCCGCCAGCCTCAGCTCGCCGGGGAACGCCCGTGTCTGTCGGTCTGGTTGGGGGATGGTGCCGGATAATTGAATGGCCGTAGGCCGCCGCCGGAGCGCGATGGCGGTGCCGCCCGCTGCCGAAATGGCGCGGTTTCCTGCGGACCTTTCCATGATGGCGCTCGAAAGCATCGTCAGCCAGTGGACCTTTTGAACCAAAGCCCGGAAAAAACCGGACCAGCTTATTTGCTCCTAGTAAGAGCCGGCGTGGGCTGAACCCAAACCGTTTTCTTCACGCAGGCGTCGCCTCCGCCACGGGCGTGCACCTGCGAAATCCGTCGCGACCAGCCGCAAGCTTATTGTGTGGGTGGAGCCGTCTTTTGAGTCTGAAAAGCAGCAACATGCTGCGGACAAGGACGGTTCCAAGATTGCGGTAGTCCAATGCCGCTTTTATGATTTGGCGAGTTAGAAGGCAACCCCGTTTTAAGATGCCGGCAAAAGGGGGATGACGGCACACGATCGGGCCCGTGAAAAGGCTTGGTTAACCTTCTTTGAATACGAATTGTTAATCGCGTGCATGCTTGGCCGGCGTCATCTCCAAACGGGCGCCACCCGTGTCGAATCAGGAACAGCAGGACCGTATATGGGGCTGGTAGCGAACAATGGGAAGGTAGAGCGTCGCCGCTGGCGCTTCGGTCTTGCCGTTTTCGCCCTATTGGCGGTCATTTTTGCGCCGCCTTGGCTTAGCTCCGCATCCGCCGTCGCTGCCGAGCCGGTCAACGCCATCGACTACAATATGGCGGGCGATGCCACGAAAATGCGCATCGTCATCAATTTCGATCATGAACCGGACCTCAGATGGTTCCTCCTGCGCGGTCCCAACCGGCTGGTCATCGACCTGCCGGCAACAAAAATGGCGATCGATGCGAAGGACTTGAAGGCGAGGGGGTTGGTCAGGGGCGTTCGCTACGGCGTGTTGCCCAACGGGTCGTCTCGCCTCGTGATCATCGGCAAGGGACCGTTCCTGGTCGAGCGGTTGGATGTTTTGAAGAATGAGGACGGCGCGGGCTATCGCATTGTCGCCGACATTTCGGCGGCATCGGAGCGCGAATTCGATGAAGCGCTTTCGGTCCAGGCCGAAACCACGGGTTCCACCGTTGCCGGCAACAAGAGCGACCGGGTCAGCAAGTTTCCGCTGCGGCGTTTCACCATTGTCATCGATCCCGGCCACGGCGGCGTTGACGGCGGCGCCGAAGGGCTGAGCGGAACCGTCGAGAAGGAAGTCACGCTTGCCTTTGCCAAGGAACTGAAGGACAAGCTGTCCGCGTCCGGCAAGTACGACGTGTTCATGACCCGCGACAGCGACATGTTCCTGCGGCTCGATGATCGCGTCCGCATCGCGCGTCAGCACGAGGCCGACCTGTTCATCTCGATCCATGCCGATACAATCAGCCTCAAGGGCATCCGTGGCGCTACCGTCTACACCGTGTCCGACAAGGCCTCCGACGCGGAAGCTCAAGCGCTCGCCGACCGCGAAAACCTGTCCGACAGGCTGGCCGGCATCGAGGTCAAGGCCGACAGTCCGGAAGTCACCGATATCCTGATCGACCTCATCCGCCGCGAAACCCATTCCTTCTCTATGAGCTTTGCTAACACCCTGGTCGATGAACTGGGCAACGCCGTTGGCCTCATCAACAACCCGCACAGGTTCGCCGGTTTCCGGGTTCTGAAGGCCCCCGACGTGCCCTCCGTGTTGGTCGAACTCGGCTACCTTTCCAATCCCAAGGACGAAGCGCAATTGATCGACCCGGATTGGCGTGACAAGGCCGCTGAAAGCATCACCAACGCAGTGGCGGCTTTCGCTTCGGTCAAGGCGGCAAAAGACGGGACATTTTAAAGCATTGCAGCGCGATCGCGGCGTTGCATGCCGACAACACACCGCGATATTGTTCTGATTTGAAGATCGGATTCGTTCGCCGCCGCATTTTGCCCACATCAAGGCGACAAATGTCCTCTTTCGTGCACTTGCCTGACCTTGAACGCGATGCGGTGTCGTTTAGGAAAGTGACGGATTCTCGACTGGAGCGGGCATGATTCGGCTTATCGGCTATTTCTTTGGCATCGGCACGGCGCTTGCGCTGCTAGTGGCTGGCGCGGTGGCCGTCTATGTCGGCAATCTCGCAGGCGAATTGCCCGACTACGAGGTGCTGGCCAAGTACGAACCGCCGGTGACGACCCGTATCCATTCCTCCGATGGCTCGCTGATGGCCGAATATGCGCATGAGCGCCGGCTCTATCTGCCCATCCAAGCCATTCCGGATCGGGTCAAGGCGGCGTTCCTGTCGGCGGAAGACAAGAATTTCTACAATCATCCGGGCGTTGACATCCAGGGCATCGGGCGCGCCGCCTTGCGTTACGTGACCGGCGGGCCGACCCAGGGCGGCTCCACCATCACGCAGCAGGTGGCGAAGAACTTCCTGCTCACCAACGAGCAGACCCTCGACCGCAAGATCAAGGAAGCGGTGCTGTCGTTCCGCATCGAGCAGGCCTATCCCAAGGATCGCATTCTCGAGCTTTATCTGAACGAGATATATTTCGGCCTCGGTGCCTATGGCATCGCGGGCGCAGCACTTACCTATTTCGACAAGTCGGTGAACGAGCTTACCGTGGCGGACGTCGCCTATCTCGCCGCGCTGCCCAAGGGCCCGTCCAACTACCATCCTTTCCGGCACACCCAGCGCGCGATCGAGCGGCGCAACTGGGTCATCGACCAGATGGTCGACAATGGCTACGTCGCGCGCGAAGAAGGCGACAAGGCCAAGGTCGAGCCGCTCAACGTCAAGCCTCGCCGCAACGGCACATACCTGTTCGCTGGCGAATACTTCACTGAGGAAGTGCGGCGCGAGATCATCGCGCGCTATGGCCAGAACGCGCTCTATGAGGGCGGGCTGTCCGTGCGCACCACGCTTGACCCGAAACTTCAGCTCGTCGCGCGCAAGGCCATGCAGAACGGCCTGCTCAAATACGACATGCTGCGCGGTTATCGCGGGCCCGTGACCGCCATCGACATTTCCGGCGACTGGGGCGTTGCCCTTGGCGCCGTGAAGGGCCTCGACGACGTACCCGAATGGACGCTTGCGGTGGTGCTGGACAGTTCCGATGCGGGGCTGCGCATCGGTGTGCAGCCGGCCAAGCAGGCTTCTGGCGAACTGGTTGCCGAGCGCGTCGAGGGAACCGTCAGCAAGGAAGACATGTCGTTTGCCATGCGCCATGTCGTCGATGGCAAGACCGTCAAGGCGAAATCTCCAGCCGACGTGTTGAAGCCGGGCGACGTCGTGTTCGTCCAGAAGCGGGACGATGCGGAAGGGGCTTACCAGTTGCGCCAGCCGCCGGAAGTCGAGGGCGGCATGATTGCCATGGACCCGCACACGGGCCGTGTTCTGGCGATGGTCGGCGGCTTCTCCTATGCCGAGTCCGAGTTCAACCGCGCGACGCAGGCGATGCGCCAGCCTGGATCGTCGTTCAAGCCGATCGTCTATGCTGCGGCGCTGGACAACGGCTACACGCCGGCTTCCGTCATCATGGACGGCCCGATCACCATCCAGAGCGGCAACACCACCTGGACGCCGAAGAACTATGACGGTCGCGCCGCCGGCCCCTCGACCCTGCGTTCGGGCATCGAGCGTTCGCGTAACCTGATGACGGTTCGCCTCGCCAACGACATGGGCATGAAGCTGGTCGCCGAATATGCCGAGCGCTTCGGCGTCTACGACCATCTGGCGCCCTATCTCCCGATGGCGCTGGGTTCGGGCGAAACCACCGTCATGCGCATGGTTTCCGCCTATGCGATCATGGCCAATGGCGGCCGCTCCATCAAACCGTCGCTCATCGACCGCATCCAGGACCGTTACGGCAAGACCGTCTTCAAGCATGACGAACGCGGCTGCGAGGGCTGCAACGCGGCTGAATGGCAGGACCAGGCCGAGCCTGAGCTGGTCGACAATTCCGAACAGGTCCTCGACCCGATGACGGCCTACCAGATCACCTCGATGATGGAAGGCGTGGTGCTGCGCGGCACCGCAACAACCGTTGCCGAGCTTGGCCGCCACATCGCCGGCAAGACCGGCACCACCAACGACGAAAAGGACGCCTGGTTCATCGGTTACACGCCGAACCTCGTCGTCGGTCTCTACATGGGCTTCGACAAGCCGAAGGGGCTTGGCCGCGGCACCACCGGCGGCGGTCTCGCCGCGCCGATCTTCAAGGACTTCATGCGCGTTGCGCTTGATGGCACGCCGAATGTCGACTTCAAGGTGCCGGAAGGCATGAGCCTCGTCGCCATCGACCGCAAGACCGGCATGCAGGCCGTCGACGGCCAGCCCGGCACCATCATCGAGGCCTTCAAGCCCGGCACCGGCCCGGCCGATTCTTATTGGATCATCGGCATGGGCGAGGACGGCTCGAACGGCTCGGGCGAGGCCCTGTCGCCGCAAGCCAACCAGGCCATCCAGTCTGGCGGCGGCGGCCTTTACTGATCCTGCGAAGCTTCATTGATTGTTGAGCCGCCGCCGCTTCGGGCGACGGCTTCACTCCAGCCATTTCGCTTTACAGGTGGCGCGGGCGTGCCTATGTATCGCGCCGATCCAACAATTCACCGACAAACGGGATAGAGCGGCTAAGCCATGCGCGCGGAAACGCAGAATACGGTTGACGAAATCAGGCAGGCGATAACCCTGCTGAGGAGGCATCTTTGACTGGGATCAGGCCCTGAAACGGCTTGAATATCTCAACGTTCTTGCCGAAGATTCCAGCCTCTGGAACGACCCTGTCGAAGCACAGAAGCTGATGCGCGAACGCCAGTCCCTCGAAGATGGCATCGGCGCAGTCAAAGGCCTGACACGGGCTCTTGAAGACAATATCGGCCTCATTGAACTGGGCGAGGAAGAAGGCGACGAAAGCGTCATCACCGAGGCCGAGGATGCGCTGCGCGCCATGCGCGGCGAGGTCAAGGCGCGGCAGGTCGAGACGCTGCTTTCGGGCGAGGCCGACGGCAACGACACCTATCTCGAAATCCACGCCGGCGCCGGCGGCACGGAGAGCCAGGACTGGGCTTCGATGCTTCTGCGCATGTACACCCGCTGGGCTGAGCGCCGTCGCTTCAAGGTCGAGGTGCTGGAAGTCCATGACGGCGAAGAAGCGGGCATCAAGTCCGCGACCGTCCTGATCAAGGGCCACAACGCCTATGGCTGGTTGAAGACCGAGTCCGGCGTCCATCGTCTCGTGCGCATCTCGCCCTATGACAGCAATGCGCGCCGCCACACCTCGTTCGCCAGCGCCTGGGTCTATCCGGTCATCGACGATTCGATCCAGATCGACGTCTCCGAATCCGATGTGCGCATCGACACCTACCGTTCCTCGGGTTCGGGCGGCCAGCACGTCAACACCACCGATTCCGCCGTCCGCATCACCCATATTGCCACCGGTATTGCGGTTGCCTGCCAGGCGGAACGCTCGCAGCACAAGAACAAGGCCAAGGCCTGGGAAATGTTGCGATCACGTCTCTACGAGGAAGAACTGAAGAAGCGCGAGGCGGCGGCCAACGCGACTGAAGCTTCCAAGAGCGATATCGGCTGGGGTCACCAGATCCGCTCCTATGTCCTGCAGCCCTATCAGTTGGTGAAGGACCTGCGCACAGGCGTTGAAAACACCAGTCCTTTCAGCGTGCTCGACGGCGATCTTGACGAGTTCATGGAAGCCTCGCTCTCGCAGCGCATCGAAGGCGGTGCGGGCGAAGCCGTCGCGGATCTGGACTAGCCGCTCCAACTGCCGATTGTTCCCGCGATAGTTGCCGGAACGGCTTTTCCCGTTCCGCATTTTGCCGCATTGTGTGCTACAACTCGGCTGGGAAGGGTGATCCGGCGCGCTTGGCGCGCCGCAGTTTTACGAGGGACAAGCTTATGAAGATGAAGACTGTTATCGCCGTGATGATGGCCGGCGTGTTCGCCACCGCGTGCACCACCGATCCTTACACCGGTCAGCAGAAGGTTTCCAACACGGCGGCGGGCGCCGGCATCGGCGCTCTCGCGGGGGCTGCGCTTGGCACATTGGCCGGCGGCAACGACCGCCGCAACGCCTTGATCGGTGCAGGCGTCGGCGCACTCGCCGGCGGGCTCGTCGGCGCCAAGATGGACCAGAACGAGGCCGAGCTGCGCGCGCAGTTGCAGGGCACCGGCGTCAGCGTTACCCGCGTCGGCGACCAGATCATGCTCAACATGCCGTCGGACATCACCTTCAACGTCGACCAGGATGCGGTGAAGCCCGGCTTCTACCCGGTTCTGAATTCGGTCGCGCTGGTGCTGCGCAAGTACAACCAGACACTGGTCGACGTGTACGGCCACACCGATTCCACCGGCAGCGACCAGCACAATTTCGACCTGTCGCAGCGCCGCGCTTTGTCAGTGGCAAATTATCTGGCCGGGCAGGGCGTTGATCAGCGCCGCTTCGCCGTCACCGGCTTCGGCGAGACGCGCCCCGTCGCCTCGAATGGCACGGATGCAGGCCGCGCGCAGAACCGCCGCGTCGAAATCCAGTTGTCGCCTCTTACCTGACGGCGGCATTGGAGCGGCAATCCGCTGCTTCGAGCGTTCAGACCAAAACAAAAAGGGCGGGAATTTCCCGCCCTTTTCGTTTGTCCTCGTGCAGAGCCGCGTTTACCGCAACCGGCCGCTCGCATGGGCCAGCATGGTGTAGACCTTGCCGGTATCGGAGGTGAGGTAGGTCTGGGTCATGATGTTGTCGCGGTCGTTGCGGGCAACGTCCTTGAGCAGCTTTTCGAAGTCGTCGCAGTAGCGGTCCACGGCAGCGCGGAACTCGGCCTCCGCCTGATACTTGCGGCGGATTTCATCGAAGGTCTGCTGGCCTTTCAAGGTGTAGAGGCGGCGCGTGAACACGTCGCGTTCGCCACGGCGATAGCGGTTCCACAACTCGATCGATGCGTCGTGATCAATCGCGCGGGCGATGTCGACCGACAGCGAGTTCAACGATTCGACCACGTGCAGCGGAGAACGCTGCGCCGGGGCCGCACGCTGGGCTTCGGCAGTCGCCGACTTCTGGCTCGCTTCTTCGCGTGACGCGCCAGTCAACAGATCGCGAACCCAACCGTTTTGCGGGTTGCGGCCAGCCGGCTCCTTCTGGCGCGCTGTCGTGTCGGCCTTTTCAGCGGCGTCGATTGAACCACGCAGGGCAACGTTACCCAAAGGCCGTTGCGGGGCAGGCTCGGGCTGTGCCTGACGACGCTGCTGCGGCTCGGGCGCTTTCGATGCCTGCGGCACTGGCCGCGAACCGCGAGGTTCCGACACGTCCACCGCACGTCCCGATTTCGCAACGATATCCGACAGTTCCTTCAAGGCGTTGATCTGCTCGGAAACGGCACGGCGGATGGCCGTGGTCGATTCCTGGGCCTCCTGCGGCATTTCCACGACGCCGCGCTTCAGCTCGGCGCGGGTAAGGTCGAGCTCGCTCTTGATGGAGCCTGCCGTGCGCCGCATCTCTTCCGTGGCATCGGCGAAGCGCTTTGTGGCCGATTCGATCGCCTCGTTGATCGCCGAACGGATCTTGTCGGCGGATTCCATCGTCCTGCCTTCGGCACCCTCCAGCGTCCGTGAAACAAGCGTTTCGAACGACTGCATGACCTTTTCGAGGTCTTCCGACTTCTTGACCAGACCAACGGCGAGGTCGTCCAGCGAAGTCTGCCGCTCCAGCGTGTGCTCGAGGTTGCTCTGCGCGGCGCTCAGCAGTTGCGACGCACTTGCCAGCAGGCGGCTGTGTTCGTCGAACTTGGTGGCGATGGAGGCCACTTCGCGCAGTGTGGAAGACGAGAGTTCGGTCAGGCGGGCCGTGTTGGAATCGACCAACCTGGCCGAGCTGGCAAAGGTCTGCGCGGCCTTTTCGGTCGTGACCGCAAAGCTTTGCGTGCTGTTGGTCAAGCGCTCATCGACCTGGCCAAGGTTGCTCGTGGCCTGCTCGACCAGCGCATTGAGCTGCGAGCTGGATGCCGTCATGCGGCCGATAAGGTCGGTAACGCTCTCGGCCAGCGTCGAGCGGGCGCTGTCCACAGCCGACAAGGTTTCGGCGGTGCGGCTGGCCAGTGCGTCGGCAAGGGCCGCATTTTCGACGCGCAGCTTCTCCGAGGTGCGCTCGGCGGCCGCCTCCATGCTCTTTTGTAGTTCGGAGCCACCTTCGGCGAAACGCTCGACCAGGGGCCGCGCCGTCTCGTCAAGTATCTTGGTGATCTCCGCCGAACGCGCGGCAAGCATCTCGTTGAGTTCGCGCGTGTTGGCGCCGATGGTCCTTGCAGCCTCGTTGGTGCTCTGGCCGATGTGCTGGCCAACAGCGGCAAAGGTTTCGGCGATGACGTTGGCTCGCGAAGCAAGCTGTCCCTCGGCCTGTGCGATATGCTCGCCAAGCTTTTGGCCCATCGTCTCGGCCGAATTAGCGAAGCGGCTTTCAGCGTCGGCAATCTGCTCGCCGATCCGGTTTGCAACGGAAGACGCGCTGGCGGTCAGGCGCTCGTCCGCGCCGGCAAGCACTTGCTCGATGCCGCGTGCATGGGCCGCCAGTTCCTGGCCCGTCTGTGCAACACGTTCGGCAACCTGCCGCTCGGTGTTGGCAAAAGCGCCGACGATGCTGTCGGCATGCTGGCCGATGGCCGATGCGGTGTCGGAAATGCGCGACACCATGCGGTTGTCGGCGTCTTCGAGCACGCGGCTGATCTCGGCCGCGCGGCTGGTCAATGCCTCCGAACCCTCGGCAATGCGGGTCATGAGCTGTTGGTCTGCCGTGTCGAAGATGCGGCCAAGGTCAGCGGCGCGTGCGGCAAGAGCTTCAGCGGATTCGCTGATGCGGCTGCCCAGCCTGTCGTCGGCATCCTCGAAGTTGCGCAGTATGTCGCCGGCGCGGGCCGCAAGCGACTGCGCCGTTTCGATGGCGCGCTGGGCAAGACGCTGGTCGGCATCCTCGAAGCTGTCGACGATCTTGCCGGCGTGCGACGCCAGTTGCTCGGCGGTCTCTTCGGCTCGCGCAAGCAGCATATCGGAGGTGTCCTGCGCACGCGCTGCCAGGCGGCCATCCGCCTCTTCAAAGGCGCGCGCCATGTCTTCGGCGCGGGCGAGGAGGGCGGCGGACGTCTGTTCGGCGCGTTCGACCATCCTGCGGTCGGCGTCGGAGAGGCTCGCGCTCGCCTGTTCATGCAGCGCCGCCGTAACTTCCAGCACCTTGTCGCGCAGCGAGGAGGCGACGACCACCGCGCTCTTTTCCAGAGCGCCCCTGATGCCGTCCACACCAGCCGAAAGCGCGCGTTCCATCGTTCCGGCGCGTTCCTCGATGACCCCGGTCTGCCGGTTGAAGGCGTCCTCGATCTTTTCGATATCTCCGGCAATGGAGTCGGAGATGCGGGTGCTGCTGGCGGCGATCCGGTCGATGTGATCCGCCACGGCCACATCGATATCGCGGCGGGCGTCGGCCAGTTTTGCCACCTGGCCGGCAACGGCGTCATCGATCTCGCCACGGCTCTCGGTCAGCTTGCCGAGATCGGCTTCCAGCGCCTGCGAGAGCACGCCGCGATCGCGGGTCAGCCGTTCCATATGTTCATGGATGAGCTGGTTGACGCTGGCGAGGTCGCTTTCCAGCGCACGCGAGAGTTCGGCGCGATCGTCGGCCAATCTCAAAGTCTGGCTGGCGATGGCGTCCTTGACCGAAGACAGATCGTTTTCCAGCGCGCGGCGCAGGATGTCGCGGCCCTCGGCGAGCTTCTCGACCTGACCGGCAACGAGGCCGTCGATGCTGGAGCGGCT
>CAZROU010000044.1:0-23097 GCA_964601795.1 uncultured Mesorhizobium sp. | reverse complement strand
ACCTGACCGGCAACGAGGCCGTCGATGCTGGAGCGGCTCTCCGCCAGCTTGGCAAGGTCGGCTTCAAGCGTCTGGGCAAGCAGGTTGCGATCGTCGGCAAGCTTGCCCGAATGATCGCTGATCAGCTTGTTGATGTTGTTGAGGTCGGCGTCGAGTGCCTGCGAAAGCAGGGCGCGGCCTTGGGCGATCTTCTCGACCTGGCTTGCAACCAGCCCATCGATGCTTGAGCGGGTATCGGCCAGCTTGTTGAGGTCGGCATCGAGCGAACGCGCCAATATCTTGCGGCCCTCGACCAGTTTTCCGACGTGGCCGGCAACCATTTCATCAATGGTTACACGTGCTTCCGCCAATCTACCGGAGTCTTCGTTAAGTGCGTCGGCAAGCCTTCTGCGGCCTTCCTCCAGCCGTTCGAGATGGCTGCCCAGCGAGGCGTCGATGGCTGCGCGCGATTCATTGACCTTGCGCAGGTCTTCCTCCAGCGCCCGCGAAATCATGCTGCGGCCTTCGGCCAGCTTCTGCATCTGGTTGGATACGGCAGCGTCGATCTCGGCGCGGCCCTCGGCGAACCGGGCAAGGTCTTCCTGCATCGCCGCCGCCATCTGGTCGCGGCCTTCGGCGAGCTTCATGCTGTGGTGCTCGACGGCCTGTTCGATGCCCGAACGGGCTTCCGCAAGCCGCTGGATGTCGGAATCGAAGGCGCGCGACACCGAATGGCGCGCTGCTTCCATGCGGCCGGCGAAATCGCTGGCGCGGGCTTCGAGCATGGTCGAAGTGGAAGAGATGATGTCGGCCATGTCGGCGCCGATCTGGGTCTTGCCCTGGTCGATAAGGGCAACAAGCGAATCCCTGCCATCCGTGAACGCGCCGGCAATCTCGCGGGTGCGCTCGACCAGTGTCTCGTTGATCTGGCGGGCGCGCGCTTCCAAGGCGGCGTTGAGCTTCTGCGTGCCGGTGTCCAGTGCCTCGGCGCGGGTCTGGAACTCGCTGATCAACTCCTGGCCGCGCTCGGCAAGCGTGCGCTCGATGCCCGAAAGCGAGGCTTCGAACTCGGAACTCAGCGTGCGCGCCGCGCCGCCTAGCAGGGAGACCATGCCGGCAGTGCGGTCGTCGAGGAGTTCAGTCAGCGAACGCGTCAGGCCGTCGGTGCTATCGGTAAGCTTGGCTATGCGCGTGTCGAGCAGGCTGGCGAAGGCCTCGCCGGAAGTCGACAGCCGGTCGGTGATGGAATCCAGGCGCGTTTCCACGGAATCGAAGATCGACAACGAACTCTCGTTGATGCGGTCGATCAGCGAATCGCCGGATTCGGTGATCGTCATCGACATCTTGGTCGATGCACCAAGTATGCTTTCGCGGATGAGGTCGCCGGCAGAGCTGATTTCCTCGCGCAGCGTCTCGTGAGCGCCAGTGATCGAGGCGCGGACGCGCTCGGCGTGGCTGACGACAGCTTCACGTTCGGTGCCAAGCCCGTCGACCAGCGAGCGGATGCGGGCTTCGTTTTCGGAATAGGAGCGCTCGATCTGGTTGACTTCGCTGTGCACCAGCGTTTCCAGTTCGACGGCGCGCGCGAGCGTGCGTTCGATTCCTTCGCCCATGGCGGCGACTTCGCGGCGCACGGCCTGGCCGATCATCATGACGCGGTCCTGCGCCATGTTTTCCGGTTCCGCGAGGCGGAAGGCCATTTCGGTCATCGATTGGGCGGCAATGCGCATGTCCTGCGCGCGCCGGATCATGGCGGCGAATGCCCAGAACAGGATCACCGGCAGCACTGTTGCGACCAGCAGGCCGATCAGCTGGGGCCGGGCGAGGAATTGCTCGACGGTGCGGATCTGCCAGATGCCCGAGCCGAACAGGATGTTCGCCAGCGCCGCGGCACCGGCTACCCAGGCCAGTGAAATGAATGCGACGACCCAGTAGATGCCGTTCGAGGCACGGCGGTTCAGGCTATGCTGAAGCGACTTGTAGTCCTTCTGGCGGTCGTCGTTGGCGGGCGCGAAACCGTTCTGCTGGATGGTGGGGCGCGGCTCGACAGGGCGCAGATCGACGGGCTTTGCCGCCGGTATCTCTGCGGCCGGGGCAGGGGCAGGTGCGGGGTTGGGAACCGGCTTTGTCTTGGACTTTGCCGGCTCGGCCTTCTCGGGCTTGCTGGCGCGCGCCAATTCGTCCGCTGCCTCGGCAATCTGGGCTTCGAGATCTTCCATGGAAGCCGCAATATCGAGGTCGCCGGTTTCCACCGCGCTCAGATCGATATCGAGTGCCGCTTCGAGTTCCTTGGCAACTTCCTTGTCGAGGGACTTTGCCGTGGTGGTTTTCTTCGCCATGCCTTCGCTACCCTGTACTAGTTGCTGCGGAGCGTCTTATTGTGGTTTTTCACGCCCTGCATACGAGGCTGAATACGGACCCCGCGTATCGTAATGACACAGGGGGGTAAAGAAAACATGCATTCGGCGCGATACGTAAAACTTTAAATATAAGGTTAACGCACGCGTGAATTATGCGGCTCGCGGCGAATTTTTTTGAGGCAGCCTGCGAGCGTCCGTAGCGCGATATACGTTGGATTTTGCCACGTTATGCGGCTATCCGTAAAGATGCATAGCATGGCTTGGGATTGGACGGGCATGGACAAAGGTAAACGGGCAGGGGCGCCCGGATCGGGCGGACAAGCCTGTGAACAACTTCAGGCAGCGCCGATCGACCTCGATCATCTCAAGCGACAGACGATGGGCGACAGCGCGCTTGGCCGCGAAGTGCTTGCCATGTTCGTCACACAATCGCTGTCGGTTCGCGATCAGATCGCGGGAGCCGAACCCCGCCAGCGCACCCTTTTGGCACACGGCCTAAAGGGTGCCGCGCGCGGCGTGGGCGCTTTTGCCATCGCCGAATGCGCCGATGCCATCGAGCGCAACCCTGACGATGCCGGCCATCTCGAACTTCTCGACAGTCTCGTCGAAGACGTGCGCGCCTTTGTCGCTGCGGCCAATCTTTGATTGCCGCAGCATCATTTTCCGAAAAACGCCATGCTACGCCGGTTTCGCGCCACAGTTGACTTGTCGGGCGGAGTGATTATCTCGGCGGGGTTCTTCCCTCAGATGACAAAGCAAAAATGACCAAGCTGACTTTCATTGCCTTTGACGGCACCCGTTTCGATGTCGATGCAGAGAACGGCTCGACCGTCATGGAAAACGCCATCCGGAACGCGGTCCCCGGCATCGAGGCCGAGTGCGGCGGTGCCTGCGCCTGCGCAACCTGCCACGTCTATGTCGACGAGGCCTGGACCGATACAGTCGGCGAGCCGGAGGCGATGGAAGAGGACATGCTGGACTTTGCCTACGAGGTGAAGCCCAACTCGCGCCTGTCTTGCCAGATCAAGGTACGCGACGAACTCGACGGCCTCGTCGTCAGCGTGCCGGAGCGTCAGGGCTGATCCTCGGCTCATCTGATCCAATCACTCATCGAGCCTTCGACCAACTGGCGCTTGGCAGCACTCCGCCTGTAATGCACTCTTCTCCCGTCTTTGCAGATCGGGGGACCATGTTATGGCCAGTCTCACCAAAACGGATGTCGTCATCGTGGGGGCGGGGCCGGTCGGCCTGTTCGCCGTGTTCGAGCTTGGCCTGCTCGACCTGAAATGCCACCTGATCGACATTCTCGACAGGCCGGGCGGCCAGTGCGCCGAGCTTTATCCGGAAAAGCCGATCTACGACATTCCGGGCTGGCCGAAGATCTCCGCGCAAGGTCTGGTCGACAAGCTGATGGAGCAGGCCGCGCCGTTCAAGCCGGAGTTCACCTTCAACCGCATGGTTTCAAGCCTTGAAAGGCTGGAAGACGGCTCCTTCCGCCTGACCACCGATGAAGGCGAAGTGCTCGAGGCCAAGGTCGTGGTCATCGCCGCCGGCGGCGGCTCCTTCCAGCCGAAGCGCCCGCCCATTCCGGGCATCGAAGCCTATGAGGGCAAGAGCGTCTTCTATTCCGTGCGGCGCATGGAGGAATTCCGCGGCCACGACCTCGTCATTGTCGGCGGCGGCGACTCGGCGCTGGACTGGACGCTCAACCTGCAGCCGATCGCCAATCGTGTCACTTTGGTACATCGCCGCCCCGAATTCCGCGCGTCGCCGGACAGCGTCAACAAGATGTACGCGATGCACGAGATGAAGCATCTCGATTTCCAGGTCGGGCAGGTGACCGCGCTCACCGGCAAAGACGGCCAGCTTGCCACGGCGACCATCATGGGCGCCGACGGCGACATCGAGGTGCCATGCACCCGCATGCTGCCGTTCTTCGGGCTGACCATGAAGCTTGGCTCGATCGCCGAATGGGGCCTCAACCTGCATGAGAACCTGATCCCGGTCGACACGGAGAAGTTCGAGACCTCGGTTCCGGGCATTTTTGCCATCGGCGACATCAACACCTATCCGGGAAAGCTGAAGCTCATCCTGTCAGGCTTCCACGAAGCTGCCTTGATGGCGCAGGCCGCCAAGCGCATCGTCGCGCCGGGCGAACGCATCGTCTTCCAGTACACGACCTCCTCGACCAACCTGCAAAAGAAGCTGGGCGTTGTGGAATAAGCGCTATTCGGTGGCGACCGGTGCCGCTTCGCGATCGTAACCGCGCAAGGGCTTTTCCGGCATCAGCGCCAGAACGGCCAGCGCCGCCACCAGCAGCCCCGCGGTCGCATAGAAGATGATGGCGAACGATGCCTCTGTTGCGCCATGCGCGACGTGGACGCCTTCGCCGGCCAGCGGCAGGCCATAGCCCAGCGCAACCGCTCCAAGCGCCGCGACCCCGATTGCCCCACCCAGCGAGCGCAGGAAGGTCAGCACACCGGTGGCGACGCCCAGATGGGCGCGGTCCACGGCGTTCTGTACCGATACCGTCGAAATCGGGAAGATCGTGCCGGTGCCGAAGCCGATCAGGGCGGTCAAAATCTCTACCTCCAGCAACGAAGCGCTGTCGGCAACGATCCCCATCACGATGAGGCAGGCAATGGCGAACAGAATCCCGATCAGCGCGATGCGCTTGTAATGCGCAAAGCGCGGCACCAGCCGCCCGCTGAGCGAAGCTCCCGCCACGGTGCCCATGAGCAGCCCCAGCATCGCCATGCCGGCGTCGCCGGGCGACAGGTCGAGCGCCGATTGCAGATAGACCGGCAGGTAGATCGCGAGACCGATGCTGCCCGCCTGGAGCAGGAACATCGCGATCGTCGCCGTCAACACGATCCTGTTGCTCAGAACCTCAAGCGAAATCAGCGGCTCGCCCGCCTTGTAGAGCCGCAGCGCGAACAGGCCCCACACCACCGCCGAGCCGGCAACGAGCCCCGCGATTTGCGGCGAGACCCAGGCGTAGCGGCTGCCGCCCCAGTTCATCGCCAGCAGCAGCAGCGACGTCGCGATGATGAGAAGCAGCGCGCCCCAGCCGTCGATGCTGTGGCGGCGGGCGGCAACCGGCAGCTTCTTCAACGGATTGTTGATGATCGCCATCGCTATTAGGCCGAGCGGAATGTTGATCCAGAAGATCAGCGACCAGTGCAGGTGTTCGGCGAATGTGCCGCCAAGCAGCGGCCCCGCGATGCTCGCCACTGCCCAGGTGCCGGAAATCCAGGCCGAATAGCGTGCGCGCTCCAGCGGCGGCACAAGGTCGCCGATAACGGTCTGCGTCAGCGCGAAAAGGCCGCCGCCGCCCAGCCCCTGCACCGCGCGGCCCGCAACGAGCACCAGCATGTTCGGCGCCATTGCGCTGATTATCGACCCGGCGATGAAGATCAGCACGGCCGCGAAAATGGTCGGGCGACGCCCATAGACATCGGAAATCTTGCCGTAGAGCGGCGACACGGCGGTGGCCGTCAAAAGGTAGCCGGTCACGATCCAGGGCAGATACTCGGCGTTGCCGAGCGCCGCCGCCATTGTCGGCATGGCCGGCGCGACGATGGTCTGGTCGAGCGCCGCCAAAAGCATCGACAAGAGAACGCCGGCAATGATGACGTTCTTTTCGCGCTCGCTAAGCGGCGGCTGATGAAACACGTTTTGACCGCCTGGCTTATCCATGTACCCACTCAATTCGATTTCCGCCGGGCCGATGACCGGCGCGACGTATTCCAAGCTGAAAACAGCTTAATCCGGCCAAAGGCCGTGGTTGAGTTGGCTGTGGACCACACCTTCAGGCGGGCTTCGGATCCTTCAGGACAGGATCGCCGGACTACCAACCGGCTCGCGTTTCTCGAAACAGCGGCGCGTGAGATAGCAAACGGCGCATGAGGTGTCGAGGTGCGCGCGTTGGTTGTGCAGGTATCGTTCCTATTTTTTCGCCTGCGATTGTTCGATCCGGTAGCGCAGCAATCTCAGAATGCGGCTTTCAAAATTGATGGTCTCGACCCGGTCGAACCGGGCTTGCGCCCTGTCGTGTGCGGCAAGCGTTGCCTCGGTCACGCTCTTGGCCTTGGCTTGCGCCATTTCACAGCTTTTCTGCCGGCCCACCGCCTTCAGTTTGGCCTCGAGGTCACGCGCATGGGCCTTGGCGATATCGACATGCTGTTCCTCGTGCCGCTTTATGTCGGCAAACAGCGTGTCCCAGAACAGGCGCACATCCGGTTCGGTCTTTCTGCGTGGCCGCCACTTCGGCAGGATAACCTGTACCTTGACCGTCGTCGTTGCCGATGCGATCCGGCAGTAGGAGCCGTCCTGCGCGTAGCCGATCTTGGTGGTGAAGGCCATGCGCGTAGCGCCGGGATGCTTGTTGCCGGTGCTGTTTACATGAGGCCCGCGCCGCGCCAGTTCGTCCTCGATCTGGTCGTAGGTCGTGCCGCGAACCGTGAAATAACTGTAGCTCTTGGCAACCGTCGCTGCGCTGGCTGGACATGCGCCCAACGCAAGAAGTATAAATGAGAGGAAAGTTTTTTTCACAGCGTTCTCTCTACATTCACCTTGCTTTACGGGCTCATAAAGCGCAACGGAAATCAATTTCGCCCGGTATCGGTTGAACGACAACGATGATGAGACGATGGCAGTTGGCGCATGGACGCCACCTTGATCTCGGCGCCAGGGCTGTCGTGATGGGCATTCTCAATGTCACGCCGAATAGTTTTTCCGACGGCGGCCGGTTCGATACGACGGAGAGCGCCATCCGGCAAGCCCATCGCATGGTCGAGGAAGGTGCGGCCATCATCGATGTCGGTGGCGAATCGACCGGGCCGAAATCCGCGCCGATCAGCGCTGCGGAAGAGCAGGCGCGTGCCTTGCCTGTCATCAAGGCGTTGGCTGGGTGGGGTAAGACGCTCATCTCCGTCGACACCTACCGCGAGGAAACCGCGCGGCTGGCGGTTGCTGCCGGGGCTCATATCGTCAACGACGTCTGGGGCCTGCAACGCGAACCGGGCATAGCGCGGGTTGCAGCCGAAACCGGGGCAGGGCTCGTCATCATGCACACCGGGCGTGAGCGCCAGAAACTGGACGATCCGATTGACGACCAGTTCTTTTTTCTCAGGAAATCTCTGGAAATCGCCCGTCAGGCCGGCATCGGCGAGGACCATATCGTGCTCGATCCCGGCTTCGGCTTTGCCAAGGAAACGACCGAAGCCAATGTGGATGTCATGGCGCGTTTCGAAGAACTGCATGCGCTGGGTTTTCCGCTGATGGCGGGTACGTCGCGCAAGCGCTTCATCGGAACCATTACTGGCCGTGAAGCTCCGGACCGGGCTGCCGGAACGGCGGCCACAAGTGTCATCTTGCGTCTGAAGGGTGCGCAGCTTTTTCGCGTCCACGATGTCGCAATCAATGTGGATGCGCTGGCGGTAGCCGATGCTATGCTGGCGCGAGATTCAGAAATGGCTGGGCACTGAAATGTATGTCATCCGCATGAAAAATTGTGCCTTTTTTGCCCGGCACGGCGTCCTTGATGAGGAAGAGGCGCTTGGACAGCGCTTCTATGTCGATGCCACTTTGGACGTCGATCCGAACCAGCCGCTGGAAGCCGATTCCATCCACGCAACGGTGGACTACGGCGTCGCATTTCAGCTGATCGAGGAAATCATCACCGGCGACCGCCGTTTCCTCATCGAGACATTGGCGCTGGATGTCGGCAAGGCGCTTGTCGCGCGCTTTCCACAGATCAAGCGCGCCGAAATTACCATCCGCAAGCCCAACGCCCCGGTGCGCGGCGTGCTCGATCACGTTGAGGTGAGCGTTGTCTGGCCGCAATAACCGGGTTTTCCTCAGCCTCGGCGGCAATCTGGGCGATCCGCGTAAATCCATGGCTTCGGCGTTGCGGCTTCTGGCCGACAATGCCAGCGTCGATGTCGTCGCGGTGTCGTCGCTTTACCGCACGCCGCCGTGGGGCAAGCTCGACCAGCCGGATTTCCTCAACGCGGCTGCCGAATTGTCCACTTCGCTGTCGCCGCACGATCTGCTGGACCTGTGCCTCGGCACCGAAAAGAAGCTCAAGCGCGTTCGCGAGGAGCGCTGGGGGCCGCGGCTGATCGACATCGACATCCTCGTGTTCGGTGACCGCGTCATCCAGGAAACCGGTCTCGAAGTACCGCATCCGCGCATGCTGGAACGTGCTTTCGTGCTGGCTCCGCTGGACGAGATCGCACCGAATTTGTCGGTCGATGGCAAGTCGGTGTCGGAACGGCTCGCAACCGTGGACACCGCCGGCATCGAGCGGCTGCCGTCCGGCCGCGACTGGTGGCGTTCCTGAACTCAGCCGGCGAAGCCGCCGCCGTCCAGAAATGCCTTCTCGTCCGCGGTCGTCTGGCGCCCCAGTTGCGGATTGCGATGCGGAAACCGGCTAAAACGTTCAATGATCTCAAGATGGTCGACGGCATATTTGAGGTAGGATTGCGCGTTTGCCTTGTGCAACTCTACTGATCTTTTCTGGTCTTCGAGGTTCTCCGAATGCTCCAGCGGCAAGTAGAAGAACACCCGGATTTCCTCATCGACCGCCATGTCATGGCCGAGGTCTATCGCCTTGGCGGCGTAGTAGCGGGCGAGCGGATCGGTCGCGAACATATGGCCGGTGCCGCGAAAGCAGTTGCGCGGAAACTGGTCGAGCAGGATCATCAGCGCCAGCGCGCCCTCGACGTTATCTACCCATCCATCCAGTTCGCGCCGCGCCGCCGCAAAATGCAGGTCGAGGAATTCATTCCGGAATTTCGCGTCGAACCCGGCATCCTTGGTGAACCAGGCTTGCATTCCGGCATCGCGCCAGAACTTGGTGACGGTCAGCGCGCGTTGGTCGGTCTGGCTCATTTCATCTCCTGAATTGTCGTGTTCTCAGTCGGCCGGGGCCTGTTTTCCCAGCACACCGGCGGTTTCCTCGTTCAGCGCCTGTCCGGTGCGGCGCGGCTGCGTCACCGGTGCCGGAACCGGCGTTGCAATGTTGCCCTTCATGAAGTTGCGCCCGTCGCGGATATCGCCCGTAATCTGCAATTCCAGGCGGGCGGCGTCGCGCTGGCGTACATCCTCGATAACGTCGGCGACGTCCTGCGGGTCGGTGCCCAAGGCTTCCAGCGTCGAGCCGCCGAAGGCGAGCGCCGATTCGAACGTCTCGCGCATCTGGTAGTCGACACCGGCATGGATCAGTTGCAGCGCCGTGCCTCGGTCGAAGGCGCGGGCCATCACCGTCACCAGCGGAAACTCGGCCTTGACCAGTTCCGCTATCCGGATCGCGGGTTCGGCCTTGTCGACGCAGATCAGCACGGCGCGCGCATGGCCGAGGCCAGCGGCATGCAGGATATCGAGCCTTGTGCCGTCGCCATAATAGACCTTGAAGCCGAAATCGGCCGCAGCCTGGATCATTTCGACATCATTGTCGATGATCGAGACGTCCACGCCGCGCAAAAGCAGCGGCTGGCTGGCGATCTGGCCGAACCGGCCAAAGCCGATGATCAGCACCGATCCCGTCAGGCCGTCCGCCACATCGACCCCTTCAAGCGATTGCTCATCGCGCGGCGTCAGGTACTTCAGCCCGATAATGGCAAGCGGCGTCAGCACCATGGAGATGATGATGATGCCGGTCAGGACCGCGTTGGCCTCCGCGTCGATGATGCCGACTGCAGCGGCGGATGAATAGAGCACGAAGGCGAATTCGCCGCCCTGCGCCATCACCACCGCGCGCTCCAGCGCTTCCCTGTGGCCTGTCTTGAGGAAGCGCGCCACCGTATAGATGCCGACCGCCTTGGCCAGCATGTAGGCTACGACATAGATTGCGACCAGTTGCCAGTTCGCGGCGACGACGCGCAGATCGAGCGCCATGCCGACGGCAAGGAAGAACAGGCCGAGCAGCACGCCGCGGAACGGTTCGATGTCGGCTTCGAGCTGGTGGCGGAAGGTCGATTCCGACAACAGAACGCCGGCTAGGAAGGCGCCCATCGCCATCGAGAGGCCGCTCGACTGCATCACCAGCGCCGACCCCAGCACGACCAGCAGGGCCGCCGCCGTCATCACCTCGCGGGCGCGGGCATCGGCAAGGATGCGGAAGAACGGGTTGAGCAGATAGCGTCCGGCAAGGATCAGGCCCACGATCGCGCCGACGCCGATGGCGATTTCGCTCAAGCGTTCACTCAGCGTCGTTTCGGCTCCGCCCGGCGCAAGAAACGCCACCAGCGCCAGCAGCGGAACAATGGCCAGGTCCTCCAGCAGCAGGATCGAGACCATGCGCTGGCCCTTGGGGACGCCGATTTCGCCGCGTTCCTCCAGTAGTTGCATGACGATGGCGGTCGAGGTCAGCACGAAGCCAGCTCCGGCCACGAATGATTGTGCGACCGAAAAACCACCCAGAAGTCCGACGCCGGTCAGCAAGACCGCGCAAAACCCCACTTGCAGCGCGCCCAGTCCGAAAATCTCGCGCCGCAGCCCCCATAATCGCGATGGCTGCATTTCCAGTCCGATGATGAACAGGAACATCACCACGCCAAGTTCGGCGATGTGCAGGATCGCCTCGGATTCGGAAAATATGCCGAGCCCGAACGGACCGATGACGAGGCCGGCGGTCAGGTAGCCGAGGATCGACCCGAGGCCGATCCGCTTGAAGATCGGTACGGCGACGACGCCCGCGCCCAGCAGCGCCACTACATAGAACAGGTCATTGGCGGATGCTTCTGCAGCCATGGGCGATTCCGTATCCGGTTAGAGCTTGTGGGGCAGCGATGAACGTTACGGAGTCGCCAAGATAGGGGCTGGCAGCGCCGTCGAACAGCCCAAAATCCGACGCCTTTTCGCAGGCACTGCGTCGAACTAGCTTCCGGTCCCGGCCTTGTCGTTTGCTTTCTTGCTGGCAAATGACGTCAGCGCCGACAGGAAATCGCCCATGCCCGGCCGCTTCAGCGCATTGAACGGCAAGGGGCGGGCGGTTTCCATCGCCGCGATGCCGATGCGCGCCGTCATCATGCCGTTGACCACGCCTTCGCCAAGCTTGGCCGACAGCCGCGCGGCAAGTCCATGTCCGACGATCTGCTGGACGAAACTGTCGCCGACGGCGATCGAGCCGGTAATGGCAAGGTGCGCCAGCACGCTGCGGGCAAGCCGGAAAAAGCCCAGCGTCCCCGGCCTGCCGCCGTAGAGTTCGGACAGTCGCCGTATCAGCCGGCCTGCCTCGAACACGACATAGGCGATATCGACCAGCGCGCGCGGGCTGACCGCCGTCACCAGCGAGACGCGCTTGGCCGCGTCGAGGATCATCACCTTGGCGCGGGCGTCGAGGGGGCCGAGAATTTCAGCTTCTGCCAGCCTCACCAGATTGCCGCCGTCGATGATGTCGCCACTGAGGTCTGCCAATGCGCGCCTGCCTGCCGCCGTTTCCGGCTTGGCGGCGACGAAAGCCGACAGTTCCTCGACAACGGCGCGTGCGGCTTTCGGATCGTCGCGGGCGATGGCGTCGAGCGCCCGGCTCTGCATCTTCTCCACTTCGGCGAGACGGCTGATGGCGAGGAATTCGCGGCCCAGAATGACCAGCAAGGCCAGCACACCGATCGCCGCCGCACCTGCCGCCAGCCAGCCCAGCCAAGGTGCGCGCTCGAAAAGGTCGCGGATCAACTGGTCCACCCATAGTCCCATCGCCAGCGAAACCAGAATGCCAAGTGCGCCGAACAGGATGCGGCCAAGCCACGAGCGCCTGCGCGGAGCCACCGCCGGTGGCGGCTCGGCTGCAACAATATCCGGTTCGTCGAACACGTCGATCTGCGACGGCATGGCGACGGCGAGTTCCACGCTTGCCGCGCGCGGTTTGCGTGGTGCCGACTTCGCCTCGGTCGCAAGCTGCGCCTTGGCTGGCTCGGCGCGCGTCTGTTCGTCCGCATGAATGGGGAAGGCCGATGGCTTGCGGGGCGCGTTCATGCCAGATGATCTCCGATCAGGAACTGCAAGGCGCGGTCCAGCCTGATATGCGGCAGCGACAGCGTAACGCCTTCGGCCGTCTGCTCCAGCTTCGGCGGACGAAACCTCACGAACCGGATCGCCGGATCGGCATTGTCTTGCCTGTGGCCATTGTCCGCTTCGAACACCGAACTAGGTCTTTCAGGCAAGTCACCGGGAAATATGGCTGTTTCGGTTTTGCCGTCGAATGTCTGGTCGCCGATCGTTTCGCCGGCCAGCGGCGTGCCGAGGATGACTGGCAGCGTTTCGCGCCCTTGCTTGACGGTGCCTTCGCGTGTGGCGCGCACCGCCGCCATCGCCACCACGTCGACATCGGCGCCGGTAAAATTCGCCCGCGCGATTGCGCGTTCGGCCAGACGCCGCACGATTGCCTGCAGGCGGTCATGGCTCTCATGATGCAGATGGTCGGCCTTGGTCGCGGCGATGAGGATGCGGTCGATACGCTTCGAGATCAGATCGGTAAGGAAATTGCCGCGGCCGGGGCGAAAGCAGGCCAGGATTTCAATCACGGCGCGTTCGAGGTCCAGCATCGCGCCCGGACCGGCATTCAGCGCCTGCATCGCGTCGATCAGCACGATCTGGCGGTCGAGCCTTGCAATATGCTCGCGGAAGAACGGCTTGATGACGTGGGTCTTGTAGGCCTCGTAGCGCCTTTCCATCATCGCGTGCAGGGAGCCTGCGCGCGGGCGCTTGTCGGCGAGGTTGGGCAGCGGCGCAAATGTCAGCGCCGGCGATCCTTCGAGGTCTCCCGGCATCAGGAACCGGCCCGGCGGCAGCGTGGAAAGCGCACGTTCGTCCAATTTGCAGGCCTTCAGATAGGCGGCGAAGGCGTCGGCCAGTCGCCTTGCCGTCGGGTCGTCGGCGTCGGCGTCCGGATTTGCGCCTTCGCTCAGCGCGCGCCACTCGGCGGAAAGCTCCTGCCTCACCGGCAGCAGCGCCATTTCGAAGGCTTCCTTCGAAAAATCGTCGAAGCTTTTGCCGAGCAGGGGCAGGTCGAGCAGCCATTCGCCGGGGTAGTCGACGATATCGACCGACAGCTTCCCCGCTGAAAAAAGCCGGTTCCAGCCGGACGCCGATTCATATTCGATCGTTAGCCGCAGTTCTGAAATCGCCCGCGTCGAGTCCGGCCAGATACGTTCGTTCACCAGCGCTGCAATATGATCCTCGTACTGGAAGCGTGGAACGGCGTCGTCCGGCTGCTCCTCGAGGTAGGCGCGGGCGATGCGGCCCGATTTCTGCGCCTCGAACAGGGGCAGGCGACCGCCATGCAGCAGATTGTGGACGAATGCCGAGATGAAGACGGTCTTTCCGGCCCGCGACAATCCCGTCACGCCAAGCCTGACCGATGGTGAGAAAAGCCCTGCGGCGCGGCCCGACAAGGTGTCGAGCGCAATGCGTGCTTCGTCGGTGAATGTGGTCAGCGATGTGGCCAATCGAATATCCTGCGAGGTGCCGGCTACCCGATATAGGCGTTGCTGCGGCGCATTTTAATGTCTCACAGATCGGATGGCGTCAGGAATGCTTCCAGATAGCCCTTGCCGGTTTCGGCTTCGGCCAAGGTTCCCTCAAAGCGCACGACCGCAAGCCCTGAAGTCGGAAAGCCGTAGTTCAGTATATCGCAGGCGCTGTCTTCGCCGCTGCCGGAAACCGCCGCCGTTAGATCTTCCATCATGGGGTTGTGGCCGATCACCAGCACCGAGCCATGCCTGCCGTGTTCGCGAATGATGTTGAGATAGCCCGCCGCGTCCTCCGTGTAGAGCGTGTCGAGAAACACCACCCGCCCGGTGTCGGCGTGCGCCGCCAGCCCTTCCAGCGTTTCCCTGGCGCGGAGCGCGTTGGAGCATAGCGTAATGTCGGGAACAAAGCCGCAGGCGCGCATGGCGGAGCCGGTTGCAACTGCATCTTCCATGCCGGAAGCTTCAAGGGGGCGGTCGAAATCGCGGACGCCGGGAAGCGCCCAGCCGGCTTTTGCGTGCCTGAGAAGGTACAGTTTTGCCACCGGCGCTCCTGCTTGACCTCGATGTGAAAGGATTATCCATCGACAGGCGTGTTAGCAATGGAATCCGGTCGTTTCCGCATACGACCAAAGCCTGATTGAGCCCAAGCGCCTTAGGTCGGGCCTCGAACTGTTGACCCCGCTTACTACTGACGATTGTGTGAGCGCAGCCGGGTTGGCCCTTGTGCGGCTCTGGAACGGCGAATATATAGGCCCCAAATTTGGGGCTGTCGGGTGAGTCGAATGAACCAAATCGTTACTGCCGATTACGTACCATCGGAAGACGAGCCGTTCATGAACGAACGGCAGAAATCATACTTCCGGCACAAGCTTGTCACTTGGAAAAACGACATCCTGCGTGAAGCGCGCGAAACACTAGAAATCCTCCAACAGGAAAATGCCAACCATCCCGATCTTGCCGATCGGGCATCTTCCGAAACTGATCGCGCCATCGAGCTTCGTGCCCGCGACCGGCAGCGCAAGCTGATCTCGAAGATAGATTCAGCGCTCCAGCGCATCGATGAGGGAACTTACGGCTATTGCGAAGAGACGGGCGAACCTATCGCGCTCAAGCGCCTGGACGCCCGTCCGATTGCAACCTTGTCGATCGAGGCCCAGGAAAGGCATGAGCGCCGCGAGAAAGTCTATCGCGACGACTGATTGCCCTTGATCGGCTGGAAAACATTGGAAATGGCCGCGTTTGCGGCCATTTCTTTTTGTTTACCGCTTCAGGTTTGAAAGTTCGCCGAGCAGCCGGGTCATCTCGTCGTCGAGAGCGGCCCTTCCGCCTCCAGGTGCCGGTGCGGCGGGGCGCGCTTCGCCATGCGCGGCGGCGGGTTCGCTGGTCCGAGCCTGATCAAGCGGCTCGCTCCCGGCTGCGGGCAGTTTGCGTGTCTCGTCCTGCCGTGGTGAAACCGGTTTTGGGATGGTCGATGGTGCCGCCGAAGCCGCTGGCCTTGCCGGCGCCGGCGCTCGCTGTGGCATGGCCGGTTGCGGGTTGGCCGCGCCCTGTCTGGTTGGCTGCGAAACATGCTGATGGGCAGCGTGCGCGCCGCCGGTGCTGCTGGCGGCAGCACTTGCATGGGCCGTTCCTGCCTCCGCGGTCAGGTTGGGGCGGCGAGACGCCGCCAGCCGAATGTCGCGCTCGACGACGACATCGGTCGGCCCGCCGATCAAAAGCAGATGCTCTATGTCGTCGCGGCGCACGAGCACGAGACGCCGGTGGCTGTCGACCGCAGTTGCGTCCATCACCGCAAGGCGCGTCTTGCGGTTGCGCCCGCCGGCCACGAAGGTTCCAAAAGTCAGGCTGCGAATCATCTTGACGATGATCAGCACGATTACCAGCACGACCAGCGCTGCAAGCGTCCACAGGATTGCCGCGCCATAACCGGGCCCCGCAACGCCATCGAGAAAATCAAGCATCGGCACCCCCATGCACGGCTATTGGAATGTCGCGACACTAGACCGCCGTAGCGCGCACCTGCAAGTTACCATTCGCAAACGTCAAACGGCCCAAAACAGGCGAAGCGTGCATCATGCCGCGAAACTGCGCCATTTTTAGCTGACAAGTGGCTGCGAGGCCTTTTCCGGGCAGGGAGAATGTGATTCAACCGGTCGGGGTCGGGTCGGGCTGGGAATCACAAGCAGGGGGCAAATGGCCAAGGACGCGCGCGGAGATTTCTATCCGGTGCCAATCGTGGACCAGAACGCGCGCCCCGGCACGGTGACGCGGCTGATCATCTTCATCGTTGTCTTAATCGGCGCGGCCATCATTTTCGGCCTGTTCCGCGAGCGCTTCGGCGATCCCTTCCTGCTCGGCATGCTCGGCGTGCTGGCAATGATCGGCGTCGGGTTCCTGTTCGCAACCGCCATCGGTTTCATCCAGCTCGCTCCGCGCTCGACGGGCGACGAGCTTTCCAAGTCCTTTGTCGATTCGATGGGGCAGGGCCTTATCGTGACCGACGCCAAGAAGCGCATCATCTACGCCAATCGCACCTACGCTGAAATGACGGGCGCTGGCGCTGCCGCCGACATCAGGACCGTGGAGGGGCTTCTCTCCGACGTGCCGGAGGCGTCCTCGGTCATTTTCCGCCTGGCTTCGGGCCTGCGCGACGGGCAGCGCGGCGATGGCGAGTTTCGTCTGGGCCAGGCCATCCATCCCGGCGCCGAGCCGGGCGCGCATTGGTACCGCGTCAGCGCGCGTTCCTTCAGCGTGCCGGGGCAGCGCCAGCCGATGCATGCCTGGCAACTGGCCGACATCTCGAAGGAACGGGCCGAACAGGAACGCTTCTTCCTCGATCTGCAGAAGGCCATCGACCATCTCGACCACGCGCCGGCCGGCTTCTTTTCCGCCGATCAGGACGGCCGCATCACCTACATCAATGCCACGCTGGCGGAGTGGCTCGGCATCGACCTCACCAGTTTCACGCCGGGCGGGCTCGCGCTGTCGGATATCGTCGCGGGCGACGGCATGGCGCTGGTCCGCTCGGTCCGGCCCGATCCCGGCACCACGCGCAACGCCGTCATCGATCTCGACCTGACGACGATGACCGGCGAGGCGTTGCCGGTGCGCTTCATGCACCGTGTTGCGGCCAGCCGTGATGGCCACGCGGGGCCAACCCGCACCATCGTTCTCAATCGCACGCACGGCGAGGATTCGTCTGCGGATCTCAGGGCTTCGGAAGTCCGGTTCACTCGTTTTTTCAATTCCACACCAATGGCAATCGCCGGCGTGGACCAGAGCGGCCGCATCCTGCGCACCAACGCGCCGTTCCTGTCGCTGTTCTCGTCCGTCGTCGACCGCGATGCGCTCGACCGCCGCGTGCGGCTCGATACCGTCATCCACGAACGCGACCGCGCGGCCTTCGCCGCTGCGCTCGAGCGGGCGCGCCAGCGACAGGCCGATATCGAGCCGATCGACACCGTCCTGCCGAACAACGAGGAGCGGCACATCCGCTTCTATGTCAACGCTGTTGCCGACGGTACCGGTGACGACGGCGCGGAAGAGGCGGCAATCGTCTATGCGGTCGATACGACCGAGCAGAAGGCACTTGAAGGCCAAATGGCGCAGAGCCAGAAGATGCAGGCGGTCGGCCAGCTTGCCGGCGGCATCGCGCACGACTTCAACAACGTGCTAACCGCCATCATCATGGCTTCGGACCTGTTGCTGACCAATCATCGTCCGTCCGACCCGTCCTTCCCGGACATCATGAACATCAAGCAGAACGCCAACCGCGCCGCCTCGCTTGTGCGGCAATTGCTGGCGTTCTCGCGCAAGCAGACGCTGCGGCCGGAAGTGCTGACGCTGACGGATGTACTGGCCGATCTGCGTATGCTGCTCGCGCGACTTGTCGGCAACGATATCAAGCTCAAGATCGACCACGGTCGCGACCTGTGGCCGGTCAAGGTCGATATCGGACAGTTCGAGCAGGTCGTGGTCAATCTCGCCGTCAACGCCCGCGATGCCATGCCGACCGGCGGCGACCTCACGGTGCGCACGCGCAACGTGCCTGCGGATATGTCCAAGACCTATCCGTTCCGCGAGCTTGTCCCCGCCGACTACGTGCTGGTCGAGGTCGAGGATTCAGGCAGCGGCATCGCGCCCGATGTGCTGAAAAAAATATTCGAGCCGTTCTTCACCACCAAGGAAGTCGGCAAGGGCACCGGCCTTGGCCTTTCCATGGTCTACGGCATCATCAAGCAGACCGGCGGCTTCATCTTCTGCGAATCGGAAGTGGGCAAGGGCACCACCTTCCTCATCTTCCTGCCGCGCTACGTCGCCGAGACTGTTGCGACGCCGCAGCCGGCGGCAGGCGACCCCGCCGCGAGACCAGACGCGGCTGAACCGCAGGCCGCCGTCGCCAAGGCTTCCGACACCACCAAGGACCTGTCCGGCTCGGCCACCGTGCTCCTCGTCGAGGACGAGGATGCGGTACGCATGGGCGGCGTGCGTGCGCTCACCTCGCGCGGCTATACTGTCCACGAGGCCACTTCCGGCGTCGAAGCGCTGGAAATATTCGATTCGCTTGAAGGCAAGATCGATCTCGTCGTCTCGGACGTGGTGATGCCGGAAATGGATGGCCCGACCCTGCTCGGCGAATTGCGCAAGCGCCAGCCCGACATCAAGTTCATCTTCGTGTCCGGCTATGCCGAGGACGCCTTCGCCAGGAACCTGCCTGCAGAGGCGCAGTTCGGCTTCCTGCCCAAGCCCTTCTCGCTCAAGCAGTTGGCGACCGTCGTCAAGGAAGTCCTCGAGAGCTGATCAGCCGCGCCCCAAACTGCTCGCGGCAGCGTTCAGGCGGCTTCCTGCTTCAACGCCGCCACTTCCTCGGGCAAGGGCCTGCCACCGCGCAGGTAAAGCGCGCAGGTCGTGCGCAGCATCGAGGCGAAATTCGGAATCTCGCCCTTGATCTCGATGGCCTCGTCGTAAAGCTTCGAGATGAATTTCGGCGTCGTCAGCCCCTGGCTCTCCGCGATCTCGTCAAGCAGCGCCCAGAACGTGGATTCGAGCTGGATGCTCGTCGAGTGACCGCCGATACGGATGGACCGGTTGATCTGGCGATAGCCTTCCGGGTCCTGTTCGGCAAAAACCCTGCACATTGAAAGACCTCCCTTGGTTTCCTGTCACGCCAGGTTACCATCGATACGGCAATTCAGGCCCGTTCCGCCGGGTGGAGCCGGAATGCCTCTTCTCCCTCGGCCCGCATTGTGGGTCGAAAATTCAAAAACGGCAATTGCACTTTCACATTCGTGATTGGTGGTAACCCGCTGCCACCACTTTTGCGCGCTTCGTTTCATAATCCCTTTCATCGAGCAAACGTCGCATGAAAGAGGTCCGCAGCTTGGCCAAGGCAATTCACAGCATGATCCGGGTGCTCGACGAGGCCCGGTCGGTCGATTTCTACGGCAAGGCATTCGGCCTTGGCGTCGCCCAGCGCCTCGACTTCGAAACCTTCACCCTCATCTACCTCAGCAATGCCGAGTCCGACTTCGAACTCGAGCTCACCGTCAACAAGGGGCGGGAGGAGCCCTACGTCCTTGGTGACGGCTACGGCCATATCGCCGTTTCGGTCGCCGACCTCGACAGCGAGCATGACCGTCTCGGCGCGCTCGGCTTCAACCCGAAGAAGATCGTCGAGTTCGACTGCGATGGTGTCCGCATTGCCCGGTTTTTCTTCATCGAGGACCCCGACGGCTACAAGATCGAGGTCCTGCAGCGGGGTGGCCGGTTCAAATAGGAGGTTTCGCCGCATTGCCGTGCGGCGCCAGCCACAGCGCTCATCGAGCGCCGATAGCAAGCAAGGGAGGAATACATGGTAACCGTATATGAAAAGGCGCCGGGGCTTTCGCGGCGCGAGCTTCTCAAGCGCGGCGGCGTCGGCGCGCTGCTCGTGATTTCCGGCAGCGCCGTCATCAGTCCCGAACATGCCTGGGGCCTCGAAACAGCCGCGCTCAAGCCGGAAACGATGGCCACGCTGATCCAGATGGCCCGCGACATCTATCCGCACGACCAGGTGCCGGACAAATATTACGCCATCGCCGTCAAGAGCCATGACGAGCTGGCCGGCAAGGACGCCGCCCACAAGGACCTCATCGAAAAGGGCATAGCCGACCTCGACGCCAAGGCCGGCAGCGGCGGCTATCGCGGCCTCGGCTGGGAAGAGGAGCGCGTCGCCGTCCTCAAGCAGGTCGAGGACACGCCGTTCTTCCAAGCCATCCGCGGCGGGCTGGTCGTCGGCCTCTACAACCAGAAAGAGGTGTGGCCGATCTTCGGCTACGAGGGCGAGTCGTACTCCAAGGGCGGCTACATCGCCCGCGGCTTCGACGACATCGAGTGGCTCTAGCCGCATCCCCCGACAGTTTCACACCGGATTTCATGGGAGGACACCATGGCAGCACCTTATGATCTCAAGGACGACAGCGTCGTCGTCATCATCGGTTCGGGCGCCGGCGGCGGCACGCTCGGCAACGAACTCGCCCAGAAGGGCATCGACGTCGTCATTCTCGAAGCGGGCAGCCGCATCGAGCACGAAGACTTCATCAACGACGAGTGGGAGAGTTTCGCCCAGCTTTCCTGGGGCGATCCACGCACCGCTTCCGGCGGCTGGCGCGTCGCCAAGGATTTTCCGGGCCTGCCGGCCTGGATCGTCAAGGCGGTCGGCGGCACCACCACGCACTGGGCTGGCGCATCGCTGCGCTTCCAGGAGCATGAGTTCAAGACGCTCACCCACTATGGCAAGGTCGAGGGCGCAAACCTTCTCGACTGGCCGCTGACGCTGGCTGAACTCGAGCCCTATTACGACAAGGCCGAAGACAAGATGGGCGTCACCCGCACCCACGGCATTGCGGGCTTGCCCGGCAACAACAACTTCAAGATCCTGAAAGCCGGGGCCGATAAGCTCGGCTACAAGGAATGCCACACCGGGAACATGGCGATCAATTCCGCCGACCGCGACGACCGCATGTCCTGCCAGCAGACCGGCTTCTGCTTCCAGGGCTGCAAATGGGGCGCGAAGTGGTCGACACTCTACACCGAAATCCCCAAGGGCGAGGCGACCGGCAAGCTGGAAGTCCGTCCGAACAGCCATGTCGTCAAGATCGAGCATGATGACAGCGGCAAGGTCACCGGCGTCGTCTACGCCGACAAGGATGGCAAGCTGCAGGAGCAGAAGGCCCGCATCGTCTGCGTGGCCGGCAACTCCATCGAAAGCCCGCGCCTTTTGCTCAACTCGGCTTCGTCGAAGTACCCGGACGGACTGGCGAATTCCTCCGGCCAGGTCGGCAAGAACTACATGCGCCACACCACCGGTTCGGTCTACGCCATCTTCGACAAGCCGGTTCACTTCTATCGCGGCACCACCATGGCCGGCATCGTCCGCGACGAGGCCAGGCACGATCCGTCGCGCGGCTTCGTCGGCGGCTACGAGCTTGAAACGCTGGCGCTTGGCATCCCGTTCATGGCCGCCTTCCTCAATCCGGGCGGCTGGGGCCGGGGCTTTACCACCGCGCTCGACCACTATGACCACATGGCCGGCATGTGGATCGTCGGCGAAGACATGCCGCAGGAGCAAAATGGCGTGAAGCTGCATGCGACGCTGAAGGACAAATACGGCATGCCAGCACCTGATGTCTGGTTCACCGACCATGCAAACGACGACGCCATGCGCAACCACGCCTTCAAGCAGGGCATGGCCATCTACGACGCGGTCGGGGCAACGCGGACTTTCCCGACGCCGCCTTACCCCTCGACCCACAATCTCGGCACCAACCGCATGAGCGAGAAGGCGTCCGATGGCGTGGTCAACAAGCACGGCCAGACCCACGACATCAAGAACCTGTTCGTGTCCGACGGCAGCCAGTTCACCACCGGCGGGGCGGAAAACCCGACCTTGACCATCGTCACGCTCGCCATCCGCCAGGCCGACTACATCGCCAAGGAGATGGCGGCAAAGACGATCTGACAGTCCTCCCGGACTTCATTTGCGCGGGGCGTTCTTTTGCCCCGCGTTTTTTATCCGTTGTGTTTGGTCGTGATGGTGCAGGTCGAGGCCGTGAAGGCTCCGTCCGGCTGGCGCATGACGATATCGAAGGAGGCGTCCTGGGGATCGTCCGCCGTCACCTGCGTCAGCGAGACGCTGTTGCCGCCAGAGGTGAAGCCGCCCAGCGGGCCGAGCCACGCGATCTCGCCGTTGGAATTCAGTTCGTAATTGTAGCCCTGCTGCAGCCAGCCGTAGGAAGGCCCGCTATAGACGTTACCCTTGATGGTGATGTCGCCGAGGTTGAGAAACAGGCCGAGCAGGTAGACCTCGCAGTGATAGGCGCCGTCCGGCAGCTTGCCGTCCGCAATGCCCGCGAACGCGCCGTGTGGAACGGCAAACGTCATCGCAAGGCCAGCAGCAAGCAATCTCAAACGCTTCATCATTCTGCCCGACTTGATAGCAGCGTGACCGGCGGATGCCAGCCACTTTCTCGCGACTGCTACTTTCTTGCCATTGGCTGCGCAACTGTGGCGCGTTCCCGGTTGCATGTTATCCTTGCCTTGGCCTCAGTGAGTCGGCCGCTTTCCGAGTCAGTCTGAGTGGGGCAGATCGGCAGGAGAACAGGTGCCTTTGGCATCAGCAAGTTCCGCGCAAGCAAGTGTTCCTAGCATCGGTCCAATAGTCTGGGTGTTGTTCAACGAGTTGGGCAATCGGGCAGGGGGCAACCGATGGAACGTTTCGTGGAGGACTATCAGAAGCGGCGGCTGATCGACCGTTTCGATATCATGACCGCCATCAACATCCTGAAGTCGCAAGGTTATGACGACGACGACCTCATCAGGGAAATCATCAGGGTCTTCTATGTCGATCTCGATGCCTATAACGAGGTCGTTCAGGCCGCGGCGTAGACGCTGTTCAACCTTCGTTTTTTGCAGACCTGCCGGAGCGCATCTTTTCTGCTTCGTCATCCGGCCAAGGGAGCGCTGCCCCCTCCACTTCGTCATCCCGGAATTCGCGTTCGAGCGAAGCGAGGAAGGAATGTCCGGGATCCATTCCGTGACATCGCGGCACTACTCTGGGCACCAGCGCGCTTACTCTCCCCTTTGATGAAGAGGCTCGGTCCGGTTGCCGATCGAGCGCCTCGTCAGGCACTCCCCTCTGGCCTGCCGGCCATCTCCCCCTCAAGGGGGAGATCACGCGATTGCCATGCTTTCATCCGGTACCCGGGGTCACAGAGGCGGCTGCAAGCTTGAAGCTGCCGATC
>CAZROU010000043.1:0-35559 GCA_964601795.1 uncultured Mesorhizobium sp. | reverse complement strand
CCGAACTTAGGGGTTCATCACCCAGCCGCCTACCGCAGACGACCAGCCCGGCACCTTCGCCCTTCCCTGATACCCGGTGCGCACCAGGTCTCCCGCAAGGGCGATGGGGTGATTATGGGGGAGGTTGAGAGGGTGGGGATAAGTGGGGTTGAAGATTTTTGCAGAAGTGAGTGGGAACAATGGGTTAATGAGGCGATGCTAGTGGATTTGTCCACAGCTGTGCTTACCCCTCATCCGATCTCGCTGCGCTCGGCCACCTTCTCCCACAAGGAGAGAAGGGAGAGTTTATGCTAGGCCGCTTTGTCCCGCCAATTGCTCATTATGAATGTCGCAACATCGTCAGGAATATTTTCCCATGTCGCAATGCCATTTGATGCATCTACGACGTAAAGGCTATCATTGGAGTCCATTACAGACCAAACTGCATCGCGTACTTGGATCGCAGACAGATTGGTACGCAGATACCAAAATGACTTCTGAATATGTGCCCAGGAGCCAAGTGTTTTGATTTTCGCGATTACACGCTCATAATTTTGACCAGGAGCGTAGAGGTCATAGGAAATATGGATGTTGTTGGCCAATTTGGCCTCCTTGTCATATTTGAAGCCGAAGCGACCTCGACTCTTTGACCAGACTCCCCATATGGTAACCTTGCTACAGGAGATGGGATTTCGATCTCGTCGCCCCACGTAGGCTTCGGCTTGTTCGCGGTATCCAAAGCCGATCCAATTGGGTCGGCTTTGGTGTTTCTGGAGGCGGAACGCCTCTTAAAAAATTTAGAGTCTTTTCCGTTTTTGTTCCTTTTAGAACTTCGGCCCGATCTTACGACCGGGCCGGTGATGTTGCGTTTTATTTTTCAGCTGCACCCGCTCGTAGCGCCGCAAAAAGAGTCAGGGGTCGGCATATTTATCCGTCAATAACAATGTCTTGAAGGTCGGCATACCGGAATGGAGTATGCCAAAAGGAATGAATCTCACACGGTCGACCTGCGATGCCGCAGTCGGTGAAGCTGGATGGTGATTTCCAACAAACGGAAGCGGCGCCGGGTCGGACGAACTACCCGCCGGACATCGCAACAAGATATGTCGCGCCGCTGCCCTTTCTTTGAAGGACTGCGTTGATGGCCGCGAGCTGCCGTGCTTGCGCTACCGCGTCCGCGTCAAAGTCGTGCCGGACGCGAAGGTGGCGGGGCGGGGTCCAGGCTCCGAAGCCCTGATCGAGGACGATGGTCGCGCGGGCGCCGTTTTCAAACTCGACCCTCAGATAGCGACCATGGGGCACATCCTTGTGCAGCAATGAGACCCGGAGCCCCTTTTGTCTGCCGAAAAGCTCCACCACGTTGCGCTGATCGGCGCCGTCCCGCCAATCGTGCCAGAGCTGCCACGGATCACCACGCTGATCCACGCTACGGGGCTGACGCGTTTCGACCAGCAGTTCCGTGTCGGTAGATCCAGATTTCGAGGCAAGTTGGCTTGCCGTCTCGATCAGCAAACGGGCGACGAGCGGAGAAGCAACATATGCGTCCTGGTAGCTGATCCGTGAAATCCGTACATTCTGCCATGCTCCGCACTTCTCCAGCAAATCAACGATGAGTTTGGCTGCTCGTTCGCCGAATGTCGCGAGGTCACAGTCGAGCTCGGTGCCGACCTCGATCAACTGTGCTCCGGGTGGAGGCAGCAAGTCGTCGGGGTCGATTTCGGAAACCACAGGATCGATTGCCGCAAAGGCCCGCGCGATGGGACGATGCGCAGGCCGGCCCCATGTCGATCCTATCGTACAAGCTTCCTCTTCAGAGGATGCCCACACAGCGCATGATGAGTTTCCCTCTACCGCTGCAATGGCGACGGAACCGTTTTCGAAGGACGGTGCATCCGCTGACACCAGCGATAACTGATGCCGAAGAGCAAAATCACGGAGAGCCAGTTTTTCGGCCGGGTTGAGCTGCTTCAGTCGAGCATCCGGCAGCGCCAGCCGCACGCGATGTCCCTTCATCGTCCAGGGCAGGAATTGCTGCTTCGGTCCCCAATCCATTGCTGCCGACTCTGCATTCCATTGCGGCAGGAAAATCGTGAGGCGCGACTGGGCGATGCGTCCGAGTTCATGATTGATTTCATCGGTCGGCGCGAGAGATAGTTCGGCACCGGGTACGAACCTGTCCCGTTCATCGAGATCTTGCGGGAAGGTGAAATGCTTCCGAACGAAGTCCAGCGCGGCGCGGCGATCCAGCTCGTCCTTTCCCTCCGGAGCGTCCGATGTCAGCACGCATGCGGCGCATCCCGTTTCGCAACCCGGGGTCTTGCAGTCGAGAATATGCTCCGCACGTTTGATGACGGGGCGCATCAGAAATTCAAATGATGTGGCGAATCCGGCGCCGCCGGCAGCACGGTCGAAGACAAAGAGTGAGACTGCGTCTGCGCCCAGCCCGTTGCGGCTCTTGGTGGCCGCAAAGCCCATCTCGTCGGCTTCGATGCCCAGTTCCTGCGCCAGCGCCTCGCGCAGGGCAATCACGAGCGCGTTGGCGCCCGCCCGCCGCAGGGGATGCTGGGGCTGCAGTTCCAGAACGTCGGTCGTGATCTCGTGGCCGAGTGAAACATTCCGCTTGATCGCGAAGGGACGGTCGTTGCCTGGGCAGATATCTTCGCCCTTTCGGTACCGTAGCGGCTTGTGTCCGACCAAGGCCGGCGATGGAGCGGTGAGCCCCTTGTTGTCAGTGTCGGCTTCAGCCCTGCCGCAATGCAGGCAGATCGCATAGCCATGAGCGTTCCTGCCACCGCGATTGGAATAATAGACCAAGCCTTCGCGGCTGCAGCGGAATCTGCCCAATTCCGGAACGGGTAGATTTCGCCAGGGTGATCCTCTTGTCGATGCTATCGGGTCTTCCGGCGGCACATAGGTCGGCGTATCCGTCTCGGCGTGAGCGCGCTCCCGAGGGTCGACGGAAAAGCCCGCTGGCCGCAGAAACTCCGTTGTCTCCGGGGTAGAGGCACCGCAGACATTACAACAATCCGGCCGTCCGCCGCGTCTCGTGTCGGTGGCGCCACATTCCGCGCAGCGCCAGTGAAAGCGCAGGCTCTGTATTTCGGCGATGTTCTCTTCGCTGGCCGGCCTCTTCCAGTTCAGCGTCACCCCGGCCGATTCATAGACGAGCCCGTCGAGCACAACTTCGGACCCGGGGGCATAGTCACGGATTGCGAGATCGAGCGACCGTTGCGGGCCGACAGCCCTCTGGTGACGTTTTCCATCCAGATTGTTCTCGTCCTGGAACTTGAACTGCTTGCCTGGAAGAAACGACACCACGTCGCTCGGGAAACCGTGCCCAGGCAGGAAGCCTCTGTCAGCCAAGCCGCTGAGCAGGAACTCCCCGCAGAGACGCTTGAGTTCAACGCGCATGCGCGTCTGCCCAGCCTCCCTGGCGCCTTCGTCCTTAGCAAGCGCGACGAGCCCCTCCCATTCCGCGACGAAAGCCTTCGTCGCTTCTACGATACTGTCGCGCGCTTGCTGGATCAGGGTCAGGTCGCCCGCCAGGATCGACCGTTTGGTGAGGTGATCTATCTGCGCCTGATGTGCTCGCGCCGTTCCCGGGCGCTCCAGCCACTCGGCAAAGATTTCGACGGGACGATCCGCCTTGAGTGGCCGGGCCTCCTTGAGATCGGCGGGGCATCCGAAAAATGCGCCGATCTGCATCTTCAGGGCATCGCCGGCCTGCTCGCGCATGAACGCACCGAGCAGATAAGCATTCACGTGACGCTGCACGATCGGGCGGCTGCTCAATGTTACCTTGGGAGCAGCCATGGAGCGTTGCAGGAACAAGGCAGGGTCTCGGAACGCTTCGCGGTCGAGCGGACGATCCTTGCAGAAGGTGAAGGCGAGCGCGACAGCCTGGCCGCGGCGGCCGGCGCGGCCGACACGCTGGCGATAATTCGCGATGGATGGTGGCACGTTCGTCATCATCACCGACGACACCGAGCCGATATCCACGCCCATCTCCATCGTCGTCGAACAGTTTAGAATGTTGATCCGACCGTCCTTGAACTCCTGTTCATAGCGGCGCAAGCGACGGCTGTCCTGTTGTGCGGAGTGCTCCGCCGAGCGCGCGTAGTCGGCGAACAGAGCGATGCGGTCTGAGAATGCCAGCCAGAGTCCCTTGTTTCTCAGAGCGGCGATCACGGGATCTGTTTCGATCCACTCTCGTGCGATTTGCCGTGGCTTTTCCATATCCGCAACTCCCAGCATGGGAGCCGGGTGACGGGGCAGGGAGATTGGTGCCGCGCGGCGCCGTTCTTCCGCACTGTTGTCCAGTCCGTAGGGTGTCATGCCGAAGGGCGCAGCATCCAGAACGCGCCGGGTGACAGGGCAATGGTATCCGGTAATGAGTGGCGCGACGAAGGTCTTGCCGAAATCGAAGACGCGGCGCTCGGGGTCTGCCGAAAATGTCGATTGCACCTGCCACCAGGCTGCGTGCAGGCATTCGTCGAGATCGGTGCGATCGGACGCCGAGCCCAGGTCAAGTCCGAGGCCTTGAAGCAGGAATGCCACTGGCCGCGACCTAGGATTTGCACGGAAATGGCCATTCGGCCATGCGCGCAACCGCTTGTCGCCATGAGTTTCGTCGTCCGGTCCCACCAGTGAGTTTCGGCGACCCTTGTGCGAAATCCAGTGGTGCGTCTGCTGATCGATTGCCACGAAGCCGTTGGCGCGCACGAAATGGGTCAGCACCGCATCCAAGTAGTTCCGCCAATCATGGATCGTCTTGCCGCGCCGCCGAAAAACCTCGGGAAGCTGGGTTGGGGTGAGCCTGTCGATCGCTGAATTGCGTAGCCGGGCAAGCCCGAGCGTCTCGACCGAATTGGCGCGCTTCGGGCGTCTGGCGAATTCGCGCAGCAGCAGGAATTCGGCTGTCTTGTGCGCGCCCGTGAAAAGTTCTTCGTCTCTCGACTGCCAGATCGGCAGGATCCACTCCGCGACCTCAATGCGCTCAGCGAGTCGTGCCACCAAATCCGGCCAGGCGACGCCGTCGGTGTTGCCGCTCTTCAGGCCCGCCAGTTTCCGCTGGTAGTCGGCGATTACGTTCTGCAAGGCAGGCTGTTTCGTCGCTGCATAAGCCGCTTCGATGCCAGCGAGTTCTGCCTCTACGCCTACGATTTCCTCAGCAGCCCCCGCCGCTGGCATCATAGACGCCTGCACTTGATGATAGATGAAGGAACGCACGAAGTTGCGTTCCGCCTCCACCTGCAGCTTGGCCGCCATGCGCGCGGTCCCTTGCCTGCTGTCGGTGAAGGAGAGCAGTCGACGGCCGCCGCTGGGAAGTTGGGCGCCGTTCGACACATTGGCGGGATCCACGCCTTTCAGCAGGATCGGCGCGGCGTTGCCGAGGATGAACGGTACACCGAAGCGCAGAGGCCTTAGCCGCCCCGCATCGTGATCGTTCCCGGGGCGAGGCTTGCAATGCGGGCAGGCTCGGCTGCCGAAATGATCCTCGCAAAGCAGTGTGACGCCGTCTTTGGCAGGCGCATCGACAACACGCCACCCTGCTTGTCGATCGAGCCAGAAGCCGCGCGCGGCGGGCGTTGGATTGGAGGCAAAGAGGCGGTCCAGTTCCAGCTGGCTGCCCTCCTCATCCGTCGTCTCGTCGTTGCCGGATTCTTCCGCTTCTTCGGTCGCCCTGTTGTCGCCTTCCCGAGCCCGGTCGAAGGCGAACTCGTCCCTTGGCGGATTGCGCAGCGGCGCTACCAGTCTTGGACCTTTCTCGTTTCCTTCGAGGTAGGCTTCGCCACATTCCGTGCAGTTTACTATTTCCAGCACCGGCGCCCCGCAGGACGGGCACTTATCCGCGCGCTCTGGCAGGATGCCCCCGAACGGCCAATCCGGCGGCCGCGTCTCGCAACCGGGATTGATGCAACTCCATACCCCGGCGACAGCTCGCTCGAATGCGTGAAGGCGGATGGGCGCCAGACGCTCTTCTTCCCCGCGGCCGTTCTTGCGCACAGCTTTCGACAGCGCCGCAACCAGATCCGGAGCGTTCACACCGAAGCGTCGCGCGGGCTCGTCGAACATCCCCAGGGGCACGCCGCCTGCGAAGAGTTTTTCCACCAACTGCCAGGTTTGCGGATCGCGTCCAAGCAACTCGTAGAGCTGGGCCGGAGTGGCTTCGCCAAGGTCGACTTTCCCCTCCGAAATGCCCCCATGAGGTCGGGTGGGCCTTTGGCGGTGACCTTCGATCACATGGACCTGGCTATCCGGAATGCCTGCCACGTCCGCCAGGAAGGCCTGCAACTGATCGCGAACTTTCTCGCCTGAGCCGATCGTCGCCGAGGTGGCAACGAAGCGCACATGATCCGACTTTACGTCGAACGCAAGCAGGACGCGTCGCAACAGCAAAGCGATTTCCGCAGCGGCTGCGCCGACCAACGAGTGTGCCTCATCGAGGACGATCCATTTGATCTTGCCTTTGGACGCCTCGATGATTGGCTGATCTTCCCGGCGCGCCAGCATGTACTCAAGCATGGTGACGTTGGTGACGAGAACCGGAGGCGGGCTTGCTCGCAATTGCACGCGATCGATGACCTGTTCGGGTGTGCGCCTGCGCTCAGAGTCCCTCGCGTCGTTTGGCAGGTCGCCGTTGTACAGGCAAAAGCGAATCTTGCCCCCGAAAGGTTTCGTCCAGGCGGAAAGCCGCTCGTGCTGGCTCTCGATCAGCGCATTGAGCGGATAGAGCATGATGGCCTGAACGCCTTCGAGCGATCCACGTTCGGCCGAGGCTTGGACGGCCAGGTCGCTCAGGATCGGAAGCAGGAAACATTCGGTTTTTCCAGAGCCTGTTCCCGAGGTAACAAGGACCGATTGCGGATTTGCGGTGGTAAGGCAGCGCCAGGCGTCGACCTGATGCTGGAACGGCTTTCGGCTTCTTGGAAAACGATAGTCGTGCTCCTCGGGAAGCGCATGTAGCGACTCGATCAGCTCGGGATTCAGGAGCTTCCCAGACAGGCTGTCCATCGTTTCATCCGCAGTGATGAACGGGTGAGCGCCTTCCAGAACGGGTTCCTGCAACAGGGCGCCGGCGCGATTTCTTTCCGCAAACAGTTCGCGCAAATGGCGACGCAGACCATCATGGGAGAGGCCGGATTGTGCGATCACGGCTTCGGCCGTGCGCTGTTTCACTTCATCGAGTATTTCGAAAGGTGTCATGGGGGATCAGCTGTAGTAGTCGAGAAAATGGGACCACGCTCCTGTGACATAGGCAGGGTCTTCGCGAAGCGTCCGGCGAATGATCAAGGCTTGCTCTCGGTCGATCGTCAGCTTTCCATGGGCGCTGAGAGCGAGCAGCACGGGAGCGAAGAGACCGGCGAAGGACTCGTGAGATTTCGACAGGATGTCCTCCTGGATATTGATTCCGCGGGATGCAAGGACTGACGCAAAGTCGTTGGGCGTCTCGCCGCCCCTATGAAATTGACCTGCTATGTAGCTGCTTGTCAGTTCTCTAAGGGAAGGAGCGCTTGTCGATTGGGCGGGTGCCAATCCGACCCGAGCGAATATCGAATTCAGAGCCGGTTCCAATGCCAACAGTTGATCACGCAGGGAGGTCAGCCGGCCGAGCGCTGCGCTTGCTGCCTTTTGTGCGCCAATCACCGGCTCCAAGGCCCCTTGCACTTCCGCGTATTCGCCGTGAAACACCGTTGCCCAGCTCGTCAGTGGTAACCTCATCCAGAGAAAGGGGAGCTCGTCCTGTAACCCCCATATGACGCTGCGGTCACCTTCATCTGTCGCGCTGATCAGCAGACGAAGCGCGGCCTCCGGAACCACGGGCAGGAGCTTCAAGACATCGAACGCACTGGCTGGAAGGCCGTTCAGATTGAGAGCTGCGTCGAGTAGCCAATCGAGGTCTTCGACCTCACCTTTTCCTAGTCCGAAACGCTGCAGGGCATCCGTGAGCGCCTGTTGCCGCTCTTCATAGTCAGCGATCGAAATGCAAGAGGCCAAACCTTCGGAAGAGAGCCCGGTCGGGCTTGCCTGGATCACGGGAGCCGGTCGGGAAACGACATCGATCCCTCCTCGCCAATAGACCAGGCACGGCCCGACACAGCACTCTGGCAAACACCAAAGATCCGCCGCGTCCTGTTCGAGCCCATACTCGTATGCCGGCTTCAGGAGCATCCTTCCAACGAGGCGCAAATTGCCGGCTGCGTGTGGCGTCCAGCTGACCTTTCCGCTCGCGATTCTGAGTTGATCGTGACGATAGCGAGAGACGCGGATCGGCAAGCGGGAATCGCCGATGAAGTCCAGTTCGATGAGATCGTCCTGGTTCGGCAGCGTAGCCAGGGTCTCATCAATCGTGGCCCTCAGAATTCCGAGCGGCAACTCGCCGTCGACCATCTTGTTGAAACCGGACTTTGAGCCTTTCGGCGCGATCTGGAGCGTTGTCTGCCTTGGGGAAATCGCGATTGCGCCACGCAATTGAGAGAGATCGATACGAGCGCCTGGCTGAAGAACGCCGCCGTCCGCCAGAACGATGCCAGACTCCCTCCCTGTGAGCCGAACAATTACATCGAATGCGGGGCCGCCCGGCGGCTGCAATGTGAGGGGCAGGCGGTAGATCGGACGCCCGGAGAACTGGAGCGCCAGTTTTCCTGGCTCGACCTCATGTGACTGGCAGCAAGGATCCGCGCTTACGGCCTTCCAGTCAGGCAAACTATCGAGGCGAATTTCACCTGCTTGCATGGCAGTCATGGCGCCTCGAATCCCACCACTCTCGGGGAGTAGCGCCAGAAGACGCTTCTCGATTTGAATGCCAGCATTGGGGTCCCGCCATGAAAGCTCGAACAATCCCGAGCCCCGCAATGTTCCGTTCAAAGGCTGCCACCTACCTCCAGGCCGTCTGTGGAAGAACTCACCCGGTTTGGGCTGCCGCGTCCTTCCTCGTTCCTCGCGGATCACGGGAGCGACCGGGGATAGCGCGAGTTCGAACCGCGCGTCGGCCAGTTCGAAGCCGTTACCCACCGCAGTGGCAAGTTCGAGTTCTTGTTCGCGGCCATCGGTGTTCGGTTCGATCCTGAAGCGGACTGCCTCGTTTTCATCCGCCTGGAAATAGGCGGTGCCTGCGAGACGTACGAGCTTGCAAGCGATTGCCGGAACATCCTCGATCTCGTCGATAGCGCCTTCTGATCCAGGCTCTACGTTCCAATCCCTTGGAACCAGCACATAGAGGGTTTTCGCGGGGGAGCTAACGGAGCCGGCTCGCAGAAACCGGAGAAGTGGCCGATCCTGCGATGATCCCTCATCTTCCTGGAAGACAAGTACGTCCGACCGTTGTGCATCTCCTCTTGGCCATGTCCACGATGTGGGCGCACCCTCGGGTGCAGTAAGGGAAACCGTGACAGGCGCCGCGAAAGGATAATCGATCAGAAGCCTTGCAATGCGGGAAGATGGACGGACACGCCAACGCCGCTGCTCGCCGATCGGCGGCTCCAGCAGGGCTAGTTCGCCGGAAAAATGATTGCCAAGCTCACCGGATGGAATCGCGCGCAGCCTTGCCTGCACAGAGGGGGAGGGCAGGCGCGAGGCGGTGACCTCACCATCTGCCAGAATTTGCACGGCGGGCCGCCATTGACCATCCTGTTTGACGAGGAATCTCGTGGTCTCCACGCCTTCGGTGACGAGTCCGCTCATCTTCTCATCGAGAAGACCCGTCAGAAGTTCGGAAACCAGGCCGGGATCCTCGACCGGGACATATAAGGGAAGTTCATCCCGCCAACCGGGGTGCCTGGCGTCGAGGACAGCTGAATTGGCGATCTTGCAGCCCCCGGCGACTTCGGCTTCTTGGCGTAGATGAATGAGGCGTCCAGCGAGTTCGGCGCAGAGCTCGACGAAGTCGTCCCGCTGATAGCTCTTGCGCATCCGGCCGCGTTCTTCATCGGCGATCGCAAGAATATCCTGATGTGTGTCAAGGCGATGGGCGATCGCACGACGCATGATCGTGCGGAGATAGAATTTGAGCCAGCCACGCTCGTTATCTGTCAGAATTCGCACCGGAAATCCGCCTTCGAGTGCAAGCGTCAGCAGAAATTCCCGGGCGTTACCGCTTGTCCGAAGCTCCCGGCGCCAGTACCTGAGCCCAAGGAGTGTCAGTTCTTGCTTGCTGGGGTAGGGGACCGATGGAAAAATGTCCGGCGCCAGCTCGTTCCATCTCAGGAAAGTTGATTCGGATTCGCGCCTGAACCACTCGGCGCAGAAGGCGACGAACATAGCGCCGGAGCGGCCGTCCGGCGATGCCAGACGACCAGACCCTGCGAGCTCGTGCAGGATTCTCTTCGCTTCGCCATATTCAGCGTCTGCCATGCGGTAGCGATAGAGAGGCTGACGATTCGGCCGGAGCAGCCCTCTTGCGCCAAGATAAGCGCGCAGCCAGTCCCGTACGGGACCGGAGACAGATGGTTTCGTGGATACCACTGCGGGCTCGCTGGTGCGCGCAGCACGGCGCAGCGTCACCACCTCTATTTGCAAGTCCAGTGCATCGTCGCTGGTTCGGTTCTTGAGTTCCTGGTTAAGAACCTCCAGAAACTGCATGTCATGCCGACGCTGCTGGAACAACTCAATGAGCTGCCGGTCTGAAAGACACGACAGATCTAAATATTCGCCGCCCAATTCTCCGCCCTTCTTCTCCCCACCCTTAGGATGCACGATTCGTGGGCGAAAGGAACAGGACGAAGAGGCTGACTTGTCATTTCCATCGATGGGATACACCTCATCACAAGAACGGGTTTTGTCCCTCGACAGGGTTGACCTCCTGGCCGCTTTTTACTGCGGATCGAAGAATCCGAATTTCTTTCTCCAACTCAGCGCATTTTCGATTGAGGCGCGCAATTTCGTTCGCTTGCTCGACGAACTCTAGCTCGGCCTCGGCCCAACGTTGCCTGATCCGGTTAATCTCACCCTCGGCGTTGTCGGCCCTTTCAGTGACCGCCTTTCGAACAATCTTCTTACCCTTGAGCTGCTTCTTCTTGATGTCCAGCAGCCACGCCTTGAGGTCGCTCTTCAGGTCCGCGTGACGAGGCTTCTGAAGGAGCGCACGGTTCAAACCTGCGCGTCTCAATACCTCTTCTGCGGTAAGTCTGCCTCCTGCGTATGGGTACACGCCGTCGTGTCTTTCGAGATCGATCTCGACTGCTCGCTTGGCGCGCGCCACCTTCTCGACCGTCGTTGCAGCTTTTCGTGCAGCTGCCTTCCGCCCTTGATCCGCGAAATCCGCGGGTCGCCTCCGTTTAGGTGCTTTCTCTCTGGTGGGCGGCATGCGTACATTTACCATCTAGGATCTATGCGGCTTTGCGACTGGACCAGATCATCCTCGCGGTCTCGCTATCGGCGAGTACACGCTCTCGCACATCATTCCAGCGTAACAAATTAGCGAGGATTTGCCCCTCGATGTTCGCGAGAACCATGTCCGCACCTTCCTCAGAGGCGGCGGCATGTTCATCAAGCAGTTTTGCCAACACCCCGGCGCAATCCGCTTCAGCCCGAGCCATTTCGAGTCGGTGATCGCAACCCGTTCGGCACGCACCGGCGTCCGGAGAACCCCGCCCTTGCGTGCATGGCCCGAACTGCCCGAGACCTTTTGTGCAGAGGACGCCTGGTCGTACCAACTCCCAGAGGCGGCCGTTGAAGGTCAAGATCCTAATCGCTTCCGACATGCTGTCAGTTCCGAGCGCGTGTTCCCCACGGCGCATCTTGAAGTCAGCTATACCCACGCGAAGGGACGTAGCCGCCGGCCCACCAGCTGCCCCTGACTCGATGTCGGTCAGCGCCTCCTCGGCAACCGCGTAGGCGATCTCGGCGGCAACTTTCTTTACGTCCTGGGCGATGGCTGGATCTGAAAGCATGTATTGTAACGTCATCTCGAGGTCGCTGTGACCGAAGAGATCCATCAGTACTTGAGGTGCCGCCGCCACGCATAGCGCTATCAGACGCGCCACTGTGTGCCGCCATCGGTGTGAATGTGGTCTGCTTTGTCCTGTAAGATGACGCAATCCAAGCTGCGACACGGCCTGGACGACTGGCTCGTTTACGTTGCGAAGTGGTGAACCGGCGGGCTCAGCCCCGTCCTGAAGTAGCATCCAGAGGTGCGCCTTGCCTTCGGGGCGGATAACGCGGGCTATCTCTTGTTGGAGTTGGAGCGCCTTGAGGGCTCTTGGATGCAGGGGCCAGTCTCGCTCGAGGCCGCTGTCACCTTCAGCGTATTTGAAGGTTTTCGCGTAATAGTGACCCGTCCCAGTTGGGTCCACAGAACCATCAGTACCGTCCAGCGCCTCGCTTGAGCGGCCACCCGTGCAAAAACTATGGACGCAATAATTCAGAGCTTGGAGCACGCCTACCATTATGTTGATGCTGATGGCATCGCGAGGCGGCCATGCGGTGGTTGTTCTATGCTCCCTAGCCCACGTCATCGACCAGGGCAGGTGGGTTACTTGTTTTCCTGATGCGTCACACCAAGGGAAGTTGGCTATGATAGCCCTACGTTCTTCGATTGACTTGGGATGGCTGGTACTGCGCTCGGACCGGGCCGCATGGGCCCGAAGTTGTTCCCAGCATGTGATTATTTGCGAGCCAAGGTTGTCCTGGAGCCACAGCGCACGGCCGACCATTTCCGTAACAAAGGAGTCACTATAAGGTTCGGTCTTTTTGACTTCCTTCTGCTTTGGCTTGCTTGGTGCCGCCTTTCCCCGGCGAGAGGTTTCGAGGGAGGGGCCAGTTGATGTTATTTCCGCTTCGGCTGCCGCTGCATGGAGAGGGAAATCCGACAAGACACCACGTTCGCCAAGCTCCATAAGGTTCCTCGAGACGGTGCGAACTGTGAACTGTGAACTGGAGCTTGCTGAAAGCGCCTTCGGCATTTTCTTCCAGTCGTCTATTCGCAAATGCGACCATAGCCGGTCGTCCGGCGATGGTTGGTGGCCTGCTGCCCAGCGAGCCATTTTCAAGAGCCATCGCGCTCGGTTCAGCCAAGTGGAGACTTTGACGCGCCTAATCCCTGTCTGAGTTCTTCGGGGAAGGGCCAATGCCAACAGAGATCTGCGGAGGCTCTGGTCGTAAAGCGGCACGGCATAGGTCGTTCCGCGCTCATTTTCAGGGAGGCATGAGATCGTAAGAGTCCTGTTGCTTGCTCGTCGGAGGGCTCCCGGAGGTAGCCAGGTTTCAGGAACAATCCAAGTATTGTCGCCAACCTGCACGTCAGGGAAGATCTCGATTCGACTTACTTCCTCCCAAGGCCGTTCACCTAGCGACGCATAGTCGCCTATGATGACAGAAAGCGCCTCTCCCCAACCTTCCGGGCGAGCCAAATAAGTGGGTTCAATAAGCTGGAAGGTGTCATGGACCTGCAGTTCTCCTGACAAAATTTTGTTTAGCCACCGTTGAACCGCCTTCTCGACGGTGGCCGGATTGAAGTCTGCCAAGGTCCCGTCCAAGGACGCCGCCTCTTCTTCGAAAGACGATCCTGACCACGTTGTTCGTGGAATTGTACGCTGGATATAGATGAGTTCCGCCCTTGCTCGCGCGAGCGGATCGAGGCTCTCCGGGAAGACGATTCCGTTGATGCAACCGGTGCAACGCTGGACTCGGCACTTAGTGCCTGGGACGTGGTCGGGCGATACGTCTTGCGGGGGAGAATCAGATTTGAGGCATCCCATTCCCAGCCGCGTGCGCTGCCGCGGGTCAAGTAGCCGTCGTTCTTGCTCGGGCGTTATTTCGCCCCGCTCCAGCTTCAGTCTGATCCGGGCCGCATCAAGAATACGTCCACTCTCGATCTCGGCAAACGTGGCGTCCTGGAAGCTGCGGACGAGCCCCTCACTTTGCACGCGGTACCGCCGACGGCGAAGGTAGTGGACGAGTGAGCGGTAGTCGTCGTGCTGGCCAGCTAGCCGTGCGATGAGGATGTTGTTGCCGCTGGTTATGTATGCGTGGCCAATCCAGGCATCCCTGGCCTCACCCGTTACGAGGGCCGCCAGCGTTGGGTGGTCAGCGACCAGGCTGTGCTTCTCCGCTACGAGCCTCCCTATCGCGTTCAGTTGGCTAGAGTCGTCACTGTGTAGGTAGCCGATCTCCCCCCACTTTATTCACAACGTGAAACAGCCACGGGCTGCGGGACATCGACTCAAGCCGAGCGACCTCAGCCGCCATGTCCGGCGTTCCCTCGATTTCGAGCTTGGTGCGTGCCTCAACCAGCCGTTTAATTACCGTGCGCCTGAGGGGAGCGGTACGCTCGATCATGAATTTGATAATTCTATACGGATGCCATTCGGGTTTCCGCAGGCAAGGGATGAACACGTGCTTATCCGCCCTGCCTTTGAAGCTATGGATCACGCAGAACTCTGGCTTCTGGGGATGAGCTTCGTACCAATTCTCTTCGGCGGAAATGTCGATGCCAACGGCGGTAGCCAGGTTCCAGCCAGTCCCAAGGAGAAAGAGCCAGAAGTAGATCGCCGTGTCTTGGTAGCTGGGATGGAACCAGCGGAGCTTACCGACGATCCCTTCGCGCGCACGCTCCGTCATCCCCGGCGCAAGATATTCGGGACCGTAGTGCTTTTGAGTCTCGACGTTGTTCGCTTTATTCAGACCCCTGCCACCAGCCACGTAAAATTCTTCCTTTGTAGGAAGGGTATCGCGCGTCAACTCCTCGATCAGCCAGGCGTGGTTCTCTCTCTGCTCCCACTCGGCACTGCCGCTGTTTCCTTGTTCGCCCCGTGGATCTCGTCCCATGTCGGCTAGGCGCTCGCCTTCACGGAACATCGCTTTGATCGACATCGCCTCCTTCTTCACGGCGTTGTACAGCCGCGGGAACGCTTTCATGTCGATATCGTCCTTATGGACAATCGGATCTCGCTTGCGAGCGGGCCAGAATAGCGGCGTGGCGCCGCTGACCAATCTTGCTGCGTCTACGAGACCCTTAATCTGCTTGTAGACACTGCCGCTGAACCCCTTCGCCTCTGTCCAGCGGACCAGCTCGACGCCGTGGCTGTCCGCCAGACCTTCAAATGACTGGACGGCGTGATTGGGATCGACAATATCCAGGAATCGCAGAAGCTGCCGGCAGGACGACCTGAAGTTTGCCTCGGAATTTGCAGGTGGACAAAGTGCCCGGAAGACCTCCGCAAGACCGAGTGCAAATCCAGGCCGCCCACGAAAGTCGCCTGGCCAGTTCCGTCGCGCCCGTGGGTCAACGTTCTCTCGCTTACCCCCCTCTGCGAACTCCGTTAGGTTCAATTGATAGGATGAGCCATCCTCAGCCTCGACCCAAAACCGAAGAGTGACTTCGCGCGAAGTCGCGCGAAGTATTGAGTTGCATTCCCGTCACCGCGTTGCCTCGCAGTCGAGGCGTCCAGCCAGGAAGTTGTGCCAACCCGCGGCTGCCTCTGCTAGCCCGGAGGCCGTCACTAACCACCGCAGATAAAGATCAGTCGTCTCCTCGCTGGCGTGTCCTAGCTGCTTTCGCAGGGTCTTGAGATACCAAGTTCCTCGCGCCACCACCCAGTCTGCGCCCATATCGGACAACGCCCGGCCAGCCGCCGTAGCTTCATGCTCGAGTGCATGGAGCACATAGAAGCAAGCGTAGGTATGCCTGCCGAAGTGTGTGTGCCAACGGGCAGGGCGTGGCTCTACAGTACGGAAGCAGTCATACAGCCGGGCCTTGGAGATCGGTGTGCCCTCGAAGTCGCGGGCGTCGGAAAGAAAAACCCGGGGTGATGGCGGCCTCTTGGTGCGTTTGTGCCATAGGTAGCGGAGCGTCAACCATCTCCCGTCTAACCACTCCCGGATCTCCATCAGAAATGCGATTGCGACGGAGATTGTGCGCGGCTTGTCACCCTTAGTCACGACTAGAGTGACTGGCGCGCTGGTCTGGCCTGCCGAGACCAATTCCTCCAGCGTTCCCTTCGATGGGATCTGATGTTCTTCGAGTGCTACGGTCTCGAAAAGACGCGTTCCAGCTTCGAGAACGAAGCGGGAAGCAAGATATTTGGGATAGCCCTTCTTCTTTCGAACGGCATGCAGCCAGACGGGCACCTGCTCAGGTTTAGGGAGGAAACTGACTTTCTTGACGTCTTCCGAATCAGACTCCGGCCGTCTTCCTTGCCTCGATCGAACGAGTGCCGTGGCTAGTCCGGGCAGCTTGGCGCCCGAGGGCCTCTTTACTACCTTATATTTGACCTCGAATGCAGGTCTTAGGCTGCGGTCGGCCGCCCAGGCTAAAAATGCCGTCGCCTCGTCAGCACGATGATTGGCAGTTCTCGGTGCTATTTTTCGGCCGCTGAGGGACCAGCGCCCCAGTGCCATGTCATGCGCTCGGCATACTATGAGCAGCCCGATGTACTTCCACACGTGTCGCACTTCTCGCAGGTGCCGTTGCGCACCATGGTGAAGTTCTGGCACTCCGAGCAGCTGTTGCCGGTGTAGCCTTGCAGCAGCGACTTGGCGCGGCGGTCGGCAGCGACCTTCTTGGCGTCGGCCACTTCCTGGGCGGCGGCGTCGGTGAACAGCGCCTCGGTTTCGACTGCCTCGCTGGCTTCCTCGCGGGCGCGCTCCTCATAGTCACGCTTGAAGGCGACAGCCTCGTCGCTTGACACCTCGGCCTTCAGTGCGGTTGCCGTTGCGGTGGCGAGCGACAACACGTTGCCGGCAAAGGCGGTGGGCGCGGCGCGGGCAGGGCGGGCGCCCGTGCCGGAGCCCGAGCCGCCGGCAAAGCCCTTCGGCTCGCTGGCTGCCGACACCAGCTTGACCGGCGAGACGCCGCGCGTCAGGCCCTTGGAGAAGGCGAATGCCTTGCCCTCGGTGATGCCCTTGCCGAGCGAAGTGTTGGAGAAGTCGGTATCGACATGGGCGAGGTCGTTGCGGCCGAGATAGCTGATGGCGAGCTCGCGGAACACGTAGTCGATGATCGAGGTGGCGCTCTTGATGGCGTCGTTGCCCTGCACCATGCCGGCCGGCTCGAATTTTACAAACGTGAACGCCTCGACATATTCCTCGAGCGGCACGCCGTATTGCAGGCCGAGCGAAATGGCGATGGCGAAGTTGTTCATCATGGCGCGGAAGGCAGCGCCTTCCTTGTGCATGTCGATGAAGATTTCGCCGAGCCGCCCGTCGTCGAACTCGCCGGTGCGCAGGTAGACCTTGTGGCCGCCGACGATGGCCTTCTGGGTGTAGCCCTTGCGGCGGTTCGGCAGCTTCTCGCGGTCGCGCACCACTTTTTCGACAATGCGCTCGATGATCTTCTCGGTGACCTGCACGGCCTTGGCGGCGGCGGGCGACGCGATCAGCGCCTCGACGGCATCGTCCTCGTCCTCCTCGTCATCGGCGATGAGCGAGGCGTTGAGCGGCTGCGACAGCTTGGAGCCGTCGCGGTAAAGCGCGTTGGCCTTGAGCGCCAGCTTCCAAGACAGCATGTAGGCGTTCTTGGCGTCCTCGACGGTCGCCTCGTTCGGCATGTTGATGGTCTTGGAAATGGCGCCCGAGATGAAGGGCTGGGCTGCGGCCATCATGCGGATGTGCGACTCGACCGACAGGTAGCGCTTGCCGATCTTGCCGCAGGGATTGGCGCAATCGAACACCGGATAGTGCTCGACCTTGAGGAAGGGCGCGCCTTCCAGCGTCATCGCACCGCAGACATGGATGTTGGCGGCCTCGATTTCCTTGCGGGTGAAGCCCAGCGCCGGCAGCATCTCGAACGAGAAGTCGGAAAGCTGCTCGTCGGTGAAGCCGAACGTCTCCTTCACCCAGTCGGCGCCGAGCGTCCACTGGTTGAACACGAACTTGATGTCGAAGGCCGACTTCAGCGCGGCGTTAAGGGCCGCGATCTTCTCGTCGGTGAAGCCTTTTGTCTTGAGCGTTGAAGGGTTTACGCCCGGCGCTTGATTCAGATTGCCATGGCCGACGGCATAGGCGTCGATCTCGGCGATCTGGCTCTCGGAATAGCCGAGCGAACGCAGCGCTTCCGGCACCGCGGCGTTGATGATCTTGAAGTAGCCGCCGCCGGCGAGCTTCTTGAACTTCACCAGCGCGAAATCGGGTTCGATGCCGGTGGTGTCGCAATCCATGACTAGGCCGATGGTGCCGGTCGGCGCGATGACCGTGGCCTGCGCGTTGCGGTAGCCATGCTCCTCGCCAAGCTCGATGGCGCGGTCCCATGCGGCCTTGGCGTGGGCGACGAGATCCTTCTGCCAGATGTGGTCGGCATTGAGCGGAACCGGATTGACCGCCAGCTTCTCGTAGCCGTCCTTCTCGCCATAGGCGGCGCGGCGGTGGTTGCGCATGACGCGCAGCATGTTCACGGCGTTGCGGTCGTAGTCCGGGAACGCACCGAGCTCGGAGGCCATTTCCGCCGAGGTGGCGTAGGAAACGCCGGTCATGATGGCGGTGAGCGCGGCGCAGATGGCGCGGCCCTCGTCCGAGTCGTAGGGGATGCCGGAGGTCATCAGGAGGCCGCCGATGTTGGCATAGCCGAGGCCGAGCGTGCGGTACTCATAGGACTGCTTGGCGATTTCTTTCGACGGGAACTGCGCCATCATCACGGAGACTTCGAGCACGATGGTCCACAACCGCACCGAATGCTCGTAGGCGGCGATGTCGATGGTGCCGTCGGCGTTGCGGTAGGGCAGGAGATTGATCGAGGCGAGGTTGCAGGCCGTGTCGTCGAGGAACATGTATTCCGAGCACGGGTTGGAGCCGCGGATCGGGCCGGCTGCCGGCGAGGTGTGCCAGTCGTTCATCGTGGTATTGAAGTGCAGGCCCGGATCAGCGGACGCCCAAGCGGCGTAGCCGATCTTTTCCCACAGGTCGCGCGCCTTCATGGTCTTCATGACGCGGCCGTCCTTGCGGGCGGTCAGGTTCCAGTCGCCATCCTGCTCGACGGCGCGCAGGAAATCGTCCTTGAGCGAGACGGAGTTGTTCGAGTTCTGGCCGGAAACGGTGAGGTAGGCTTCCGAATCCCAGTCGGTGTCGTAGGTCTTGAACTCGATCGAGGTGTAGCCCTGGCGCGCGAACTGGATGACGCGCTGGACGTAGTTTTCCGGCACGGCGTCCTTCTTGGCCGCCTTGATCTCGCGCTTCAGCGCGGTGTTGATCGACGGGGCGAAGCAGTCGTCGTTCTTGTCGCCATTGGGGCCTTCGCAGTTGACGCAGGCCTTCATGATGGCGTCGAGGTGCTTGCGCACGATCTTGGAGCCGGTGACGAGTGCTGCCACCTTCTGCTCTTCCTTCACCTTCCAGTCGATGAAGCTCTCGATATCGGGGTGGTCGGCATCGACGATGACCATCTTGGCGGCGCGGCGCGTGGTGCCGCCCGACTTGATGGCGCCGGCGGCGCGGTCGCCGATCTTGAGGAAGGACATCAGGCCGGACGAGCGGCCGCCGCCGGAAAGCTTTTCGCCTTCGCCGCGCAGCATGGAGAAGTTGGAGCCGGTGCCGGAACCGTATTTGAATAGGCGCGCCTCGCGCACCCACAGGTCCATGATGCCGCCCTCGTTGACGAGATCGTCCTGCACGCCCTGGATGAAGCAGGCATGCGGCTGCGGATGCTCATAGGCCGACTTCGACTTGGTCAGCTTGCCGGTGAAGGGATCGACGTAGAAATGGCCCTGGCCGGGGCCGTCGATGCCATAGGCCCAGTGCAGGCCGGTGTTGAACCACTGCGGCGAGTTCGGCGCGACGCGCTGCGTCGCTAGCATATAGGCAAGCTCGTCGCGGAAGGTGCGGGCATCTTCCTCGGACTTGAAGTAGCCGCCCTTCCAACCCCAGTACGCCCATGTGCCGGCGAGGCGGTCGAAGACCTGGCGCGCATCGCGCTCGGAACCGTAGCGCTCGGCCTCGGGCAATCTGGCAAGTTCGGCCTCGTCGGGGACGGAGCGCCACAGGAAGGAGGGAACGTCGTTCTCCTCGATCTTCTTCAGGCGCGCGGGAACGCCGGCCTTGCGGAAGTACTTCTGCGCGAGGATGTCGGCGGCGACCTGGCTGAACTGCGACGGCACGTCGATGTCGTCGAGGCGGAACACCACCGAGCCATCCGGGTTCTTGATCTCGGAGAGCGCCTTGCGGAATTCGATCTCCGCATAGGGAGATTGGCCCGCCTTGGTGAAGTGCCGTTCAATGCGCATCGTGTCCTGTCCCTTCGACTATATATAGCGCATTTCTCGCAGATTACCCCAATCTGCCCGAAAGCGCACGTCCGCCTGTTCCGGTCGCGCTCTGGCGCACCCGGCTCTCCCTTTCACGCCGTCTCCGGTTCAGGTCGCCAAATTCCTTTCAGAACTCGCTTCCTGATTGCCAGTGACGTCGCTGGTCCCTCAAAAACTGAAACTTGTTGCAAATCCCTCTGAGAGGGAAACTCACATTATCTAGCGTTGAGCCTACCTGCAAACACTAAATATAGTGTTAACAGACAATTTATGCCAGCCCAACAATTCTCCTTTTTGCCACCCCAAACGACCCCCGAGCCCAATGCTTCCGCCGGCCTCGTGAACGGGCGGCATGCGGGCAAAACGCACAAAATCCGGAAAAAAGACCGGGCTCGAAACTTTCCGGTCACGCCCGCAACAGGAGCGCATGACCCATAAAAAGCGACTCGGTTTGCGTCGTCAAGGGTTCGTTTCTGTTACTTTTATGACCCCAACATCTTGTGTGTCACTTATGTGGATAACGGGGAGAATTTGTTCCGCCGCGCCGCCGTTTGCGCGCCGGCAAACAAGCGGGTTCGTTTTCCGCTGCCGGTTGAATTCCGGCCAAGCGCGCCCAATTGAAAGAGCGATAAGGAAAATTCAGTTCACCCGTGTTATCATTTGACTTATAGAGCGACGACGTAACGGCAGCAGGCAGCCGGAGAGACTTCGATGAACAGCATTGCCCGTCAAAACGTGATTGAGCCGGTCGATCCGATCTGGCGTTCCATACGCGATGAGGCGATGGAAGCGGTCAATCGCGACCCGCTGCTGGCGGCTTTTCTCTATTCGGCCATTCTTAACCAGGAAAGCCTGGAAGACGCCGTGATCCACCGCTTGGCGGAACGGCTCGCGCACCAGGATATCGGCGCAGACCTCATCCGCCAGACATTCGATGCGATGCTCGACGACGATGCCCAGTGGTCGTCCGTCGTGCGTGTCGACATCCAGGCTTACTATGATCGCGACCCGGCCTGCGACCGCTTCCTGATGCCGGTGCTCTATTTCAAGGGCTTCCATGCCATCCAGACGCATCGCCTCGCGCACTGGCTGTGGAAGCGCGGCCGCAAGGATTTTGCGCTCTACCTGCAAAGCCGCTCGTCATCGGTGTTCCAGACCGACATCAACCCGGCCGCCCGCATCGGCAAGGGCGTGTTCCTCGACCATGCGACAGGCCTCGTCGTCGGCGAAACCGCCGTCATCGAGGACGATGTGTCGATCCTGCACGGCGTCACGCTGGGCGGCACCGGCAAGGCAGGAGGCGACCGCCACCCGAAGATCCGCCGCGGCGTGCTGATCGGGGCAGGAGCCAAGATCCTCGGCAATATCGAGATCGGCCATTGCTCCAAGGTGGCTGCGGGTTCCGTCGTGCTGTCGCCCGTGCCTCACAACAAGACGGTCGCCGGCGTGCCGGCCCGTATCGTCGGCGAGACCGGCTGCGACGAGCCGTCACGCCAGATGGACCAGTTGCTGCCGTCGCAGGCCATGGACCACGTCGTTACCTTCGATATCTGAGCAATCCTGCGCGACCGGGCGATGCATCCGGTCCTGACCCAGGCCGGACGGGCTATCGTCCATGCCGGCTTTTCCTTTACAGTGCGGCGACCGCCGTGCCAGAAGCGCGTTCCTGAAAACAGCCGTTCCCGGAGAGATACCTTGAAACCCGATGAAATCCGCAAGCTCGACGCCTATTTCAAGCGCGTCTTCCAGAATCCGCGGCTTGAGGTGAAGGCCCGCCCCCGCAAGGACGATTCGGCGGAAGTCTATGTCGGCGACGAATTCCTCGGCATCGTGTTCAAGGACGAGGACGATGGCGACTACAACTTCTCGATGGCGATCCTCGACGTCGATCTGGCCTGAACTGCATGTGCTTACTGTTGCCCCGGCATTGCTGCCGGCGCAACGGACGTCCTGACCATCGTGGCAGCTTCTGTCACCACAGCCGCATCGAGTGCCTGCCAATCGCCCAGGAATTCGCTGGAAAAGCGGTAGGACAGGCTGAGGCTGTCGCCTACCAGCACATCGCGCTCGCATGGCGCCAGCGATTCTTCTGCTCTTGCTCCGCTGAGGCAGCGCGCGACGAAGGGGTCGCGGCCGGGACGCTCGGCGACGGCCAGCACTTCACCAAGATAGCCAGACTTTTCATTGAAGTCGTAAAATGTGATGCCGGCAGGCCCAGGCTTGCCGGGGCGCACGATGAGGGCGCTGTAGATCGGCGCAAAGCGCCCGCTCATGTCGCGCGACATCATTTGGTCCTCGAAGGCCATGAACAGGATGTTGCGGCTGCCGCGCGCATTGTTGAAGTCGTCCTTGGCCGCCTCGCTGTAGCCGTCCATCTGCGGATAGCGCATGTAGAGATCGAGGCGCGAGGCGACACCGTCGCGGCGGGCCCGCTCGAAACGGATCATGTTGGAGGGCGCGGCGATGACGTTGTTGCCGATGACGACCTCGCGCATCGTCGCATCGTCGGTGTGGCCGCCCATGGCGATCTCATGGCCGAACCATTTGCCGGCAAGCGTGATGGCGAGCGACAAAAGGGCCATAGCGGCGAAAGCATAGAAGACTTTCAGCATCAGCGAGGAATCGACCACCCTGAATTCCGGCTCTGCGGCGGCTGTCTTGGTCATTGCGATCCCTGACTGTCCCATAGCGGGACATAGCCCGTGGTGCGGTGCGGCACGGCTCTTGCATCATGCCCTTAAACCGCGACTGTGCGGTTTCATGGTAAATGGAGAGTAAAGATGACCGCTTTGCAGTTGGGCGCCTTTGCATTTCTTGTCGGGCTGACGCTGTGCGGCCTCGCCGGTTCGGTCATGGAACTGGTGTCGGGCCGCAGGCTTGCCTTTGCGGCTCCCTATGTCACGCCTGCCCATATCTTCCGCTCGCTGGCGATGACGGTGGCGGCAGGCCCGTTCATGCTGGTCAACGGAGCGCTGGACGCGCATCGCGAGCAACGCCTGTCCACCGCCGGCCTCGGTTCGTGCATGTGCACCGCCGTTATCTGGTTGATGGCGCTGGGCGTGGTGACGATCACCGTTGCATCGGTGGCAGCCTCCCTTCTAAGTTTGCCGGTGAACCTGCTGCGCTGAAGATTTCTGGGAGACCAAATGCCGATTTACGCCATCGACGGAGTGGAACCGCGCTTCGAGGACAGGGACAGCAACTGGGTGGCGCCGGATGCCACCTTGATCGGCAACATCACTATCGGGCGTAACGTCGGCATCTGGTTCGGCACTGTCGTGCGCGGCGATAATGAAGAGATCAAAATCGGCGAAGACAGCAATGTGCAGGAACACACCATCATGCACACCGATCCGGGCTTTCCGCTGACGATCGGCAAGGGCTGCACAATCGGCCACAGGGCGATGCTGCATGGCTGCACGATTGGCGACAACAGCCTGATCGGCATGGGCGCGATCGTGCTGAACGGGGCAAGGATCGGCCGGAATTCGCTCGTCGGTGCCGGGGCGCTGGTAACCGAGGGCAAGGAATTCCCGGACAATTCGCTGATTGTCGGCTCGCCTGCCAAGGCCGTGCGGGCGCTGGATGACGCCGCCGTGGAGCGGTTGCGCAAATCCGCTGCCCACTACGTCGCCAACGGCAAGCGCTTTAGGGCCGGGCTGAAGCCCGTCTGAAGGCCTGCTTTTACCATCGCGAAAGAAGGTGGAGCCGGCCCGGGGACTGGGCCGGCTCCGTAAACCCGGTCGTTGGGGACGGGGAGGGTGGGGACTCGACCGGGTTTTCTGGTTGCGCCCTGCTAGATCCTGACCCTAGCGGACGCTGGCGACCGCATCGGTGCGGCCGTCGTTGATGGTGACCCACGCACCGGAGTTCCGGTCGGACTGGCGCTTGAGATAAGTGTATTCGGTCTCGTCCCAGGCCAGCACCCTCGGCTCCAGGTTGTCGAGGATGAAGTCGCCCATGCTGGTGTGGGCCGTCAGCACGGCATGTCCGTCGCCATTGGGCTGGCGCACAACGGTGACGAGGAGGTTGCCGGCGGGAACGCCTGCCTGCATCAGTTGGCGGCGCTTCTCGAGCACATAGTCTTCGCAATCGCCTTCACCCTTGGTGGGGAAGGACCAGACCTCTTCGCGGCCCCACATCTCCATGTCGGTGCGCGGCGCGACGGAGGTGTTGACGGCATTGTTGACGGCGACGATCTTGTCCCACAGCGTGCGGGTGAGCTCGACGGGCGCCTGTTTCGGCGTCGCCTGCCTGCATTCCTGCGGGAAACCCTGGCAGAATTCATAATGGCCGACAGGCTGCGTGGTGCGCCCGCCGGTGTGCATGAACGAAGCGCCGGCAAAAGCTGTTCCCCAACAGCCGAACTGCAGCGCTATTGCCGCAAGCAACGGCACGCCCCACTTCTTGTTCATTGTTATGTCTCCCCGTTTGAGGAGACAATGCCACTTCCGGATTTATTTGACGCAAAAGGCCGAAGTAGATATTAAGTAAAACGTGCCGAGACTTAATATAAAAATCTAAGAAAAACAGAATAGAATATTAAGCAAGTTTCGGTCGAATTTTACCTGTCGAATCCGACCGATGAAGGGTGCCGCGCATTGGCGTTTGCGTGCATCGGCAAGCGCATAGAAAAAGAGCGGCTGGATGAGCCGCCCTTTCCATGTTTGCAGGCTGGCTGAGGAAGCCTCAGGAGCGCGGCGAGTTGAATTCCGCGTCGAGCGTCTCGGGCCGCTGGATGACGGCGAACTCGATTGCCACGCCGTCCTCGAAATGGCGCACCACCTGGCCGCGCATGGTCCCAAGCGTGACCTGGATGCCGATGGCCGGCTTGACCTCGATTTCGATGGCAGCGCCTGAAAGCGACAGGTCGATGATGCGGCACTGGTACTGGCGGCCGTCCATGAGTTGCAGCACGCTCATCGGATTGCGCGGAGCGACGCGCTCGTGGCGGCGGTCTTCCGGCAGGTCGAGCTCGTGCTTGTTGGCAAGCCAGGTGAGCTGGGCCGCGAGCTTGTCGCGCTTGCGTTCCGAGGCGATCACCGTCATGGCGAAGCCGTCCTGCAGGGTGCGCGTGACGACGCCCTCGACGCGGCCGATGTGATCGATATAGGCGATGATCTTTTCGCCGGGTTCGCCGATGCGTTCGGCGCGCAGCGCCACGTTGCCAGGCGACATCTCGACGACCTGACACGGATGCTCGGACCGATCTTCCAGCATGAAACGCCCGTAAATCTTCACACGGACGCGTTGAAAGTTACGCCTTTCAACCCTGGACGGTGCGTAGTCGACCGCCGCTGACCTCATCACTGCCTACACCCCGTTGGCCGTCCGCGTTTCGCGCGCGGATTTTCATGCAAAATATTAGGCCGGGAAGGTTAACAAACGAAGAAGCGCCAGGCGGATTTTTTAACGATCAGCTTATTCCTCGCGCCCGCCATCCAGCACGACGAGATGACGGATGCGGCGTGCGCGACCGTATTCGGTCAGTGTCTCGGCCGAGTCCAGCTCGGTGGGCGCGAGCTCGGGCACGCTGATGGCGGGGCGGTTGCCGAGGAAGAGGTCTTCCTTGTCAGGGTCGATGATGCGCACCGAATCGATCTGCGCGTCGATGATCGGATCGGCGCCCAGCCAGAACGGCTTTTCCGCTGGCGAGATGACGCCGAGGCAGCGCAGGTTTTCCGCGCCGCCGTCGAGTGGCAGCGCCAGAAGCTCGAACCCGACCGAACGCCTGTTGCGGCTGAGGCCGCAATAGGTGATCAGAACCACCGACTGCTGGCGGAATACGCCGTCGACCAGTCGCGACACCAGCCGCTGGTCCTTGCTGCGCCAGAGCGAGGGGAACGAGAAGCCCTTGAGCTCGCGGCCATAGGTTGCGCACAGCCGCGTGCCGGCGAGGCGGAACACGGCTTCGCCGCGCGTGTCCTTTTCGAGGATGAAAGTATCGGCCAGAAGCGTCTTGATGTCCGCCGGCTCCACTTCGGTGCGTCGCGGAGCGGGACGTCTATCGCGCAGCCGGTTCCAATACTGGAACAGTCCGATCGATCCGTTCAGGTTCATTTTCGTTCCGCTCCGCGCAATCTGCCGCCTGATGTCCCATCGGTGAACAGAAGGTCGCCTTCCCGATGGACTACATGCTGCGCGCAGCACGATGCGTGCCAGTCCGGATCTGGCTTGTTCACGCCTCGGGGCCGTTAAGGTTAAAAAACGGTTTACATTGCCGGCCAAGTTCGAATGTGAAACATTGAAATCACTCCAGAAAGTCGGCTGGCCGCGAAAACGGCGACAGGCTTTCAGTCAAAAGTTCAGGGGAGCTGTGGGGGCTCGACAAGCCGTTCAAGGGTAACCTTGGACGGCTTTTCTTTGATTCGCGGCCCTTTGATTCGGCTGCGCGATTCGGTTTGTGTAACGGCGGTGAGTGCATTACATGGCCGGACTATGGACCCGATCCGAATGAACGAGCCGGAAGGCGTGGCAGGCAACGACGAGACGAGGCCTCGGGCCGCGCCGCCGCGCGAGCCGGTGTTCAACCTGCCCGCAGCGGTGGTGGGGGTGATGGCGCTGTGCATCGGCATCCATCTCATAAGGACGTATGTCCTGACGCCGGAGCAGGATTTTGAATTGCTCGTTCGGGCGGCCTTCGTTCCGATCCGCTATTCGGGCCAGTATGAAGTCGACGCCTGGGCCTTCACCAGCCCGTTCACCTATGCGCTTCTGCATGGCGGGTTCGCTCACCTGATCATCAACATGGTGTGGCTGGCGGCCTTCGGCTCACCGCTGGAAAACCGCATCGGCGCCATGCGCTTCATTGTTTTCTTCGCGGTGACGGGCCTTGCGGCGGCGGGGCTGTTCTACGTTATCCATCCAGACGGCCAGTCGCCACTGGTAGGCGCTTCAGGCTCGATCTCCGGCATGATGGGGGCTGCGGCGCGCTTTGCCTTCCGCATCGATCGTTCGTCGGGCAAGGCGGCGTTTGCCGGCGCGCCGTTGCCGATGCGCGATGTATTGCGCTCACGCGGCGCGATGACCTTCCTTGCCGTCTGGATGGTGGTCAACCTGGCGACGGGGTTTATCGGACTTGCGCCGGGCGACGAAAGCCAGATCGCATGGGAGGCGCATATCGGCGGCTTTGCGGCCGGCTTCTTTGGGCTCAGGCTGTTCGAAAAGCGCCGGTAACGGGCCGGTTGGAACTGTGTTGCGCCCAAGCGGCCGAAGATAGTTCGAGATTGTCGCGCCCCTTGCCCCGGCCCGTTCGCCTGACACTTGAAATGCGAACACGCACAGCGCACCATGTTCCTGCAATCGTGACGTCGGCTGCGGCTCAGCCGGCCAAACGCAGAGGAGGACGCGATGACTGTAAAGGCAATTCTCGACAGAAAAGGCCACGACGTTTTCACGCTCGGCCCTAATGAGAAGCTTTCGGAAGCCATTCGCCTTCTGGCCGAACATAGGGTCGGCGCGCTCGTCATCACCAATGGCGACAACAAGATCGTCGGTATTCTCTCGGAGCGCGATATCGTGCGGGTGTTCGCCAAGGAAGGCGCTGCCGCACTCGACCTTGCGGTGCGAACGGCGATGACGCCGAAGGTCAAGATCTGCAACGAGAACCATACGGTCAACGAACTGATGGAGATCATGACGGCAGGCCGTTTCCGCCACCTGCCGGTGGAAAAGGACGGCCTGCTTTACGGCATCATCTCCATCGGCGACGTGGTCAAGCGCCGCATCGAGGACATCGAGCGCGAAGCGGAGGAGATCAGGGCCTATATCGCGACAGCATAGGCCCCGGTCGGCCGGATTGGCATCGGCGGGCAGGGGCTTGCCCAAGGTCGGTTTTCGCACTCGTTCGGTAAGGCCAGGAAGGCCTGTCATGGCAGTTTGCGCTTGTCTCGGCATGTGCTTTGCACTAGCCAAGACTGGAAATCACATCCTGCGTGAAGCTCACATTCTTATGTGAATTCCATATCGTCTATAGGCCCTCATGACCATCATCGATACCCGCACGCCTGACGCCAAGCGCCTGATCCCCGGTGCGACCGGAGATTGGGAAGTCATCATTGGCCTTGAAGTACATGCGCAAGTGACTTCCGAAGCGAAGCTGTTCTCCGGCGCTTCGACATCTTTCGGCGCAGCGCCGAATGCGAATGTTTCGCTGGTGGATGCGGCGATGCCGGGCATGCTGCCGGTGATCAACGAGGAATGCGTGCGCCAGGCGATCCGCACCGGCCTCGGCCTGAAGGCGCAGATCAACCACAAGTCGGTTTTCGACCGTAAGAACTACTTTTATCCGGACTTGCCGCAGGGCTACCAGATTTCGCAGTTCAAGCAGCCGATCGTCGGCGAAGGCACCGTCACCATCTCGGTCGGCCCGGACAAGAAGGGCGAGTTCGAGGACATCGAAGTGGGCGTCGAGCGCCTGCATCTCGAACAGGACGCCGGCAAGTCGATGCACGACCAGCATCCGACCATGTCTTATGTCGACCTGAACCGATCCGGCGTGGCGCTGATGGAAATCGTGTCGAAGCCCGACATGCGTTCCGCCGACGAGGCCAAGGCCTACGTCACCAAGCTGCGCACCATCGTGCGCTATCTCGGCACCTGCGACGGCAATATGGACGAAGGCTCGATGCGCGCCGACGTCAACGTCTCGGTGCGCAAGCCCGGCGGTGAATTCGGCACCCGCTGCGAGATCAAGAACGTCAACTCGATCCGCTTCATCGGCCAGGCAATCGAGTATGAGGCGCGCCGCCAGATCGCCATTCTGGAAGACGGTGGCTCGATCGACCAGGAAACGCGCCTGTTCGACGCCGTAAAGGGCGAGACGCGTTCGATGCGCTCCAAGGAAGAAGCCCACGACTACCGCTATTTCCCCGATCCGGACCTTTTGCCGCTCGAGTTCGACCAGGCCTATGTCGACGACCTCGCCAAGTACCTGCCGGAACTGCCGGACGACAAGAAGACACGGCTGGTCGAGAAGCTCGGCCTGTCGGCCTACGATGCCTCGATCCTCGTGTCGGAAAAGGCCATTGCCGACTATTTCGAGAAGGTGGCGGTTGGCCGCGACGGCAAGCTTGCCGCGAACTGGGTCATCAACGACTTGCTGGGCGCGTTGAACAAAAACGGCAAAGACATTGAAGAGACTCCGGTTTCGCCCGACCAGCTTGGCGGCATTTTGGATCTCATCAAGGAAGGCACCATTTCCGGCAAGATCGCCAAGGATCTGTTCGAGATCGTCTGGAACGAGGGCGGTGATCCGCGCGCGCTGGTCGAAAGCCGCGGCATGAAGCAGGTCACCGACACCGGCGCCATCGAAAAGGCCGTGGACGAGGTGATCGCCGCCAATCCGGACAAGGTGGAGCAGGCCAAGGCCAAGCCGACCATGGCCGGTTGGTTTGTCGGCCAGGTCATGAAGGCGACCGGCGGCAAGGCGAACCCGCAGGCGGTCAACGATCTGGTGAAGGCCAAGCTCGGCATCGAATGATGTTCGTTCGCACGGCAAGCGAGCGCGACCTGGAAGCGGTGAGGGCGCTTCTGGTCGAGACCTGGCACGCCACCTACGATCCGCTCTACGGGGCTGCGGGCGTCACCGAGATTTCGGAGCGCTGGCACTCGGTCGTCTGGCTGAAGCAGTCGATGCAGCGGCCGCGCTCGGAGTTCATCGTTGCCGATACGGGCTCCGAGCTGGCCGGCATGGCCTATGCCGCGATCAAGGACAGCGACAGCGGTCTGGTCGAGGTGGAGGAACTCGACGTTCGCCCTTCCATGCAGGGCAAGGGCGTCGGGCGCATGCTGCTTGCCGAACTGGAAGAATCTTTCTGGGATTGCCGGCTGATGCGGCTGGAAGTCGAGGAAAAGAACGGCAAGGCGCTGGATTTCTACCGGTCCGGCGGCTTCGTGGAAGTGCAGCGGCGTCCGGCGACGAGATGGGTCAATGCCACCATCGTCACGCTGGAAAAGCCGCTTGGATGATTCTCAAGTAGGTATCTCGACATTGTCGATGAGGCGCGTCTTGCCGAGCCAAGCGGCGGCAAGGAGGCGGCCTTCGCGGCCTTGCTGCCATCCGGTCAGGGTGAGACCGTCCCGCGCAGCGACATAATCGACGCCCTCGAATCCCACCTGTTGCAAGGCGCGCCGCGCCCGCACCGTTTCGCCGTCGGCGTCGCCATTCTTCGCGATAGCGGCGGCAGCTCCACGCAGGATCTTGTTCAGTTGCCGCGCAACGGCGAGGCCAGCTTCGTCGAGATAGGCGTTACGCGACGACATGGCGAGGCCATGCGCGTCGCGTACCGTGGGCGCGCCGATGATTTCGACGGGTATGTCGAGGTCGCGGCACAATTGGCGCACGACGCAAAGCTGCTGGTAGTCCTTCTCGCCGAAAACGGACAGATCCGGTGCGGCTTGCAGGAGCAGTTTGGTGACGACGGTGGCGACGCCGTCGAAGAAATGCGGGCGGAAATCGGTTTCCAGACCAGCGGAGGGGCCGCCGACGGAGACCTTGCTGGCAAAGCCTGCCGGGTACATCTCGGCAGCCGATGGCGTGAAGGCCAGATGCACGCCGGCATCGGCAAGGCAGGCAAGGTCCTTGGCAAGCTGACGCGGATATTTGTCGAGGTCTTCGGTTGGCGCGAACTGGGTCGGGTTGACGAAGATGGAAACGACGCAGCGGTCGGCCTTTTCGAGCGCCAGCTTCATCAGCGAGACATGGCCTTCATGCAGCGCACCCATGGTGGGCACCATGCCGACTCTTAGTCCCTCGCGTTTCCAGGCCCGCACCGTGGCGCGAAGATCGGTGACGGTCTCGGCGATAGCGGGATGCGGCATCGTCAGGATTTGTCCTTGGGCTGGAAAACGTGTTCGGAAGTCGGGAATGTCCGCGCCTTGACCTCGGCCGCGTAGCTCATCGCGGCGCGGGAGACCTCGGCGCGCAAATCGGCATATTCCTTCACGAACTTGGGCACGCGGTCGACAGTCAGCCCGATGGCATCGTCGATCACCAGCACTTGCCCGTCGCACCGCGCGCTTGCGCCGATGCCGATGGTGGGGATCGCGAGCCGCCGCGTGATTTCGGCTGCGACCGGCTCCATCGTCCCCTCGATGACGACGGAAAATGCGCCGGCCTTTTCGACCGCATCGGCGTCCGCCAGCAGGCGCTTGATGCTTTCGTCGGAGCCGCCCTTGATCTTGTAGCCGCCGTCCTTCTCCACCGACTGCGGTTGCAGGCCGATATGGGCCATGACCGGGATGCCGTCGGCGACGATGGCGGCGATCTGGCCGGCAACGTCCGTGCCGCCTTCCAGCTTGACGGCGTGGCAGCCGGTTTCCTCGAAGATGCGCCGCGCCGAGGCAAGCGCCAAAGCGGGCGAGGCCTCGTAGCTGCCCACCGGCATATCGACGACAACGCAGGCATTGCGTGCGCCGCGCATGACGGCCTGGCCGTGCAGGATCATCATGTCCATCGTCGCGCCGAGCGTGGTCTGATGGCCGTGCAGCACCATGGCGACGCTGTCGCCGACCAGCAAAAGGTCAACGTGCGGATCGAGCAGGCTGGCGATGGGGTAGGTGTAGGCGGTGAGGCATACGATCGGATCGCCGCCCTTGCGCCGCCTTATGGCGTCGGTCGATGCTCGTGCGTCGGCGGACATGGTAGATGCCAACTCCCTGTCGGTGGGCAGCCTCAATGCTGGCGGAGCATTAGAAACTTCAAAAGTGATTGGCAAGGCGCATCCTGTCGCGACCATGGCAGCAAAATGCTTGCCATTGGCGGGTCCTGCAGCCATAAGCAGCACAGCAGGCAGTTGCCCCGCGAGGACTTGGATGAAGACGTTCCTTCTGCAGCTTTTCACCTGGTGGAACAGCCAGACCCTCAACACGCGCTTCCATACCTGGCGGCATGGCAAGCGGGTAGGCGAGGACGAATCCGGCAACGTCTATTATGAGGGCGGCGTCACTTCGGAAGGCTTCACGCGCCGCTGGGTGATCTACAAGAATTATTCCGAGGCTTCATCTATCCCGTCGGGCTGGCATGGCTGGATCCATCATCGCTCGGACGTGCCGCCGACCAAGGAAAACTACAAACCGCGCGAGTGGCAAAAGCCGCACCAGCCGAACCTGACCGGCAGCGCCGCCGCTTATCGCCCGAAGGGTTCTATCCTGGGGGTCCAGCATCGCCCGCAGGTGACGGGCGACTACGACGCCTGGACGCCCGGTTCCTGACAAACGGCTGTTCACAACGGCATTTCTTGCCACATTTGGCATTTAGCTGGTTGCCTGACTTTCAACGGCGACTAGGGTCAGGACCTGTTAATATGACTGGAATGGCGTTCGAAATGGCGAGAGATGCAAGGAAAAGTCCGTGGAGCGGGGTCGTTCCCCCGATCAAGGACTTTGACGCAGCAGTTCGACGCCAGTTCGATCGTCCTTCGGATCGGACGGATTTGCACGAGCTACAGTGTTGCAAAGCCTTGAAAGGCTTCAGCCTTCCTGCGCCTTCGCTCCTCGTATCCGCACAAATCCGCTCCGACCATTTCAGCCAGATTATCAGGTCCTGATCCTAGCTTTGGCGATGGCGAATCATCGCGGGCGCAACCTTCGGTATTTCTGCATGAGGATTTTCAGCCGACATTTGACTGGCGCAGCCGCAGCAGCCGTTGCGGTTCTTGCCATGTCCGCAGGCTCCGCGCTTGCGCAGGAGAAACCTGCGGCTCCGCAGGAAAAGGCCGTTGCGGAGCGGGTCAAGAACCCCGTGGCCGAGTTTGCCGGGCTGGACAAGATCACCGGCCGCATTATCACTTTCGACGTTTATATCAACGAGACGGTGCAGTTCGGCGCGCTGCAGGTGACGCCGCGCGTCTGCTATTCGCGCCCGGAAGCCGAAGCGCCGAAGACGGATTCCTTCGTCGAGGTCGACGAGATCACGCTCGATCGCAAGATCAGGCGCATCTTCACCGGCTGGATGTTTGCCGAAAGCCCCGGCCTCAACGCCGTCGAACACGCCGTTTATGACGTGTGGCTGAAGAGCTGCAAGCAGAAGTCGGACGTGCCGGCCCCGGACACCGCCAAGACGAACTGAGCTTATCTGCCCCTAGATCAGCAGCAGGCCCTTCATCGATGCATGGCCCTTCTTGCCGATGATGATGTGGTCGTGAACGGCGATGCCCAACCGCTTGCCGCTCTCGATGATTTCCTTGGTCATGTCGATGTCGGCCCGTGAGGGCGTCGGGTCGCCAGAAGGATGGTTGTGCATCAACCCGCAGAGTGGAAAAAACCTTTTAATTTCAAGATAGTAGTGCATGGCTGGTGTCAGGTGGTGCCGGTATCTGGTATCTGTAACTCGCGCCAACTCGTGGCAATTCCGGTGTAACCGCGTGGCCCCGGCACGGCCCGGATTCGCATGCTGCGGCACGAATTCCGCATGTGCCTGGCCCCGTATAGGCGAGGACGGATCGGAACGAAAGCTGACCTTGATCGACGATGTGCAGACCGCATTTCACCAACCGAAGGCCAGCCCTCTCCGGTTAGTCCACGACCCCTTCGGTGTTGTTCGTCCCGAAGGACGCAATTGACATGCCCCTACAGGAAATCAGGTTCGAACGGTCCCATCGTTCTAGCTCCTCGATCGGATATAGGATCGCTTTGCCGACTTTGATGAATGATGGGCCGATTCTTTTGGATCGCCAGTTGCGTAGCGTACCGTCGCTGATTTTATAGCGATAACGCTCGACGACCTCTTCGAGAGTCAAATAGGCAGTAACGGACACAGATTCTTCAACTCCATCGATAGTGCAACAGCATGTTGCACAAAGGTATATGAGGTGGATGAGCAGGATTGATGTAGCTGCCTTTGGCAGTGTTAATCCCGCGATTAACCCGATGGTCGTTTTGACGCTGGGCTGAACGCATCACGAATGCTTCTCCACGGCAAAACCGCAAGCGCCGAGCGGCGCCTAGGTGTTTCGGCGGGCTATCCGATGCTGGGGCACTGCGGGGCGCACAGTTCTGCTGTTCGGATCGGACGTCGAACTCACTGTACCCAGATCCGCCCATTCCTGTAGATCGGCCACCGCATAGACCACCCGGCCACCGAGTTTGCGGTAGAGCGGGCCGGTTCCATATGTGCGATGCTTTTCAAGCGTTCGCGGTGACAGCCCGAGGAACAGTGCGGCTTCATCTGTACGAAGGTAGCGTGGCGGAACGAGAGATGGCTGCATATCGAGTCTCCTTTGTACGTACGCCGGAATGGCGTGCGTGCGGGGAGTTCCACGATTTCGCTGGCAAGAACTATCTGTTGGCGAAGCGGTCCATTGAACCGAGCCGGCGTTTCTGGATTGGGCGAGGGAGCGCTTGGCAAAGCGCAAAGCTTGCCCGGGGCCTGAAGCGATCCATGATTGGTTCTAGGCCGACCACGGTTCTGAACTGTTGAAGGGGCATCAGGCCCCAAGCGCGCGGCAGGTTATGAACGGCGCTGCGAACGCGCGGTGCTCGGGGCCGCCCATGGATCCTCTGGCGCCTTCTCGCGCTCCTGCGGCGGCAGGGTCTGACGCAAAGCCTCGTACCGCCTCGCTATCTCCTCCTGCTGATCTGGCGGAAGGTCGGCTATGAATTCATCGATCGTCCGGGCCACACCGTTCACTTCGAGCTTGAGTGATTGATAGATTAACGCGGCAGAAGGCGTTGAATGCTCCCTAACACAATATGATCCGCGCCCGCCTCCGTTTAACAACTGGGCCGTGAGCTGCTGCTGCCCGAGCCGGCAACCTCGACCCTCCCGAGCTGACCGAAGGAAGGGAAGAGGCGCGGGGTGACCCGCATTGGCGACAAACTCCCGGCCGTGAAGCAATCGTCGAGATCGACATGCTTGGCGGAAGTGCGGAATCGGCTGGTACCTGAATGAAAGATGGGACCCGGATCCGATAAGCGCGGGACCTATGCGGTAGCTGGCCGATCAGCCAGGATCGTTCACGTTTACACCTGCCGCCGTCGTGTCACCGAAGCGGTCGTACATGGTGTTACTTGCGCTCATCAAAGTGCTGACCTGTCAAAAGAGCAGATAATCCGTACCAGATCGGTCCCCCACCTCGCAAAATGCAGCAACGCGACCTATCTTTCGGTACAGATTTAAAGATTCGGGCACGAGGGGGGATTATGGAATTCGTACCTGGCGATACGGTTCAGCTGAAATCGGGCGGACCAATCATGACGGTTGAGCAGGTCGGCGAGTATTGGTCGATCGAAGGCACTGCGGTTTGGTGTGTGTGGTTTGAGAAGGTCGGCAACAAGCAAGTCGCCTCGCGGGAGACATTCGCCGCTGTTGCGCTGGACAAAGCCGAGCGACCTGGTTTCGCGTCGTTTCAGGTTACGCGAGGCTGACCGATGATCCGGGGGGCATTCATCGGCATCGATCGGCATGCGG
>CAZROU010000042.1:0-36811 GCA_964601795.1 uncultured Mesorhizobium sp. | reverse complement strand
GCGCCAGCGAGGTCGGATGAGGGGTTTCAGCGCTCCGTCCAACACCCCTCATCCGGCTCGGCTTCGCCTCGACACCTTCTCCCACAAGGGGAGAAGGGAAGTGCGCAGGCAGCGTGGCGATGAAGAAATATGTCCCTACGGCCTTCTGAACCCGGTCGGGCCGCCATAGAGGTAGCCGATGCGGTCGATAGCGTCGCGCAGGCCTTCGCGCGAAACGAGCATGGTATGGCCGTTGGCGTGGATCATGTTTCCGCCGTCGGTCATGATGGCGACGTGGCCCTTCCAGAACACCAGATCGCCGCGGCGCAGGCCGGAGAAATCCGCGCCCGGATCGAGTGGCACTCCACGCCCCGCCGCCTGCATGTCGGAATCGCGCAGCACGTCGCGGCCTGCCATGCGCATCGAAAGCTGGACGAGACCGGAGCAATCGATGCCGAAGCCGGATACGCCGCCCCACAGATAGGGCGTGCCAATGAAAGTCTCTGCCACCGCAACATAGTCGGCGGCGCGGTCCGCCACCGGCATCAGGTGCCTGGCGATCACCGCCTGACCGCCCGCCAGCACGACATATTGGGTGCCGCGCGTTTCAGCAGCACCGGTCACCGTCACCGCCGATCCCATCGACAGTTCGCCTGCTCTTGGAAAGCGCAGGTCCGGCCCCGGATAAAGAAAAGTGCGCGGCACCGACACGATGTGCGTCGGTTCTCCGCTACGTTCCGCAATATCGTCTTTCCTGACATAACCGACATAGCCGTCGCGTTCCGCCTGTACCCAGGCAAAGCCGCCGGCGGTCTCGAACACGGCCACGTCGTCGCCGAACAGGAATTGCGTGTTGATGCCGGCACCCTTAGCCGGCTCCTTCAAGACATCGGCGACAGGTGCCGAAACCCTCGCCGGCGTCCCCGCCACGAAGCGCTCGGCAACCACCTCGCCTTCAAGGCGGGCATCGGCAAGATCGGAACGAAAGGCGTGCAGGCGGGTATCGCGAACGTTCAAGGCAAGCTGCTTTCACAACGGGAGATCGAGGGCCTTGGCGATGATATCATCGCCGAAGCGCTCGACATAGAGCGCACCTTCCACCGTGCGCCGGATCAGGACATTGCGCTTATCCTTCTCGTCGCGATGGCGCGACACCAGCTTCATCGCGCCCATCGTGTCCAGCGCGCGCGTAATCACCGGCTTGGTGACGTTGAGCTTGGCGGCCAGTCCGCGCACCGTATGCGGCGGGGCGTCGAGGTAGATGGTGAACAGGATCGCCATCTGGCGCATGGTCAGGTCAGGCGCATCGTCCTGCACCGCGTGCAGCGCCACCTGCTGCCACAGCCGCAATGCCTGGATCGGACGCATGGTAATCGCCATGTGCCCACTATCGCGGCAAATTGTTTCGGTTCCGTTTCATTTTTTCTCGGGGCCGCGGCGATTCGGGTCAGGACGAGCCGAGAAAGGCGCCTTTCGCAGGCCGTCCTCACCTGAATTTACCCAAAACGGTCGACGATCACCTTTTCCAGTGCCCTGATGCCTTGTGCCTCGCCGCCGGCAGGTCCGTGCGGACGATCGACCGGGTTCCAGGCAAAGATGTCGAAATGCACCCAGTCGGGCGTCTTCTCGACAAACCGCTTCAGGAAAAGCGCCGCCGTGATCGAGCCGGCAAAACCGTCGCTGGTGACATTGTTCATGTCGGCAATCTTCGATGCCAGCTTGGCGTCATAGGCACGCCATAAGGGCATGCGCCACAACGGATCCTCCACCGCGACGGAAGCGCTTGAGATATCCGAGGCCAGCTTTTCGTCGTCGGTATAGAAAGGCGGCAGGTCCGGCCCGAGCGCCACCCGCGCGGCTCCCGTCAGGGTCGCCATGTCGACCAGCATCTGCGGTTCGTCCTCGTCGGCCAGCGCCAGCGCATCGGCAAGGACCAGGCGGCCCTCGGCGTCCGTGTTTCCGACCTCAACCGTGATGCCCTTGCGGCTCATCAAAACGTCACCGGGACGGAAGGAGTTGGCGGCGATGGAATTCTCCACGGCAGGGATGAGGACGCGCAGCCGGACCTTCAGCTTGGCGGCCATGATCATCGATGCCAGCCCCAGCACGTTCGCTGCGCCGCCCATGTCCTTCTTCATCAAAAGCATGCCGGCGGCAGGCTTGATGTCTAGGCCCCCGGTGTCGAAGCACACGCCCTTGCCGACCAGCGTCACCCTCGGCGCCGACTTCGGTCCCCAACGCATGTCGATCAGGCGGGGTGCCTGTGAGGAGGCGCGCCCGACTGCATGGATCATGGGGAAATTCTTGCGCAGCAGGTATTCCCCTGCCGTCACCCTGACGTCGGCATCATGGATGGTCGCGAGGTCACGCACCGCCTTTTCAAGCGCATCGGGGCCCATGTCGTTTGTCGGCGTGTTGACGAGGTCGCGTGCAAGAAAAACGCCATCGGCAATACGGCGCACCCTTGCCGCGTCTGCGCCAGCCGGCAATCCGAAGCGCAGGGCACGGCTCGGCTTCTTGCCGTAGCGTGTAAAAACATAGCCGCCGAGAACGACTGCAAGCGCTGCAAGATCAGGCTTGTTGGGCACGGTGGCGAATTGCCAGTCCCCTTCCGGCAGGGCCTTCGCCAAGGCGCCGACAGTCAGCGCGCCCTCGCCCTTGCCGACGCCGAACAGGGCGCCGCTGACGCCACCGCCCTCCCCCGGAAGCACGAGCACCTTGCCCGCTTCGCCTGAAAATCCGTTGGCCTTGGCCCAAACCACCGTGGAAAGAGAGAGCCCCGCCGTCTCCAAACTGTCCTTGGCCACAAGATGAACCGGCAAGGCCTTGGCAAATTTGTTTGGCGCAAGCTCGACCGCCATTTTCCCCCCTTTGACCCCCAGCCCGAGTCGGCCTCGTTAACCAACAATTAGGGTTAACAGAATATTTCTGACCAAGGGAAGTCGGCCATTCGAATGGCCGCAACCACGAACGGAAGGTCTAGCTCCCATGCCGCTCCCGCGCACGAATACCGCGACATACAGGCGTTTGCTTGCAACGACATTCGCAGTTGCCTTGATGGCCGGTGTTGCCGGCTGCGCATCGACCAGCAAGATGACCACAGGCTCGATTTCGCGATCCAGCGGCCAGCCTATCGAGACGATGTCGACCGACCAGTTGCGCGACGCCGCGGCAAAGCTAGGAAATTCCTACGCTGCCAACCCCAACGACAAATCCACCGCGATCAAGTTCGCGACCGTGCTCCAGATGGACGGCAATGCCGATCAGTCACTGGCGGTCATGCGCAAGCTTGCCATCGCCTATCCGAAAGACCGGGACGTGCTTGCAGCCTACGGCAAGGCACTGGCCGCCAACGGACAGCTCGAACCGGCACTGGATGCAGTGCGTCGGGCGCAGACACCGGAATATCCCGATTGGCGGCTGATGTCGGCCGAGGGCGCCATCCTCGACCAGATCGGGCAGAAGGAAGACGCGCGCCAGATCTATCGCAAGGCGCTCGACCTCAAGCCCAACGAACCGTCCGTCCTTTCCAATCTCGGCATGTCCTACGTGCTGAGCGGAGACCTCAAGACCGCGGAGACCTATCTGCGGTCAGCGACCCAGCAGCCGAATTCGGACAGCCGGGTGCGCCAGAACCTAGCGCTGGTCGTCGGATTGCAGGGCCGCTTCGAAGAGGCCGAACAGATCGCTTCGCAGGAACTGTCACCCGATCAGGCGCAAGCCAATGTGACCTACCTGCGCTCGATGCTTTCGCAGCAGAACGCCTGGAGCCAGTTGAAGGCGCAGGACGGCGACAAGCCCACCACCAACTGACACGGTTCGACCCGCCTACCGACTAGGCTGTGAACTTCGAGGAAAACAAAAGGCCGCTCCGGATTGTCCACGGAACGGCCTTTTCAGTTTGCCGGTGCTTTCGCCCTATTGGGCAGTGTTCGTATCCGACGAGGTATTCTGCTGGTCGCCGAAGATGCCGCGCTGGCTGATCTGGATACCGGCCGGGCCAAGGATGATGGCAAACAGCACCGGCAGGAAAAACAGGATCATCGGCACCGTAAGCTTGGGTGGAAGGGCTGCGGCTTTCTTCTCGGCCTCGTTCAGTCGCATGTCGCGGCTTTCGCTGGCAAGCACGCGCAACGCGTGTGCTACCGGCGTGCCGTAGCGTTCTGCCTGGATCAGCGCCTGCGCCACCGACTTGACGGAATCCAGACCCGTGCGTGTGGCGAGGTTTTCATAAGCCTGGCGGCGCTCCTGCAGGAAGGATAGCTCTGCATTCGTGAGCACGAACTCTTCGGCAAGCTCCACTGACTGTACGCCGATTTCATCGGCAACCTTGCGCATGGCCGCCTCAACCGACATGCCCGACTCGACGCAAATAAGCATCAGGTCGAGCGCGTCGGGCCAGGCCATCTGGATGGACTGCCTACGTTTGGTTGCTTTGTTCGAGACATAAAGGATCGGCGCGTAGAAACCCGCATAAGCGGACACCACGCAAACCAGCACTTTTATCATCATCGGCTTGTCGGCCAGATAGCCGAGGCCGAAGATGATCAAGATAGCCAGCGCCAAACCCACGAAGGGTAGGACAAGGCGAAAGAAGAGGAATTTGGTCAGCGGATTCTGTCCGCGAAAACCAGCCACCCTGAGCTGGCGCATTGTATTCTCGTCGGCCAGCAAGCGTCTCAGGTCGAGTTTCTCGACGATATTGCGCATGCCGACCGACTGCTCTTCGCGCAGTCCGCCTCCTCTGTTGCGCTTGTCTGCATTCGCCGCCAGCCAAGCGCGCTGCTTGGCGCGCAATTCATCGCGCTCGAGCGCGACGGATTTCATGCGCGCCTTCAGTTGATTGCCGCCGAAAGCCGGCAGCACCGTGAAAACGGTGGCAAATACGGCAATGCCGACGAGCAGCGCGATCAGGAAGGCCGGATCGGTTAGGGTCTTGATGACTTGGTCGGTCATAGCTGCGTGCTCGCCAATTGGTTCAATATGCCAAGATCAGGGTCCTGGCCTATACGTCGAAATTCATCATCTTGCGCATCACGAAAATGCCGATCGACATCCAGAAGGCCGACACGCCGAGAATCAGGTGGCCCGTGCTGGTTGTAAACAACGGCATGATGTAGGTCGGGCTGCTCAAATAGACGAGAAGGCCCACGATGAACGGCAGCGCGCCGATGATTGCCGCCGAAGCCTTCGCTTCCATCGAAAGCGCCTGAACCTTGGCCTTCATCTTCTTGCGGTCGCGCAGCACACGGGACAGATTGCCCAATGCTTCAGAAAGATTGCCGCCGGCCTGCGACTGGATCTGGATGACGATGCCGAAGAAGCTTGCCTCGGTGCAGGGCATCGTTTCGGGCATGCGCAACGTCGCTTCGGGGATCGAAAGGCCCATCTGCTGGGAATCGACGATGCGCCGGAATTCGGTCTTTACCGGTTCAGGCGATTCGTTGGCAATCAGGCGAATTCCGTCGTTCAGCGGCAAGCCTGATTTCACGGCGCGGACGATGACGTCCAGGGCGTTTGGAAATTCCTTGAGAAACGCCTTTACACGCCGGCCACGCCGAAACGAGACGAACCAGCGCGGCAAGCCGAAAGCGCTGACGATGAGGACACCCGGCAAAACGATCAGCGGCAAACCCGCCAGGAAGGCGAGCAATGTCATGACAATTCCGCACACGACCGAATAGAGATAGAAGCGCTCGACCGTCACATTCATGCCAGCCTGGCGGATCTGGATTTTAAGCGGCGGCTTCTTGACATTGACGTTCTGGGCACGCTGCTTGTCGTCAAGCTCTTTCAGCGAATCCTGCACGGACTTGCGCCGCCTTGCAGCTTCGGCCACGCGGTCGCGCGAAGCCTTCACAACCGCACGGTCTGTCTCTGCTGCCTTGATCGTCTGTAAACGCTTGCCGACGTTTTTCTCGTCGCTGATCTTGCTGAACAAGAACGCATAAGCGACGGCGCCGGCGCTAAGGCCGGCAAGCAGGACAAATGCCAATACGGTACTGTCAATTCCGAACATGAATATCAGGCCCCAGCTTCCGGGTTCGTTCAGTCTGCGCGCTTCTCCATCGCTTCAAGTGCATTGGCGAGGCGCTGCTCCTCGCCGTAGTAGCGGGCGCGGTCCCAGAAGTGAGGTCGGCCGATACCGGTCGACACATGTTCGCCGACCAGACGCCCGCTCGCGTCTTCGCCCTTGATATTATAGACGACCAGGTCCTGCGTGATGATGACATCGCCTTCGAGGCCGATCACCTCGGTGATGTGCGTGATGCGGCGCGAGCCGTCGCGCAGGCGGGCAGCCTGGACGATCACGTCGATGGAACCGACAATGATCTCGCGCACCGTTTTCTGCGGCAGCGAATAACCACCCATGGCGATCATCGATTCCATGCGGTTCAGGCATTCGCGCGGGCTGTTGGAGTGGATCGTTCCCATCGAGCCGTCGTGACCCGTGTTCATCGCCTGCAAAAGATCGAACACTTCCGGTCCGCGCACTTCGCCGACGATGATGCGCTCAGGGCGCATACGCAGGCAGTTCTTGACCAGATCGCGCATCGTCACCTCGCCTTCGCCCTCAAGGTTGGGCGGGCGTGTTTCAAGACGCACGACGTGCGGCTGCTGCAATTGCAATTCAGCCGAGTCTTCGCAGGTGATGACGCGCTCGTCGCGGTCGACATAGTTGGTCAGACAGTTGAGCAGAGTCGTCTTGCCGGAACCCGTACCGCCCGAGATCACGACGTTGCAGCGCACGCGGCCGATGATCTTCAGGATTTCCGCGCCATGTGGCGAGATGGCTCCGAACTTGACCAGCTGATCGAGCGTCAGCTTATCCTTCTTGAACTTACGAATGGTAAGTGCAGTGCCGTCGATGGCAAGCGGCGGCGCAATGACGTTGACGCGGGAGCCATCAGGAAGACGCGCATCGCAGATCGGCGACGACTCATCGACACGGCGGCCGACCTGGCTGACGATGCGCTGGCAGATGTTGAGAAGCTGCTGGTTGTCGCGAAAGCGGATGCCGGTCTGCTCCACCTTGCCGTTGACTTCGATGTAGACGTTGCGCGAGCCGTTGACCATGATATCGGCGATATCGTCGCGCGCCAGAAGCGGCTCCAGCGGGCCGTAACCCAGGACGTCGTTGCAGATATCTTCGAGCAGTTCCTCCTGCTCGGCAATCGACATCGCGAAGTTCTTGATCGCGATGATGTCGTTGACGATATCGCGAATTTCCTCGCGCGCGCTTTCAGGATCGAGCTTGGCAAGCTGCGACAGGTCGATCGTATCGATGAGCGCGGCAAAGACCTGGCTCTTCGTATCGTAGTAGCTTTCGTTGCGCTCGCGATGGGCAGGTCTCGGCTCCGGCGCCATCGGCGGCGCTTCCACGGTGCGGCGCGGCGTCGCCGGCGCGCTTGATTCCGCGGGCTTTGCAGCGAGTACCGCGGTCGCCGCGTCATTCGTCTTCTGCGGCGAGGATGCTGGAGCCGGCCGTGGTGTCACCGGCCTGCTGGCATCGTCGTTGCCTCTTTTGCCAAACATGATCGACTACCCGTCCCGCCCAGCGACTGTCACTTGCCGCGTTTCAACTTGCCCAGAATGTTGCCCAGCCCGGCTCTTTTCTTGACCTTGATCTCGCTGCGCCCGGTCAGCACATGAGCGATCTCGTTGATCGTGGCGACCACCGGACTCTTGGTATCCATCTCGCCAAGCATGCGCCCGTTGTTGGCAGCGTTGCCGAACAGTTGCGGCTCGAAGGGTATGACTGCCATCGGCGTGATGCCGAGGGGCTCGGCGAAATCCTGCGCCGTGATTTCGGGCCTCTTCGGCACGCCGGCCTGGTTGATGATCAGCTTTGGCGGCGGATCGTTGGGGCGCAGCCGCTTCAGCATGTCCATCAGGTTCTTGGTATTGCGAAGATTGGCCAGTTCGGGCGTCGCCGTAATGACGACCTCGTCCGCCTTGGTAAGCGTTGTCTTGCTCCAGCCGCTCCAGATGTGAGGAACGTCGAGCACGAGGATGGGCGCCGTGCGCTGTGCTGTGTCGATGATCTGCGAGAACGCATCGGAATCGAAGTCGTAAACGCGCTCCAGCGTCGATGGCGCAGCCAAGAGCGACAGATGCTCTGCACACTGGGCAAGCAGGCGATCAAGGTAAACCTCGTCGATCCGCTCGGGAGAGAATACGGCTTCCGCGATGCCCTGAGCCGGATCCTGATCGAAGTTGATGTTGGCGGTACCAAAGGCCAGGTCGAGATCGGCCACCACCACCTCGGACTTGAACAGGGACGAGACCGCCCAGGCGACGTTGTGGGCAACGGTTGAAGACCCCACGCCGCCCTTTGCGCCGACAAAAGCGATGGAGCGACCGATCGGCTCGGCCTCCGGGTCGACAAAAATCGTCGAGACGACGCTCACGATGTCTGCCATCGACACGGGGGCTATCACGTACTCCGAGATGCCATTGCGGATCAGTTCGCGATAAAGGCCGACATCGTTGTAATGGCCAATGACGACGACCTTCGTGGTGGGGTCGCAGTATTCCGAAAGCTGCGCGAGTTGCTCGAGCAGTTGCTTCGGTTCGCTGCGCGATTCCAGCAGGATAAGGTTCGGCGTCGGCGCGGTCTGGTAGAATTCAATGGCCGTGGGAATGCCGCCCATGTGAACCTTGACATGCGCCTTTGCCATACGGCGGTCTTCCGCGGCGCGTTCAATCGGGTTGGCAACGCCGTCGGTGTCACAGAATGCCTGGATGGAGATGCGCGGGATCGGCCGCAGCGCCTGCAAGGCGGAGATTTCGCGCTGCGCGAGTTCGCCTGCGTCGTCCGTGGGCTCATAGGCAAGATTGCTCATGATCGTGCTCTTTCCTTGACTTCGCGCGGCCTAGTACTCGACTTCCGAAGTACGGATGAATTCGTCCGGAATTCCACGCTTGCGGTAGGCGTCGATGACTTCGCTGCGGTTCTCCGCATCGATCGTCGTGCGCTTGCGCGGCCCAAGAAGATCGGCCGGGTTGGCGATCTGCGCGGCCAGGTTGTTCTGGTAGGAGCAACCGAAATTGGCGTAGTGCTTGTTCTCGGTCGTTTCCGCGATGTCTTCCGGCCATCGACCGCATTTGTCGGTGTGTGCCCGGATCGAAGTGTAGACAAGCCTCACAGGCGCCGATGTTTCCAGGGATGTCGCCTGATAAGAAACCATAGCGATGCGATCCCGGCGGATGCCGTTTGCGGTCGCAAGCTTTGCGAAATCGCGGGCTGCCGATCTGGCGGCCAGTTCGTTGGCCGAGCCGGACGGCGCGGCAATCGTCAGCACCGGCGCCGCGCTTCTGTCATAGGTATCATAGAACCCGAGAAGCACCTGGCGTTGCGACTGCGTCATGCCCTTGGAGGAGGCCGCAACCGGCAGGTCTATCTTCTGGTCCTGCTCCGAAATCATGATCGGATGATTGGTGCGGTAGTCGTCTGGGATCGCGCCCACAACGACACTGTCGCGGTTTGCGCATCCCGCCAGCAAGGCGGTAGCGATCACGACCAGGGCTGGCAGCGCCGGTTTGAACCTAGGCACGCTGGTTGACCGCTTCGCCTGCGCAGCCGTCCCGATCTGGAAACCTGTCTTGGACATACCCGTTTCCCCGCTCATTTGTAGATGAAGCCAACAACGCCGTGGTAGCGTCCTGCGGGCCTATCCGTCTGCATGGTGCCGTAAACCCGGTTGACGCGGCCGAGGAACATGGCGGCGCCGTCGCTTGCGGCATTGAAATTGTCATCGGGCTTGGCAAGATCGTTTCGGGCGACCGGACGAGCCAGATAAGGCGTAATGATGATGACCAGTTCGGATTCGTTGCGAACGAAGTCCCGGCTGCGGAACAGCGTGCCCAAAACCGGTATCTTGGTCAGGCCAGGAAGGCCGTTGACAGCCTGCCGGATGTCGTCGCGGACGAGACCGGCGATCATCATGGAGCCGCCCGAAGGCAATTCCACAGTGGTGTCGGCCAACCGCTTGCGGATCGAGATGATGTTCGAGTCATGCATGGAGATCGACGCTTCGGTCGTCGGCTCGGAAACGGAAGTCCTTACCTTCAGGCTGATGCGTCCGGCCGAAAGCACGACCGGCTGGAATTCGAGACCGATGCCGTATTCGACCGTCCGATGGGTATAGGTGCGCTCGGACGTGCCGTCGTCGTTCTGCTGGTTGCTGGCCTGGCTCAGAATGTTGTATTCGCCACCAACCTTGAACGTAGCCTTTTCGCCCGAGATCGCCGTCAATGTCGGCTCAGCAAGCGTCTTCATGACACCTGACTGCTCCATTGCATTGAAATAGGCGCGCAGGTCAGAATTTCTGATCGTCAGATTTGAGTCCGAAAGAACCTTGCCAAGTCCGGGATAAGTCTGGCTCAGAGCGCTCCAGACGATGCCGTTGCTGCCGCCGTTGCCGATCATGTTGACGCCGAGCTGCTTCATGACGGAGCGGCTGACTTCGGCGACCGTCACTTTCAGCGTGACCTGGTCTTCGCCCATAATCTGGAGCATGTTGATGATGGCGCTCACCTGGCGCTCGGAGTCCGGATTGTTGATATCGACGCCTCCATTGGCGGATCCGCCGGCGGCAGTCTGGGAATATTGGCCGGTCGTGGCCTCACCGCCCTTGACGAATGCCTGCGCCAACTGGCTGGCGCGCTTGGCGTCCAATGGGGTCTCGACTGTTCCGGTCAATACTACGTTGTCGTTCAGCAACTCGACCTTGATTTCGGAGCCCGGAATAAAGCGCTCGAGATAATCTTCGAGACCGGCAACATCGCGCTCGACGGCGAGGTCGAGGCTTACGATCTGTTCGCCGTTGGGACCAAACACGAAGATGTTGGTTTCACCGACCGCCTTGCCGAACAGATAGATGCGCCGCGAGGTGCGGGTTACCGCATCGGCAACGGTGGGATTGGCCACCAGAATATCGTAGGCGTCGCTCGGCAGGTCGATGACGACGGATTTGTTGAGGCCCAGCTTCACGCGCTGGTTGGCAGACATGGCGCCAACCCGGGTGCCCCCCGCCGCGTTCGCATCGGTTGTCGGAAGCGTGCCCGCTGTCACGAACATCAGGGCCAATGTTGCGGCAAGCGTGGCCGGCAGTTTGCGATATGAAATCATTTCCTTGCCCCCACTTCGGAAATTTCGCCTGATCTGATGAGCCGAACCGTGCCGCGGCGGCCGGCGCCGTTCACGAGATAGTCGGCCTGATCCAGGTTTGTTTCCTGCGTGTCCTTGATGGACCGCAGCGCCAGCGTCAGCCGGTCGGCCATTTGCTGCGCCACGGTGATGATCTCGGCCTGTTCAGGCGTCAGCTCCAGCGTGGCCGTCTGGCCGACCCTGGTCTTCTTGCCTTCCTCGTCTTCCTGGATGGTCTGGTCGATTGCGAGTACGCGTATGTTCTTCAGGATGGTTTCAGTGCTGAAACCAGTTCCTCCGCTAGCCGCATCCGAGCGGCGGGTCATGATGACGTCCACGAAATCATTCGGCAGGATGAAGCCGCCGGCGGAAGTATCCGCTGCAATCGATGTCGCGACGGCCCGAGCACCCGAGGGCAGCATCGACGACATGAAACTTTGACCTTCGTCGATCAGCTTGATCCGTCTCAACGGCTCACCGCTATACATCGACATGCGCGCAACCGAGCCTTTCAGCTTTTCGATCGCATCAGGCTCATTGGCGCGCGTAATGAAATTGGCGTCGATCGTACCGCTTGGCCAAGGCGCCCATTTTATATTGTCGCCGAGCGGACTTCCCATCGCAACGTCGCCTGACAGGACTGCCACTTCCTGCGTTGGAACGGCGGGAGATTGCGGGCCGGGGTTAACGACCACCTGTGCCGGCGGAGGCGCCACCATGTTCTTGGCAACAAACCCCGCGCCCCCCGCAGCAACTGCGGCCACGCCCAGAATTATCAATCGGGATGCAGGCATCTGCTTGAACCTCGCCCTTGGCAAACCATTCAGCCAGGCGAGACTTTGCAGCCGCAATCGTCAAATTATGGTTAATGCAATGCTTACGAATGTGATTAATTTAACGTTTATATAAATTGTATCGAACATGCGCTGGCGAGGCCTGCAGCAGACGCGTAACCAGCTCGAAATCCGAATTGCTTGAAATATCAGGCCGAGAGCCGTTCGAGCGCCCAGATCATAAGCGACGTTTGCGGGTAAACGATCAGCCCGCCGATGCCGAGCGCGATCCCATAGGGGACGCCGGTCTTTTCGTCCGCGAAGTGGCGCAGGAACATATTGGCCTTGGTAATCGGCGCCAGCATCGAACTGCGGAACATCAAGATTGCAAGCGTCAACAGCCCGCCGGCCACCGCTGCTACAACGAGATATTGTACAAGCGCGATGTCGAAGCCCATCCAGACGGCCGTCGCTGCCAGGAGTTTGGCGTCGCCGCCACCCATGCCGCCCAAGGCGAACAGCGCAAAGGTCACGCTCAACATCATTGCGCCCGCCGCAAGGTGCCAACCAAGATCAGCCAAGGCCATTCCGGTCAATGGCGCGATCACCACGAAGCTGCCAAGCAAAAGGAGCGAGACCCGATTCGCGATCGTCATGGACAACATGTCCGACACGGCGGCAAACACCATGCAAAAGGGAAAAACTACAAAGATCAGTGCCTCGAGCATGAGTCCCACGCGAGAATTCGATCAGCAATGTCAATGCTCATACATTCGCCGCGTTAAGGATCGGTGAGCAGAAAGCGGAAAATAGGGGAGGATTGAAGGTTGAAACGCTGCCGACTGCCGCTCCAATTGCGCGGCTTAACCGTTGGTTCACCAATCCCGTTCATATTCCGTTGAACACTCGCGGGTCTGGAGATCAGGTGATGGCCATGTCGAAATCGATTCTTCTTGCGGCAGCACTGGTGGTTGGAGCCGCCTGCGCCTCCTCCGCCGCAATGGCTTCCGGCATCGAAGTCACCATGAACCAGGCCAAGATCGTCAAGCTCGCGCGCGCAGCAGATACGATCGTGGTCGGAAATCCCGCCATTGCGGACGCTTCGGTACAGGATGCTTCAACAGTAGTCCTGACTGGCAAAGGCTTCGGGGTCACCAATCTCGTCATCCTCGACAAGGATGGAAATCCTATCATCGACGAGCAGGTTACCGTCGTTCGCCAGACCGCGGCCACCGTGCGCATCTATCGCCGCTCGCAGGTGCAGACGATGTCGTGTTCGCCTTATTGCGAAAGCTCGTTCAAGAGCGACGCCGAACGGGTGTCCGAAGCCGAGATGAACAACCAGTAAGCAGCCAAAACCGGGTCCGGTACGGTTATTGGAAGATTAAGCGCGCCCGGCGCAATTTAGCGGTCATTCAAACCGGACTTCAACAGCTCTCATATAAGGTTTGTCCGAACCATTAAGGGTCGAGGCACAACAGACATGGGTAGCGTCTCCAGCATTGTGGGCCGCCGCAGCGGGACCAGGCGAAGCGGCCTCATGGCCAGGTTTCGGCGGGATCGCGAAGGCAGCGTTGCGGTCGAATTCACGATGCTTGCCATTCCGTTTTCCATGCTGGTGTTCGCGGTCCTCGAGACGTGCATTTCGTTTGCCGGTCAGGAAGTTCTTGCCAATGCCACCGACGACATCGCTCGCGAGATGCGAACAGGCCAGATCCGGACGATCAACGAAACCGACCTGCGCCAACTCGTCTGCGGCCGCCTTGAGATTATTGTTACGACCGGCTGCCCAGGCCTGAAGATCGACCTGCGCACGCTGACAAGTTTCAACGAAGGAACAAAGCATAGCTTCAAGATCGACAAGGGATCCAACCAGGTCGTGCTTACCTATGCCGGCGGAAACACCACCTTCACCACGCAGCTCGGCGAAGCCGGAAGCAAGAACATGCTTCGTGTCTTCTACAAGTGGCCGGTCATAACCGACTTCATGAGCAAATATATCTCCAACATGAGTGACGGAACGACGCTGCATTTCGCCACCATGACCTGGCAGAACGAACCGTACTGACAACAATCCACGTATCGGTGGGCAAAGGGGCAATGACAATGCTGGGTGCGGGGGCACATAGACCAATGAGCGGCTTGCTGTCGCGACTGCTGGGTTTCGCACGGGACCGCCGAGCGGTTGCGGCAGTCGAGTTCGCTTTCATCGCTCCGATCCTGCTGATCATGTATTTCATCACGGTCGAGGCGGTCCAGGCGATTGAAACCAGCAAGAAGGTCAGCCGGCTGGGAAGCATGATCGCCGACCTCGTGGCCCAGCAGGACCAGGTTTCCACCACCGTGCTTCAAGACATCATGAAGATCGGCACGTCGGTCATGCGACCCTACGCTCGCTCTGTTCCGACGGTCAAAATCACCGGTATCAGGATATCGAACGACGCGGCTGCGAATCCTACGGTAATCTGGTCCTATCAGGGCGTCGGCGACAAGTTTACCGTGCCCTATGTAAAGAATACGCCGACGGCCGTGCCGCCTACGCTCAAGGTCGCGGGAACGTTCCTGATAAGGGTCGAAAGCCAACTCACCTACAACCCGATAATCGCATGGTCGATCAGCGGCAATCAGGCAACCGGACTTGCCGGCATGTTCAACGATACGCCGATGAACGAAATTTATTATCTGCGCCCTCGCGTCCTGCAGGAAATCGCCTGCTCCAACTGCTGACCGGCTTTTCGAACGCCGTGATACATTCACTTGCGAATTGCCAAGGGCCGGACTGATGCCTATGTCTGGATGACAACGAAGCAGCACTGCGATCCATCTTGCCGCAGCGCCGTTTCATCCAATTGCGCCAGGCAAGATCGGAAGCGGTGACACCTTCCCTGGCCGACACTCCGGTTTGGCAAGGCTTCCATGGCGCGCGCATTCATTTTCGTACTCGATTCATTCGGCATAGGCGGCGCGGCAGATGCCGGGCGTTATGGCGATGCCGGCTCGAACACTTTCGGCCACATCGCCGAAGCCTGTGCATCGGGCAAGGCCGATCGGGCCGGCTTGCGCGAAGGGCCGCTTCGGCTGCCGAACATGACGGCGCTCGGCCTTGGCGAAGCCGCGAAGATCGCCTCCGGCTTTTCCCTCGAAGGCCAACCGGGCACAACGCTGTCGGCCTCGTCCTTCCACGGCGCCGCGCAGGAAGTGTCGAGCGGCAAGGATACGCCGTCAGGCCACTGGGAGATCGCAGCGCTTCCCGTCCGCTTCGACTGGGGCTATTTTCCGGACACGGTGCCGGCCTTTCCGCCATCCCTGACAGATGCCATCATCAGGGAAGGCCATGTACCGGGCATTCTCGCCAACTGCCATGCCTCCGGCACCACTGTCATCGAGGATTTCGGCAAAGAGCACATCCGCACTGGCAAGCCGATCTGCTACACATCGGTGGATTCCGTGCTCCAGATCGCAGCCCACGAAACGCATTTCGGCCTGGAGCGCCTCTACGAATTCTGCGAAACCGTGCGCAGGCTATGCGACCCGCTCAACATCGGCCGCGTCATCGCCCGCCCCTTCCTCGGCGAGACGAAAGCCACATTCAAGCGCACGCCCAATCGGCGCGACTATGCCGTCCCGCCGCCGGAGCCGACGCTGCTCGACCGGCTTGTCGAACGCGGCAGCCGCGTCATCGCCATCGGCAAGATCGGCGACATCTTCGCCCATCGCGGCATTTCGGAAGTCCGCAAGGGCGTCGGCAACATGGCGATGTTCGACAAGGCTTTGGGCGCTATCGACGACGCCCGGGACGGCGAATTCGTCTTTGCCAACTTCGTCGATTTCGACACCGAATTCGGCCATCGGCGCGATATCGCGGGCTATGCGGCAGCCCTCGAGGCATTCGATCGCCGTATCCCCGAAGCGCTCGCCCGCCTCAAACCCGGCGATCTGTTCCTTTTGACCGCCGACCACGGCAACGACCCGACCTGGCGCGGCACCGACCACACGCGAGAACGCATCCCGGTCATCGGCGTCGTGCCCGGCATGAGCGGCGGCACCATCGGGCTGCGGCCGACCTTTGCCGACATCGGCGAAACGGTTGCCGAGCATCTTGGCTTGCCGCCCGGCCCGCACGGCACCTCATTCTATGCGGCGCTCGGCGGCCCGGTGATCAAGCATGCCTGAACTTCCCGAAGTCGAAACCGTAAGACGGGGGTTGCAGCCTGTCATGGAAGGCGCACGCATTGCCAGCATCGAGGCCCGGCGGCCGGATTTGCGCTTTCCCTTCCCGGAAAACTTCACCGAGCGGCTGACGGGCAGGACGATCACCGCACTCGGGCGTCGCGCGAAATATCTCACCATGCACACGGATGGCGGTCCGACCCTGATATGCCACCTCGGCATGACAGGCTCCTTCCGCATCGAGACGGGCGAGGAAAGCGCAACGCCCGGCATATTCCACCATGAGCGGTCCAAGGATGCCGCCCACGACCACGTCGTCTTCAACCTCGTTTCCGCACAAGGCTCGCACCGCGTGGTTTTCAACGACCCACGCCGGTTCGGCTTCATGCTGTTCAGCGAAACGGTCCCGGACGAACATCCGATGCTGTCCGGCCTCGGCGTGGAGCCGACCGGCAACACACTCGACGGCGCCTTGCTTTCCTCCTTGCTGAAGAACCGCAGGACCCCGCTCAAGGCAGCCCTGCTCGACCAGCGGCTGATTGCCGGGCTCGGCAACATCTATGTCTCCGAAGCGCTGTGGCGCGCGCGCCTTTCCCCGTTGCGGGCGGCGGGTACGATCGCCACCAGGAGCCGCAAGGCAAAGGCACAAAGCGAGCGGCTTGCCGAGGCGATCCGCTCCGTCATCGCCGATGCCATCGCCGCAGGCGGCTCTTCGCTACGCGACTACATGCACACTGACGGCTCTCTCGGTTACTTCCAGCACTCGTTTGCGGTCTATGACCGGGAAGGCGTCGCCTGCCCGACACCTGGTTGCTCCGGCCATGTCGAGCGGATCGTGCAAAGCGGCCGCTCAACCTTCTATTGCCGGGCTTGCCAGGAGTGAGCTACAGCCAAGGCACGCCATCATATCGGGAGACATCGCCATGACCTATGAAAACATCCTCGCGGAAAAGCGTGGCAAGGTCGGGTTGATCACATTGAACAGGCCGAAGGCGCTCAATGCGCTGAACTCGCAGGTTCTGGCGGAACTCCTTGCCGCCACCAAGGCTTTCGATGCCGACGCCTCGGTCGGTTCTATCGTCATCACCGGTTCTGAAAAGGCCTTCGCCGCCGGTGCCGACATCAAGGAAATGCAGTCCAAGAGCTATGTCGAGGCCTATCTGGAAGACTTCTTCTCCGGCTGGGAAGAGTTCACGCGCACGCGCAAGCCGATGATCGCGGCGGTCGCCGGCTATGCGCTCGGCGGCGGCTGCGAACTCGCCATGATGTGCGACTTCATCATTGCCGCCGACAGCGCCAAGTTCGGCCAGCCGGAAATCACGCTCGGCGTCATGCCCGGCATGGGCGGATCGCAGCGCCTGACGCGCTTCGTCGGCAAGTCCAAGGCGATGGACATGTGTCTCACCGGCCGCATGATGGATGCGGCCGAGGCCGAGCGCTCCGGCCTCGTCTCGCGCGTTGTGCCGGCGAGCGACCTGGTCGAGGAAGCCTTGAAGGCCGCGGCAAAGATCGCCGACTTCTCCTTGCCCGCGGTCATCATGACGAAGGAAGCTGTCAATCGTTCCTACGAGGTCACGCTTGCCGAAGGGCTGCGCTTCGAACGGCGCGTGTTCCATTCCATGTTCGCGCTCGAAGACCAGAAGGAAGGCATGGCGGCCTTCGCGGAAAAGCGCAAGGCGAACTTCAAGAACCGCTAATTGTGCGCCATCCGCCGATATCGTCAAAAAGAGCTCGGGCCAACATTGACGGGTCGGGAAAGCTGCACTATAAGCCGCACCAACTGAGGCGGCCCATGGCTGCCCGTTTGTTTTTTGCGCCTCGCGGTACGCCGCTAGCGCCCACCGTTGAGATCAGAAGAGAGGCATCATGGCCAACACCTCCTCGGCCAAAAAGGCAACGCGCAAGATAGCTCGCCGCGCCGCGGTCAACAAAAACCGCCGCTCGCGCGTTCGCACCTACGTCCGTCAGGTCGAGGAAGCATTGGCCGCCGGCGACAAGGTTGCTGCGGAAGCCGCCTTCAAGAATGCCCAGCCGGAACTGATGCGCGCCGCTACCAAGGGCGTGCTGCACAAGAACACGGCATCGCGCAAGGTTTCGCGCCTCGCACAGCGCCTGAAGACCCTCTCGGCCTGATCTTTCAATTTTAAAATTTTTAATTTTTTTAGAAACCCGGTGCACCTGCACCGGGTTTTTCCGTTTGCCGACATAAATCCCGAATGGCCGTCTGGAAGGTGCCGTTACGGTAGTTTTGGAAAGCCGCAAATTTTGCCGGCATATTCAACATGTTGTGCGCGTTAAAGCAATTTCTAACATATAGCCTGTCACAAAAAGTCTTTTAAATTCATATGCTTAATGAAGGTCATCCACAGACTGTTCATATTGCGTGTGGCGGATGGGGGACAATCGCATGTCAAGCAAAATATTAAAAAAAAAGTCTCGCCAGCTGGCCTTTTGGCAACCCTCGCGGAAAAGGGTTGAATCACAATAGCTTTCACGAGCGCCCCCGCGAAAGGGGCACCCTTTGGTCGTCTTGCGGTAACCAGATTCGTTAAAAATCGGTTAGACGCGGCCTTGCCCTTTCCACAACGATTTCGGTAGTGTCCCTCCATCGAAAGGGATGGGCCGAACGGCCCTCGACCTAACCAAAAATGGAAACATTTGAGGCCGTGGAGCTTATTCCGCGGAAGGTTGGGTTTGCCTTTTCGGTATGGGTAAGGGGAACGGGGTTTGCGCACTTGGTCTTGAAGCCGCACCGGCGGATTGCCGGACGGTTTTGTATTGCCTTGTGGCGCCTGACTTACGACCAAGAGCTCGCAAGAGCCAAGTACAGGCAAACGCCTTTGGCCAGCGGCGGCTATAGGGCGAAACAGAACGAGGCGACACGGCGCAGGCGACTGCGATCGTGGCGGCAAAGCATAGGACAGGGGTAGCGAATGCAGAGCGGCATCGACAGGGAGATTGGTGGCGACCTCCCTCTTTCGGGGGATTTGATTAAAGAAGGCGACCTGACGATTTCAGCTGCAGTGGATCATAGGTTCGAGCGCATCAAGGCTCAGTTGAAGGCACGGCTGGGGACGGAGGTCTATTCGAGCTGGTTCGGGCGCATGAAGCTGGCAGAGGCTTCCAAAGGCGTCGTGCGCATCTCCGTTCCAACCGCATTCCTGCGCTCCTGGATCAACGGCCACTATCTCGACCAGATCATCGAGCTTTGGAAGGAAGAAGATCCCGACGTCATCAAGGTGGAGATCATCGTTCGCACAGCCACGCGCCATGCGCGCAGTGGCGAAGGCGAAAATCTACCGCAGCGCAAAACGGTGACACGGCAGACCCAGACCGCGCTCGCGGCCGGCACAATGAACGCCGGCAAGCCCGAACGCGCTCCTGCAAACCGGAACGGGGCGGCGGAACCGGAATTCCGCCAAAGCGTGCTCGGTTCACCGCTTGATCCGCGCTATACGTTTTCCTCCTTCATCGAAGGGCCGTCGAACCGCGTGGCGTTCGCCGCCGCTCGTGCGGTGGCGGAATCCCAGTCGAGCGCCGTGCGCTTCAACCCCCTGTTCCTGCACGCCACGGTCGGCCTAGGCAAAACCCATCTTTTGCAAGCCATCGCGGCGGAATCGCTGCGCCAGAACCCGAGGTCCCGCGTTGTCTACCTGACGGCGGAATATTTCATGTGGCGCTTTGCAACCGCCATCCGCGACAACAATGCGCTGACATTGAAAGAGCAGTTGCGCGACATCGACCTCCTGATCATCGACGATATGCAGTTCCTGCAGGGCAAGTCGATCCAGCACGAGTTCTGCCATCTGATCAACATGCTGCTGGACAGCGCCAAGCAAGTGGTCGTCGCCGCCGACAGGCCGCCGTCCGAGCTGGAATCGCTGGAGCCCCGCGTCCGCTCGCGTCTCAACGGCGGCGTCGCGTTGGAAATGTCGGCACCCGATTTTTCCATGCGGCTTGCCATGCTGAAGTTGCGGCTTGCCTCGGCCAAGTCCGAAGATTCCTCGCTCGCCATTTCAGACGACATACTGGAACATGTCGCGCGCACCGTTACGGGCAGCGGACGCGAACTGGAAGGCGCCTTCAACCAGCTCCTCTTCAGGCAATCCTTCGAACCGCAGATCACCATCGACCGCATCGATGAGATCCTCGGCCATATCTATCGCACCGGCGAGCCAAAGCGCGTGCGCATCGAAGACATCCAGCGCATCGTCGCGCGCCACTACAATGTGTCCAAGACGGAGCTTCTTTCCAACCGGCGCACCCGCACCATCGTCAAGCCGCGCCAGGTGGCAATGTACCTGTCCAAGGTCATGACGCCTCGTTCGCTGCCCGAAATCGGCCGGCGCTTCGGCGGCCGCGATCACACCACGGTCCTCCATGCCGTGCGCAAGATCGAGGATCTGTCGGGGGCAGACAACACTCTAGCGCAGGAATTGGAACTGCTTAGAAGGTTGATCAACGACCAAGCATAGGCGAGCCTGCCAGCAAGGCTTTGGCGTTATCCACAAAGCCTCCGATTGCAGCGCACGGGCTTGCGTTTGGGGGCTTTTTCCTGTCAGTTTGACGAAATTCTTTGCCAGTTCAGACTGAGGCAGGTTACCGATTCGGAGACCTGCCCTTTCCTTCAAGTGAGCCTGTTTCATCATGCGTGTAATTCTGGAACGGTCGAACCTTCTCAAGTCCCTTAACCACGTTCACCGCGTGGTGGAGCGGCGCAATACAATTCCGATCCTTTCCAACGTGCTGTTGAATGCGGAAGGTGCCAGCCTGGAGATGAAAGCGACCGATCTCGATCTCGAGATCACCGAGGCAACGCCCGCCAAGGTGGAGCGCCCCGGCGCGACGACTGTGCCTGCACACCTGCTCTATGACATCGTGCGCAAGCTTGCCGAGGGCGCCGAGGTCATGCTGAAGACCGACGAGGACGGCAATGCCATGACCGTCACATCCGGACGCTCGAGCTTCCGCCTGCAGTGCCTGCCGCAGTCGGATTTTCCGGAACTTTCGGCAGGCTCGTTCCCGCATATCTTCCGGCTCGATTCAACGGCGCTCAAGGGCCTTGTCGACAAGACGCAGTTCGCCATCTCGACCGAGGAAACGCGCTACTACCTCAACGGCATTTTCCTGCATGTCCATGAAGTCGGCGGCAAATTGAAGCTGCGCTCGGTGGCCACAGACGGCCACAGGCTGGCACGGACCGAAATCGACGCCCCTGCAGGCTCCGAGGGCATGCCCGGCATCATCATTCCGCGCAAGACGGTCAGCGAATTGCAGAAACTCGTCGATGACCCGGATGTGGCCGTCACGACGGAGCTTTCCGACACCAAGATCCGCTTCACCGTCGGCAGCGTTGTCCTGACGTCCAAGCTGATCGACGGGACCTTCCCCGACTACCAACGCGTCATCCCGACCGGCAACGACAAGAAGCTCACCATCGACAGACAAACCTTTGCCGCCGCCGTCGACCGCGTGTCCACCATCTCTTCCGAGCGTGGACGCGCCGTTAAGCTCTCGATTGCCGAGGGCCAACTGACGCTTGCGGTCAACAACCCCGATTCCGGCAGCGCCACGGAAGAACTGGCCGCCGACTATTCTTCCGATCCAATCGAGATCGGCTTCAACGCCCGTTACCTGCTTGACGTCGCGGCCCAGCTCAGCGGCGGCAACGCCGAATTCATGCTTGCCGACGCCGGTTCGCCGACGCTGATCCGGGACACCAACGACCAGAACACGCTCTACGTGCTGATGCCGATGCGGGTGTAGGGCCGCATTTCCTCCCCATGACGGCGATCACCCCCCTCTGGCCTGCCGGCCATCTCCCCCTCAAGGGGGGAGATTGGCAGCTGCCGCCTTATTGCATTTTCTACGGCGACCAGGATTGGCGACAGCACAGGCGAGATTCAATCTCCCCCCTTGAGGGGGAGATGGCCGGCAGGCCAGAGGGGGGTCGTTCAGCCACTGTGCTGTCATGACCTCGGACGCGCCCGTCGGCCACGAACAGGTCCATATCCGCCAGCTCACGCTGACCAACTTCCGCAATTATGAATCCCTCTCGCTTGACCTGAAGCCGGGCGCGGTCGTGCTGACCGGCGACAACGGCGCTGGCAAGACCAACCTTCTCGAAGCCATATCCCTTCTCACACCCGGTCGCGGGCTGCGCCGCGCCCCTTACGGCGAGGTGGCGCGCGAAAGTGGCGACGGCGGTTTTGCCCTCCATGCCAAGCTCGATGGCCCGAACGGCGCTGCCGATATCGGCACCGGCTTTGCAGGCGCGGATGCCGGCGAAACCGGGCGGCGCGTGCGCATCAACGGTGCGCCGGCCAAATCGGCCGACGACCTTCTCGAATGGTTGCGCGTTGTCTGGCTGACGCCTGCGATGGATTCCCTCTTCACCGGACCCGCCGGCGACCGCCGCCGCTTCCTCGACCGCATGGTGCTGGCAATCGATGCGAGCCACGGCCAGCGCGCGCTTGACTATGAAAAGGCGATGCGCGGGCGCAATCGCCTGCTCGCCGACAACTCCCGCGACGGCGCATGGTTCGAAGCCATCGAAACGCAGATGGCGGAAACCGGCGTGGCGATTGCCGCCGCGCGCGCCGAACTGGTGCGGCTCCTGGCGGCAATGATCGAGCGCCTGCCCGGCGAGGGGCCGTTTCCGCAAGCCGACATCGCGCTTGACGGCGACCTTGAAAGCCGGGTCGGCAGCCTGCCCGCCGTCGATGTGGAGGAGGAATTCAGGCAAGCCTTGGCAACCGGCCGGGAGCGCGACCGCGCGGCAGGCCGCACGCTGACCGGGCCGCACCGCTCCGACCTCGTCGTTCGTCACCGTCCCAAGGCGATGCCCGCCGACCTCTGCTCCACCGGCGAACAAAAGGCGCTGCTCGTCGGCATCGTGTTGTCGCACGCCCGGTTGACCGCCGAGATATCGGGCATGACGCCGATCCTGCTCCTCGACGAGATCGCCGCGCATCTCGATGCCGGACGCCGCGCCGCCCTGTTTTCAATCCTCGAAGACCTCAACTGCCAGGCCTTCATGACCGGCACCGACGCCGCCCTTTTCTCCAGCCTGCAAGGCCGGGCGCAATTCCTCACTGTCGATCACGGCACCGCTAGTCCCACCGATAGCGCCTGACAAGATTTCCGCTCAACGCTATGGTCCGGCGATGACACCACTGCCGCCACTCACCGATGAAGAGCTCGAGCGCTATGCGCGCCACATCGTGCTGCCCGAGATTGGCGGAGCGGGCCAGCGCAAGCTGAAAAAGGCGCGCGTGCTGGTCATTGGCGCCGGCGGTCTCGGTGCGCCGGTGCTGGAGTATCTCGCCGCAGCCGGCGTCGGTACGCTCGGCATCATCGACGACGACACCGTCTCGCTCTCGAACCTGCAACGGCAGGTGATCCATGACACGGCGTCGCTCGGCACCCCGAAGGGCGAAAGCGCCAGGGCAAGCATTGCCCGCATCAACCCATCCGTTGCCGTGGAGTTGCATAGTTTCCGCCTTACCGCCGAAAACGCCCCTGCCCTTGTCGCGCAGTACGACCTGGTCATCGACGGCTCGGACAACTTCGAAACGCGCTATGCGGTTGCCGACGCCTGCGAGCAGGAAAAGCGCCCGCTGGTCCACGCTGCCGTCGGGCGCTTCGATGGTTCGGTAACAGTGCTGAAGCCGTTCGAAGTCGCAGCCGACGGCACGCAAAACCCGTCCTACCGCGACCTGTTCCCGGAACCGCCGCCGCCCGGCCTTGTGCCCTCCTGTGCCGCCGCGGGTGTGGTCGGCGCGCTCACCGGCGTCATCGGCACGCTGCAGGCGATGGAAGCAATCAAGCTCATCACCGGCATCGGCGAGCCGCTTGTCGGCCGCCTTCTGCTCTATGATGCGCTGGCCGCGCGCTTCGACACCATCCGTTACAAAAGGCGCTGACATGGCGCTCGCGCTCACCGCCGAGGAACGCGCCATCGCCTCCGGAGGCCGGGGCGAAGGCGCTGCCGTCGCCATGCGCATCGTTGCCGAAAGTGCTGACCTGCTCGGTGCGCCGCGCCTCATCCCGATCGCGTCCGGGCACATCGACGGCGCACTCTACCACGGCGATTCCGGCACCTTGTTTGCCGAGAAGCTGGTGGACGGTGGCGCACGCGTCGCCGTTCGCTCCACGCTCAATGTCGGCGCGCTCGACCTCATGGGTTGCTCGCGCGTCAGGCTGGAAGAATCGCAGCGCGGCATGGCGCGCCGGATGATGGAAGCCTATCGCAAGCTCGGCTGCGAACAGAGCTGGACCTGCGCGCCCTACCAGGCCGGCCATCGTCCCGCTTTCGGCAGCGATGTCGCCTGGGGCGAGTCCAACGCCGTCGTCTTCTGCAATTCGGTGCTCGGCGCGCGCACCAACCGCTATGGCGACTTCCTCGACATCGCCTGCGCCATCGCCGGACGCGCGCCCGACTACGGCCTGCACCGGCCGGAAAACCGGCGCGCACGGCTTGTCTTCGATGTCTCCGCCCTGCCCCCTGCCTTCCTCGCCTCGGAAATTGCCTGGCCGGTCCTCGGCAGCCTCTATGGTCGCGAGACCGGCACCACCATCGGCGTTGTCGCCGGCATCGCCGCGCACCCCGGTGAAGACTCGCTGAAGGCCTTCGGCGCGGCCGCCGCTTCCTCCGGTGCGGTCGGCCTATTCCACATTGCCGGCGTGACGCCCGAAGCGCCGGATATACAGACGGCCCTCGGCCACCTCGCGCCCGAACGGACGATCCTCGTCACCCCGCAGATGGTGGCCGCCGCGCAGCACGGGCTCTCCACCGCCAAGCACACCGACACCATCGACGCGGTCGCCATCGGCAGTCCGCATCTGTCGCTGACCGAGTTCGATCGGCTGGAACGCCTGATTGCCGGTCGGCGTCTCGCCGTTCCGATCCACGCCTGCACCGGGCGTCATGTCGTCAGCGAACTCGACAAGACGGCCCGCAGAAAGGCGCTCGAGGCCTGCGGGGTCGTCGTCGTGGCCGACACCTGCGTGGTGGTGACGCCGATCCTCACCGAACTGCCCAACGGCGTCCTGATGACCAACTCCGGCAAGTTCGCCCATTATGCGCCCGGCAACACCGGCTATGCGGTGCTTTACGGCTCGCTGGCCGATTGCGTGGAAAGCGCCGTCGCCGGCAAGCCGGTCTTCACGGACGTCGCGGCATGAGCCAACAGGCCGAAATCCTTGTCGCGGGCCGAGGCGGCAAAGGCGAAGCACTAATCCTCACCCAACCGATCAGCTTCTGGGGCGGCGTCGAACCCAAGACCGGCCGTATCGCCGATGTGCGCCATCCCCAGCACGGCCAGTGCATTGCGGGCCGCGTCCTGTTCCTGCCCGGAACCATCGGCTCGTCATCGGCCTCTGCGGTCCTTCTCGAACTCGTCCACAACGGCCACGCGCCTGCCGCGCTCGTCCTGCACGAACCGGATGCCATCCTGCTGCTCGGCCTCATCGTGGCGCGCGAAATGGCGTGGCAAGGTCCCGTTGCAATTCGGCTCGACCGCAGCGCCTTCGAAAGATACGAAGGCCGCAACGTTCAGGTCGCGGCCAACGGTACCATCAGCATCGTCGCGTAGCGCTAGGCTATCTCACGTCCGCAGGGGCAGCACGCGGTCCGGCGGCCGGTGGCCGTCGCAGAAGGTGCGGATGTTGATGATCACCTTCTCGCCCATGTCGATGCGGCCTTCCAGCGTGGCCGAGCCCATATGCGGCAACAGCACCACCTTGCCCTTGGCCGAGAGCTTGAGCAGCTTCGGATTGAGCGCCGGCTCATTTTCATAGACGTCGAGGCCCGCACCCGCGATCTTGCCGCCATCGATCAGCTTCACCAGCGATTCCTCGTCGATCAGGTCGCCGCGCGCGGTGTTGACCAGATAGGCGGTGGGCTGCATCAGCGCCAGCCGCCTGGCCGACAGAAGATGGAAGGTCGCCGGGGTCGAAGGGCAGTTGACCGAAATGATATCCATGCGGGCCAGCATCTGGTCGAGGCTTTCCCAGTAGGTCGCCTCCAGCTCGTCCTCCACCGCCTGCAAAACGCGGTGGCGATTGTGGTAATGGATCGAAAGGCCGAAGGCCTTGGCGCGCCGCGCTACCGCGGTGCCGATGCGTCCCATCCCGACAATGCCCAGCCGCTTGCCCCAGATGCGGCGGCCCAGCATCCAGGTTGGCGACCATCCCGCCCATTTCTTGCCGTCAGGCAAAATGTTGGCGCCTTCAGTCAATCGCCTCGGCACGGCGAGGATGAGCGCCATCGTCATGTCGGCGGTGTCTTCGGTCAAAACGCCCGGCGTGTTGGTAACGGTTATCCCCTTGGCGGTCGCTGCGGCGACGTCGATCTTCTCGACGCCATTGCCGAAATTCGCGATGAGCTTGAGGTTCTCGCCCGCCTGCGCAATCACCGCCGCGTCGATTGTGTCGGTCACCGTCGGCACCAGCACATCGGCTTCCTTGACCGCCGCCACAAGCTCGGGCTGCGTCATCGGCCTGTCCTCGACATTGAGGCGCGCGTCGAAAAGCTCGCGCATGCGCGTTTCCACCGGGTCGGGCAGCTTGCGCGTGATGACGACGAGAGGCTTCTTCTTGCCGGCCATATTTCCCTCGATCCCGGATACGTTGAGACCTCTTTAACCAAGACGGGCGAAACTGCAAACCGGTCGCGGCCCGATTGCCTCATGTATCAAGTGGTGCCGTGGAAGACAAAGAAAAAGGGGCAGCAGGGTTACGAACCCTCACCCATTGCAAGGGAACGAAAGTGTCTGGTCTTATGTCGCTTCGCTTGGCGTTGTGTGCATTGATCGTAGGGAGCAGTTTTGCCGCCCTGCCCGCGTCTGCACAGTCGGCGGCGACGAACGCGCAGAATGTGCGGCTGGGGCCTAGCGGGCTGCCCTTGCCCCGCTTCGTCAGCCTGAAGTCGGCGCGCGTCAATTCCCGCGTCGGGCCCGGCGTCAATTACTCCGTGGACTGGATGTACACCAAATCCGGCCTGCCGATGGAAATCATCCAGGAATACGATACCTGGCGGCGCGTGCGCGACGCAGAAGGTTCGGAAGGCTGGATAAACCAGTCCTTGCTGTCAGGCAAACGCACGGCAATCGTCGCGCCATGGCAGCGCGGCAAGGGCACGCAGATCAACGTCCACGACGCACCGCGCGAAGATGCCGGCGTCGTGGCGATGGTCGAGCCCGGCGTGATCGGCTCGATCAAATCCTGCGATGGCCAGTGGTGCGAGATGACTCTTGGCGGCCAGACCGGCTGGATCAGCCAGTCGCAGGTCTGGGGCGCCTATCCCGGCGAAAAAGTGAAGGACTGAGCCAATGCATGTCTCCCGAAAGTGGGAACCGGTTTCGGGATAAAGACATGCATAAAATCAAAGAGCTAATGCGTGTAGGGCGAACCTGAAAGATCGCGACATGCTTTAGGGCAAGCCTATCCGTCACGATTTCAATCGTGACCGATTCGGCCCAGATGCGTGTCGCGAAAATCCGTCGGCAGCTTCAATCCGTAACCCAGTGCCCGATCGATGCCGATATGGGCGAGCCATATCAACCCGATACTGACGCAAAGGGCACTGCCTGCGAGATAGCCACCGACAAGCAGTGCCAGCGGCCAAAGCGTGACATGGAAGCAGTTGTAGGCGTAGGCGCCGACGCGCGGGCCTTTGAGGTAACCAAGCATCGAGAGGTCGGGCGCGAGGATCAAGATGGCGAACAGCCACCAGCTTGCGCCTGAAAGCCAATAGCCCACCAGCGCCGCAAGACACAGCGCGGTACCCTCAATCCTGAGCAGCGCCGTTGTCATTTCGCGGTTAACTTCGCTCGCTATTTCTTGGGACGCAGCCTGACGACGACATCGACGTTGGCGATTTCCATCCCGTCCGGCGGTTCCGGCAGGTTGACCACGCTCACCGGCCCGCTGTCGATATCGAAAATGCGGTTTTCGCCTTCGATATAGAAATGGTGGTGATCCGAGGTGTTGGTGTCGAAATAGGTCTGGGATCCTTCGAGAGCCAGGATGTGCAACAGCCAGACTTAACGCGAAAACCCAAAAAGCTGATCACCCAACCGCAAAGGGTCAGGGCAGTTCACTTTTGGAAAACATACGCCCGTAAGCGCTGGCTCCTTCGAAATCAGTGCCTCTCAAGTCCGCGCCATTGAAATCGGCCGCATCAATCGCCGATCCGGAAAAGGTAGCTCCGGCAAGCTTCGCTCCTGAGAAATCGCTCGTTTTCAAATTGCAGTTCGAGAAGTCCGCGCCTTCCAGATCTGCGTTTCTGAAGCTGGCCAGTAGGAAGCCTCCAGTGAAGACCGCGCCGCGAAGATTTGAGTTGTCGAAGTTGTAGGTGCGGTCATCAAGATTCAAATTCCTGAAATCGCGCTCTCCTGAGGCGTAGCGAAAAAGAATTTCGTCGGATTTCTTATGTTTGGTCATGCCGCAAAATAAGCGAAAAGCTGTTCGCAGACCAATTCACAATAGTAGTAGCGGCGCTCAGTTGCCGCTCGGTGTGATTCGAACACGGGTGGCGATTTCAATCGCGACCGATTCGGCCCAGATGAGTATCGCGAAAGTCCGTCGGCAGCTTCAATCCATAACCCAGCGCCCGATCGATGCCGATATGGGCGAGCCAGATCAGCCCGATACTGACGCAAAGCGTGCTGCCTGCGAGATGGCCGCCGACCAGCAGAACCAGCGGCCACAAAGTGATGTGGAAGCTGTTATAGGCGTAGGCGCCGACACGCGGTCCTCTCAGATATCCCAGCATCGACAAATCGGGGGCAAGGATGAGCAAGGCGAACAGCCACCAGCTTGCGCCTGAAAGCCAATAGCCGGCCAGCGCCGCAAGACACAGCGCGGTACCCTCAAGCCTGAGCAGCGCCGTTGTCATTTCGCGGTTAACTTCGCTCGCTATTTCTTGGGACGCAGCCTGACGACGACATCGACGTTGGCGATTTCCATCCCGTCCGGCGGTTCCGGCAGGTTGACCACGCTCACCGGCCCGCTGTCGATATCGAAAATGCGGTTTTCGCCTTCGATATAGAAATGGTGGTGATCCGAGGTATTGGTGTCGAAGTAGGTCTTCGATCCTTCGACGGCCAGGATGCGCAACAGACCCGCTTCCGTGAACTGGTGAAGGGCATTGTAGACGGTTGCGAGCGAGACCGGCACCCCTGCCGCCAGCGCTTCCTCATGCAATTCCTCAGCCGACAAATGGCGGTCGCCCTTGGCAAACAGCAGGTCGGCCAGCGCAACGCGCTGACGAGTCGGCCTCAGACCGGCATCTCGAACCCGCTTATCCACAGCGTGCCTTTCGCTTTGACCCACCGAGCTCATCTATTCGCAACAATCCGTTTCAACGACCCAAACATGCCCATATGGGCCAAAAATGGACACCAATGCAAACCAAGCTATCAGAGCAGATATATTCTGTTGCCCTAAAGCGATCAATAGCGCGCATTGACCCGGCCAAACCAGCGCGTTAGAGCCACATCGCTAGGCAAGTGCAGGTTTCCGGCCGGAAACGGACTGTGCTACTACACAACAACAAAAGGGCGCCCGACCGCCCGATATGAACGGGGATGTGTTGATGGCGGCAGCGAAATCCAGTTACGGCTACGAGGAGTTGCTTGCCTGCGCACGCGGCGACTTGTTCGGCCCGGGAAATGCCCAATTGCCTGCGCCGCCGATGCTGATGTTCGACCGCATCACCGAAATCAGTGAAACCGGCGGCGAGTTCGACAAGGGCTTCATCCGCGCCGAATTCGACATCAAGCCGGACCTCTGGTTCTTTCCCTGCCATTTCATCGGCAACCCGATCATGCCCGGCTGCCTCGGCCTCGACGCCATGTGGCAGTTGACCGGCTTTTTCCTCGGCTGGCTGGGCGAGGAAGGCAAAGGCATGGCGCTCTCCACCGGAGAAGTGAAATTCAAGGGCATGGTCACGCCTTCGGTCAAGAAGGTCGAATACGGTATCGATTTCAAGCGCGTCATGCGTGGCCGGCTCGTGCTCGGCATTGCCGATGGCTGGCTCAAGGCCGATGGCGAGCCTATCTACAAGGCGACCGACCTCAAGGTCGGCCTGTCGAAGCAGGGATCGGCCGCCTGACCGGCGCCGGACAAACTGGAAGGAACCGCCCATGAGACGAGTCGTCGTAACGGGTCTCGGTATCGTGTCGTCGATCGGCAACAATGCCAATGAAGTGCAGGCTTCGCTGCATGATGCGAAATCCGGCATCAGCTTCTCGGATTCCTTTGCCGAGCATGGGTTTCGCTGCCAGGTCTGGGGCGCGCCGACTCTCGACCCCACACCATTGATCGACCGCCGCGCACTGCGCTTCCTGTCGCAAGGCGCCGCGTGGAACCACGTCGCCATGGATCAGGCAATCGTCGATGCCGGTCTCGGCGAGGGCGACATCACCAACGAGCGTACCGGCATCATCATGGGTTCGGGCGGACCTTCCACCCGCACCATCGTGGAAGCCGCCGAAATCACGCTGAAGAACAACAGCCCCAAGCGCATCGGCCCGTTTGCTGTGCCGAAGGCGATGTCCTCCACCGCTTCGGCAACGCTCGCCACCTGGTTCAAGATCCACGGCGTCAACTACTCGATTTCCTCGGCCTGCTCGACCTCGGCGCACTGCATCGGCAACGCCTACGAACTGATCCAGTGGGGCAAGCAGGACATGGTGTTCGCAGGCGGCCACGAAGACCTCGACTGGACCATGTCCGACCTGTTCGACGCCATGGGCGCGATGTCGTCCAAGTACAATGACCGCGCTTCAAGCGCCTCGCGCGCCTATGACGTCAACCGCGACGGCTTCGTCATCGCCGGCGGCGCTGGCGTGCTGGTGCTGGAAGAACTGGAACACGCCAAGGCGCGCGGCGCGAAGATCTACGCAGAAGTCGTCGGCTACGGCGCGACCTCCGATGGCTACGACATGGTGGCCCCCTCCGGCGAAGGCGCGATCCGCTGCATGCGCCAGGCGCTTTCCACCGTTTCCGGCTCGGTCGACTACATCAACACCCACGGCACCTCGACGCCTGTCGGCGATTCCAAGGAAATGGGCGCGATCCGCGAAGTTTTCGGCGACAAGATGCCGAACATCACCTCCACCAAGTCCCTCACCGGCCATTCGCTCGGCGCTGCCGGCGTGCAGGAATCGATCTATTCGATCCTCATGATGCAGGGCGGCTTCATCGGCGAGAGTGCCCATATCGAGGAACTCGACCCGGAATTCGAAGGCATGCCGATCGTGCGCAAGCGCATCGACAACGCCAAGATCGATACCGTGCTGTCGAACTCGTTCGGCTTCGGCGGCACCAACGCCACGTTGGTTTTCCAGCGCTATTCGGCATAGAGGTCACGGCCATGAACGGATTGATGAAAGGCAAGCGCGGGCTTGTCATGGGGGTGGCCAATGACCATTCTATCGCCTGGGGCATCGCCCAGAAGCTTGCCGAGCAAGGCGCGGACCTCGCCTTCACCTATCAGGGCGAAGCCTTCGGCCGCCGCGTCAAGCCGCTTGCCGAGCAGCTAGGCGCAAGCCTCATCGTGCCGTGCGATGTCGAGGACAGCGCCTCGGTCACGGCCACTTTCGACGAGCTTGAAAAGGCCTGGGGCGGGCTCGACTTCGTCGTCCACGCCATCGGCTTTTCCGACAAGAACGAGCTGAAGGGCGCTTACGCCGACACCACGCGCGACAACTTCATCCGCACGATGGTCATCTCCTGCTATTCCTTCACCGAAATCGCCCGCAACGCCGCCCGCCTCATGGGCGAAGGCGGCTCGATGATCACGCTGACCTATGCCGGCTCGGTGCGCGTCATGCCGAACTACAACGTCATGGGCGTCGCCAAGGCCGGCCTCGAAGCCAGCGTGCGCTATCTCGCCAACGATTACGGCCCGCGCGGCATCCGCGTGAACGGCATTTCGGCCGGACCGGTCCGCACCCTTGCGGGTGCCGGCATCTCGGATGCGCGCCATATGTTCAGCTACCAGCAGCGCAATTCGCCGCTTCGCCGCAACATCTCGCTCGACGAGGTCGGCAACTCGGCGCTCTACCTTTTGTCCGACCTGTCGTCCGGCGTCACCGGCGAAATCCACTATGTCGATTCCGGCTATCACATCGTCTCGATGCCGACGCTGGAAGAGCTGAAGCGCATGGATAACGGCAAGGAATAGTCCGGCCGCCTACCTCCGCGCCAACAGCACCTTGAAGCGGTTGTCGCGGGCAAGCTCGCCGGTGGTCGAGAACGAGGCGGCAAGCGTCGCCTCGTAGGGCAGTTGCCGGTTCGCCACCATCGTCAGCTTTCCGCCGGGTTTCAGCGCCTTCGTCGCAGCCTTGATCAGCGCAACGCCGATATCCGGCTCCGCCGCCCTGCCCTGATGGAATGGCGGGTTCATGACGATCCAGTCGTAGCGCTCCTCGACCGGCTCGGCGACAAGGTCCTGCCAGAATAAACGCACCTCGCACTCGGCGCGCACATTCTGCTTCGCCGCCTCGATCGCCTCGAAATCCGCTTCATAGAGGTCAAGCGCCTTCAGGCCCTTCGACCGCGCCGCGACCTCGGCGGCAACGTAGCCCCAACCGGCGCAGAAATCGGCGACGCGGCCTGACACATCCGACGGCAGGTTATCGACCAGCAGCCTGGAGCCGGCATCGATCTTCTCATGCGAAAACATGCCGGGCGCGGCGTGAAAGCGGCCATCGACAAGCATCGGCGGATTGGCCGTTCGCAACTTCTCCGCTGCATCTTTTTCGGTCGGGCGGCGAAACCAGAACGCCAACCCATGAAATTTCGGCATCGCATCTTCCAGCTCCACCAGCGTCCCAATGCGCTTGCGCAGCGAGGCGATGCCGTCGTCCTTGCCACCCGCCACGACGATCAAGCCGCCCGGCGCGATCCGCTCCAGTGCTTCCGCGACCCACAGTTCGTTCTGGCCGCGATGCCGCCCGGCAAGCACAAGCGCCGCGCTGTAGCCTTCGCCCTCGGCCCGAGGCGTAATCTTTTGCCCCGCCGTTTCGAGCGCCCGAAAATACGATCGCATCCCCTGCACGCATTGGAGTTCGGCCTCGAACCCCGCCGGCAGCCGCAACCCCGGCTCGGCACCCAGAAAGAGCACGCGGGCACCCTTGGCAGGCGCGGCGAGCGCGCCCGTCTCGAACGGATAAAACAGCGTCTTCAGCGCTTCAGCAGCCATGGCAGAACTTTACCCGAACCATTGAACAGCCCCCAAAAGAAAACGGGCGCAACCTTCCGGCGCGCCCGCTTTTCATGTTCATTCCAAGCCTATCAGGCGGCGTCTTCTTCGCCTTCGGCCTTCTTCTCGCGAACGATTTCCTTGCCGGTCGCCTGGTCGACAACCTTCATGGAAAGGCGAACCTTGCCGCGCTCGTCGAAGCCCATCAGCTTGACCCAGACCTTGTCGCCTTCCTTGACCACGTCGGTGGTCTTCTGGACGCGCTCGCTGGCGAGCTGCGAGATATGCACCAGGCCGTCGCGCGGGCCGAAGAAGTTGACGAACGCGCCGAAGTCGGCGGTCTTGACGACCGTGCCTTCGTAGATTTCGCCCACTTCCGGCTCGGCCACGATGGTATGGATCCACTTCTTGGCCGCCTCGATTTCCTTGGCGTTCGACGAAGCGATCTTCACCGTGCCGTCGTCCTCGATGTTGATCTTGGCGCCGGTCTTTTCCACGATCTCGCGGATGACCTTGCCGCCGGAGCCGATCACGTCGCGGATCTTGTCGGTCGGGATGTGCATGACCTCGATGCGCGGCGCAAATTCGCCGAGTTCCGAACGGGCACCCGAAAGTGCCTTGGCCATCTCGCCCAGAATGTGTTCGCGCCCACCCTTGGCCTGCTCGAGCGCCACCTTCATGATCTCTTCGGTGATGCCCTCGATCTTGATGTCCATCTGCAGCGAGGTGATGCCGCCGGTGGTGCCGGCCACCTTGAAGTCCATGTCGCCGAGGTGATCTTCATCACCCAGGATGTCGGAGAGAACGGCGAAGCGCTCGCCTTCCTTGATCAGGCCCATGGCGATACCGGCAACGGGCTTTGCCAGCGGCACGCCCGCATCCATCAGCGCCAGCGAGGTGCCGCAAACGGTTGCCATCGACGACGAGCCGTTGGACTCGGTGATCTCCGAGACAACACGCAGCGTGTAGGGGAACTGCTCGACGCTCGGCAGCATCGGGCGAATGGCGCGCCAGGCCAGCTTGCCGTGGCCGATTTCGCGGCGGCCCGGCGAACCCATGCGGCCGGTTTCACCAACCGAGTAGGGAGGGAAGTTGTAGTGGAGAAGGAACTTCTCCTTGTACATGCCGGTCAGCGAGTCGACATACTGCTCGTCTTCGCCGGTGCCCAGCGTTGCGACAACCAGCGCCTGCGTCTCGCCGCGGGTGAACAGCGCCGAACCGTGAGTGCGCGGCAGCACGCCAACATCGGAAACGATCTTGCGGACCGTCTTGAGGTCGCGGCCGTCAATGCGCGATCCGGTGTCGAGAATGTTCCAGCGAACGATCTTGGCCTGCAGTTCCTTGAACACGGCCGCAACCTGCTCGGAAGAATACTTGGCTTCCTCGCCTTCAGCCGGCGTGAACGCCGCCTTGACCTTGGCCTTCACCGCGTCGACGGCGGCATAACGCGACTGCTTGTCGGTGATCTTGTAGGCTTCGCGCAGTTCGGCTTCGCCGATCTTCAGCATCTCTGCCTCGAGCGCGGAATAGTCCGGCGAGGTGAAGTCGCGCGGGTCCTTGGCAGCCACTTCGGCCAGCTTGATGATCGCCTCGATGACCGGCTGGAACGAGCGGTGGCCGAACATGACCGCGTCGAGCATGGTCTTTTCGTCGAGTTCCTTGGCTTCCGATTCGACCATCAGCACGGCGTCGGCAGTGCCGGCGACAACCAGGTCGAGCTTGGATTCCGGCATCTCGTCGAGGTGCGGGTTCAGCACATATTCGCCGTTGATGTAGCCGACGCGAGCGCCGCCGATCGGGCCCATGAACGGAACGCCAGACAAGGTCAGTGCGGCGGAGGTGGCGACGATCGACAGGATGTCCGGATCGTTCTCAAGGTCGTGCTGGACGACGGTGACGACAACCTGCGTGTCGTTCTTGTAGCCGTCGGCGAAAAGCGGACGGATCGGACGGTCGATCAGGCGCGAAACCAGCGTTTCCTTTTCGCTCGGACGGCCTTCGCGCTTGAAATAGCCGCCGGGGATCTTGCCGGCCGCGTAGGTCTTTTCCTGGTAGTTGACGGTCAGCGGGAAGAAATCGAAGCCCGGCTTCGGCTCCTTGGCCGAGACAACGGTGGCCAGAACCATGGTTTCGCCGTAGGTGGCGAGAACGGCTCCATCAGCCTGGCGGGCAATCTTGCCGGTTTCCAGGATGAGCGGACGGCCGCCCCATTCGATTTCGACTTTGTGGTGGTTGAACATGTCTTGTCCTTCATATGCGGAAAGGCCGCGCAGAAATCTCGTGCGCGACTTTAGCTTTCCTGGCTTCTTTCGGGCAGCCACGGGCAAGACAACGGGGAGCTTGTGAAATCCGGCGCAAAGCCGGGGCAAGCAACCTGCAATCCTGCCCCATGACCGTCCATGGGCGGCTTCGACGTGGCCCTTTCCTGCGTCGAAACCGGTTGGGCCTATTACGTTTTTACACAGGCCCGAATATGCAAGCGGCGGGCTCTCTTTCGAGATCCCGCCGATAGTTTCGTCAGCGACGCAGTTCGAGTTTCTCGATCAGCGTCTGGTAGCGCGCATCATCCTTGCGCTTGAGATAATCAAGCAGGCTGCGGCGCTGGGAGACGAGTGCGAGCAGGCCACGACGGGAGTGGTTGTCCTTCTTGTGGCCTTTGAAGTGCTCGGTAAGGTTCTTGATACGCTCGGAGAGGATGGCGACCTGCACTTCCGGGGAACCAGTGTCACCCTTGGCAGTGGCAAACTCGGCCATCAATTCTTGTTTGCGTTCGGCAGTAATCGACATCGTGCTTTTCCTTTGTATGTTTGAGGAAACGGGACGCCTGGAGCCGGGATGTCGTCCAGCAAAGGCCACTCATGACCGCGCTTTCCGGCGCGATGCTGCGGCGCATATAGTCCAATTGTCGGCAAAAAGCCAGCGCCATTTCGCATGGCGGCCTTGCGGGGTGGAAGGCCAATGTCGCCCCGCTTCGTTACCCCTCATCCGACCTCGCTGCCAAGGGTCCACTTTGAACTTTGGCTGAGACGTAGATGCCGACCTACCTTCGCCCCTTGCGGGGTGAGGCGCGATGGCCGAAGGCCAAGAAAAGCCAACGATTTGGCTTTTCTAGCAACGAACGCCCGGAGCCATAGCGAAGGGCCGGGCGGTGGCCGAGCGAAGCGAGGTCGGATGAGGGATGACTAGCGCAAACGCTGACGTCTTCCTCTCCCCGCCTGCGGGGGTGAGCAGCCGGTTCGCGAAGCGAATTCATCATGCCGGTGGCATGATGAAAGGCCAGCGAACGCCGGGTCGCTGCGTAAGCAGCGGGCACCTGGCCGGCAGGGTAAGGGTGAGGGGCAGCGTGGACGTCGCTAGACGTGGACCGAACTATCCACTTGTCTATCCACACCCCATGCCAACCCCTTGTTCCTACTCACTTCCGCAAAAAACTCTCACCCAATATTTCCCCACCCTTCCGCACCTCACCCATACTCTGCCCCATCGCTCTTGCGGGAACCGGCTGCGCACCGGGCAACGGTT
>CAZROU010000041.1:0-38853 GCA_964601795.1 uncultured Mesorhizobium sp. | reverse complement strand
CCTCTCAGATGAGGTCAGTTCTTTGACAATGGCCAGGGCCGAAAGGCAGCGTGGCAATGAATAGACATACCCATCTCTTCGTCATCCTAGGGCGGAGCAGGCCGAAGGCCGTTGCGGAGACCCTAGGATCCATGCCGTGACCAAACGGCAGCGCGCAAAGGGTGCAAAGGAAGGCTCCTCATTCTGAGCCGTCCCACAGCCTCAATCCTCACGGCATGGATCCTCGGGTCGCGCCTTTCGCTCCGCTCAGGCTTGCCCGAGGATGACGAGGAGAAGGGGCGCGTGGTGATGAAAAGCCCGTAGGCAAACTAGTGCGGGTAGCAGGCAACCGGAATGTTCGGCCATTTGGCTTCGGTGCAACCGGCAGCGTGCTGCTTCGTCTTGAAGCTCACGCTGACCGGGCCGGTGACCATCGGGTCAACCCCGTCCGGCGCATCGGCGAAAAGCTGTTCCGCCTCGGTTGCGGCCAGCACGTTCTCCGACAGCGGTGCCGTTGCGCTCACCATGGAATGCGCTGCACCCGCGGCAAAAATCGCGGTGATCGCAATCGCTGCAAGCGAGAAACCGGATCGGGGCAGCAAGGTCTTTGTCATCGACAATCAATCGCTGGTAGCGCGGATGGTTCCGCTATTGGTTAACGAAACCTATCCGACAAGCTCTTAACAATCGGTGACCGGAAGTCTTTTGCCTGTGCTCCCCTTTCGCGGCTGCGAAAAAAGCTGTAAGAGCCGCGCAACCGAAAATGATGGCGCGCGCGGCTTCTACCCTTGTCGCCGCCGTCAGCATCCCAGAGAGACACGTATGAACCTCCGTAACATCGCGATCATCGCGCATGTCGACCATGGCAAGACCACGCTTGTCGACCAGCTTCTGCGCCAGTCCGGCTCGTTCCGCGAAAACCAGCGCGTTGCCGAGCGCGCCATGGATTCCAATGACATCGAAAAGGAGCGCGGCATCACCATCCTCGCCAAGGCGACTTCGGTCGAGTGGAAGGATACCCGCATCAACATCGTCGATACGCCCGGCCACGCCGATTTCGGCGGCGAGGTGGAGCGCATCCTGTCGATGGTCGATTCGGCCATCGTCCTGGTCGATGCCGCCGAAGGGCCGATGCCGCAGACCAAGTTCGTCGTCGGCAAGGCGCTCAAGGTTGGCTTGCGCCCCATCGTCGTCATCAACAAGATCGACCGTCCGGACGCCCGTCACGTCGAAGTCGTCAACGAAGTGTTCGACCTGTTCGCCGCGCTCGACGCCACGGACGAGCAGCTCGACTTCCCGATCCTCTACGGTTCGGGCCGCGACGGTTGGGTTTCGGAAAATCCGGAAGGGCCGAAGGACCAGGGCCTCGCCCCGCTGTTTGACCTCGTCTTGAAGCATGTGCCGGCGCCGACCGTCGAGCCCGGCCCGTTCCGCATGATCGGCACCATCCTGGAGGCCAACCCGTTCCTCGGCCGCATCATCACCGGCCGCATCGCGTCCGGATCGCTGAAGGCAAACCAGGCGGTCAAGGTGCTGCACCACGACGGCTCCCTTCTGGAAAACGGCCGCGTCTCCAAGATCCTCGCCTTCCGTGGCCTTGAGCGCCAGCCGATCGACGAAGCACAGGCGGGCGACATCGTGGCGATCGCGGGCCTGTCGAAGGGCACGGTCGCCGACACCTTCTGCGATCCGTCCGTGACCGAGCCGCTCCATGCGCAGCCGATCGATCCGCCGACCGTGACCATGAGCTTCATCGTCAACGATTCCCCGCTTGCCGGCACCGAGGGCGACAAGGTGACGAGCCGCGTCATCCGCGACCGGCTGCTCAAGGAAGCCGAGGGCAACGTCGCGCTGAAGATCGAGGAATCCGCCGACAAGGACAGTTTCTACGTTTCGGGTCGCGGCGAGTTGCAGCTTGCCGTTCTCATCGAGACCATGCGGCGCGAAGGCTTCGAGCTTGCCGTGTCGCGTCCGCGCGTGGTGATGAAGAACGACGATGGCGGCCAGTTGCTCGAGCCGATCGAGGAAGTCGTCATCGACGTCGATGAGGAACATGCCGGCGTGGTCGTCCAGAAAATGAGTGAGCGCAAGGCCGACATGGTCGAGCTGCGCCCCTCGGGCGGCGACCGCCAGCGCCTCGTCTTCCACGCGCCGACGCGCGGCCTGATCGGCTACCAGTCGGAATTGTTGACCGATACGCGCGGCACCGCCGTCATGAACCGGCTGTTCCATTCCTACCAGCCCTACAAGGGCGAGCTGCCCGGTCGCGTCAACGGTGTCCTGATCTCCAACGACCAGGGCGAGGCCGTTGCCTATGCGCTGTTCAACCTTGAGGATCGCGGCCCGATGGTCATCGACGCCGGCGTCAAGGTCTATCAGGGCATGATCATCGGCATCCACTCCAGGGACAACGATCTGGAAGTGAACGTGCTGAAGGGCAAGAAGCTGACCAACATCCGCGCCGCCGGCAAGGACGAGGCCGTCAAGCTGACCCCGCCGATCCGCATGACGCTGGAGCGCGCCTTGGCCTGGATCCAGGACGACGAACTGGTCGAAGTCACGCCGAAGACCATTCGCCTGCGCAAGCTCTATCTCGACCCGAACGAGCGCAAGCGCTTCGAGAAGTCCAAGGTCGCCGGCGCGGCTTAATTTTCGCTCACGGGCCGCACCGCCGCCTGTGGCGGCTGGCCCTCCACGCGGGCGCCGGACGACCGGCGACCCGCAGTCGTGGGTTCAGCTTGACCTTGTTTCCTTCTCCCCGTTCACGGGGAGAAGGTGGCTCGAAGAGCCGGATGAGGGGCAGCGCCGTGGATGCTGCGTGCGCACCTATCCACGCTCGGTCCCGATCGGCTATCATGCTGCCGATCGGTTCACGGAGCGTCCCATGGCTCTCACATCGCTTCTCATCTTTGCCGCCGCGCTGTTCGTCGCCGCTGGCTCGCCCGGCCCGTCCATTGCAGCGCTCGTTGCGCGGGTCATTTCCAAGGGCTTTCGTGACGTATTCCCGTTCCTGCTCGCAATGTGGATCGGCGAGGCCATCTGGCTGTCGTTCGCCGTGTTCGGGCTGGCCATGGTGGCGCAGACCTTTCATGCCGCCTTCGTTGCGGTGAAATGGGTAGGCGTCGCCTATCTGGCCTATCTCGCCTGGAAGATGTGGACAGCACCTGTCGAGGCCAAGGCGGGTGAGTTGCCGAAGGAGGATTCTCCGCTCAAGCTGTTCTTCGCCGGCATGGCCGTCACGCTCGGCAATCCCAAGATCATGATGTTTTACCTGGCGCTGTTGCCGACCATCATCGACCTCGCCTCGGTCACCGTCGTCGGCTGGCTGGAACTGACGCTGACCATGGCGGTGGTGCTGGTCGCCACCGACCTTGCCTGGGTGCTGGCGGCGGCGCAGGCGCGCAAGCTTTTGAAGAGCAAACGGGCGATGAGGATCGCCAACCGTGTCAGCGCCGCCACCATGGCCGGCGCCGCTGCGGCGATCGCGGCGCGGTCATGATCCTGCAAGTCTAGGCGAGTAGACTCGTCACCGCGCCATCTTGTGGTATTCGGCGTTGGGGCGCATGTCGATGGCGGCTGCGAGACGGTTCGACATGTTGAAGAACGCGGCGGTCGAGGCGATGTCCCAGATGTCGCGATCGCTGAAACCTGCATCGCGCAGTGCCTGCCGGTCCTCTTCCACGATCTTGGCTGGCTCCTCAGTCAGCTTCACCGCAAATTCCAGCATGGCGCGCTGGCGCGGCGAAAGGTCAGCGGCACGGAAGTTCATCACCATCAGTTCGCCAAGAACCGGGTCGCCGGAAAGCTGGCGCACCGCCGCGCCATGGGCAGTGAGGCAATAGAAGCAGTGATTGATCGAAGACACCGCCACCGCGATCATCTCGCGTTCCAGCTTGGAGAGGCCCGACTCACCCAGCATCAGGTCGTTATAGGTATCGGTGAAGGCCCTCAATTTCTTCTCGTCGAACGCGTAGGACAAGAGCACGTTCGGCACCAGCCCGAGCTTTTCCTCGCACTTGGCGAAATAGGCCTTGGTCGCGTCGCTCAACTCGGGCGTGGGAAGATCGAGGGCGGTGATCTTTTCGGGCATGGGACGTTCTTCTCCACTCAGCTTTTAGCGACAATCATGCATCGTGTTTATTTTCTTAAGGCGTAGTCAAACCTTTGTCGCCAAAACCTGCCCATCTGCTACGATAGTCGAAATTGCATTCGGCGGAGGGAAAATTCGCATCATGGCCAGTCTGAAACCTGCTTCCAGGGCAAATTCGAAACCAAAAAAGGGCGGTGGAGCGAAGATTCTGGAAAAAGGGGGCAAGTTGGCGGACCACCTTCTTGCGAGGACTCCGGAAGAAGATCTAGCGGTTTACGACGCTGCAGACCTCGACCGGGCAGCCGTGTTGGCCGAGCGCGCAGTGCTTCGTCACAGGAAAGGCGAGAGCGTCGTTTCCGTCGAAACCGAGTCCGGCGTTTCGCGTGAAGGCAAGCCGGTGACTGTCATCACCGTCGTCAACGACAACATGCCGTTCCTGTTCGATTCCATCATCGGCGAGATCACGGAAATTGCGGGCGAGCCGCTTCTGGTCACGCACCCTGTCATCAGCGTGAAGCACGGCAAAGCCGGTGTCGCGGAAATCATCGGCGATGCGGGTTCCGCAAAAGGAGAAGCCGGTCTCGACCGCTTGAGCGTCGTCCATGTCCATGTCGGACGCTTGTCCGAGGATCAGGCAAGAGTCATTGCCGAGCGGCTGGAAAAGACGCTTTCCCAGGTGCGCTCGGCGGTGGCGGACTGGAAGCCGATGCTGGCGCGTCTCGACCAGGCCATCTCCGAATTCCGTTATGCGCCGGTGCCGCTCGACAAGGCCCATGTGGCCGAGGCGATCGCCTTTCTCGAATGGCTGCGCGACGACAATTTCACCTTCCTGGGCATGCGTGAATACAAATACAGCGGCGGCGAGAAAAGCGGCACGCTGGAACTCGCAAACAAGGCCGGTCTCGGCATCTTGACCGATCCGAATGTGCTGGTGCTGCGGCGCGGCACTGAAGCCGTGACCACGACGCCGGAAATTCGGGCCTTCCTGCATGGGCCGGAACCGCTGATCGTCACCAAGGCAAATGCCAAGTCGACCGTGCATCGCCGCATCTACCTCGATTACATTGGCATCAAGACCTACACGGCCAAAGGTGCGCTTGCCGGTGAGCTGCGCATCGTCGGCATGTTCACGTCAACCGCCTACACACGCTCGGTGATGAAGATTCCCTATCTGCGTTCCAAGGTGGAAACGGTCATCGCCAAATCGGGTTTCAACCCGAGCGACCATTCCGGCAAGGCGCTCATCAATGTGCTCGAGAGCTATCCGCGCGATGAGCTTTTTCAGGTGTCGGTGCCGACGCTGAGGAAACACGCAGAAGCTATCCTCGGTCTGATCGAGCGGCCGCGTGTGCGAGCGCTCGTGCGCGTCGACCAGTTCGACCGCTTCGTCTCCATCCTCGTTTTCGTGCCGCGCGACCGCTACGATTCCGAAGTGCGCGAAAAGATCGGAAGCTATTTGAAGTCCGTGTTCGAAGGCCGGCTGTCCGCCTACTATCCAGCCTTCCCGGAAGGCGGCCTGGCGCGCGTGCACTTCATCATTGGCCGCTCGGGTGGCAAGACGCCGAAGGTCGAGCAATCGACGATCGAAGACGCCATTCGCGCGATCGTGCGGACCTGGGAGGACGCACTTCGCGAAGCGGCGGCTGATGCAGGTTCTGATGCATCGCTTGCCAGCATTGCGGGCCGTTTCCCGGAAAGCTATCGCAACAGCTTCTCACCGGCTGCGGCACTGGTCGATGCCGGACGCATCGCGACGATCACCGCGTCCAACCCGATTGCCATCGACTACTATAGAGACCCCAGCCAGACGCCTGAACAGGCATCGCTGAAGATTTACCATCATGGCAGTCCGGTTGCATTGTCGCGGCGCGTGCCGGTGCTCGAGAATATCGGTTTCCGCGTCATCAGCGAGCGGACCTTCGAGATCGGTGAGGACGGTGCCGACAAGGTCTTCCTCCACGACATGGAATTGGAGAACGCTTACGGCAAGCCGATCGACCTTTCCCATGGTGGAGGGTTGTTTGAGGACGCTTTCCTCTCGGTATGGCGCGGTGACGTCGACAACGATGGGTATAACGGTCTTGCCCAGACGGCGGGCCTGTGGTCGAACGAAATTCTGGTTCTGCGCGCCTATGGCCGCTACCTGCAACAGGCCGGCATTCCGCAGAGCCAGGACTTTATCGCTGCCGCCTTGAACCGCTATCCCGACATTGCGCGCGGACTGCATTCGCTGTTCGTTGCCCGACTTGGGCCGGGCTCCAGGGAAGATGGCGCAGTCGCGGCCAAACATCTCAAGGCCAAGATCAAGGATGCGCTGGAAGATGTTCCGAACATCGACGACGACACAATCATCCGCCGTTATCTGAACCTGATCGAAGCATCCCTGCGCACCAATCATTTCGTCGAAGGAAAAAAGGGACGCGGCCAGTCGCTGGCGATCAAGCTCGATCCACGCGCTATTGACGGGCTGCCTGAGCCACGGCCGTGGCGCGAGATTTTCGTCTATGGATCGGAAGTCGAAGGCGTGCATCTGCGCTTCGGTCCAGTCGCACGCGGTGGCTTGCGCCTTTCCGACAGGGCACAGGATTACAGGACTGAAGTGCTGGGCCTTGTGAAAGCGCAACAGGTCAAGAATGCGGTCATCGTGCCGGTCGGCGCCAAGGGCGGGTTTTATCCCAAGCGTCTTCCAATAGGCGGAAGCCGCGATGCCGTGTTCGAGGCGGGACGCGCCGCCTATATCAATTTCGTATCCAGCCTGTTGTCGATCACCGATAATATCGGCATCGATCAGGTTATTCATCCTGAGGGCGTGGCGCGACACGACGGTGACGATCCGTATTTCGTTGTTGCCGCCGACAAGGGCACGGCTACATTTTCAGATACCGCCAACGCCATCAGCGAAAAGCACAACTTCTGGCTCGATGATGCCTTCGCCAGTGGTGGTTCCGCCGGATATGATCACAAGAAGATGGGCATCACCGCCAAGGGCGCGTGGGAGGCCGTCAAGCGCCACTTCCGAGAGATGAACCGCGACATCCAGACGGCACCGTTCACCGCAGTGGGCGTCGGCGATATGTCGGGTGACGTGTTCGGCAACGGCATGCTGCGTTCTGAGCAGACCCGCTTGATTGCCGCTTTCGACCATCGCGATATCTTTATCGATCCGGACCCGGATATGGCATCGTCGTTTGCAGAGCGCCAGCGGCTGTTCGATCTTCCGCGTTCGAGCTGGCAGGACTATGACAAGTCCAAGCTGTCGAAGGGTGGAGCGGTCATATCGCGCGCCCAGAAGTCGGTCACGCTGAGCGCCGAAGCGGCGGCGGCGATCGGCATCGGCAAGACCATTGCTACGCCAGTGGAGATCATGCGCGCGATCCTCGCCGCGCCTGTCGATCTGCTCTGGTTCGGCGGTATCGGCACCTATCTGAAAGCGTCCAGTGAAACCAACCAGGACGCCGGTGATCGCGCCAACGACGCCATTCGCATCAATGCCGCGGATGTTCGCGCCAAGGTTATCGGCGAAGGCGCCAATCTCGGTGTCACGCAACGTGCGCGCATCGAATTTGGCCTTAAGGGAGGCCGCAACAATTCCGATGCCATCGACAATTCCGGCGGCGTCAATTGCTCGGACGTCGAAGTCAACATCAAGATTGCGTTGGCCGCCGCCATGCGCAAGGGCGCACTTGCAAGGCCGGCGCGCAACAAGCTGCTTGCCGAGATGACCAACGAAGTCGGCGAACTGGTTCTGGCAAACAACTACGAGCAGACGCTGGCGCTTTCCTTAGCCAGCAAGCGCGGCTTGGCCGACATTGCGCATCAGGGCCGCTTCATGGCGGCGCTGGAAGCGCGCGGGCTGCTCGATCGTGTGGTCGAAACCTTGCCTTCGCCGGCGGCGCTGGCCGAACGCGAGGCGCGCGGCGAGCCATTGACGCGGCCGGAACTCGGCGTGCTTCTGGCTTATGCCAAGATCGTACTGTTTTCGGACATCGTTGCGTCCGACGTACCGGACGGCCCGCATTTCGACCAGGATCTGATGGGCTACTTCCCCGACCGCATGGCGAAGAAATTCTCGCCGGAAATCCACGGCCATCGCCTGCGGCGTGAAATCATCGCCCGCGTGATTGCCAACGATCTCGTCAATCGCGGTGGACCTTCTTTCGTCAATCGCTTGATGGAATCGACGGGGCGCACGGCAGCGGAGGTGGTGCGCACCTTCGCGCTGATCCGTGACGGCTTCGCGCTTCCGGCTCTCTACCGGGAGATCGACGCTCTTGACAACAAGATTGACGGAGAGGTGCAACTCGACCTCTATCAGATGGTCAGCCGCCTGATCTACGTAACAAGCGGATGGTATCTGAAGAACGACACCGGCACTGTGCCGCTTGCCCAACGAATTGCCGAGCTGCAGGAAGCGCGCAAGGCGCTCGAGCCGAAACTGCTTTCCGTCCTGCCGGCATTCTCGCGTGAACGGATCGAAGAACGGCGGCATGGCTTGTTCAAGGGCGGTGCCCCGGAGAAACTGGCGGAAAGGCTGGCGCTTACCGAAGTTGCCGATCTCATTCCCGATATCGCATTGACGGCAAAGCAGGCCAACGCCGACATCATCGGCGCTGCCAAGGCGTTCTTCGCCGTCAGCGATGCGTTCCGAATCCCGCGCGTGGAGGATGCCGCGCGCTCGATCATGCCGTCCGATTACTATGACCAGCTTGCGCTGTCGCGGGCAACCGACACCATAGGCGCGGCGCGGCGCGGCATCGCGGTTGCAGCGCTGACCGATCACGCCAAGGCAGCCGATCCAGTGGCGGCATGGATGGAAGCTGGCGGTGAGCGGGTCGCTCGTACCAGGGAGCGCTTGCAGGCCCTGACAGAAGGCGGAGACATCACCGTTTCGCGCCTGTCGGTCGCGTCGGGCCTAATGAGCGATCTTGTCGGACCAACTGCATAGCAACCGGCGCTGGAGGGACCATGGCCGACACAGGCGTGCAGCGGGCATCCGACCGCGGTATCTGGGGGTGGATGCTGTTCGACTGGGCAGCCCAGCCGTTCTTCACGGTCGTCACCACTTTCATCTTCGGTCCCTATTTCGTCTCGCGCATGGCGAGCGATCCGGTGGCCGGTCAGGCTGCATGGGGCTATGGCATAGCGGCGGCAGGTTTCGTCATCGCCATCCTGTCGCCGATCCTCGGTTCCATCGCCGACCAGACCGGTCCCCGCAAGCCGTGGATCGCCTTCTTCGCGGCGATCAAGATAGTCTGCCTTTGCCTGTTGTGGCTGGCGGCCCCAGGCTCTAGCCTTTTCATGATCGTCGTACTGTTCTCGCTGGCATCGGTGGCGGCGGAGTTCTCCACCGTCTTCAACGATTCCATGATGTCGCGTCTGGTTCCCAAGCAGGATATCGGCAGAATCTCCAATGTTGCCTGGGGCCTAGGCTATCTCGGCGGCATGATTGCGCTCATCTTCGTCGTCGCGTTGATGGCCGGATCGCCGGAAACCGGAAAGACGATCATCGGTTCCGAGCCGCTATTCGGCCTTGATCCGAAGCTCGGCGAGGATGCGAGAGCCACCGGTCCGCTGGCCGCTCTATGGTACTTCGTCTTCATCTTGCCGATGTTCTTCTTCACGCCCGATGCCATCAAGGGCATGGCGATCGGCCCTGCGGTGCGCGAAGGGCTGAAGGAACTCAAATCAACCCTGGCGGAAGCGCGCCATCGCGGCGGCATTTTTCGCTTTCTCATTGCCAGAATGGTTTATCAGGATGGCGTCAACGCGCTTTTGGCGCTAGGCGGCGCGTTTGCGGCGGCGATGTTCGGGTGGTCTATCACCGAGATCGGCGTCTACGGCATCATCCTCAACATTGTCGCCATCTTCGGCTGCTGGATCGCGGCCCGTCTAGACACCAGATTGGGATCGAAAGTGGTGGTGATGATCTCGCTGGTACTTTTGTCGATCGCCACCGTGGGTATCGTATCGACAGGTCCGGGTTACACTTTGTTCGGGGCGCTGCCGTTGCCGGCGACGGATTCCGGTTCGCTGTTTGGCACCGCTGCCGAAAAGGCCTACATCCTCTACGGGCTTTTGATTGGTGCCGCCTTCGGACCCGTTCAGGCATCGTCCCGTTCCTACATGGCTCGGTCCGTCACCGCCGCAGAGTCGGGCCGCTATTTCGGGATCTACGCACTGGCCGGGCGGGCAACGAGCTTTGCTGCGCCCTTTCTCGTCGCCACCATCACTGCTGTCAGCGGATCGCCCGCGCTCGGCATGGCGGTTATCATCCTGTTTCTTGCCGGCGGCATGTGGCTTCTGGCAGGAACGCCCTATCCGGCAGACAGGGTGGAGTAGAGGGTGGAGTAGGAAATCAGTCAGTGCCGGAAGTGCCGCACACCCGTGAACACCATGGCGATGCCGTGCTTGTCGGCGGCAGCAATGACGTCGTCATCGCGCATCGACCCGCCCGGCTGGATGACGGCGGTGGCACCGGCTTCAATCGCCGCCATCAGCCCGTCGGCAAACGGGAAGAACGCATCTGAGGCAACCACCGAACCTTTCGTGAGCGGCTCGGCTAGACCCATGGCCTCAGCGGCGTCCTGTGCCTTGCGCGCGGCGATCCGCGAGGAATCAACCCGGCTCATCTGGCCGGCGCCGATACCTACGGTAGCGCCGTCCCGAACATAGACGATGGCATTCGACTTGACGTGCTTGGCAACGCGGAAGGCGAATTTCAGGTCGGCCATTTCGGCGTCTGTCGGCGTCCGTCTGGTCACAACCTTGAGGTCGAGGTCATCCACAACGGCGTTGTCACGCCCCTGAATAAGAAGGCCACCGGCAACCGATTTCACCGTTGTCGCTATAGTGCGGGGATCGGGCAAGCCTCCGGTAACGAGCAGACGAAGGTTCTTCTTTGCGCCGACAATGCTAATTGCATCGTCGGTCGCCTCGGGCGCAATGATGACTTCGGTGAAGGTCTTGACGATTTCCTCTGCCGCCTCGGCATCGAGCAGCCGGTTCAAGGCGACGATGCCGCCGAACGCCGAAACAGGGTCGCAGGCAAGCGCCTTCAAATACGCATCCTTCAGTGTCACGCCTTCGGCAACGCCGCATGGATTGGCGTGCTTGATGATAGCTGCGGCGGCAGATTTGGCCGGATCGAACTCACCAGCGAGTTCGAAAGCGGCGTCGGTGTCGTTGATGTTGTTGTAGGACAGTTGCTTGCCCTGCAATTGGTGAGCCGTGGCAACACCTGGGCGCTTTTCACCGGTGGCATAAAAACCGGCAGACTGATGCGGGTTCTCACCATAGCGCATCACTGTTTCCAGCTTGCCACCAAAGGCGCGCCAGGTGGGGTGTTCTATGTCGAGCGTTTCGGCAAACCAACCCGATATTGCCGCATCGTAGGCAGCCGTTCGCGCAAAGGCCTTTGCAGCCAGCTTCTTGCGGAAGTCGAGTGAGAGGGAGCCGAAGTTCATTTCAAGCGCATTCAATAAAGCCGCATAGTCCTCAGGGTCGGTGACTATGGTTACGTAGGCGTGGTTTTTTGCCGATGCGCGCACCATCGCTGGCCCACCAATGTCGATATTCTCGACAATCGCCGGGTAGTCCGCGCCCGACTGGCGTACCGTTTCGAATGGGTAAAGATTGACGACAACGAGATCGATCGGCTCGATCTTGTGCTTATGCATCGCTTGTGTGTGTTCGGGATCGTCGCGCACGCCAAGCAGCGCGCCATGAATCGCCGGATGCAGGGTCTTGACCCGGCCGTCCATAATTTCCGGAAAGCCGGTGAGTTCTGACACGTCCCGCACCGCGATGCCAGCTTCCGCAATCGCCTTGGCGGTGCCACCAGTGGAGACGAGTTCGACCCCGACATGGGCAAGCGCGCGGGCAAATTCGACGAGGCCCGTCTTGTCGGAGACCGAGAGCAACGCTCGACGGATCGGAACGAGGTCGGGTGCGGGAATGTTTTTGGAGGCGACTGCCATGGAGCGGCCCTTTATCTGGGAATAGGTGGGCCGTAACACATGATCCCTGTAAATCAAGCGGCGATCATTTTTTCCTGGTGCGCTGACCGCGCTCAATTCCAATTAGGATGGCCCCCGGTGCGAATGCGCATCAAACGCCAGTGGACATGCGGATGCTCGGACGCCTTGAATGTCAGAACGAGTTGCCGACTTATGCGTGGGCCACCAAGGCCGGCGAAATAGATTGACTCTTCGACTTCTGGGGTCATATCCGCACATGTGAAAGCCCAACTTTCAGCACTATCCGCGGTCAGTACCAAACGGTCATCACTATCCTTGAACAGTTTGATTTCCGGATGGAGGTGAAAACGAACGGTCACAAAGTCGCGGCCATTGTTGTTGGCCACTTCGCCCCCGGGACGCAGGAAACTGTCCCGACCTTCCAAAACGTTGCCTCTGTTGGACAAGGTTAGTACGCGTTCATGAACAATGCCGAAGCGCTGTACATAGCCGTCATGGCTGGCAATGAAACCCTGATGATCCCGACCATCGTCGCGATGGCAAGGCACGTTGCGTGGACCTCCAACGAGCGGGGAACCAACAAGATTACTCACACGCGGCGAATGGCTGAAGCGTGCCGACGAGGTGTCGTTCAACGTTGCCGTGGAGTGAGCCGCGGTGGCGCGCGCAAGGGGTCGGAATTCGGGATCGCCATACGTGTCGACGCCCGCATTGACGATGAAATGCTGCCGGCCTGATGACAATTCGAAAGACAGGCATCCGGCATGTGCCGTGGTGGACAAATCTGTCGGCGGGGGAGTGCCTGTATCGGCAATGACCGTCACATCGCCCATGGACAGGCGTTCGTATCCGGAATGCGGCGCGTGCAACAGCGGTGCGCCAGCCGTATCGTCATGGCGCAGGATCGCAGCGATGCGATCGTGGATGGTTGCGCCCATGCCGTTGAAGCGCGCCAGACTGCCGTCCTGGTGGCGGAAAAAACGCAGCGCCGGCAGCATGCGGTCTATCGCCCCCATCAAGGCCGGCGGCGGGGCCTCCGCCTGGTTGGCGTAGGTTTGCCGCAGAGGCAGCAGGTCCGCCAGGATTTCGAGAACTGTCAATGGATTTCGGGAAACATGACCACCGTCGGGAAGGATCTGGCGGTCAAGTTCTTCACTGAGATTACGGGTCGCTGCGCGCAATGCAGAGGCCGGCGTCGGCAGCGATAGTGCCGCAAAAGCCAGCGCGATGCGGGCTCTCAGCCTGTCCTTGCCGTCCGGCATTTCGCGAACGATGGAGCGCAAATAACGAATCTGGATCGCCAGCGATTTCAAAAATGCCCGATAGAATGGGAATTCTGCGCCCTGGAGCACAACCGAGGAGTGTTGCAACCACGCTATGATGCGCTTGGAGGTTACTCCCGGGTCCCAGGCAATGCCGCTGATATGGCTGCCATGCATCGCGATCCAGTCTGAGACCAGGGCACGAGCGTTGGCCGATGCCAGTTCAGTCCCGGCTGCGCGCATATGGCGTAGCCAGCGGAAGCCGTGCAGGGAGCGTTGCCAGCCCCGATTGGCGACTTCAATCTGAAATGGAGATTGTCCGCCTGTTTCGACCAGGCGCCCCGATAAAGGATAACGGCCATAGTAGATTTCGAGCGCGATCTGGGGGTCGGCCAGGCGCAGGTCGGGTGGTGCAATCAGAACGCGTTCGGGCGTGCGGCCAGAGTATCGCCAACGGTAAGCCGGGCCCGCGCGCAAGCGTCGGCGTGCCTTACGCCAAAACTCCCGCGCGACGAGCGCCCACAGGCGCGTCGTGTTGATGGCAGCGGCAGCCAATGATCCTCCAGATGTCCCAATTCCCCTCGCAAGGGTAGATGATTCAAGAACTTATGCGAAGGCCCAATCGAATCGGGACGGTGACAGGCAAGCTGGCTTTCCACATGGATTTGCACGTGGCGGGGCTAAGCTTTGCGCAAGCGGGCGGCAAAGAAGCCGTCCAATCCCGATAGTGAGGCGTTACCGAGGTTCAAACCAGCCGGCGTGGTGCGCAAAGTCCCCTGTCCGGTGACGAACGGACCAATGCCTGTCCCCTCGGAAATTGATATCGGATCGAGGTGAACCCCAGGCGTTTCGGCGAGGAACGCCGATAGCAAATCCTCGCCTTCGAGAGGGTCGAGCGAGCAGTTGGAAAAGACGATCGTGCCTCCTGGCCTTGTGATTGCCAAGGCCCTTGCCAGGAGTTGCCGCTGCAGGTCGGCAAGCTTTGCGATGTCATCAGGGGTTTTTGTCCATGGCACATCCGGATGCCGCCTGACCGTGCCGGTCGAGGAGCAAGGCGCATCGAGCAGCACTGCATCAAATGGCTGGTTCGGTTCGAATTTCAGGAGATCGGCCTGGACGATGGTGGCGGAGAGACCGAGCCGCTCAAGGTTCTGTCGCAGCCTTGCCAGACGGTTTTTGGACGTATCCAGGGCGGTGACGTGGGCTCCGGCAAGGATGAGTTGCGCTGTCTTTCCGCCAGGCGCTGCGCACAAATCGGCGACCCGCAGGCCCCTGATGTCGCCAAGCAGGCGGGCTGGCAGGCTTGCAGCCGTGTCCTGCACCCACCAGGCACCCTCCTTGAAGCCCGGCAACTCGGTTACCGGTGCGGCCAGCTTTTCCAATCGAACCGCGCCTGTCGGCAGCACGATGCCACCAAGGCGCTCTGCCCACATTTCAGGATCGGATTTCACGGTTATGTCGACCGGTGCTTCCAGACGATGTGCAGCGAGGATGGCGTGCGCTCCATCCGCGCCATAGGCGCTTTTCAAGCGCGTGCAAAACCATTCCGGCGCGTCGTCGGTTGCCGCCAATGTCTTGGCCAGTTCCGTGTCCTTGGCGCGAACCAAGGCTCTCAGCACAGCATTGACCAGACCTGAAAACCGGACGGTACGAGGGTCGGATTTTGCTTGCGTGACCGCAATATCCACGGCCGCGCTGTCTGGAATGTCGAGGAACAGAACCTGCGCCGCCGAGACATGCAGTATGTGGGAGAGAGCGGTCGCGTTTACCGGCAACGGCTTGTTGAGCCTGCGGGAAATCAGGTTACCGATGGTAACGCGATGGCGCAGCGCGGTTGCAAGGACAGCGCGTACCAGCGCGCGATCGCGCATGTCCAGCGACATATACTGAGGATGACCATGCTCGTTGTCGGTCAGCCCGTCCAGCGGGGTGCGAGCATCGATGACGGCTGCAAGCAGACGTGCCGCTGCCTTGCGCGCAGCGAGACCCGGCACATTCGTGGTCTGGCCGCCGACAGGTTTTCTTTGTGAAGAGCGCTTTTGCAGTAGCGCTTTCTGGCTGGTCACTTCCAGGGACCCTTTGGTCCAGTCGGATTGCGGCCCCAAGGATTGGCTTTCGGTTCGGGTGACTGCTCGGTTTCGGGGCGCTTGGTGCTCTCCCATGGGCCTGTCGGCTCATCCGTCCCGTCCGGCTGAGAGGCTTGTTCCTGCGGAAGAGGCCGCTCAGCCATTTCCGTAGTCATCGCCTGCAGCGCGGCAATGCGGTTGGCCGTAGCGGGGTGAGTTGAGAACAGATTGTCCATGCGTTCGCCGGAAAGCGGATTGATGATAAAAAGATGAGCTGTCGCGGGATTTCGTTCCGCCTCGGCATTGGGAATGCGTTCTGCGGTTCGGGCGATCTTGTCAAGGGCGGAAGCAAGCCAAAGCGGATGGCCGCATATTTCCGCGCCACGCCGATCCGCTGCATATTCGCGCGTCCGACTTACGGCCATCTGAACGATCATTGCGGCAAATGGAGCCACGATCATGGCTATTAGAACGCCGACAAAGCCAAGCGGATTATTGTTGTCGCGATTTCCACCAAAGAAGAATGCGAAGTTTCCAAGCATGGAAATGGCCCCGGCCAGCGTCGCAACAATTGTCATGGTCAAGGTGTCGCGATACTGCACATGGGCCAGTTCATGGGCCATGACGGCCGCCACCTCTTCATGAGAAAGGCGCTCCAAGAGGCCGGTGGAGGCTGCGACGGCAGCATTTTCGGGGTTGCGCCCGGTCGCGAAAGCGTTCGGCTGCGGCGTGTCTATGATGTATGTGCGGGGCATCGGCAAGCCTGCGCGGGAAGCTAGTTCGCGAACGATCGCGTAAAATTCCGGCGCGTTCTTCTCATCGACTTCGATGGCGTGATGCATGGCAAGCACCATCTTGTCGGCATTCCAGTAGCTGAACAGGTTCGTGGCCGCGGCTATGACAAGCGCGATCATCATGCCGCCCGATCCACCGATCATGTAGCCTACGCCCATGAAAAGCGCAGTCATCGCGGCAAGAAGCATGGCGGTGCGAAGTGTATTCATCGTCTGCTCCGTTTTACCAGTGCGGAAAGGGTCGATCCTATCCACCGGTTTCGCTATATGATGGGAAAGAGTTTCTGGCGTTTCAATCCGTAGGCAGGTGACATGATTGAAGAAAACAATAGTTCGAGGCTAGGCAGCGAAGCGAAGGAGATCAGGAAACTGTCCGCTGCCGCCCAGCGCGCGCTCGCAGAGGCTGAAGCAAGGCGCAAGCAATATATTGCCGCAGAATCGGCGCGGCCCAAGGAACTGGGTGGAAGGGGCGGCATGGAACCAGGCCGCTACGGCGACTGGGAGGTAAGGGGCCTTACAGCCGATTTCTGAAGTCAGTATTCGATATCGGTGAGTGTGTTTAGCTCGTCGGGAACCATCGACCTCGGCATGCGTTGAAGAGAAGGACTTTCCTCTCTGAAAATCTACGCCACGAGGTACTGCGATGCTGATCCGGCTTGGCTATGAGATCGCTGTTGAATGCGAGCAGGACACGCCCATCATATCAATGCTCGAAATCAATAAAGGACGACAGGACGATATAACGCGCCAGACGGAGGTGCTGACGTCGCCGGAAGTTCCGAGCACTCTCTATCTCGATATTTATGGAAATACCTGCCGTCGTTTCATGGCTCCGGCGGGTGGCTTCCGCATCATGTACGATGCGATCGTTCAGGATTCGGGGCTGCCTGACGAGGTCAATACGTTGGCCAAGGAAACGCCGGTACAGGATCTGCCGCACGAGACGCTGGGCTTCCTTCTCGGCAGCCGTTACTGCGAAACCGATCATATGAGCAACCTTGCCTGGCAGCTGTTCGGCGCAATCCCGCCAGGATGGGCGAGAGTGCAGGCCATCGTTGACTATGTGCACAACCGGCTTTCGTTCGGGTACGGTTATGCACGCGCCACACGAACGGCGGCGCAAGCTCATGAGGAACGGGTTGGGGTGTGCCGCGATTTCGCGCATCTCGCGATCACCTTATGCCGCTGCATGAACATTCCTGCGCGCTATGTAAACGGGTATCTCGGCGACATCGGTGTGCCGGCAGATCCGGCGCCGATGGACTTTTCGGCATGGATCGAGGTGTTCCTGGACGGCAAGTGGTATACTTTCGATGCTCGGCACAATGTGCCGCGTGTTGGCAGGGTCGTGGTCGCACGCGGGCGTGATGCCACCGACGTTCCGTTGTTGCACAGCTTCGGACCGCACCGCCTCAACCTCTTCAAAGTATGGACCTACGAGCAGGACAACCATCCGGCGTCGCCTCCATTTCATGGCATAGACCGAACGGTCGGCGTGGAAGCTCTTGCGTAGAGCCAATCGCCAATTTGACCTTGCAAGGAGTTGTTTATAGGAATAATTTCCTTGCATGAAGTTGCCATACGCTTCGCAATTGATCACTGCCGGATTATTGGTCACGGTTTCGCTGTCGGGCATTTCGTCCGCTCACGCTGCCAAGACGTTTGACGGTCCCGTTGAGGCAAATGTGGTCGATGTGCTCGACGGTGATACTTTCCTGGCGGACGCCTTGGTTTGGCCTGGGCAGTCGCTGCGGATAAATATTCGGATACGCGGTATCGACGCGCCGGAGATGAAAAGTCGCTGCAGGTCCGAGCACGACGCAACTCTACGCGCCCGGGATGGGCTTGCAGATATCCTCGGTGTGAAACCTATCCTGCTCTCGAATATCGGCGGGGCAAAATACTATGGCCGTGTCCTGGCAGATGTGGTTGCCGGCGACGGGAAACGGGTTGCCGAGGAAATGATCGTTCGCAGCCTTGTCAGGCCTTATCAGGGAGGCAAACGAGCGGGTTGGTGCTACTGACCCGTTTCGATACGTGCCCCGTTTCGACACATGTCATGGTGTCCCGGAATGGGCAGCCTGAAATGCATTGATCGACGGTGGCGCAAGAGATGGTAAGCGCTCGGTAAACATCTAAGCGAACTCGCCAATACGTTTACACGGCTTTTACCATCCGTGCGGGTGAATATTAATAAAAACAATGGGTTGATGAGTTGCGCCTCGCTCTGGCTCACCAACTCACCGCAATCGGCCAGAATCCTGCAATGCACCAGGCAACGGCATCGATGCCGTGTCATTTGGAGGCAGGACAATGCGGCGGCGTGGGATGATGGGTCGATCGGCAATGCGCTTTGGAGCGGATCGACGCGGCAATTTCGCAATCATTTTCGGTCTGGTCGTTGCGGTGCTCGCGCTGGCCGTTGGCTTCGGCGTCGACACGGCGCAGCTCATGAATGCCAAGTCCGCTTTGCAGAATGCGGTGGATACAGCCGTCACTTCCACAGCCCGCGATCTTACCACTGGTTCGGCAACGGAAGAGGAAGCGCGCAAGAGGGTGTCGGCTTTCCTAACTGCCAACAGTGCAGGCGGTGCTTTGCCTTACGACAAGATCGTGCTCGACACATTGGTTATCGACAGGGCGGCCAAAACGGTTACGGCCAGCGCCTATGTCGATGTGCCCCTGTATTTCGCATTGTTCGGCCAGAACAACGTCAAGCGCATCCGCAATACCGGTGCCGCCGTCTACTCAGACAAGCATATCGAAGTTGCGATGATGCTCGATGTCACCGGCTCGATGGGTGGCCAGAAGATCAAGGACTTGAAGGATGCAGCAACCGGTGCTGTCGGGACGTTTCTCGACATGAACAACCCGAGCGCGCCACGCGTCCGTGTCGCTATCGTACCTTACTCTGAGGGCGTAAACACCGGCCCCTTGGCGCATACCGTTTTTCGCGAAGCGCCCGGCAGCAAGGGTAAGGCGGACGCCCCGCCGTCGATCAATACGCCGCAGACGGTATCCGTCAGTGACAAGTGTTCGACTGAGCGCAAAAGCGTGAGCGGCACCAGCATGGATTATTCCGACGCCGGTCCCGTCACCGCGATGGTCAACCGTGACGACAAATCCGGTGTCTGCCCGGCAGCGTCCCTCGTGCCCCTGACAATCAACAAGCAGGCTCTGGTTGATGCGATTAAGAACTTTTCGGCGAATGGCTCCACGGCAGGGCATATCGGCATCCAGTGGACGCGATATCTTCTTTCACCGTCCTGGCGCGATACGCTTGAGGCCGCAGCACCGGGCTCCGGCCCGCTCGAGTACAACGATGACAAGGCGAAAAAGATCGCGATCCTGATGACAGATGGTGAATTCAACAAGTCATATATTAGCGGGTTGAATTCAATGGACGCGGCCAAGGAGCTTTGCAGGCGCATGAAGCAAGACAAGATCGAGGTGTTTACGATCGGTTTCAAGCTTACAGACGCTAACGCCAAGATCGTCATGTCGGAATGCGCGTCGGATGATGCGGGTGGCGTCAAGCACTACTATCTTGCCGCCGATGGCGCTGCCTTGACGAGCGCTTTCCAGGAAATCGCGAGGAACGCCGAAAGGTTGGCTTTGACGAAATAAAGTTAGTGGGCGCGGAGCTTGCTCGGCCGGGGATAGAGCCAGACAAGCAAAAAGGCCGCCGCTTCTTTCGAAGCAGGCGGCCTTTCCGTGTCTTCGTCCAGTACGCAGCCCATGACGGGTTCCGAGGAACCCTTTGCCGCGCGGCATGGCACTTAACGGAGAGGCTGTTCCCCGCAAAGGCGATCCGCCGGGACCATGCGCATGGAAACGAAATCACTAGACATCGGATCACCTCCTTTCACTTGGTTGAACACAACCACATGATGGGGTGCGTCGCTTTCGATTGCAAGAGGACGACGGTGGGCGAAGGTTTCCGGGGCGTGCGTGTCACTCGGGCAAAAGGCGCATCGTATCGTCGATGCCAATGTCCCCGGTATGGTCGACACGGCAATAGACGCCGAAGTTGTGCCTGTTGTGACGAACGAGCGTGCGCAAGATGTTGGGGTCGTGATCCAGCCCTTCCTGGGCGATGATCGTAAAACCACACCGGCGGCACGGTTCTACTATTGTCAATTCGACCGAGCCGATGGCGATCCGGCGCCCCATCCATTCTGTTTCGGGGAACGAGCCTTCAACCTCGGGAATGTCGACCAGAACGCTGGGGCGAAATCGCCTTGTGTCGATGTTGCCGGTCGGATGGAGTGCCTGCAATCTTGCCAGTGAAGCGGTGGTCAGAAGGTGGATCGGCGCCTTGTCGTAACGCGCCTTTGTGAAGGCGCCGGTATAGCCGCGTGCGAACGTTCTCGCAAATGGCCGGATAGCAGTATCAAAGCCAAGATAAGCGGATATGGCTGCGTCGGTTTCCTTGGCTGGCGCAGGCCACCACGCATCGGTTCCCGGCACCGACACTTCCAGCGAGCGATCCGACCTCAGCCTGGCGAGGATGCGCGGCACCTTTTGCCATCTGGCCACGGTATCCGGACGGGCGATCTCGCCGCTTGCTGCATCGATCAGCCCGAAAAGCCTGTCGCCGTCGGCTCCGTTCGTGCCGACGGCCATCGTGCGCAAGACCTCTCCGCCAAGCGAACTGGCAGGATAGCGCCATAGTTCCTTGACGTGCCCAACCCCGGCCATTAGCGCCTTTAGCATCTGAAGCATTGGGAGTGATGACCGATCCCAATGCTCTATCTTTCGGATCTTGCAATGGCGAAAGCGAAACTGCTTTGCGCCTCTGCGGGATTTACCTAGGCACTTTCCCTCTTGTTCTGCCTGTTGGCAATGAGGTCGTCAACGACGGTGGGATCGGCAAGTGTTGAGGTGTCACCCAGCGAGGTGTACTCGTCTTCTGCGATCTTGCGCAGGATGCGGCGCATGATCTTGGCCGAGCGGGTCTTGGGCAGGCCGGGCGCGAACTGGATCTTGTCCGGCGTGGCGATGGCCCCGATCTCCTTGCGCACATGCGCGATCAGTTCCTTGCGCAGGCCTTCGCTGGGCGTCTCGCCTTCGGCAAGCGTGACGTAGCAGTAGATGCCCTGTCCCTTGATGTCGTGCGGATAGCCGACGACTGCCGCCTCCGAGACCTTATCGTGGGCAACCAGCGCCGACTCGACTTCCGCCGTGCCCATGCGGTGACCGGACACGTTGATGACGTCGTCGACGCGGCCGGTAATCCAGTAGTAGTCGTCGCCGTCGCGGCGGCAGCCGTCACCGGTGAAGTACTTGCCCTTGTAGGTGGAGAAATAGGTCTGCACGAAGCGGTCGTGGTCGCCGAACACGGTGCGCATCATGCCGGGCCAGGGATGCTTGATGCACAGGTTGCCGCTGCCTTCGCCCTCGATGACATTGCCGTCGCCGTCGACGATCTCCGGCACGATGCCAAAGAAGGGCCGCGTTGCCGAACCTGCCTTGAGGTCGGTCGCACCGGGCAGCGGGGCGATCAGGATGCCGCCATTCTCGGTCTGCCACCAGGTGTCGACCACCGGGCACTTCTTCTCGCCGACGACATTGTAGTACCACTCCCAGGCTTCCGGATTGATCGGCTCGCCGACGGATCCCAGGATGCGCAACGACTTGCGCGACGACTTCTTGACCCACTCGTCGCCCGCACCGCGCAGCGCCCGGATGGCGGTCGGCGCGGTGTAGAAGATGTTGACCTTGTGCTTGTCGACGACTTCCCAGAAGCGCGACGGCGTCGGATAGTTGGGAACGCCCTCGAACATCAGCGTCGTCGCGCCGTTGGCGAGCGGCCCGTAGAGGATGTAGGAGTGGCCGGTCACCCAGCCGACGTCAGCGGTGCACCAGTAGACGTCGCCATCGTGGTAGTCGAAGATGTACTGGTGGGTCATCGAGACGTAGACGAGGTAGCCGCCGGTGGTGTGCAGCACGCCCTTCGGCTTGCCGGTCGAGCCTGATGTGTAGAGGATGAACAGCGGGTCTTCCGCCTTCATCTTCTCCGGCTTGCAGTCGGGCTTTACCGAAGCCGCTTCCTCATGCAGCCAGACGTCGCGGCCTTCGGCCCAGTCGATCTTGCCGCCGGTGCGGTGCACGACGACGACCTTGTCGACCTTGATGCCTTCCCTGGCGGCGATCTCGATGGCCTTGTCGGTATTGTCCTTCAGGGGAATGTGCTTGCCGGCGCGCAGGCCCTCGTCGGCGGTGATGACGAAGTTCGACTTGCAGTCGACGATGCGGCCTGCCAGTGCATCGGGCGAGAAGCCGCCGAACACGACCGAATGGATGGCACCGATGCGCGTGCAGGCGAACATCGCATAGGCCGCTTCCAGGATCATCGGCATGTAGATGGTGACGCGGTCGCCCTTCTTGACGCCGTGCTTCTTCAACACGTTGGCGAAGCGGCAGACATGCTCGTGCAGTTCGTTGTAGGTGACCTTCTTCTCGTCATAGGGATTGTCGCCTTCCCAGATGATGGCGACCTGGTTGCCGCGCTTCTTCAGGTGGCGGTCGATGCAGTTGTAGGAGACGTTGGTCAGCCCATCCTCGAACCACTTGATCGAGACCTTGCCGTCGAAGGAGGCGTTCCTCACCTTGCTATAGGGCTTGAACCAGTCGATGCGCTTGCCATGCTTGCCCCAGAATTTGTCCGGGCTCTTCACGCTGTCGGCGTACCACTTCAAATAGGTCTCGTTGTCGATCAGCGCATTCTTCTTCCAGCCGGGTTGCACACGGTGGACATGAACGTCGGACATTGACTGCTTTCCTCCCGAAATCTGCTATCTGAGGTTGCGGGGCGATGACGAGAGCCTCGCGCCGCGAAGATGGGCATTATTAACAGTTCCGTTCAATCGGCAATATTAGACGTTCGGTTCGTGGCAGCATGTCGCAAAAATCGTACACCGTGCAGCGTCTGGCGCGAAATCTCCCAAGTTACCGACTTGACAGCAACAAAACCCGCCGTCCGTTCGTTTCAACGAATGATTAACCATGTAGGCGCACAGTTTGCGCCAGGCAGGTACACGTTGTGAGGCAACCATGCGTGACCAAGGCGAACTGGAACTGATGCTGAAGGGCTACGGGCTGACGACGGCGAAGATACTCTATCACTTTCCCGATCACCCCCATTTGCTGCAAACCTTCATATGGCAGGACTACGACATCGCGCCGAAGTTTCCGGTGCTGGTGAAATTCATCGAGTTCTGGAAAGCAAAGCTGGAAGGCCCGTTACACTCGGTGAGCTATACGCACAAGGCGCTGATCGGCCCGAACGAGTGGCGAAAAGTGGACGGCGAGTTTTTGCTGCACTGACGGATGGCAGTCGGCACGAGCCGGAATGCCTGCCTCGGCGCGGGTAGCTGAAGCGTATTTTCGCCCGCCTTCCTACAACCGCTGGCACAACCATTGATGTGCATTGCGTCGCTCTGGGTCGATTGCAAAGGCGGACCGCAGAGGCTATGGCTCGACCAGAATTCGCTGAACCCCTTGGTTCGCGAAAGAAGGAGAAAGCCATGAGAAACAAGCTTTTAGCCAGCGTCGCGATGATCGCATCGCTCGCTTTTGCAACCGTTGCGCAGGCTGATATCGTCATCGGCCTTGTCGCCCCGCTCACCGGGCCTGTCGCGGCGTATGGCGACCAGGTCAAGAATGGCGCCCAAGCCGCCGTGGATACTATCAACGCGAAAGGCGGCATCCTTGGCGAACAGGTCGTGCTGAAGCTCACCGATGACGCAGGCGATCCCAAGCAGGGCGTTTCCGCTGCCAACCTGCTCGTTGGCGACGGCGTGCACTACGTCGTCGGTCCGGTCACGTCCGGGGTTGCCATCCCGGCATCGGATGTGTTCGCCGAGAACGGTATCCTGATGGTGACTCCGACTGCTACGGCGCCGGATCTTACAGCACGAGGCCTCACCAACGTGCTGCGTACCTGCGGCCGCGATGACCAGCAGGCCGAGGTTGCCGCCTCCTACGTGCTCAAGAACCTGAAGGACAAGCGCATTGCCATCATCCACGACAAGGCTACCTATGGCAAAGGCCTCGCCGATGCCTTCAAGGCGGCCATCAATGCAGGCGGCGTTACCGAGGTTGCCTACAATTCGCTCAACCCGGGCGAGAAGGACCTCTCGGCATTGGTCACGCGTCTCAAGGCCGACAACGTCGATGTGATCTATTTCGGCGGCTATCACCCCGAGGGTGGCCTGCTTGCCCGCCAGCTTGCCGATGCAGGCGTAAAGGCAACCATTATCGGTGGCGAGGGCCTGTCCAACACGGAATTCTGGGCGATCGGCAATGAAGCTGCCGCCGGCACGATCTTCACCAACGCATCCGATGCACTGAAGAATCCGGATTCGGCCGATGCCGTGGCGGTCCTGAAGGACAAGGGCATTCCGCCGGAGGCCTTCACACTCAACGCCTATGCTGCCGTCGAGGTCATCAAGGCCGGTATCGAGAAGGCCGGCAAGGTTGATAACACAGCCGCCGTTGCGGCCGCTCTGAAGTCGGGCGAGCCGATTGCGACGGCCATTGGCAAGCTGACCTATGGCGAGAACGGCGACCTCACCTCGCCGAGCTTCTCGCTGTTCAAGTGGGAAGGCGGCAAGATCGTTTCCGCCGAATAAGGTTTTCGGCACGTTCTGCGAAAAAGGCCGGGGCGCATCGCTCCGGCCTTTTTCAAATACGGAATAATCCCTGTCGCAAATATCCGCCGAAAAAGCCGGATTTTCGCGCCTGACTTTTGCCGCGGAAGTTTTCCCTGAACTTCGGCGGACAACGATCCGTCACGCCGGTCAGCAATTGCGCGACAGGTCCAATCAGGATTTCACCCGTTCAGGCTCATTTCGATCGCAGCCGCGATTTCCTGTTCCGATCGCGCACCAGCGCGCTCATGGCAATCAGCCCGATTGCCGCGAAGGGTATGCATGACATGAAGATCCATCGGGCAACCTTCGCAGCGTCTGAGGGGGTCTCCATGGAAAGCAGGCCCGAAGCATTTGCCACGATCCCGACATAGGCTGCGCCGAGAGCATAGCCAAGCCTCTGTACGGTGGGGATCGCGCCGGAAACCCGCTGGACCTCGTCTGCATCGGCAACCGCGATCGTTCGCCTGAGAATGAATGTCCACGCCATCCCGAAGCCGCCGCCCTCCATGGCCGAGGAAGCCGCGATCAGCCAGACAGGCCCGTTGGGAACCGCATAGAGAAAGCCGAGGATGCTAAGGGTTACGACCGTCATGCCGAGGGCGATAACCAGCCGATCGAACCGCTCGGGCAATCCGCTGACCAGAACAGCCATGACCGACCAACCGATAGACGAACAGGCAAAGATGTAACCGGCGGTCAGCGCGGAGACGCCATGGATCGCCGTGACCAACAGCGGCCCAAACGCGGTGATGGCCATGGTTGCCATCGACATGGACAGGATCATGAGCAGCGCGGCACCGGCCGGACGCCACGGATCGAACGGGCGGCGCGGAAGAAGCCGACTGTCGCCCGCCCGCTCGTCCATCCACAGAAAGGCGATCAAGCAGAACAGGCCAGCGGCAACGGAAGGAACCGTTCGCGGGATCGAGACTTCGACCCCGCCAAAGGCGACCAGGACCACCGCGAGGCTCAACAGGGACAAACGCCCGCCAGGAAACCCGGTAGCGCCGGCAGCAGGCTGTGTCGCGCCTGTGCGGCTTCGCAAGACAATCCAGAAGGCGAGGGCGAATGCCTGGCAGGCAAAGAAGGCGAAGCCCCAACGCCAGTTCGCATATTCCACGAAGAAGCCGCCGACCAACGGCCCGGCGAAGGCCGAGATTCCCCAAAGGGTCGAAACGGCCGCCATCGCGCGCGCAATGTAGCGGCGCGGGAAGATCAGGCCGACCGCGACGAAGCCCATTGCCACCAGACCTCCGCCGCCGAGCCCTTGCAAGGCGCGTCCCGTCAGAAGCAACGGCATGGTCGGGCTGACGGCGCTGACGATGCAACCGGACCCGAACAGGGCGGCTGCCATGCTCATCGGCGCGCGCAGGCCGAAGCGCATGGTCAGCAATGCGCTGGCCGCCCCCGCGACGATCGACCCGATCTCGTAGAGTGAGACCGACCACCCCACCAAGGCGGTCCCGCCGATCTCGGCCACAATGGAGGGGAGCATGGTGGCGACGATCATGCTGTCCGCCGCGTGAAGCCATACGGCCAGGCACACCAGAGCGAGCGATGCCGCGTAGGGGCTTCCAAGAAACTCCCTCCATGACACGAATGTCTCCGTATCCTCCGCTGCCGCAGTGCCCGTTTCGGCCATGCCCATGTCCGCCATGTCTGTGTCCTCTTGACGGGTATGTTGCTACGGCCTCAACTTTGGTTGAGGTCAAGGGGGTCCGAATGACGAAGAAGGAATTGTCCGTTGGTGAACTCTCGCGCCGCTGCGGATTGCCCATTTCCACGCTTCATTTCTATGAACGCAAGGGGCTGATCGCATCCGAAAGGACTTCGGCCAATCATCGGGTCTATCGGCGTGAAATCCTGAGGCGGGTGACTGTCATCAAGGTCGCACAGAGCGCGGGCATCCCGCTTGCCGAGATATCGGAAGCGCTCTCGCAACTGCCGCGCGACGCGCCGCCCTATACACGCGACTGGGAGCGCATTGCCGACAACTGGCATAACGATCTGACGCGGCGGATCGATCTTCTCACGGCGCTTCGCGACAAAATGGCGATGTGCATCGGCTGCGGATGCCTGAGCGTGAAACGCTGCCCCCTGGTCAACGCGGACGATCATCTGGCGGAGAATGGCCCCGGCGCCCGACTGCTTTGAGGACACCGGAAATTTCTTTGAAGCAGATGTCGTCCGCGATACTGCGCGAAAAGGACCGGGGCGCATCGCTCAGGCCTTTTTCTTGAGGTGCTGGAAACAGCCCCTCACCCTTACCCTCTCCCGCGTAGGGCAGGGAGAGGAGGAGTGGCCGACGTTGCGGACAATCTTTTGCCGGCTTTGGCGTTACCGGCTGCCGAAGATGGCCGAGCCGACACGCACGCCGGTGGCGCCGAAGGCAATTGCCAGTTCATAATCGCCCGACATACCCATCGACAGCTTGGCAACTCCGGCTTCGCGGGCCAGCTTTTCCAACAGCGCGAAGTGGGGGCCGGGGTTCTCGTCGGCCGGCGGAATGCACATCAGCCCCTCGATGGCGAGGCCATAGATGTTACGGCAACGCTGGACAAAGGCGACCGCTTCTGTCGGTTCTATGCCGGCCTTTTGCGGCTCCGAACCCGTATTGACCTGGACGTAGAGTCTGAGCACGCGGTTCTGTTTGGCCATTTCCTTGGCGAGTTCGGCGGCGATCTTTTCACGGTCGACGGTTTCGATGACGTCGAACAGGGCGACGGCTTCCTTTGCCTTGTTGGATTGGAGCGGGCCGATCAGGTGAAGCTCAATGTCGGGAAAATCGCCTTTAAGGGCAGGCCACTTGCCTTGTGCTTCCTGCACGCGATTTTCGCCGAATACGCGCTGGCCAGCCTCGATGACAGGGCGAATCGTTTCGGCGTCGAAAGTCTTGGATACGGCGACCAACATAGCGGAGCCGGCCACACGATCGCCTTGGCGCTCCGCGTCCGCAATCTTGGCTTTGACCAGTGCAAGCTGTTCGACCGCATTGCCCATATCATGTTCCTGTCGTTTCGAAGGTGCCGTTTTTGCCCCGGCTTTGCACCATATGGTTGACGGGTTCTGCAAACCGTGGTGAAGACCGGGGCCATGTTCCCGCAACCGGCGCAAGCCGGTCTGCTTTCCGCATGCTTTTAAAAGAAAAACCGGTCATGGCAACCGAACGATACAATCCGCGCGCGTCCGAACCCAAGTGGCAGAAGGCCTGGGATGCCGAGAAGCTGTTCGAGACGAAGAACGAGGACCCGCGCCCGAAATACTACGTGCTGGAGATGTTCCCTTACCCATCAGGGCGCATCCACATGGGCCATGTCCGCAACTACGCTATGGGCGACGTGGTTGCGCGTTATCATCGGGCCAAGGGCGAAAACGTGCTTCACCCGATGGGTTGGGATGCGTTCGGGCTGCCGGCTGAAAACGCCGCGCGCGACAACAAGGTAAACCCGCGCGACTGGACCTATTCCAACATCAAGACGATGAAGGGCCAGTTGAAGACGATGGGCCTTTCGCTCGACTGGGCGCGCGAGTTCGCGACCTGCGACCCGAGCTACTATCGCCATCAGCAGAAGATGTTCCTCGATTTCTGGAAGGCCGGGCTGGTCGAGCGTCGGTCGGCCAAGGTCAACTGGGACCCGGTCGACATGACGGTGCTCGCCAACGAGCAGGTCATAGACGGCAAGGGCTGGCGCTCCGGCGCGCCGGTTGAGCAGCGCGACCTGACGCAGTGGTTCTTCAAGATCACGTCTATGTCGCAGGATCTGCTGGACGGGCTGGGTACGCTTGACCGCTGGCCCGACAAGGTGAAGCTGATGCAGGCCAACTGGATAGGCCGCTCGGAAGGATTGCTGCTTCGCTGGCCCCTGGTCAAGGAAACGGCGCCAGCGGGCGAGAGCGAGCTTGAAGTCTACACCACTCGCCCCGACACGATTTTCGGCGCGTCCTTCCTGGCGATCGCCGCGGACCATCCGCTGGCAAGGAAGGCGGCCGAGGGCAATGCCGAGCTTGCCACCTTCATCGAGGATGTGCGTCATCGCGGCACCTCGGCAGCAGAACTGGAGACGGCGGAAAAGCGCGGCTTCGACACCGGTATTCGCGTGGTGCACCCGTTCGATGCGAATTGGACGCTGCCGGTCTATGTCGCCAATTTCGTCTTGATGGACTACGGCACCGGCGCCATTTTCGGCTGTCCGGCACACGACCAGCGCGATCTGGATTTCGCCAACAAGTACGGTCTGCCGGTGGTGCCGGTGGTGAAGCCGGACGGCGTCGATGCGACCGCTTTCCAGATCACGGAAGAGGCTTATTCCGACGACGGCAAGATGATCAATTCGCGTTTCCTCGATGGCATGAGCCCTGATCAGGCGTTCAACGAGGTGGCGACGCGTCTTTCCGGCGTTGCTAAGGGCAATCGGCCGCAGGCCGAACGCAAGGTGCAGTTCCGATTGCGCGACTGGCTGATCTCGCGCCAGCGCTATTGGGGTTGCCCAATTCCCGTAATTCATTGCGACGATTGCGGCGCGGTTCCCGTTCCATTCGAGCAGCTGCCCGTGGAACTGCCGTCCGACGTGACCTTCGACAAGCCGGGCAATCCGCTCGACCACCACCCGACATGGAAGCACACCGATTGCCCGAAATGCGGCAAGAAGGCGAGGCGCGATACGGACACGATGGATACGTTCGTGGATTCGTCGTGGTATTTCGCGCGCTTCACCGATCCCTGGAACGAGAAGGCGCCGACGACGCTTTCCTATGTTGACGGCAAGGGCGGCTGGTTGCCGGTCAACCAGTATATCGGTGGCATCGAGCACGCGATCCTGCACCTGCTCTATTCGCGCTTCTTCACGCGCGCCATGAAGGCGACGGGCCACGTCAATGCGGTCGAAGAGCCTTTCGAGGGCTTGTTCACGCAAGGCATGGTGGTGCACGAGACTTACAAGGGGCCGCAGGGCTGGGTTACGCCCGCCGAGGTCAAGGTCGATGAGGCGGACGGCGTCCGCAAGGCGACGCTTCTGGTCGATGGTACCCCGATCGAGATCGGCTCGATCGAGAAGATGTCGAAGTCGAAGAAGAATGTTGTCGATCCCGACGACATCATCACCAGCTACGGAGCCGACACGGCGCGCTGGTTCATGCTGTCGGATTCACCGCCTGAGCGCGACGTGATCTGGACGGAGGCCGGCGTCGAAGGCGCGCATCGTTTCGTGCAGCGTATCTGGCGGTTGGTGGCGGATGCGGCACCTGCCTTGCAGGGCGTTGCGCCGAAGGTGGCCTCCGATGGAGAAGCGGCCGCCGTTTCGCGCGCTGCCCACAAGATTCTGAAGGCGGTGGGCGAGGACATCGAGCGGCTGCATTTCAACAAGGCGGTTGCCCGCCTTTATGAACTCGCCAATGTGCTGTCGCCGCAGGTTGCTGCCGTAAATGACGGGAATGTGGAGCGTGCTGGCGCGGTGCGGCAGGCGCTCGAGTTCCTCATCATCATGATTGCGCCGATGATGCCGCATCTGGCCGAGGAATCCTGGCAAGCGCTGGGCGGCAAGGGTCTGGTTGCAGCCGCGCGCTGGCCCACCTTCGATCCGGCGCTCGTCATCGATAACGAGGTCGTTTTGCCGGTGCAGGTCAACGGAAAGAAGCGTGGCGATTTGACAATTGCCCGCGACGCGGATCAAGCTGCGGTCGAAAAGGCGGCACTGGCTCTCGACTTCGTGCAGAAGGCGCTCGAGGGCAAGACGCCGCGCAAAGTCATCGTCGTGCCCCAGAGGATCGTCAATGTCGTTGCATGAGAACAGCAAGCCTGCTGTGACGCCCCGTTTGCGCCCGGTATTGCTCGCTGGCGTGTTTTTCTGCGCAGCACTTGCATCGGCTTGCACGGTGCGTCCGCTCTATTCCAACGCGCCGCTGTCGCCGGGCAGCACTGTCGGTGCGGCCGAGGAAATGGCGTCGATCGCCGTCAAGCCGGTCAAGACGCGCTATGCGCAGCAGGTGCGCAACAACCTTATCTTCGGCTTGACGCGCGGTGCAGGCGAGCCTGCCACGCCGGCCTATTCGCTCGATCTCGATGTCAGCGAGCTGGTCCAGTCGGCCGCGACGATCCAGGTTACGACGGATCAGGACGAACCGACAGCGGGAACGGTAACGCTGACGGCGTCGTACAAACTTGTCGAGGCAGGCACCGGCAAGGTCGTCAGCACCGGCAAGCGCTCGATTTCCTCTTCCTTCGACAAGCCGGCGCAGGAGTTTGCCTCCTATCGCGCCCAGATCGATGCCGAGAACAGGGCAGCGCGGGAACTGGCCGAGTTGCTGCGCTTGGCGATCGGGCAGGATCTGGCGAAGCGCAGCTAGCGCTCCGCCATTCCCAATCAACCGATCTTCTGGCCTGTTTTCGCCCAGTCGGCGAGGAAGGCTTCGAGACCCTTGTCGGTGAGCGGATGCTTGACGAGAGCACGCAAGGTGGCCGGCGGCACGGTGGCGACATCAGCGCCAATCAATGCCGCATCCTTGACATGGTTGATGGTGCGTACCGAGGCGACCAGGATTTCGGTGGCGAAATCGTAGTTGTCATAGATCTGGCGGATCTCCGAGATCAGGTCCATGCCCTCGATGCCGATGTCGTCGAGACGGCCGACGAAGGGCGAGATGAACGAGGCGCCGGCCTTGGCGGCAAGCAGCGCCTGCGTGGCGGAGAAGCACAGCGTGACGTTGACCATGCGGCCTTCCGAGCGGATCGCCTTGCAGGCTTTCAATCCGTCGAAGGTGAGCGGCACCTTGATGGCGACGTTGTCGGCGATCTTGGCCAGCACCTTGGCCTCGGCCATCATGCCGGCGTAGTCGGTGGCAGTGACTTCGGCGGAGACGGGACCCTTGACGATGTCGCAGATCTGGCGGGTCACCTCATCGATCTTGCCGCCCGACTTCAGGATCAAAGAAGGATTGGTGGTGACGCCGTCGACAAGGCCAAGCTCGTTCAGTTCCCGGATTTCCTTGATGTCGGCGGTATCGACGAAGAATTTCATGTCAGTCTCCTTGGCAATCTTTGAATGCAGGAAGGGCGCACGCAGCGTTGGCCTTTGCTCTAGACCAAAGTCGGGGCAAGGTCACGCTCGATGAGTAAAGATTCGCCCTTTCGCACGGCGGCTCCCGTACTGGTGCCTATGCCGGCAGAACGCCCCTACACCTATGCGGTTCCCGAGGGAATGCAGGTGGTGCCGGGTTCGATCGTGCGCGTGCCGCTAGGACCCCGTCAGGTTGCCGGTATCGTCTGGGATGGCGCTGTCGAAAACATTGATTCGAAGAAGCTGAGGCCAATCGAACAGGTCTTCGATTGCCCGCCGATAGACCAAGCCACGCGCCGTTTCGTCGACTGGGTTTCCCAATACACGCTTTCTCCTCCCGGCATGGTGGCGCGCATGTTGTTGCGCGCACCCGAGGCCTTTGATCCCGAGCCGTGGATCGAAGGACTGCGCCGCACGATGGCGGAGCCGGATCGACTGACAACTGCGCGCTCCCGTGTTCTCGAAACGGCGTCGGATGGCCTTGCCTGGACGCGTTCGGGTCTTGCTCACGCTGCTGGCGTGTCTTCGACCGTCGTCGACGGTTTGAAGGCGCAAGGTGTGTTCGAGCAAGTGATGATACCGCCGCGCCCGGTAGTCGCGCCGCCCGACGTTGCCTATGCAACGCCCGACCTGATGCCTGACCAACGCGCGGCTGCCGAAACGTTGCGCGCCGGTGTCGTGACCGGCGGCTTCGGCGTCACGCTGCTCGACGGCGTGACCGGCTCTGGAAAGACGGAGGTCTATTTCGAAGCCGTGGCGGCGGCGCTCGACAAAGGGCACCAGGTGCTGATCCTTCTGCCCGAAATCGCGCTTACCCACGCATTTCTCGAACGCTTCCAGAACCGGTTCGGGACCAAACCGGGAGAATGGCATTCCGACCTGCCGCCACGTATGCGCGAGCGGGTCTGGCGGCAGGTGGCGGAAGGAACGGTGCGGGTCGTCGCCGGCGCCCGCTCGGCCTTGTTCCTGCCGTTCAAGGAGCTTGGCCTGATCGTTATCGATGAGGAGCACGACCCGGCTTACAAGCAGGAAGATCGCGTTTTTTACAATGCGCGCGATATGGCGGTGGTTCGCGGCAACATCGGCAGTTTCCCGATCGTTCTGGCATCGGCGACGCCGTCTGTTGAAAGCCGCGTGAATGCCATGCAGGGTCGCTACAGGCGCGCCGTTCTGTCGTCTCGCTTTGCCGATGCGGCACTTCCCGACCTCAAGGCAATCGACATGCGTCGTGCCCCTCCAGCACGCGGTGGCTTCCTGTCGCCGATATTGCTTTCTCATATTCGCCAAGGGTTGGAGAAAAAAGAGCAGTCGCTGCTGTTTCTCAACAGGCGCGGCTACGCACCGCTTACGCTCTGCCGCGTGTGCGGGCATCGCTTCGGTTGCCCGGTTTGCTCGTCCTGGCTGGTCGAGCACCGCTTTCGAGGCCAGCTCGTCTGTCACCATTGTGGCCACGCCGAAAAGCGACCGGAAGCATGTCCCGAATGCGGGACCTTCGATCATCTCGTTGCTTGCGGGCCGGGTGTCGAGCGCATTGCCGAGGAGGTTGTCACGCATTTTCCCGATGCTCGCACCATCGTGCTTTCCTCCGACATCATGGGTGGGGTGCGGCGGCTGCGGCTGGAACTCGAGGCCATCGCCAATGGTGAGGCTGATATCGTCATCGGCACACAGCTTGTCGCAAAAGGCCACAACTTCCCCAACATGACGCTCGTCGGCGTAGTTGATGCGGATCTGGGCCTCGCCAATGGCGACCCGCGCGCGGCCGAGCGAACTTTTCAACTGTTATCGCAGGTAACTGGTCGGGCAGGACGGACCGGCAAGAAGAGCCTTGGCCTACTGCAGACTTACCAGCCAGACCACCCGGTCATGCAGGCGATCGTGTCGGGGGACGCCGAAAGTTTTTATCAGCGCGAGATTGCTGAGCGCGAACGTGCTGCGCTGCCGCCGTTTGGTCGGCTTGCCGGGATCATCATAAGTGCGGCGACGCGCGCCGAAGCGGAGGCTCACGCACGTGGATTGCGCCGCGTAGCGCCCGAAAGCTCTGACATCCATGTGCTGGGCCCAGCGGAAGCGCCGCTGGCGCTGGTCGGCGGGCGGCACCGGTTCCGGTTGCTTGTGCATGGCGAGCGGCGCTCGGATATGCAGGCCTTCATCCGGGAGATGCTTGCAGCCGGCCCGAAACCGAGGGGCTCGATACGTGTTCAGGTGGACATCGATCCCCAGAGTTTCCTGTAGTCAAGATCACGGGTGCCCTTGCGTTTTTCATCGCTTCGGAGGCAGGCTGGCGTCAAGCCGGGTTCAGTCCGTAGTTGCGTAAGAACGAAAATTGGCACGGCCGGATTGCGGACCAGGAGGGGGTAGGGATGGAATTTTCATTTCCGTGGCCGATGAGCCAAGGCGAATGGCTGGCGTGGACAAGCGCTATAGTCACGGTCGTGCTGGGACTCATCCTGTTCCTGGCGCCCGGCCTCGCATTCAAGGCGCTTCGCCTGCAACCGCACCCCGATAAACCGGAAGCTGTCGCAGAGGGGCGCAGCCGCATTGCCGGCTTCTATCTCGGCCTTGGTTTATGCGCGATTTTGCTGGCGCAACCGCTGCTCTATATGGCGCTCGGTTTTTCCTGGTTGTTCACGGCTTTCGGCCGAATTCTCGGCATGATGACCGATGGAGCAAACACACCCTACAACTGGGTGGCGTTGATTGTAGATCTCGCACTGGCTTCATTTCCGCTCGCCTTCGCCTTCGGCTTTCTGCCCTGAATCCGTTGCTTGCGGCGGAAGCTGGTTGGCAGATGCGACAATAGTGCCAGAAATCCTTGCCCCTGTGTGATTGCGGTCTGAAAAGGCCTGTGCTAGACGGCAATCGACTTTCAGCCGGGGGAAGCGAAAGCCGTTCCCTTGGGCTTTAGAAAACCTAAGTAAGGTCAAAGATTTAGCCAGAGTTTTTGCTCGCGCCAACAATCTGCGGCCTGTCAAACAAGAGAAAAGACGGACCGTGGCTCAGTCGTCCTCGCCAATCTCGGGTGTTGCAGAACGTTACGCAGGCTCTCTTTTCGAGCTCGCGCTCCAGGAAAATTCGGTTGCCAAGGTCGAGGCCGCTCTGACGAGCTTCGAGACGATGCTCGCAGGAAGTGCCGATCTCAAGCGGCTTATCGAGAGCCCTGTATTTGCCGCCGAGGATCAGGAGCGTGCTATCTCCGCAATCGTGGACAAGGCCAAGATCACTGGTCTTGCCGGCAATTTCCTGCGTGTCGTCGCGCGTAACCGCCGGCTGTTTGCCGTTCCCGGCATGATCAAGGCTTTCCGCAAGATTGCCGCCGAGCATCGTGGCGAGGCTTCCGCTGAAGTCACGTCGGCGCATGTTCTGAGCGCTGCCCAGCAGGCCGAACTCAAAGCCACGCTGAAAAGCGTTGCCGGCAAGGATGTGACTTTCAATGTCACCGTGGATCCCTCGCTGCTCGGCGGCCTCATCGTCAAGATGGGCTCGCGCCAGATCGATACGTCGCTTAAAACCAAACTCAATTCGCTCAAGCTTGCACTTAAAGAGGTCGGCTGATGGACATCCGCGCCGCGGAAATCTCCGCAATTCTGAAAGACCAGATCAAGAATTTCGGCAAGGAAGCCGAAGTCTCCGAAGTCGGCCAGGTTCTGTCGGTCGGTGACGGTATCGCCCGCGTCTATGGCCTCGACAACGTCCAGGCCGGCGAAATGGTCGAATTCCCTGGTGGCATTCGCGGCATGGCGCTCAACCTTGAAGCCGACAATGTCGGTGTCGTTATCTTCGGTAACGACCGCGACATCAAGGAAGGCGACACCGTCAAGCGTACCGGCGCCATCGTGGACGTTCCGGTCGGTCCGGAATTGCTCGGCCGCGTCGTCGACGCGCTTGGCAACCCGATTGACGGCAAGGGTCCGATCAAGGCCAAGGAACGTCGCCGCGTCGACGTCAAGGCGCCCGGAATCATTCCGCGCAAGTCGGTGCATGAGCCGATGTCGACCGGTCTCAAGGCAATTGACGCTCTGATCCCGGTTGGCCGTGGCCAGCGTGAGCTGGTCATCGGCGACCGCCAGACCGGCAAGACCGCCATCATTCTCGACACCATCCTGAATCAGAAGGCCATCCACGAGAGCGGCCCGGAATCGGAAAAGCTCTACTGCGTCTACGTCGCCGTCGGCCAGAAGCGTTCGACCGTCGCACAGTTCGTGAAGGTTCTGGAAGAGCGCGGCGCACTCGACTATTCGATCATCATCGCCGCCACCGCTTCGGACCCGGCGCCGCTGCAGTACATCGCGCCGTTTGCCGGCTGCACTATGGGCGAATATTTCCGTGACAACGGCAAGCACGCGCTGATCGCTTATGACGATCTGTCCAAGCAGGCTGTCGCTTATCGCCAGATGTCGTTGCTGCTGCGCCGCCCGCCGGGACGCGAAGCCTATCCGGGCGACGTCTTCTACCTGCACTCCCGCTTGCTGGAGCGCGCTGCCAAGCTCAACGAAGATAACGGTTCCGGTTCGCTGACGGCCTTGCCGATCATCGAAACGCAGGCCAACGATGTCTCGGCCTACATCCCGACCAACGTGATCTCGATCACCGACGGCCAGATCTTCCTGGAAACCAACCTGTTCTTCCAGGGTATCCGCCCAGCCGTGAACGTCGGTCTGTCGGTGTCGCGCGTCGGCTCTTCTGCCCAGATCAAGGCGATGAAGCAGGTCGCCGGCTCGATCAAGGGCGAGCTTGCGCAGTATCGCGAAATGGCGGCCTTCGCGCAGTTCGGTTCCGATCTCGACGCGGCAACGCAGCGTCTGCTCAACCGTGGCGCACGCCTGACCGAGTTGCTCAAGCAGCCGCAGTTCTCGCCGCTCAAGACTGAAGAACAGGTCGCTGTGATTTTCGCAGGCGTCAACGGCTATCTCGACAAGCTCGCCATCAACGAGGTCGGCAAGTTCGAGCAGGGTCTGCTTGCGCATATGCGCTCGACTGGCAAGAGCGTGCTCGATGCCATTCGCAAGGAAAAGGCGCTCTCGGACGATCTCCGCGGCAAGCTTAAGGCCGAGATCGATGCTTTCGCCAAGACCTTTGCCTGAACAGGGACGGGACGCGGGAACAGAGTTTGAAGCATGGCGTCACTGAAAGACCTTCGTAACCGCATCGCCTCGGTCAAGGCGACGCAGAAGATCACCAAGGCGATGCAGATGGTCGCGGCGGCGAAGCTGCGCCGTGCGCAAGAGGCTGCCGAGGCTGCGCGTCCCTATTCGGAGCGCATGGCAGCGGTTCTGGCCAACATCACCCAGGCGGTCGGTGGCGGCGGCGATGCCCCGGCCCTGATGACCGGCACGGGCAACGACAACGTGCATCTGCTCGTCGTCTGCACCGCCGAGCGCGGCCTTTGCGGCGGCTTCAACTCGCAGATCGCGCGCTTTGCCCGCGATCACATCCGCAGGCTGCTTGCGGACGGCAAGACGGTGAAGATCATCTGCGTCGGCAAGAAGGGATTCGACATCCTGCGCCGCGACTATGCTTCGATGATCATTGAGCGCGTCGACCTGCGTGAGGTCAAGACGCTCGGCTTTGTCAATGCCGATGCGATTGCCAAGAAGGTCATCACGCTGTTCAACGAAGGCGGGTTCGACATCTGCACGCTGTTTTACTCGCAGTTCAAGTCGGTGATCTCGCAGATACCGACCTCACAGCAGATCATCCCGGCGGCTAGCGCCTCCAACGGCGAGCAGGCGAACGGCAGCGCGGTCTATGAATACGAGCCGGAACCCGGCGAAATTCTTTCCGACCTCATTCCACGCAACATCTCGGTGCAGATTTTCCGCGCGCTGCTTGAAAACGCGGCCGGCGAAATGGGCGCCAAGATGAGCGCGATGGACAATGCGACACGTAACGCCGGCGACATGATCAACAAGTTGTCGATCACCTACAATCGGCAGCGCCAGGCGCAGATCACCAAGGAACTCATCGAGATCATTTCGGGCGCCGAGGCGCTCTAGCATGCGCCGGGAAGGCCGGTAGCCTTCGCGGCGCATGTGAGAAACAAACGGACGAAAAAGGGTAAAGACGATGGCGAAAGCAGCGACCCCCGCAAAGGCGACCGCTAAGAAGGCAGCACCAGTTAAGGCTGCTGCACCTGCAAAGGCCGCAGCCCCGGCCAAGAAGGCGGCAGCGCCTGCCGCCGCAACCAAGGCTCCCCGTGTGGCCGCAAAGGCCAGCGGTGCTGTCGGCAAGGTCCGCCAGGTCATCGGCGCTGTCGTCGACGTGCAGTTCGAAGATCACCTGCCGGCGATTTTGAACGCGCTCGAGACTCAGAACGTCGGCCACCGACTGGTTCTGGAAGTTGCCCAGCACCTCGGTGAAAACACCGTGCGTTGCATCGCCATGGACTCCACCGAGGGTCTGGTTCGCGGTCAGACGGTAACCGATACCGGCGCGCCGATCCAGGTTCCGGTTGGCCCTGGCATGCTTGGCCGCATCATCAATGTCATCGGCGAACCGGTCGATGAAGAGGGCCCGGTCGATGCGATCGAATATCGCGCGATCCACCAGCCGGCTCCGGAATATGTCGACCAGTCGACGGAAGCGCAGATCCTCGTTACTGGCATCAAGGTTCTCGACCTGCTCGCGCCTTACGCTCGCGGCGGCAAGATCGGTCTGTTCGGGGGTGCGGGCGTCGGCAAGACGGTTCTCATCCAGGAACTGATCAACAACGTCGCCAAGGCGCACGGCGGCTTCTCGGTGTTCGCTGGCGTCGGCGAGCGCACCCGCGAAGGCAACGACCTCTATCACGAGTTCATCGAATCCGGCGTCAACAAGAAGGGCGGCGGCGAAGGCTCGAAGTGCGCGCTGGTCTACGGCCAGATGAACGAGCCGCCGGGCGCCCGCGCCCGCGTCGGCCTCACCGGCCTCACCGTCGCCGAGCACTTCCGCGACCAGGGCCAGGACGTGCTGTTCTTCGTCGACAACATCTTCCGCTT
>CAZROU010000040.1:0-41581 GCA_964601795.1 uncultured Mesorhizobium sp. | reverse complement strand
CCCATTTGGGGGCTTTTCGTGCGCTTTCGCGCACCACTTCTCACCCCACAAGGGGCGAAGGCAAGCCGGCATCGACCCCTCAAGGGGGGAGATCAGCCATTGCGGCGGATGGAGTGACAACTCGCATTCACCCCACCCCGATCCGCAAGAGCGGATCGACCCTCCCCATCGAAGGGAGGGTAAGGAAGCGGGGCGGCGGAGATTTTCGTTAGCGGATCAAGCCGCCTTCTGCTTCGGCTTGATCAGGCCGCGCTCGATCATCAGTTCGGCGATCTGAACGGCGTTGAGCGCCGCGCCCTTGCGCAGGTTGTCCGAGACAACCCAGAGATTGAGGCCGTTGTCGATGGTGGAGTCCTCGCGGATGCGCGAGATGTAGGTGGCGTCTTCGCCTGCCGATTCGATCGGGGTGATGTAGCCGCCGTTCTCGCGCTTGTCGACGACGAGGCAGCCCGGCGCTTCGCGCAGGATCTCTCGCGCTTCGTCGGCGGTGATCGGCTTTTCGAACTCGAGGTTGATCGCTTCCGAGTGGCCGATGAACACCGGCACGCGCACGCAGGTCGCCGTCACCTTGATCTTGGGATCGAGCATCTTCTTGGTCTCGGCCACCATCTTCCATTCTTCCTTGGTGGTGCCGTCTTCCATGAACACGTCGATATGGGGAATGACGTTGAAGGCGATGCGCTTGGTGAACTTCTTGGCCTCGACCGGGTCGGCCACGAACACGGCGCGCGTCTGCGTGAACAGTTCGTCCATGCCTTCCTTGCCGGCGCCCGAAACCGACTGATAGGTCGAGACGACGATGCGCTTGATGGTGGCGGCATCGTGCAGCGGCTTCAGCGCCACCAGCATCTGCGCGGTCGAGCAGTTCGGGTTGGCGATGATGTTCTTCTTGGTGTAGCCGGAAATCGCGTCGGGGTTCACCTCCGGCACGATCAGCGGCACGTCCTGGTCGTAGCGGAAGGCCGAGGAATTATCGATGACGACGCAGCCCTGCTTGCCGATCTTGGGCGACCATTCCTTGGACACGTTGCCGCCAGCCGACATCAGCGCGAGGTCGGTGTCGGAGAAGTCATAGGTGTCGAGCGCCTTGACCTTCAGTGTCTTGTCGCCGAACGAGACTTCGGTGCCCTGGCTGCGCCGCGAGGCCAAGGCCACCACTTCGCTCACCGGAAAACCGCGCTCTTCCAGAATGTTCAGCATTTCGCGGCCCACATTGCCCGTGGCGCCGACTACCGCAACCTTGAAACCCATCGAAGTCATTCTCCTGTCGCTCTCCGCTTGTTTTCTGGAGAACCCGCCGGCCGGTGCGGGTCCCGCCTCCCTCGGGCCGAACCCGGGGAGAGGGCGGAGAGGCCAAGGGAGATCAGACCGTGGTAGCGGTCGTTTTTTTGGCCGTGGTTTTGGTCGAAGACAGACGTGCAGAAACCACTCCGGCCCTGTTGTGGCCGGGGAAGTCAAATGCAAAGAGCGCCATCAAGAGGCCGCGCATCGGATACGTCCTGTTCGGTGCCGGCTTTTACGCGGTTTCGCCGAAGAGTCAATCGCGCAGGCTGTACAACAAAGGTCGGGCGAAGTAGGAACGCGCGACAAGGCTGGCCGATAATTGCGGCGGCGTGGCCGCGCACCTTGCGCGCCCGGACCCCAAACTCCGAAAGACGAAGATGACCATGTTCGAAGGTATCGTTCCCGCGCTGGCCGAAGCGCTGGAAAAACGGGGTTATTCCGAACTGACCTCGGTGCAGAAGGCGGTGCTTGATCCAAAGCTCGGGCAGGCCGATGCCCTGGTTTCCGCCCAGACCGGATCGGGCAAGACGGTTGCTTTCGGCCTCGCTCTGGCTCCGACGCTTTTGGGAAATTCGGAGCGCTTCGCGCAGGCTTCGGCGCCGCTGGCGCTTGCCGTTGCGCCGACGCGGGAGCTCGCACTTCAGGTGGCGCGCGAGCTTGAATGGCTCTACGAATTCACCGGCGCAACCGTTGCGACCTGTGTCGGCGGCATGGACATGCGCACCGAGCGGCGCGCGCTCGAACGGGGCGCTCATATCGTCGTCGGCACGCCCGGCCGCCTGCGCGACCACATCACCCGCCACGCACTCGACATGGCTGAGTTGAAGGCGGTGGTGCTGGACGAGGCCGACGAGATGCTCGATCTCGGCTTTCGCGAGGACTTGGAATTCATCCTCGACGCGGCCCCGGCCGAACGCCGCACCCTGATGTTTTCGGCGACCGTGCCGCGCCCTATCGCAGCGCTTGCCAAGGGCTACCAGCGCGATGCCGTTCGTATCAGCGCGGCGGGCGAGGAAAAGCAGCATCACGACATCGAGTACCGCGCGCTTTGCGTCGCGCCTGCCGACCGGGAAAACGCCATCATCAACGTGCTGCGCTACTACGAGGCCCGCAACGCCATCGTGTTCTGCAACACGCGCGCCGCCGTCAACCATCTCACCGCCCGCTTCAACAACCGCAATTTCTCGGTGGTGGCGCTGTCGGGCGAGCTTAGCCAGAACGAGCGCAGCCATGCGCTGCAGGCGATGCGCGACGGGCGCGCAAGGGTGTGCATCGCGACCGACGTTGCGGCGCGCGGCATCGACCTGCCCAATCTCGAACTGGTGATCCATGCCGACCTGCCGACCAACCCGGAGACGCTTCTGCATCGCAGCGGGCGTACCGGACGCGCGGGCCGCAAGGGCGTCAGCGCGCTGATTATTCCGAACCATGCGCGGCGGCGCACCGAACGCCTGCTGCAGAACGCCAGCATAAAGCCCGAATGGGCAAGCCCGCCTTCGGCGGACGAGGTCATCCGGCGCGACAACGAGCGCATGCTGGCCGACCCCGCCTTCTCGCAGCCGATCAACGAGGAAGAGCGCGCCTTCGTTACCACCTTGCTTGAAAAGCATGGTGCCGAACAGGTCGCGGCGGCCTTTCTGCGTTTTGCCCGCGCCGGGCGTTCGGCGCCGGAATATCTGTCCGAGGCGGTGCCGTTCAAGCCTTCCGCCGAAGGGGGCGAGCGGCCCGGTCGCGACGAGCAGCCAAGCCGCCGCGACGACTTTGGCGACAGCGTCTGGTTCTCGCTGTCGGTGGGGCGACGGCAGAACGCCGAGCCGCGCTGGCTGATCCCCATGCTGTGCCGCACCGGCAACCTAACCAAGCGCGAGATCGGCGCGATCAAGATGCAGCCGGAGGAAAGCTTCGTGCAGATCGCCGCCGACAGCGCCGACCGCTTCTTTGCGGCGATCGGGCCGGATCACAAGGTTCAGGGCAACATTGCGGTGAAGCGGCTTGATGGGCAGCCCGACCTGTCGAGAGCCGGCTACAATCCGCCGAAGCCCGACAAGAAACCGCATCGCGGCAAGGGCGGGTTCGACGCGGCCGCGCCGAAGCGCAAGTTCGAAAGGCGTGACAAGCCGAAGGCAGACAGGCAGTTTGCCGACCAGAAGCCGTGGGCGGCCAAGCCGGCCAAGCCCAATTCCGAAAAGCCCAAGTCTGAAAAGCCCAAATCTGAAAAGCAATGGGCGGAGAAAAGCAGGAAGCCGAGGAAACCCGGCTAAGAGACCGGTTTCATTTCCGGTTCAAGAGCCTACTTGCTTTCTCCGAGGAACTTGACCGTTCCGCGGTGCAGGATGTGATGGAGCCGATCCAGCACACGTGTCTTGGCGCGGGGTACGCGCCGACCTCGACGGTTTACTGCTCGCCCGGTTCAGGCCGTCGGTCTCAATCGTATTGGTTTCGGCGACCGTCAAACATGGTGCCGGCTCCGGGTGCTTGTAAACGCCATACTTAAAAATACGGGAAAAATTAACGATTAAAGCATTTTGCCCGCAAGCCGTAGTGCTTCACCAGCATCAACGCAAAAGATCGATCTGTATACTGCAGCCGGAAACATTTTTCGCTACATTCGATTTCGAGGTACGGGCATGAGCTTGTTCTAATGCTTGAACAACACCATCCACGGCAGATCGCGACGGTCGTTTCCGCCGATGCAGTCGGCTTCTCGAAGCTGATGCACGCCGACGACCGGGCGGCGCTGCGCCTGTTCGACGAGCGCCGCGCCCTGATCGTGGAGGCCGTGGACCGTGCCGGCGGCAACATCTTCGGTGCGGCCGGCGACAGCATCATGGCCGTTTTCGGCAACCCGATCATCGCGCTGCGCACGGTGCTGCAGTTCCAGGAGGCCATTGCCGAGGTCAACGCAGCGGTCGCGCCGCATCAGGTTATGCCGTTTCGAACCGGCATCAATTCCGGCCCGGTGGTGATCCGGAGTGACGGCGTGTTCGGCGATGCGGTCAATATCGCCGCGCGGGTGCAGGAGTTTTCGCCCTATGGCGGCGTGGCGCTTGCCGAAACCGCCTATTCCCAGCTCAAGAAGCAGTTCGAACTCCACTTCACCGACCTTGGGCCGTTCCAGCTCAAGAACATTTCGGTGCCGGTGCGCGTGTTCGTGTCGGATCGGCTTGGGCGCAGCCTTGCGCCTACCGCGCTGATGGACATGCGGGCGAGCCATGCAGGCCCTTCGGTCTCGGCCGCCGAGGGCGATCTTCCAGCCCTTGCCGTGCTGCCGTTCCAGAACCTTACCGGTGATCCGGCGCTTGCCTATCTGTGCGACGGCATCGCCGACGACGTGTTGCTGGGGCTTGCCAATACGCGCTCGGTGCCGGTCATCGCGCGCGATTCCAGTTTCCAGTTCCGCGAGCCGTCCTTCACCACTGCCACCGTCGGCCATCTTCTGGGCGCGCGCTATATCGTCTCCGGCTCGGTATCGGGCGATCCGAGGCAGATCATCCTCAACGCTTCGCTCGCCGACAGCTCCAATTCGCGCGTCATCTGGGCGGGGCGGTTCGAGCGCGACCTGGAAGAGGTGCAGCGCCTGCAACGGGAGCTTGGCGGCGAGATCGTCACGCGGCTGGAGCGTGAGGTCGACCGTGTCGAGCAGATCAGGACATTCCAGGTGCCGCCGGAAGCGCTGTCGACCTGGCAGCTTTTGCGGCGCGGGCGCTGGCATATGCAACGGCGTTCGTCCGAGGACACCGCCAAGGCCTTCGCCTATTTCAAGCAGGCCTATGACGAAGACCCCAATTCGAGCGCGGTTCTGAACGAACTGGCATGGTGGCACCTGTGGAAGGCATGGCTGAACTTCGCCGACCGCGAGGAACTCAAGATCGTTGCCAATTACGCGCGGCGGTCTTCGCTCATGGATAGCCTCGATGCGCGCAGCTATTGCTATCTCGGCTTCGTCGAGATCCTTGAGGCTAGGCCGCAATCGGCCATCGACCTGTTTCGCCAGGCCATCGACATCAATCCGTCCTTCTCTCTGGCGCGCACCGGGCTAGGCAGCGCCAACGGATTGCTGCTGGAAACGCGCGAGGCGATCCTGCAATTGAAGGAGGCGATGCGGCTAAGCCCGTTCGAGGCATACTTGTTTCACAATCTAGGCGAAGTCGCCGCCGCCCACACCATCGACCGGAACTGGCCGGCGGCGATCGAGGCGGCGGACCGGTCGCTGTCGCTGGCGCCCAACTATTTCTATGCCAGCTACCTCAGGGCCGGTGCACTGGCGCGCAGCGAGCGTCTTGAAGAAGCCCGGCAGGAGGTCGGGCTCTTCCGGGCGCGCCATCCCGAGTTCGAGCGCAAGTGGATCGAGTGGATTCCCTTCCGCGACAAGTCGGTCAACGAAGGCATGATCGAGAATTTCGAGTTGGCTGCACGATGAGTCGGCCGATTGTGAGGCATTTCACAGAGACGGCACGATAGAAAGCCGATTGCTAGAACATTCAGGCCGAAGGGGCGTCGACAGTGTTCAAGTGCAGCCCGAAATACTTTGAGCGTATCAACGAGGTTCAGGCCTCGCTTCCCATCGATGCGGAGGTCCCAGCCTTCGACCTTGAGCGAATGCGTTCGAAGGGATTTCTGGGGCGCGCGGTCGGATATTTGTTCGAACACCCTGACTGGTGGCTTTCGCTGCTGAGGACATTTCTGCCGCGCGCACGCTGCGGACGGTTCGTGCTTTTGACGCGCGATAGCGACGTGCGCGAAGTGCTCGAGCGGCAGGCCGACTTCGAAACTCCTTACGGACCCGAAATGATCGAGTTCGCCGGTGGCGCGAACTTCATCCTCGGAATGACGGACGGCGAAGACTACAGGCGGCTGAAGTCGGTCGTGCTCGGCGCATTCCCACCGCTGGAGGTCGAAGAACGCGTGCGCTCCATCGCGGCGCGGCGCGCCAAGGAAATCGTCGATGCGGCAGACATAGAGCTCAACGCCGCGTATGATCTTTTCCGCATCGTGTCCTCGACCATCTGCCGCGAGTATTACGGCGTAAAGGTCGATGACGAAGGGACCTTCGCCGATTGGGGCCTTGCGCTCAGCGCGCTGTTCTTCGGCGACCCCACCGCCAACGAGACGGTTCGGCAACTTGCGATTTCGGCATCGCGGAACATGCGTGCGGCGATCGACCAGTCGATCGATGCGGCCATCGCCAGCGGCGCGCTTCAGGACAGGCCGCTCGACCGGCTGGTCGGGGCGATGCAGCAAGGGCGCATCGGCAGGGGCGACATCCACGCCATCATGCTGGGCATGATTACCGGGTTCGGGCCGACGACGCTGCTCGGCGGCGGCAATTGCCTCGACGTCGTGCTTTCCCGCCCGGAGATTTTCGACGAAGTCGCGGCAGCGATCGCCGAAAATGACGGCAACAGGCTGGACAAGGCAATCGTCGAAGCGATGCGGTTCAAGCCGATCTGGATCAGTCCCTGGCGCTATGCGCGCAATGAGCAAAAGATCGGCGGCGGCTCTGGCAAGCCCTATACGATCAAGGCCGATACGGTTATCTGGCCGGCGACGCGCTCGGCGATGTTCGACAAGCGGGCGGTGAAGGACCCCTGGGATTTCAGGCCGGATCGCCCGGACCAGCAATCGCTGATTTTCGGCCACGGCATTCATAAATGCATCGGCGCGATGCTGGCGCGCGTGCAAACGGCCGAATGCTTTCGAGCGCTGTTTTCGCGACCCGGTTTCCGCCGTGCGGTGGGCAAGAAGGGCAAGCTCGAACGGCTGGGCCCTTATCCGGACAAGCTCATGGTCGAGTTCGATCCAGCCGGCCAGCAGTCCATGGTCACCGTCATCGTGCCGCTAAGGCCAGGGGTGCAAAAAGATGCGGTGCGCGAGCAGATCGAAGCGCTCGGCAATCCGTCCCGCGCCGAGATCAGGCAGAAATTCGATGCGGTGCGCACCATCCATTTCGCCACACTGTCGATACTCGAAACGGGCGTGGATGCCGAAGGGAAGCCGAGCCACCATCTCGTCATCGAGATGAGCGGCGACGGCAACCGGCAAAGCGTTCTCGCCGCATTCGACCGGGCGCTCGGCGTCGAGGCGCGGCAAATCCTCGAGGGCGCCTCGGCCGATCCGCTCGGGGTCGATCTCGTCAAATTCATGGACAAGCATACGCAGGACGTTTCGCCCTATTTCGGCAGCCTCAACGGGCTGGTGTTCAGCGGCACGCCCGGCCACACCGTCGACCGCATCCTGCGCGAGGATCGGCTGGCCAAGACCGCGATGCGCGTTGTCGAGGAACATTCGGCCAGGCCCGGCAGCGATGCCGCGGCCGTGTTGCAGGAAGTGCGCGAGAGGCTGCGCCTCGACCGGTCGTTCGACTGGGCGTTCATGCCTGCGGCCAACGCGCTGGACGACCCGCCCAAGGGCGGCTGGAGTGCGCTGAGACGCACCCTTCTGGCAAAGCCCGTCTATCTTACCGCCGGCATCTTCTATGCGCTGTGCTGGGCGCTGACCTACTATCTCCTGTTTTATCCGACCGAAACATGGCCGCAGTTCCTGCTGCGCCTCGGCACGGCCTTCGTGCTTTCCGGCCTCGGCATCCTGACCTTGCTGTCATTCGCGGTCGGGCTGGCGCTGGTGTGGCTGCGCAAGATTGAAACGGCATCGACGCCATCGCCCGACTCCATCTCGCTCGAGCGGCTGGTGGCGTTGCAGAAATGCGAGGATCGCGGGCTGCAAAACCATATGACCGCCGTCTCCACGCTGAAGGAGGGGCGCTTTCGTCGCGGGTTGCTGCGCTTCACCTTCTACGTCATCTCGATTGCCGCCACGCACATCTTCAGGCCTGGGTTCCTGTCCAGCATCGGCACCATTCATTTCGCGCGCTGGGTCTGCATTCCCGGCACCAGCAAGGTCGTGTTCTTCAGCAATTACGGCGGTAGCTGGGAAAGTTATCTGGAGGATTTTATCACCAAGGCCTCGAAGGGCCTGACCGGCGTGTGGAGCAACACCGAGGGCTTTCCATCGACGAAGTTCCTGTTCTTCCACGGGGCCCGCGACGGCGACCGTTTCAAGCGCTGGGCACGGACGCAGCAGGTGCCGACCGACTTCTGGTACAGCGCCTATCCGCACCTCTCCACCGCCCATATCCGCACCAACGCGCTGATCCGGCAGGGCATCTGCTCGGCACGGCTGAGCGAGGCGCGCGACTGGGTGAGCCTGTTCTCCTCCACCGAGCGCCAGCCATGGACCAAGCTCAACGCCGTGCAGCGGCTGCTTTTGCCTGACGAGGCTCCATCCGAAATGCTGGAGCAAGGCGAAATCCAGTCGATCGTGTTCGGCCCGATGGGGCGGCTGTCGAAAGCCCGGATGCTGGCTTTCCATATACCGGACGGTCTCGACGCGGCCCGGCGCAAGCAATGGCTGGGCTATGTCGCGAAGAACCTTTCCTTCGGCGACAGCCCGCCAACCCGCAGCGCCATGATCGCGCTGTTCGGTCCTGACGGGTTGCATCGTCTTGGGCTGGACGAAGCCGGCGGCGGCGATCCGCTCGCCAGCTTTCCGCTGGCGTTCAGGCAAGGCATGTCGAACCCCTATCGCAGCCGCATCCTCGATGATTCAGGTTCGAACGACCCCGAGGCTTGGCTTTGGGGCTCGGGCCAAAACCCGGTCGACGTGATCGTCAATTGCTATGCCGATACGCCCGAGCTTCTGGCGGAAATGGTGGGAGCGCTGGAGCAGGCATCGCAGGATACCGGCGTCGCCATCGTCCACAAGCTCGACCTTTCGATCATTCCAGAACCTTCAGCCAATGCGGATGGTCGCCGCGCCAAGGCGCAGGACCAGTTCGGTTTCGCCGACGGCATTTCGCAGCCGATCATCCGCGGCAGCGGACGGGAATCAAGCGGCGGCGCCAATTCGATGCACCTGCTCAATCCAGGCGAATTCCTGTTCGGATACCGCGACGAGCATGGCTTCTACCCGCCGACGCCGACGGTGCCGGGAGAGGCCGATCCGCTCGGCATCCTGCGCGCCATCGGACCCGACGGCAGCATAACCGCCGGGGATTCGCCAGAGCACGATTTCGGCCGTAACGGCACCTTTGTCGTGGTGCGGCAGCTTCAGCAGCATGTCGAGCGGTTCAACGATTATTGCCGCAGCGCCGCCAACGATGTTTCAAAGCTGACGCGTGATGCGGTGACGCCCGACTGGGTTGCCGCGCGCATCGTCGGGCGCTGGAAGGATGGCTCGTCGTTGATTCGCAATCCGCATCGGCCGGATGGCGGCATTCCCGACAATCAGTTCACCTTTGGCGCGGAAGATCCGCAGGGCCTCCGCTGCCCGCTCGGCGCGCATGTGCGCCGCTCCAATCCGCGCGCATCGCTCAGCCCCGATCTCGACACGCAGATCCGCATCACCAAGCGCCACCGCATCCTGCGGGTGGGGCGCACCTATACGGCGTCTGGCGAAGACGGGCAGGCAGAGAAGGGGCTGCTCTTCATGTGCGTCAACGCCAGCATCGAGCGCCAGTATGAGTTCATCCAGCAGACCTGGATGGCATCTGGAAGTTTTCACGGACTACGCGGCGAGAAGGACCCGCTGATCGGCAGCCAGACGGTAGACGAGGCCGGCGATCCGGTCGGCCGGTACGCGATTCCCAGATGGGAAAGCTCGCTTGCGCTGCAGGGCATGCCGTCCTTCATCACCACGCGCGGCGGCGGCTATTTCTTTTTGCCGAGCAAATCGGCGCTCCGCTACATGCTGTCTCGGATGGGATGACGATTGTTACGTCAGCTTTCGTCGGTCGCCATCTGGCGCAGGCTGCGCGCATTAGCGACCTTGATGCGGCCGCGCTTGATGTCGATCAGCGAACGGCTTCGCCAGGCGTTGATGAGCTTGTTGACCGACTCGCGGGTCGCGCCGAGAAATTCGGCGATCTCGCTTTGTGAAATGGCGATCCAGCCGGCTTCGTCCGCCAGAAGCCTGTCGAGCAGCAGCAGGCGCTTGGCCAGCCGCGCCTCGACGTTGAGGAACGCTTGGTCGCCGAGCGATTCGCTCACCCAGCGCACGCGCCGGCATATCAGGCGCAGCATCGAGCGCGCCAGAAGCGGGCTTTCCTCGATGCGCCGCATCAACTGCGTGCGGTCCAGCGACACGATCATGCAGTCGGTGCGGCAGATCGCGGTCGCGGTGCGCAAGCCGCCGTCCAGCGCGCCGATCTCGCCGATGATGTTGGGCGGCGTCTGCATGTTGGCGACGAGCTTCTGGCCGTCGATCGAATAGATCGAGATTTCCACCGAGCCGTCGACAAGGCCGAAGATGCGGTCGGAACGGTCTTCCTGGAGGAACAGGTGGCGGCCGGCCGGCACGCGGTCGGCAACGCAATTGTCGAACAACAACTCGAACAGGTCGCGGTCGGAAAAACTCTGGTCGAACGCGGCTGCCGCTTCGACCGGGCGGTTCTGCTTCGTCATGCTCGCACGCCTCGACGCCGGCCGGTGGGAATCCAGCCAGACAATCTTGTCGGCAGTGAAATTCTTCTTGCCCATAAAAGGCGCGGTCCTTCCTGACGATTGAGCCGCAGCCCGACGAAGCAGGAGCTGACCCAAGGTAACATTGCCAGACGATGACCCTGCCAGACAAGCCGTCATGAACGCCTGTCTTCCAAGATGATGAACGCCGAGCATAACCCGTCCGGCGTAAATCGTTGCCCGTTAACCTTGATACTGTGAGCTAGATCACGGTGGGCACGCCCGATAGCAGCCATGGTCGGTCATTCGACGGCGATGGAGACGCTGATCAATGCCCCGGGCGGACGAGCTATACGTCATCAGCAAGGATATGTCGGTCAGGACATTGAAGGACGCGGTTCGCGTCTTCAAGCCGCTCCCGTTCCCGCTTCCTCATGTCGAAGAGACGCAGGAAGATGCGCTTGCGCTAAGTCCCTCCGGCACGCTCGAGGCAGGCGTTGCCTATTCGGCGTCGGATGGTTCCGCGCGCAGCTTCGCGCTTCCAACCTACGCTTTGCAGGAAACCGCCGGCCGCTACGCGACCAGCCTCAAATGGCTGGAAGCCGGCCAGCCCGGCGGCGCGATCGCACGGCTTACCATCGGCCTTTCGCTGACCCTGCCGGCGGCTCCGGCAGGAGGGTCTATCGAAGAAATCGCGCATGAGATTTCAGCCCGGCTTGTCTATGCCGTTCCGGTCGAGAGCGCCGCCGGCGATGCCAGCGAGAGCTGGCTTTCGATCCCGCTTGGCGCGGTCAACCGTGTCGACGAACAGGGCTCGCAGCTTGCGCTCGACGTCAACACCAAGGCCGAGTTCGACCGGCTGTGGTCAGCCATGACCAACCCCACGGCAAAGGGCAGGCTGGAGCTGCGGTGCTTTGCGACCATCGGCCGGCGGACATGGCGGCAGGTCATTCCCGACCGCGTCGGGCTGCTCGACCAGATGAGCCTCCTGAACGACCGCGGCGTGTTGCTGACCCATATCGTGAAGCCGCCGCCGCTGGTCCAGGTCGAGCCGCAAGGGCCGTCCCGGCACAGGCCCCCGGTGCGCGAGCTGAGGCCGGATTTTCGTCGCAGCGTGCTGACGGAGCCGGTATCGCCGCTGGTCATCAGTGCGGCGCCGATGCGCCTCAGGGCGATGCGTACGCTCGACACGGCGATGGTGCTGCGCGATGTCGCCACGCCGCTGTCGGTGCTGACCGAACGCCCGGCGGTCGAATTGACGCCCATTGCGTCCCGCCGCGCCCTGCACGACGTGTTTCGTCCGGAACTAACGGAGACGGTTCAGGTCAGCGACCTTCTGGTCGACCGCAAGCGCGTGCTGCCGATTCGCGCCATCGTCGACAGGAAGGGCAGGCCGGCGCTGATACGGATCAACGCCGAGGCCTTCCAGTCGGTCCCGTTCGGCTTCGATGTCGGGCTCAACGCCTACATGTTCGACGTGCCGGGCGACCTGCGTCCCGTCATGACGCATGTGCTCCTGCGGGCGGAGTTCGATGCCGGCGAGGGGCGCCCGCCGGTGGTCTACTACCAGGACTCGGCATTCCCCAATCACTACTATTACGAGCCGCAGGAATTCCGCATCCCGCGCCGTGACGAGGCGCCCTATCTGCCCGCGCTCAACATCGCCTTCTTCGACGTGGTGCAGGCTCCAGACGCCGGCGACGGATCGATCCTCTACCGTGCGCATCTGGCCTACCGTGCCGTTCCCTATCTCGACCGCGTCGTGCTGGCGCGGCTCAGGCAATCGCTGGAGGCCGGCGGCGGCAATGCGGTGTTGTCCGCGCTCGTTCCAGAGCAGTCGACGCTTCGGCTGCGGCTTCCCGACGAGGCCGGATCGGCGCTTGTCGATGTCGAGCGACCCGAGGCGACCATCAGCCTCGACGATGGCATCGTCGATGAAGTGCAGCTGACGCCGGAAGCACTGGCGGCAGTCATCACCGCGCTCCAGACCGGCGGCCTGACCGGACAGGTGAAGGCGTCGCTGCCGGGGCAGGCCGACACGTCGATCCCGATCCGCCTGTCGCTGCACGATGCCAATGGCACCATTCTCGACCGCAGCTATCGCGGCCCAGTCAGTGACGGACGCGTGCGCATCACCTTGCGCAACCGGATCGAAAGCCCGCTCAGGATAGGCGAGTTGCTGGCGACGCCGGCGGGGACGGGTTTCGCTTTTCCCGAGACCGCGCCCGGCCTGCAGATTGCATCGGGTGCCCTGGCCGATATCGATTACCGGCTCGATCCGCCGGGCCTCGTCGTCACCGACATCGATCCGGTCCTGCGCATGACGATCGATCCGGACCTGCCGGCGCTGCTGCCGAAGATCATGGTCAACAAGGGCTACGCCAGCAAGACCTTCAGGATCTCGCTGTCGGTCGATCCGATCTATTTCGGGCAGGTCATGCCGGGGGATGCGCAGGCGCTGACCGCCGTGCTGGTGGAGTTTGCCGACGACGCGACCGTCGTTCTCGACGCGGCTGGCCCGTCCGACGAAATCGACCTCAGGCTGCCAATCCTCGGCTGGCTTTTGAAGCAGCCGGATTCCGAGCGTTATTCCTACCGCGTCACCAATCTCCTCGGCGCCGGCGCAGACGTCACCGGCATCGTTGGCGCGTGGATCGAAGGGTCAGGCGCGGGCGTTCTCGCAATCGTTCCGGCGGGGGCGTGACGTGATCATGTTCATCGACCCACCGCCGCTTGCGCCGATCCTGCCTGGAGAGGGTTTCCCGGACCATGAGGCGGCGCGCCTGTTGCACGTGCTGCCGCGCGGTCTTGTCCCGGTCCGCGAGGCCGACGGCACGGCCCGCTTCGCACTCAGCCGGTTCCGGGACACGACCATCGGTGCTGCCGGCGGCATGATGCATCTGGAGCTCGATTTCGCCACGCTCGATCCTGAGCTGATGGGCGCTGCCGCCACCGATGGCTGGGACCTCAGGCTTGCCGGGTTCAGCGCGGCACGGGCGCGGTTGCGAAGCCATCTCCCTGGCCTTTCGGATGGCGACCCCTTGGGACCGTGGAGCGAGGCCAGGCTATCCAGCCGCACGCTGCTGGTCGAGGATCATTTGTTTGACGCCAACACGGCGCAGATGCTCGACGCGCTTCTGTCCTCGGATGCCGGCGATATCGAAGTAGAGGTCGAGGCCCGTTACGAGGGGCTCGAACAGGCGTTGCCGGTTCTGGTCAGCGCGGAATTGGCAGAGGTCGCCACGCTTTTGCGGGCGAGCGCGCCCGCCTACCTGCTGGCCGAAGGCGTCGGCTACGACGCCATCGAGGCCGCAATCCTGTCGGCCATCTACGGCACCCACTCGCCGTTCCGTTGCGAGCAATTGAGCGGTGAACCTATTGCCGACGACGCGGTGCTGCGCCGCCGCCTTGCGCTGGCGATGCGCGACGACCTGTTTGCCGCCGTACCCGCCGCCGATGGCTGGGCCGCGCCGCGTTACCGGTGGCGCGATGGGATTGCAGCGGAAGGCCGGCGCAGTTGGGACCTTTCCGTTCCTCGCCGCACGTCGCGTATCTGGCAGGGTCGCTGGTCATTGCGCAGTCTCATCCGCGATCTTTCCTCGGAAGATCGCGACGCCTTCTTCCCCGCCTTCTCGGCGATTGCCCCGTTTGCGACGATCCCCGTTGCGGTGATCGGCCCGGTCGGGCTCGCCCCCCGTTTCGTGCGGCGCGTGCAGGTCGATGTGCTCGCCAGCGGACCGGGCGGCGTGCCGCAGCAGCGCAGTTTCGTCTATCCGCCGACGCCTGCCTTCCGCCGCTTCAACCTCTCCTATCCGGCGTTGACCGAGACGTTTCATTTGTCGGCAAATGTCTCCGCGACGCTGTCGCCGCTTGCCGGCGCGGTCCCCGCTTTGCCAAGGCCGCTCGGCCGCCGCCCGCTTACGACAGGCAGCGCGATTGCCTGGACGGCAGCGGATGCCGGCTTCGAAACCATGGCCGTCTCGGCGATGCCCGGCCTGTTCGACCTCGCCGCGCGCATCGAGGTGAAAGTCGCCGCCGGCGACACGCTGCTTTGCCTGGCCAGCCTGACGCCGAATGCGCCCGAGGCCACGCTGGCATGGCAGATGCAGGCCGAGCCTCCGGCCGTAAGCGTTGTCGCCTACAAGGATGAAGCCGGCGGCCCAAGCGTCGCCGTCCACCAAGGCACTGTCCAAGGCTCGCTGCTCATCCGGCCCGAGATGCTCGAGGTTCTCGACCCCGACACAATCCGTGTCTCGCTCGATCCCGGCAGCATCGGCAACGCCGCCTATGCCGCCATCACACTTGCCGATCCGACCGGGCGCAAGCGCTCGTTTTCGCTCGATGCCGACGAGGTCTTCGACTGGCCGTGCTGGCGAAGCTCGCGCTTCGACCCGCTCTCCTACCAGTACCGGGTGCAACACATTCCGCGCCTGCCCGACGGCACCACGCTGCCTCTGGTCAGCGGCGAATGGCTGCGCGGCCAGGCACCGGAACTGCGCGTGGTCCTGCCGCCAGTGAGGGTGGACGCATGAGCATGACCGCAACCATCACTGAAGGAATGACGCCATGCTGATGATCCCGGCCATCGAGCGTATCGGCAATGTCACGGTCTTTGCCGACGACACGGAATTCTATCGCTTCTACCCCGTCGCCGACGCCCCGCGTCTCAGGCTTGACGAGACCGGCGACCCCATCTTCCTTTTGTTGTCGTACGCGCTATCCGACGAGGAACGCGCAGCGCATCCCGACCTGCCGTCCGGCGGCGGCTACCTGTCGTTCGACACCACGTTCGAACCGACACAGGAAGAACTTGCCGCCGTGCATGCCGCGCTTTCCCCGCGCGTTACGGCCGAATGGGAACGGCTCAAGGCGGGCACAGCGCAGGAGCAGGCGCGGACGGGTGTTGCCGGTACGACAGCGCCGCCCGCCATCCAGCTTGTCACGCCGACCTGGACCGAAGGCATGGTGACGATGGACGCGCCGCAAAGCGCGCAGCTGATCGAAGCGCGCGTGGCCGAATCCGAGCCGTCGCTCCTGGCGGGCAACATCGCCAGTTTCTCGATGGACCTCTCGCCTGCAGGCGCGAGCTTCATGGAGCAGACGCTGCTTGCCGACGCAGACGCCGCCGACGAGACGCCGATCCAGATCGCCTACGATCTGCGCTTCTGGGCGCGCCTGCCGCCGGCCCGCATCCATCTCGAAGTGAATGCCGAGCGCATGCACAAATATATCGAGGAGCAGTTCCGCGGCCGCAACGTCGACGCCTGCACCGGCTATGACTATTCCAATGCGGACATCGATACCGAATCGCTGACTCTGTCCGGCGCGGTCACCGTGCAGATCGATACGGGCTCGGGGTCGCTTCCCGATGAGGTCATTGCCGAGCTGCGCGCCTATGCTTTCGACCTCACCAAGCAGCTCGTCCAGCACAGCTTCTTCAATGCGGAAGGCGAAGGTGCGGCCCAGCCTGCGCCCGCGCCGCGCCGGTCCAGCGACGGGCGGCTGCTTGTCCCACCGCTCAAGTACCGCATCCTCGGACGCCGCAAGCTTGTGCGCAAGGACATCAACCAGCAGACCATGTCGATCAAGCTCGACCTCGAGCAGAGCAGCGTCGTGCCGTGGACCATCCATCCGCGCGGCACCATGCAGACGCTCTTGCCCGGCAATCTCGCCGCGCGTAAGCGGCGTGTGCGCAAGCTGCGCCTCAACGATCCGTTCTTCGCGACCATCGAAACCGCGATACAGGTGTTCGCGGATTTCTCGCGGCTCGACCATGTCGAGGTCGAGCTCGCCTATGAATCGACCGATGAAAATGGCCGGCCGCACGCAACCGGCACGGTGCTCAGCTTTGCCGATCCGTCGCCGCAGACCTGGAAAACCGCCGTGGTCGGCGGCCAACGCGACTATCGCTGGCGCCAGCGCATCGTGCTGCCGGGCGGGCGTGTCGGCCCGTTCAGCGAATGGACCACGACGCACGCGCCCCGCGTACCGATCTCAATCGAATCGCCCGGCCTGATCGAGATCGACGTCGTCTCCGGCTCCATCGACTACGAGAAGCTGGTGCGCAGCGTTCAGGTCAGCCTCGCCTATGAGGATGCGGCTGCAGGCGTTCCCCGCGAAGAGGCCGTCGCCATCCTCTCCGATGTCAAGCAGGCGGCAAACTATAGCCGGCACATCGATGCAACCCAGACCCGTCCGGTGATGGCCAAGGTGCGCTTCGACCTCCAGTCGGGCGATGTCATCGAAGGCGGCGACTGGATGCCGATCCAGGGACGGCAGCTCGTCGTCAACCAGCCGAGCGAGGCGGTCCTCGATGTCAGCCTCCTGCCCTCCGGCAATGGCTGGCCGGACCTTGTCGCGGTCATGGTCGACCTTGCCTATGAGGACCCGTCGAACGCCGTCTCCATCCACGACACCTTCACGCTGAAGACGCTGGATGCGTTCGCCACCTGGAGCGTCTATTTGCGCAACAGGGCGCGCCGCAACTACTGCTACCGCTGGACCGCATCCTTCACCAATGGCGACCTCGTTAAGCAGGACTGGCAGGACAATCCCGGCGATCCCGTCCTGCCGATTCGCATCCAGCGTTCGGGCATCACGGTCACCGTAGTAGCAGATGCGCTGGACTTCACGGACTGCCCGCTGACCGAGGTCACCATCGTCCATGACGTGCCGGGAGGCGCCAGCGAAACGCTGGTATTCCGAGACGCCAAGCCGCAGACCTGGCATGTCGAGGCCGCCGACGGCGCTGCCGTCGCGTTCCGCTATCGCGTCACGCACTTCCCGACAGGCCGTGATCCGGTCGAACTGCCGGAGCGCAAGGAAACCGATCCGGTCATCGTGCTTCCGGCCTACCGTGCCGTCAGTGCCGGTGAGCTTAGGGTCCAGGTCATCGCGCAACTGGTGGACTTCGCCACCACGCCGATCGTGGCTGTCGACCTCAACTACCAGGACCCGGCGAATGGCGTCGATCTCAACCACTCCATCACCATGACGGTGGATCAGCCGATGGCGAACTGGGTGGTGGCGACGCGGGATGCGCGCGTCACCGGATTTCGCAGCCGCACCAGCTACTTCCTTGCCGATGGAACGCAGAAGGCGGGCGAGTGGCTTCCCAGCACGACGCCGAGGGTCGTCGTGCCCGCCTACCGCCCGTCCGCGTGAGATTTCATTCAAACCTGTCCAGGAGGACGCATTATGCTGAAACTTCCCGAATGGCGCACCTTCCAGGAGCAGCGCGTCACCGTCTATCAGGACGACACGGTTTTCTGGAAATTCTATCTGGTTCCGAACTACGTCACGATCCGCAAGGACGACACCGGCAAGCCCGTGTTCCTGCTGGTGTCCTATGCCTTCGGCGACCAGGACAGGGAGGAGAATCCCGACCTGCCGCGCGGCGGCGGCTACATGGTCCTCGATGTGGAGATGCGGGTCGAACCGGACCACGAAAAGGCCATCAAGGAACAGCTCCAGAAAGACGTCGACCAGCTCTGGCATGAGTTGAAGCGACTGGCCGACCAGGCCGGCAAGAGCGTGCAAGGCTACCGCATCACCAGCAACCACAACCTGCCGCGCCTGAGCTCGACGGTTTCACTCGGTGTGGACGACGTGCTGCTCGGCCTCGGGCCGGAAGGTCCCGAAGCCCCTCCCGGCGACCAGCCGCCGAAGGTCATCCTTGCCAGCCCGACATGGGTCGAAGGCACTTTCAAGGTTTCCGCGCCGCAGAGCGAGCATCTCGTCTCGAACCGGCTGGCCGAAGGCAAGGTCTCGCTGGTTGGCACCAATGTCGCCTCGGCCAATCTCGACCTGACGACGGCGGGTGCTGCCTTCATGGTCCAGACGCTTGTCGATCCGCAGGGAACGGGCGCGACCAACCTCACGCCGATCCAGGTCACCTACAATCTGAAGTTCGTGGCGCGTGTCCCGCCGGTCAGCGTTGTTGCCAGCGCCAACACGCGCAGCCTCTACGCTGCCGTCAAAGGCATCTTCCATGACTATGAAGGCGGCGGCTGCGACGAGGACACGGTTTCGCACTCCGAGCAGAACATGGAGATGGCGATCTCGTCCGGCCTTGTCGAAATGAAGATCGACGTCGGCTGGCCGGACGTCCCCGACGATCTCGTCAACCAGATGCGCTCGGACGCGATGAAGAGCGTCCAGCAGGCGCTGACCGAACGGCTCGCCGACAAGAAGGCGCCGCCCGTGCCTGCCACCGACGACCCGACCCGCGAGTTCGTCAACCGCGACAGCGACATCTACTATTTGAAGTCCGAGATGAGCGTGGACTTCACCACCTTCACCCATAAGGAGACGCTGGCCAGCACGCGCAAGCAGGACATCAACCCGCAAGGTACGTTGCAGGCGTTCCTGCACGGCCTGTCGGCCGACGAAGTCCGCCAGTATGTGCGCAAGATCGATCTCGACGATCCGTTCTTCCAGACGCTCGACCTCAAGGCCTGGGTCTTCGGCATCGACTGGGAAAAGGACCCGATCGATTTCGTCGAGGCGGAGATCGACTATCGCGGCACCGACGAAAACGGCCAGCCGGTCACCAAGGCGACGTCGGCCATATTCACCAAGGACAAGAAGGAGTTTGCCTGGGACCCCAGCCTGATCGGCGCAAAGCGCGAATATCGCTGCCGCTGGCGCGTCGGCTATCGCGGCCACGAGCCGAGCGAATGGAGCGCGTGGGAAAACAAGACCAGCAATCGGCTGAGCCTCAGCGTGAGCCCTCCCGGCAAGATCGACGTCGCCTTCCGGGTCGGCGACATCAGCTTCGATACCGTCACCAAGAGCGTCCAGGTCGAGGTCGAATACGAGGATAGCTCGCGCGGCGTCGCCAAGATCGGCACCATGATGAAGCTCGATGCGTCCGCTGCCGAACAGCGCTTCACGAACTGGATCTTCAAGCCGCGCGGCAAGCCGGTGCGCTACCGGCCAACCTTCTTCCTGAAGAACGGCCAGACCATCGTCGGCGAATGGCTGGAGACGACCGGCGATGCCGTGCTCGTCAACGAGCCCCGCTCCGAAAACCGGCTCGACGTGCTGCTCGTTCCAAGCGGCAGGAGCTGGGCCCAGGTCGTGCAGTCGGTGGTCACGGTGCGCTATGCGGACCTGCGCAACGGCGTCGCGGCGGAAGCCTTCTACCAGCTCAAATCGCTGGAGGAATTCAAGCAGTTTGCCGTCTATCTGGCCAGCGGCGCCTCGCGCAAGTTCGAATACCAGGTGGTCACGACCTTCAAGGACGGGTCGAGCGAGCAGAGCGGCTGGCTGACCGGCGACGGCGACAGCACGGTCCAGGTCACCGCGACCGAACCGCCCGAACTGGTGGTCGACGTCTTGCCGATGATGCTTGATTTCGCGGTCACGCCGGTGGTCGAGGTCGGGCTGCGCTATGACGACGACGCCAACAACATCCACGAGAGCGAAACCTTCGCGCTGACGTCCAACGAGAAGCAGAGCTGGGCGGTACCGCTGAAGAACCCGGCGAAGAAGGACTTCAAGGTCAAGGTCACCTACAACTGTGCCGACGGCAAGGTGGTTGAGCGCGCCGAGGAAACGTCGCCCGACACCAAGGTCACGGTGCAGAAGCTGCTCGTTCCCGAGGTGGTGGCATCGATCCTGCCGCGCATGATCGACTTCGTGCAAACGCCCGTGGTCGAGGCCAATGTCGCCTATGCCGATCCGGCGCGCGGCGTCGATGTCCAGGAGACGTTCAGTTTCACCGACGCAACGCCGCAGGAGTTCCGCCATCAGGTCGATGCGGCTGCACCCAAGGCCTATTCGGTGGAGATCGTCTACTACCTTGCCGACGGGCAAGTGGTGACGCGGCCGCCGGTGACGCTGAACAAGACGCAGCTCACCCTTCCGAAATACGTCCAGGCAGCGTGAGGAACGGCCATGCTGTACCTTGCTCCGCCATTCTTCGAAATCGAGGGCGTTGTCGTCGGGCGCGACTACAGCGATCCGCGTCAGTACTGGTACTACCCCAACCGGCCGCGCATCGCGGTCGACGGGCAGGGGCGGCCTGCGGTGCGCCTGCTCATCTACAAGGAGGTGCTGCAGAACCTTGCAGCGACCGATGACGAGGTAGCCGCCGGCTTCCTGATCTTCGACACGGTGCTCGACTGGGATCCTGAGAAGCTCAAGAAGGTCGCGGCGAAGATCAAGCAGGACATGGACCTCGACGAGCCGCCGCGGCTGTCGCCGCTGCAGTACCGTTCGGGCAAGGTGAGGTTGACCTTCCTCGACCGCAAGAGCGCCTTGCCTGGCGACCCGCCGCCACCGGAGGAAGACATTCCCGTCAGCGAATGGGTGAGCTTTATCGAGTCGTCGGGCGTTCCCTCGCTCTACGGCGAGAACCGGGCGATCTTCAGTGTCGAGCTGACCGCCAAGGGCACGCGCTTCATCCTCGGCTCGTTCGACGGCTTCATTCCCGCCGGCGTCGTCTACGAGCTGAACTACGTGGCGATGCAGCGCGCCTACAACGTCAAGGTCGAGGCCGACTGGTCGATCGTCTACGACTATATCCGCGACTACGAGCAGGACCGCTTCCTGTTCTGGAACGACGAGGTCGAAAAGATCGTCGAAAAGCTGGTCGAGAAAAAGGTGATCAAGATCACTGGCTCGATCGAGGGCGTCGGCGACGAGGGCATGGAAGGCGAATATGCCGAGGTGCGCAAGCAGCTGACGCAATTCGTCTACGAGAAGTTCTTCGAACCCAAGATCAATCCGAAGGCCTTGCTCGACAAGGATACGCCCGGCGCCATCGTGTCGCTCATCGCAGGCGTGCGCGACACCGGCCTGCCGATGCAGTTCGGCGGTTCCAAGCGCGAGCTGCATGTCGATCAGCTGCGCAGCTTCGAGGCCGACTTCACCACCTATCGCGCCGTTGAACGCATGATCGCGCCGCAAGGACATTTGAGCGTGTTCTGGGAAGACCTCGGCCTGACCAAGGACCAGGTCATCACCGTCGTCGACGACAAGGACGACATTTGGAAGATCGCCGAACTCGGCATCATCGCCGTCGCCAAGTTCGGCGACGATGCGATCGCACATATCGTCGTCGATGTCGTCTATGGCGGCCTGGTCGATGGCCGGCCGGCTCCCAATGCGCGCACCTTCAGCGTCGTCCTTGACGACAAGAACCGCAAGGGCTCGGTGCGCAACTGGTTCGACCCCGCACTCGGCACGAGCTTCCACTATCGCTACACGTTCGCCTTCGGACCGGGTGCCGCAGTCGGCTCCGATGTCTTGATGACCTCCGAGTGGATCGAGGCCATCTCCAGCGATGTCACCGTGACGATCAATCCGTCGAACCTCATCGAGCAGCGTTCCTACGAGTTCCAGCGCTCGTCGCTCCTGAAGGCGGACATTTTCCCGCAGGTCGTCGTGCGCCTGAACTATACCGATCCTGACACCGGCTGGCAGTACGACCGCTCCAAGGTGCTGGATGCCACCAATCCGTCATGGACGGCGGAATTCCGCGTCCGCAAGGGCGCGCCGAAGGACGCCGTCTACCAGGCGCAGTTCCCCTATGAAGGCGGCACCATCACGCAGCCAGAGCGTCCCGCCGGCACGCTGGTCATGCTGAACGACCCGCGCGAGAACCTCGTCCACATCAAGCTGATGGTCACCGACCAACAGAATTTCCAGCAGGCGATCGTCAATCTCGAGCATTCCGATCCGGCAAACGATATCTTCGAAAGCGATACGCTGGTCATCGCGGCCCAGAACGTCAACGACGCGCATGAATGGCAGTTCCGGCGCGCGCCGGGCGCCCGCGCCCGCTACCGCTACAATTTCATCCTGTTGAAGACGGACGGCACCCTCCTCGAAACCGACTGGGTGGAAACGGAAGCGCCCTCGCTGCTGATCGGCGAGAAGACGGCGCGCAAATGGGACATCCGTCCGCAACTGATCGGGCCTTCGCTTGCCCAGAACGGCGTCGAGCGGATCAGCGTGGCGCTGCTCTACGAGGACGCGATGAATGACTATCGCGCTGCGAAGGAAATCGTCTTCACCCAGCCGGGCGAAGCCGGCGGGCTGGAACTCAGCCTGCGCAATCCGGCGCTGCGCGACTACGTCTACACAGCGACTTACAAGATGGCGAACGGCTTCGACCGCAAGCTCGGGCCGATCAGCTCGCGCGCCAGCTTCCCGGTCATTTCCACGGTGCCGCCGATATGATGGCGCGCGAGGTGGAAACGGGCAGCCGCGTCGACGTGCTGTGGCTGAGCGCGCTCCTGGCCGGCCTTGGGGCAGAGGCGGAGGCGGCGTGTGAAAAGCTCAGCGTGGCCGCTGTCCAGTCAGGTGCGGGGCGCATGTGCATCGACGGCGGTGCCAGCGCGTTGATCGCCCTTGCCGCACCCGGAGCGCGGCAGTGGCAGGCGCATGTGCTGTGCGGCATCGATGCCGAACACCAGCATTGGGTTGGAACCAGCGTCAGCCCACAAGGGCAATCCCGTGCGCTTGAGCGGCGGCTTTACCGCGGCCGTGGCGAGGCTGCGTTTACCCAAGCGCGGGCAACGGCGTCCGCGCATGGCGAGGCGGCCCTTGCCTGCTTCGACCTGTGGCACCGGGCGCTTGGCTCGTTCGGCCGCATCTACTCGGTCGGTCGGGAAGGTCAAGGCTGCGTCCGTGTCGGCTGGCAGATCGACCGCCATGTCGATGTCCAGGCATTGGTTGCCCCGCTCATCGGGCAGGACAACTGGAATGCCGCCGCCCAATCGCTGAACGCGGTGCATGGCTTCGATCTCGCGCGCACCGCCGGGCCATGGAGCCTGTCGGTCGATGTCGCTGCGCCTGAGCGCGGCTGGCGTCTCGGCTCGACCCGCTTCGCGTGGGCGCTCGACGATGCCGCCAAGCGCCAGCGCCTGGCGCGCTGGATCGAAGGGCATGGCGGCGAGGCCGGCTATGCCTGTGCACTTCACGATCTCTTGTCCGGCCACAAAGCCGGGCGCGCCGGCTCCATCGGCCGCGCCGTCGAAGTCGACGTGCGCGACGGACGCGTCGTCGCCGCAATCGCTTACCTGGGCGCGCGCCTTGCGTCGCCCGACGGCTTGCCGGGGCATTCCGGCGGATCTGACAGGAGGCTCACATGGGCTGGGTAAGAATACACCCCTTCATCGCGAACTGGCCGGGCGGCGGTGATCCGCCGGTGTTCGAGATCAACAGCAATGAAAACGGCGAGGCCGTGGTGGAGCTGGCCTGGGACCCGCAGGCGCTGCTGCATCCGTCCACCTATCCTGACCTCTTGCGCTATTATTGCAGCGCTATCGGCATCAACGGCTCGATGACCAAGGACGGCGGCGGCACGATGGCCGTCAACGTGCCTGCCGAGCGCATCACGCTCAACGCCAACCGGGCGACATGGGTGATGCCGAAGGCGCTCTGGGCAGCCTATGTCGAGGAGAGCCTGAAGACGCTCAACTCGCCGCCCACCAGCACGTTTTCGCGCAACCTCTATTACCGCGTCAGCGTCACGCCGCCGGGCGGATCGAAGGCCGAGATATGGCCTCCGGACCATGTTCTGGGTGGCCAAAGGGTCACGCTGCCGCCGCCCGACGACAGCGGCGTCATCGACCGCGCATCGGCAATGGCGGCGCCGCATATCGGCATACTGGCGATCTCCGCCACGCCGGCCTCACGCGTCGTACCCGATACCGCAGCGGTGCAGGCGATGGGTGGCATCCCCTTCCTGCCCAATCTCTGGGGCACCATCCTCACCACCATCTGGAACCAGTTGCCGGAAAACGATGCCAACCGCATGTCGCTGGCAAGCGTGTTCGCACACCCCGAGTTCAAGCGCCTTGCGGTGCCCGAGCGGGGCAGCGTGCTGCGGCTATGGCTGCTGTCCAGCCGGGTCCGCAAGGATATCCCGGTGCTGTTGTCGCGTCAGGCGGTGACGGGCAGCGGCGTGGTGACGCCGATCCTGAAGAAGATGGCGCTGAAGGGCGGCAAGACGCTGCTTGCGCTATTGCTCGACCTTTTGAGCGTCCACATTCATCCCGACCTCGTGGTGATGACCCGCGACGAGCTGGTGGCGGACGTGCTGCACGAGGTGCTCGACCCGAACGGCAGGGTCAACCAGGGTGCGGCCGGAACCTGCGTGCCGACCTCGATCCAGACCATGCTGATCACGGTCAACCCGGCCGAATATGTGCGCCTGCAGGTCGGCTGGCTGAGTTCGGAAGGCAAGGTCGAGCTTGCCAACGGCACCATCGTCGCGCTTCCGCGCGGCGTGTTGCAAATCTCGCGCTATTCTCAACCCGGCGCTCCGGCCTCGACCGGCTTTTACGCCCGCAACTATGCCGAGCTCGCCTTCCAGGCCTCGGCGATCAAATACGCCCATGCCGGAAACTTCCCCGCCGACACCGGCAACGAAGCCAGCGCCAAGGCGATGTTCAAATATGTTCACGAGAACGGCCTGTTCCCGGACCAGACCAAGCGGTTGCTGGAAGCCCTGTTCGCGGTGACCTTCACCGGCTCGGCCGTGGCGCCGACCAACTCATCGACCACCGTTTCCATCCAGAACAACATCGCCGATGGCCTGTTCGCGGCCATTCCGGCCAAGCAGCAACAGGTGCTGGTCGCCACTTACTGGGGCATTCCGCCGTGGGGACCACCCCCTCCCGGATCGCAATATGGAGCGCATGCTGTCCTGGCGCTGCGCCACGAAGGCGGGCGGCTGTTCTTCAAGAACCCGCAATATGCCGGGTCCATGCCGTCCGGCGTGGATGGCGGCACCGCTGCCAATCCGCCGCGCCGCTACGAGAACGTGTCGTCGACGCTCGAATCGATCGCCGACGCCGATCTGCGAAAGTGGATTTATTGGTACTTCACGCCGGACACGGCAATCATCTGAGGGAGGCAAGACAATGCTTTATCTCGATTCCCCCATCGGCTCGATCGCCGGCCTGACGATCTTCCGCGACCACGCCAACCCGAACCTTTTCTACTACGCCTGCGAACGCCCCCGGCTGGCCATGAACGGCAACGTGCCGGAGTTCGTGTTCCTGGTCTACCAGCGCGACATCACCGACAATCCGAACCTGACGGCAGACGCCAAGGAGCAATTGGGCGGCGGCTTCCTGGCCTTCACCGTCGACCTGTCGGTCGACGAAGACCAGCTCAAGGAAGTGCGTCGCCGGCTCGGCCGCTTCGCGGAAGGCACGGTGGAACTCGCGCCGCTCCAGTATCGCAGCGGAACGGTGCGGCTCTCCATCACCAAGGACACCGCCGAAGCGCCCGGAGCAACGAGCGACGCGCCGAAAGGCGTCAGCTTCTTCGAGGAAGTCTACGGCACCAGCAAGCCTTCGCTGCTCGGCGACAACCGCGCCACCTTCGGCGTGATGCTGGATCATGAGGGCGCGCTTCTCATGGAGGCCGCGCTGAAATCCGGCATAAGCCCGATCGGGGTCATCTACGATCTCGAATATCTGGGCATGCGCCCGGCCTTCAACGTCAAGATCACCGCCGACTACAAGCGCATCTACGACCATCTTGAGATGCAGTTCGGCATCAAGGGCGGCGTCGGGCCGATCTCTGCTGCCGTCGATATCGGCCTTGCCTGGCAGAAACTGCGCGAGGACGGCTCGATCAAGGTCGAGGTCATCAACTTCACCGACGACGAGAATTTCCGCAAGCAGGCCGACGCCGCCTTCGACTGGTTCAAGACCGAGCTGATCCGCGACTTCTTCAAATCCTCGCTCGAACCGCCCAGCTTCATGAAGCAGGGACAGTCGGCTAACCTTCTCGGCGCGCTGCAATCGCTGCTCGGCCCGTTGACGGAAGGCCAGCAAGGTCCCTCCAAGCCGACCATGGGCGCGCCGACCACGCTTGCACCGACGCCGACGGCGCCGCCGACCACACTCGATTCCGGCACCCAGACCACCGCCGATCGCAACAAGGCGGCTACGGCTGCCGCTGCACCGCAGGTGGACGGCGGGGGAAAGCCGGCTGGCAACGGCGCCCAGTTCGGCCTGCAGGTCGGGTTTTCGCTCAAGATGTACCATCAGGAAGAGCTGAAGACGCGCAGCTTCGAATACTCCATGCAGGCTGCCGTGGCCCGCACCGCCGCGCCACAGGGCCTGTTCTCGACGATGGTCAACGGTCTCGATCTTTCCCGCGCCATCAAGCGCGTTTCGCTGGACGACGACTTCTTCAAGCACATCAATGCCAAGTTCCAGATCGCTGCCGACCTCGAGCGAGATAAGATCGATCTCGTCACCATCAACATCGAATATCCCGGCGTCCGCCCTGCCGGTGTGCAGCCGGACCAGGTCGGCGGCATCACGTTCACGCCGCAGGACAAGACGCCGAAGTCGTTCCGGACCTTCCTCAACGACGATCTCGACCTGCGCTATCGCTACAAGATGGACGTCCACTTCGCCGCCGACAGCGAATGGGAAGGCAACGAGCCGCATTTCTCGTCGGACTGGATCGTCGAAACGGGGCAGGCGCCGCAGGTCAATCCCTTCGATGCGGTCGACAGGCTGGATGTCGAAGTCACTGTTGCGAGCGATGTTGCCGAACCGGTGCAGCAGGTTCAGGTCGACGTGCTTTACGATGATCCTGCCGTTGGCATGCGGGCCGAGAGGTCGTTCAACTTCAAGCCCGGAGAAGCCTCGAAACGCTGGAAGCTGCGCTTTCCGGAAGGGGCGAAGCACGGTTTCCGGCATCGCGTGACCTACTTCCTGACCGACAACGTGCGCTACCAGACCGACTGGGTCGAAACGGGGGAGATCACCACCGAGGCGACTTCGCTCGTTATCCACGGGCCGTTCCAGAACACCTTGCGCATTCCGGTGATCTCGCTGCTCGATCCCGCACAGATCATCGAGGCGAGCGTGGACATCATCTACTCGGACCCGGCGCGCGGCTACGAGCGGCGCGAGCGGGTGGTCTACGGCCCGGAAGAAAGCGACCAGTCGCGCAAGCGCAGCATCGCCATCCCCACGCTGGATGTCGCGCCCAGGGGCGTGACATATTCGGTCAGCGCCATCCGCAGCGACGGCACGGTTTTCGAGACGCCGCAAGCTGAAGTCTCGCCCGGCAAGACGATCATCGTCAGCGACGGGGTGGGAGAAACGCGCATCATCAAGGTCGAGCTTGCCAATCCCGACATTGCCGGTGCGGGGCTTGCAGCGGTCAGGGTCCGGGTGCGCGGCAAGGGCGAAATGGCCGACCAGGACGAGGTGCTGTTCCGCCCCGGCGACAACACGTCGAAGACGATTACGCTGGTGCAGCCTATAGAAGGGGCCTTTGCTTATTCCTACGAAGTCGAGGGCTACTCCCTGCTCGGCGTTCCGAAGGCGGGGGCGCGTGCCGAAACCAGCGACATGACGCTATTGGTCGGCCTTCCCTGAGGCGCGAAATGCGTGCAGGTACCGCTCCTGGCGCTCGGTTTCGGGCGGGCGCCGGGATTATTTATAGCCGGCTAATTGCTCTTATTGACCAACCTGGTGCCGGCGTTCCTTAATAAAATTCCACCCGAGGTTGACAAGGCAGGCCTTTCCATTCAACTATAGTATTGCGCTGGGCAGATGAGCCCGAGCGGCGCAAAATTTGCATGACATATTGATGGCAAGAGTGCCCACAGTGCCAACTGTCGGGCACCTTTTTGCTTTGAGGGAGGTCATGGCAAAAGCGCAGTATCAAATCGGCGTGCTGTTTTCGCAAAGCGGACCATACGGAGTGGTGTCGCGCTCCATGTTTAATGGCGCGATGCTCGCATTCGATGAAATCCGGGCATCTTCGGACTATCCGTTTGCCATCACGCCCATCGTCGCCGATCCGGCCGGCTCGTTCGAGCAATATGCCAATTCGAGCTCGGACCTGCTCAGCAAGCACGGCGTCCGGCACGTCGTCGGCTGCTACACGTCGTCCAGCCGCAAGGACGTGATCCCGCTTTTCGAGAAGTACGACGCGCTGCTCTGGTATCCCTCGCACTATGAAGGCTTCGAGAGTTCCTCGAACGTCGTCTATACCGGGGCCGCGCCCAACCAGCACATCATTCCGCTGATCGAGTTCCTGCTTTCCAACATGGGCAAGCGCGCCTTTTGCATCGGCTCGAACTACATCTGGGCGTGGGAAAACAACCGCATTTTCCGTGAAGCCCTGGCGGCAGCCGGCGGAACGGTCACGGCCGAGCGATATACCGCCGTCGGCGATACCGACCTGTCGAAAACCATCGCCGCGATCCTCGAGGCAAAGCCGGATTTCGTCTTCAACACGCTGATCGGCACGAGCGCCTATCGCTTCTTCCAGGGCTTCCGGGCTGCCTGCAGGCAACGCGGCATCGACCAGCCGGTGGAAATGCCGGTGTTGAGCTGCAGTCTTTCCGAGCCTGAGCTTGGAGAGATCGGGGCTGAGGCGATGGACGGCCATATCTCGTCCAGCGTCTACTTCTCCTCCATCGAGACGCCGGCCAACCGGCGCTTTACCGCAGCCTATCGCGAACGGTGGCCGGACAGTTCGGCGGCCTCGGCGGACGCCGAAGCCTCCTATGTCGCGGTCAAGGTGCTTGCCGCGGCAATCGCCGCCGCAGGCTCCGATGATGTCGAGGCGGTGCGCAAGGCGCTCCCGAGACTTACGATCGATGCGCCTCAAGGCACGGTGAGCATAGACGGACCCACCAATCACGCATTCCTGACCCCGCGCATCGGCAAGTCCAATTCCGCCGGCCAATTCGAAATCCTGTGGGAAGCTGACGATCCCGTCCAGCCCGATCCCTATCTGGTGAAGACCACGCCCCGCTATGCGATCCGCAACAGCGTGCCGAGGCTGAGGGCGGTCAAATGAGCGAACCGCGCATCATCCAGAACTTCATCGGTTACCATGCCACCATCGCGACCGAGCAGCCGGGCGCCGTCGACCAGCTTCAGGACATGCTGGCCAAGCTTGGCGTTTCCTTCGGCATGGCCGAGATCGGCGACGGCAAGCTGCAGATCGATCCGGGCGAGAAGGATGTGCTGTTCATCGATTCGGACCTCAACGTCGCCGTCGAGACCGGCGCGCTGGAACCCAGCCGGTGCCTGCCCGTCATCGGCATCATCGGCGTCGAAGCGCCGAGCCGGCTGCGCTCGCTGATGCAGCTTGGGGCCACCGCCACCTTGCGCAAACCGGTCCACAGGGCGGCGGTCTATTCGGCGCTTTTCGTCGGCATCAATGAATTTCGCCGCCGCCGCTACCTTGCCGACCGGGTCGACGAGCACGAGCGGCGGCGGCTCATGCGAAAGAGTCTCGTCCAGGCCGTACTCATCGTGATGCGGCGCACCGGCAGCGACTACGCCGCAGCCTACGACCAGTTGCGCCGCGAAAGCATGCGCTCGCGCCAGAGCCTCGAGGATTTCTGCGAAACGTTCATCCAGGCCAACGGTCCCGAATTGGATGAACTCCAAACACCCATCGGGACAAACAGGACCTACGCCAAAAAACACTAACCGGAGGAGAAACGAAATGACTGTAAGATGGTTACAGGCAGGCACACTGGCGTGCGCCTTCGCCCTATCTGGAGCGGCCTTTGCCGCCGACCCGATCAAGATCGGCGTGCTTGAGGACCAGTCGGGCGACTTTGCCGCCGCGACGATCGGCAAGGTTCATGCCATCGAACTCGCGACCGAAGAGATCAACAAGGCCGGCGGCATTGCCGGTCGTCCGATCGAGCTGGTCGTCTACGACACCCAGTCCGACAACAACCGCTACCAGGAGTTCATGCGCCGCGTGCTCCAGCGCGACAAGGTCGACGTGGTGTTCGCCGGCTTTTCGTCGGCTTCGCGCGAAGCTTACCGCCCGATCGTCAACCAGTTCGACGGCCTCGCCTTCTACAACAACCAGTATGAAGGCGGTGTCTGCGACGCCAACATGATCGTCACTGGCGCGGTGCCAGAGCAGCAGTTCTCCACGCTCATCCCGTGGATGATGGAGAAGTACGGCAAGAAGGTCTACACCATTGCCGCCGACTACAATTTCGGCCAGATCTCGGCTGAATGGGTGCGCAACATCGTCAAGGAAAACGGCGGTGAAATGGTCGGCGAGGAGTTCATCCCGCTCGGCGTCTCGCAGTTCTCGCAGACGATCCAGAACATCCAGAACGCCAAGCCCGCGTTTGTCGTCACCCTGCTCGTGGGCGCTGCCCAGGCATCCTACTACGAGCAGGCCGCATCGGCCAATCTCGGCCTGCCGATGGCGTCCTCGGTCAATGTCGGCCAGGGCTACGAGCACAAGCGCTTCACCCCGCCGTCGCTTGCCGACATGTATGTGACCACCAACTACATCGAGGAAGTCGATACGCCGGCCAGCAAGGCGTTCCTGGAGAAGTTCCACGCCAAGTATCCGAACGAGCCTTACGTGAACCAGGAAGCGGCGAACTCCTACATCGCCATGAACCTCTACAAGCAGATGGTCGAGCGCGCCAACGGCTCCACCAAGCGCGACGACCTGCGCAAGGTGATTGCAGAGGGCGACGTCTGCTTCGACGGTCCGTCCGGCAATGTCTGCCTCGATCCGAAGAGCCAGCACATGTCGCACACGATCTATCTCGCCCATGTCAACAAGGACCACTCGATCGATTTCCCGAAGGTCTGGGAGAACATCAAGCCGTACTGGCTGGGCGATGCAGGCTGCGACCTGACGAAGTCCGATCCGGACGCGCAGTACACGCCGTCCAATCCTCCGCCGAAGCAGTAACCACCTTGAATTGGGGCGGGCGCGATCCGTCGCGCCCGCCCGCCCGCCAGCCTGTTTGCCCGATCGGAGCGCCTTATAGAATTAGTGACAACAATCGTGTCGTCGGCCTATCAATTCGGCGACGCGTTCGCGTTCCTGGTCCTTTCCGCCTGTGGCCTCGCCGTCATTTTCGGTATGATGGGCGTCATCAACCTCGCCCATGGCGAGTTCATCATGTGCGGAGCCTACATGACCGTGTTTGCGGTCAACTGGGGCCTGCCATTGCCGCTGGCCATCATCTGCGGCAGCCTGTTCGCCGGCCTTGTCGGCATGATCATCGAGCGCCTCGTGGTGCGCAGGCTCTATTCACGCCCGCTCGATTCCATTCTCGCGACATGGGGCGTCAGCCTCATCGCCTCGCAAGGCACGCTGATCCTTTTCGGGCCGACCATGCGCGGCGTCGGCACTCCGCTCGGCAGCTTCATGGTCGGCGCGCTGTCGTTTTCCTACTATCGCCTCGTGTTGATGGCGACGGCGCTGGCGGTGCTGGTGCTGCTCTACCTCGTCTTCAACAAGACGCGCTTCGGCGTCCTGGCGCGCGCCACCATCCAGGCGCCCCACATGGCCAACGCGCTCGGAGTCGACACCAACCGCATCTATGCCTTCACCTTCGGCATCGGCGCGGCCCTTGCCGGCCTCACCGGCGGCATCTACGCGCCGACCATGACGATGATCCCGACCATGGGCACCACCTTCATCATGGAAGCCTTCGTCACGGTCGTCGTCGGCGGGGCTGACGTGTTCCTCGGCACCGCGCCCGCTGCCGCCCTACTCGCGGTGGTGAAAGCCTCGCTCACCTCCTGGCAGGGACAACTGGCCGGCCAGATCGGCCTTCTCCTTGCCGTCATCCTCGTCATCCGCCTGCTGCCGAAAGGCGTGACGGGCTTCATCCTGAAAGATCGGGCCTAAGCAACAATGACATTGTCACGGATCTTCAAGCGGCTGGAAGGGCCGCAGACCATGGGCAAGGGACCCGTGTTCTGGACCGCCTTCGCGGTCGTCCTGGCGGTGGCGCTTGCCTATCCGCTGTTTGCAGACGGCTACGATGTCGGCAACAACATCTACTTCCTCAACTGGACATTCATGGCGCTCGGCCTCAGCCTGATCTGGGGCTATGGTGGCTCGCTGTCGTTCGGCCAGACGGCATTTTTCGGCGTCGCCGGCTACAGCTACGGCATCCTCACCATCAATTTCGGCACCGCCTACGGCTTCGGCGTGATCTCGGTCTTCGCCGCCATCGCCATCGCCGCCCTGTTTGCCGCGGTGCTTGGCTACTTCCTGTTCTTCGGGCGCATCAGCGGTATCTTCCTCGGTATCGTCACGCTGTCAGTGACGCTGGCGCTCGAACGCTTCATGGCCCAGACGGCCGGCCCGGAATGGACGGTCGGCTCGGCCCGCCTCAACGGCTTCAACGGCATGAGCGGCATGCCGCCGCTCACCTTGCCGTGGTTCGGCGGCGAGATCGTGCTCTATCCGGACATCGGCCTTTACTACCTCGTGCTGGGTCTTCTGGTGGTGGTCTATCTCGGCCTGCGCATCCTGGTGAATTCCAAGTTCGGCAATATCCTGGTCGCACTGCGTGAAAACCCGCAACGCGCCGAGATGCTCGGCTACGACATCCGCAAGTATCAGCTTGGCGGGTTCGTCATCGGCGCCGCGCTCGCCGGCCTGAGCGGCGTGCTCTACACGAGCTGGGGCCAATACATCACGCCGTCATCTATGGGCATCACGGCGGCCGCGCTGCCCATCATCTGGGTCGCCGTCGGCGGCAGGTCGGACCTCACCGCCACGCTGATCGGCACGCTGGTGGTGCTCTCGGCGTTCCAGGCGCTCACCATCTATGGCAGCCAGTACGCGCTGGTGGTGATGGGCCTGCTTCTGGTCTGCACGGTGCTCATGGCTCCCAAGGGCCTGATCGCCAATGCCGGCATCCTGCTCGGCTCCCTGTTTGGCCGCAAGAACGGGGGCAAGTGATCATGGCCATGTTGCAGACCCACAATCTCAACAAGCACTTCGGCGGCCTGCATGTCACCGCCGATGTCAGCTTCTCGCTCGAGCCGGGCAAGATTCATTGCCTCATCGGCCCCAACGGCGCCGGCAAGAGCACCTTCTTCCGCCTGCTTTTGGGCGAGCACCAGCCGTCGAGCGGCACCATCGTTTTCGACGGCAAGGACATCACCCGGATGAAGCCGTTCCAGCGCATCAACCAGGGCATGAGCGTCAAGTTCCAGGTGCCGGGCATCTTCGGGGCGCTGAGTGCGCAGCAGAACCTGCAGATCGCCCTGCAGCATCGGCTGGATTCTTTCGACCTCGATGCCGAAGTCGAAAGGCTGCTGGAGTTCCTGCAGCTCAAGGACGTCGCCGACCAGCTGGCCGGAAATCTCAGCCACGGCCTGAAGCAGTGGCTGGAGATCGGCATGGCGATTTCCCTGAAGCCGAAGCTCCTGCTGCTCGATGAGCCGACCGCCGGCATGTCGCCGGAAGAGACCTTCATGACCGGCGAGATCGTCAAGCAACTTAACTCCGAAGGCATGACGGTCCTTGCCGTCGAGCACGACATGGCCTTCGTCCGCCAGGTGGCGGACCGCGTCTCCGTGCTGCATTTCGGGCGCATCTTCGCCGAAGGCACCATTGACGAGATCGTTGCCGACGAGCGGGTCGCCGCCATCTATCTGGGGCAGAGCCATGACTGAGACCTTGCTCGACATCAAAGGGCTTCGGGCCGGCTATGGCGGCAAACCGGTGCTGCAAGGCATCGACCTCAGCGTCTCCAAGGGCGAGATCGTTGCCGTCATCGGGCGCAACGGCGTCGGCAAATCCACGCTCATGAAAACCCTGATCGGCCTCGTCGAGAGCATGGCCGGAACGATACGTTTCGGCTCGACGGAACTCACCGGGCTGACGCCGTTTCGCCGCGCGCGGCTCGGCATCGGCTACGTCCCGCAGGGGCGTGACGTGTTCCCGCGCATGTCGGTGAAGGAAAACCTGCAGGTCGGCGAATCCATGCGCGACCGCATTTCCGCCGATGCCTACGAGCGTATCTACGGCCTGTTCCCGATCCTGAAGGAAAGGGCCAGCCAGCAGGCCGGAACCATGTCGGGCGGCCAGCAACAGCAGCTCGCCATCGGGCGCGTCCTCGTCGGCTCGCCGCAGCTTCTGCTGCTCGACGAGCCCTCCGAAGGCATCCAGCCGTCCATCGTCCAGGACATCGGCCGCATCATCAAGCAGCTCAACCAGGAAAGCGGCATGACGATCATGTTCGTCGAGCAGAACCTCGACATGATCAAGGCGCTCGCCCAGCGCTGCTATGTCATGGACAAGGGGCGCATCGTCGCGCACGTGACCCCGCAGGAGCTCGAGGACCGCGACACCATCAGGAAGCACTTGGCCGTATAGCCGGTCAAGACAAACAAGGAGAGAACCAGATGTCCTGGCTTCAGAATTCGATCATGGCCAAGCGCGGCGTCGCCAAGGGAAAGGTCAACAGCACCCACAGCATGACGGAGGCCGATCAAGGCAAGTATCACTACGTCTACGGGCCCTATGTCGAGCCGGTGCTTCGGGTCGATCCGGGTGCGGAGGTTTCGGTGGAAACCCATGACGCATTCGAAGGCGCCATCAAGAGCGAATCCGACATCCCGAGCCAGATCCTCAACTTCCCTTACCTCAATCCGCAGAATGGCCCGATCTATGTCAACGGTGCCGAAAAGGGTGATTGCCTTGCCGTCTACATCAAGGAAGTCCGCCCGCGCGGGCCGCAGCCTTCCGGCACCACTTGCCTCATTCCCGAATTCGGCGGCCTCGTCGGCACCGGCGATACGGCCGTGCTGAACGCGCCTTTGCCGGAACGGGTCAAGAAGGTGCATATCGACGCCGTCAAGGGCGTAACCTGGAACGACAAGATCACCATTCCCTACGAGCCGTTCATCGGCACCATCGGCACGTCGCCTGAAATCGAGGCCATTTCGGCGCTGCAGCCGGACTATTACGGCGGCAACATGGACCTGCCCGATGTCGCTCCTGGTGCGGTGGTCTACCTGCCCGTGAATACGCCGGGCGCCCTGCTCTACCTTGGCGACTGCCATGCGAACCAGGGCGACGGCGAGCTTTGCGGCGTCGCCATCGAGCATCCCACGGTCACGACCGTGCAGGTCGACCTGATCAAGAACTGGAACTTCAAATGGGTGCGGCTGGAAAACGAAAAGGTCATCATGACCATCGGTTCGGGCCGACCGATGGAAGATGCCGCGCGCATCGCCTATCGTGAACTGGTTCGCTGGATGGCCGCCGACTACAAGTTCACCGAACTCGATGCCTATATGCTCTTGACGCAGGTCGGCCGCGCCCGGCTGGGCAACATGGTAGACCCGAAATACACCATCGGCGCGTCGATCCTGAAGTCCTACCTGTCGTAATTTTCCTGCTCAGGCGACAACGCCGGCTGCCATGGCAGCCGGCGTTCGCGCATCCATCTGTTCGGTGGATTTCAAGCGAAGAACTTCGCGATGATGGCGTCGCCCATCGCGGTCGTGCCGACTTCGGTCTTGCCTTCGGACATGATGTCGCCGGTGCGCAGGCCATCGTCGAGCACGGCTGCGATTGCCGCCTCAAGGCGGTCAGCCTCGGCCACCATGTTGAAGGAGTAGCGCAGGCACATGGCAAACGACGCTATCATGGCGATCGGGTTGGCGATGCCCTTGCCGGCGATGTCTGGGGCTGAGCCGTGCACCGGCTCGTAGAGCGCCTTGCGCTTGCCGGTCTTGGCATCCGGCGCGCCGAGCGATGCCGAAGGCAGCATGCCGAGCGAACCGGTCAGCATCGCCGCGACGTCCGAGAGCATGTCGCCGAACAGGTTGTCGGTGACGATGACGTCGAACTGCTTCGGCCAACGCACAAGCTGCATGCCGCCGGCATCAGCCAGCATGTGCGAGAGCTGGACGTCGGCATATTTCGCCTTGTGGGTCTGGGCTACCACTTCCTTCCACAGCACGCCGGACTTCATGACGTTGTTCTTTTCCATCGAGCAGACCTTGTTGGCGCGGGTGCGCGCCAGCTCGAAGGCGACGCCGGAAATGCGCTCGATCTCGAAGGTGTCGTAGACCTGCGTGTCGATGGCGCGCTTCTGGCCGTTGCCCAGATCGATGATCTGCTTCGGCTCGCCGAAATAGACGCCGCCGGTCAGTTCGCGCACGATCAGGATGTCGAGGCCCTCGACCACGTCCTGCTTCAGCGAGGAAGAGGCGGCGAGCGCCGGATAGCAGATGGCCGGGCGCAGGTTGGCGAACAGCTCGAGGTCCTTGCGCAACCGCAGCAGGCCGGCCTCGGGGCGAACCTCGTAAGGCACGCCGTCCCATTTCGGTCCGCCGACAGCGCCGAACAACACGGCATCGGCGGCCAGCGCCTTGGCCATGTCGGCATCGGAGATCGCCTGGCCATGCGCGTCATAGGCCGAGCCGCCGACAAGGCCCTCGTCGGTGGCAAAGCCGCTGCCCAGCTTGGCGTTCATCGCCGCGATCAGTTTCTTGACCTCGGCCATCGCCTCGGGGCCAATGCCGTCGCCGGCAAGCAGGAAGAGATTTTTCGAAGTCATGGAGAACCGTCCCGGAAGTTGCTTGAACAGAAGTCACTGAACCGGGGCCTTGCTAAACGCCAAGCCGCCCTTGCGCAAGGGGAAGCGGTTCAGCGGTGCGACAGGATATTGACCAGCTTGCCGAACGGGTCGCGCACATAAAAGCGCCGCACACCCCAAGGCTCGTCGGCGGGACCGTATTCGATGGCAAAGCCCGCTGTCCGCATTTCGGCCAGCACCACATCGACATCGTCCACCTCTATGGAAAGATCCGGCACCGGCGTGCCGGACCCACCTTCTGCCATGAAGCTTATCTGCACCGCAGTCCGGTCCTGCGAGCCATAGTTGCGATCCAGCCGAAATCCATCAGCACATCGAGGCCAAGCACTTCGCTATAAAATCGTTTCGCCTCCGAAATGTCTTTCGTGGCGATATTGGCTACGATTCTCCGGACGCTCATGCCTTGCCGCTCGCGCTGCGCTTGAGCGCAGTCATTTCGATCTCGATTTTCATTTCCAGCGTGTTGAGGCCGCAGGTGATCATCGTCGCGGCCGGCCGTATATCGCCGAAATATGCGCCGAGGATCGGAAAGACGCGGTCCACGTAGCCCGCATCGGTGATGTAGTAGTGTGCCCGCACCACGTCGGCGAGTTCGAAGCCGCCCTCCGCCAAAGCCTTGATGATCGTCTCGAGGCAGTTGCGCGTCTGCTCCTCGACCGTCTCGGGCATGGTCATTTTAGCATAGTCGTAGCCGGTCGTGCCGGAGACGAAGCACCAGTCGCCCTGCACCACGGCGCGCGAATAGCCTGCTGTCTTTTCGAACGGCGAGCCGGTGGAGATCAGTCTGCGCATGTGATGTTCCTCTTCAGGCAATCCGTATCCCGCGGCCTGTTGCTGCGGCGCGAGCAAGCGCTGCGGCTGCTGTACCCGTTTTGCTCCATGGTCGCGGCAAGTTAGGCAAGGCCGCAGCTCAAGTCCACCGTGCAGCGGCGCTTCCGCGAAGTCATGGGCCAGCCACGGCTGGTGGCTTGCAACGGCCCGTGTTCTGGTATCGATTGCGGCAATGAGGGAAGGGCGCAATCTGGCGCGCGCCTTCGACGGAGCAGGACAGGCATGAGCAGTTTGCTGGAACGGATGATCGACCAGGGCGTCGGGCGCGAGCCTGCCGACCTCGTGCTCAAGAGCGGGCGTTTCTTCGATCTCGTCACCGGCGAACTGGTCGAAAGCGACATCGCCATTTGCGGCGAGCGCATCGTCGGCACCTGCGGCAGCTATCAAGGCGCAAAAGAAATCGACATTTCCGGCCGGATCGTCGTGCCGGGTTTCATCGACACGCATCTCCACATCGAATCCTCGCTGGTTACGCCGCATGAGTTCGACCGCTGCGTCCTGCCGCGCGGCATCACCACCGCGATCTGCGATCCGCACGAAATCGCCAATGTGCTGGGCCTCCAGGGCATCCGCTTCTTCCTCGACAGCGTCGTCGAAACGGTGATGGACATCCGCGTCCAACTGTCGAGCTGCGTGCCGGCGACGCATCTGGAAACCTCCGGTGCTGAACTCACCGTCGACGACCTGTTGCCGCTCGCCTCGCACCCGAAGGTGATCGGCCTTGCCGAATTCATGAATTTTCCGGGCGTGTTGGCCAAGGACCCCGCCTGCATGGCCAAGCTGGAAGCCTTCCAGGGCCGCCACATCGACGGCCATGCGCCGCTTTTGCGCGGCTACGATCTCAACGGCTATCTCGCCGCCGAAATCCGCACCGACCACGAAACCACCACCGCCGAAGAGGCGCTGGAGAAGTTGCGCAAGGGCATGCACATCCTCGTGCGCGAAGGCTCGGTGTCGAAGGACCTTGCCGCGCTGATGCCGATCATCACCGAGCGCAATTCGCCCTTCATCGCGCTCTGCACCGACGACCGCAATCCGCTCGACATCGCCGACCACGGCCATCTCGACCACATGATCCGCACCGCGATTGCCGCCGGCGTCGAGCCGCTCGCCATCTACCGCGCCGCCTCCATCTCGGCCGCGCGCGCCTTCGGACTGAAGGATCGCGGCCTCGTCGCGCCCGGCTGGCGGGCCGATCTCGTCGTTCTCGATACGCTGGCTGACTGCCACGCCGAACTGGTGCTGTCCGGCGGACGCGTCGTTTCCGATGCGCTGTTTGCAAAACGCAAACCGGTCGCGCCGGTCGGCCGCCACAGCGTCAAGGCACGTCGCGTCGCCGCCGCCGATTTCCGCGCCGCCTCCAACAGCGGCAAGACGCGCGCCATCGGCATCATTCCCGGCAAGATCATCACCGAAAGCCTGGAGTTCGACCTTGCCGTCGGCAATCACGGCGTCGAGGTCGATCTTGCCCGCGACGTGGTCAAGATCGCGGTGGTCGAGCGCCACGGCAAGAACGGCAACATCGCCACCGGCTTCGTGCATGGCTTTGGGCTCAAGCACGGCGCGATTGCCTCGACCGTCAGCCATGACAGCCACAACATCTGCGTGGTCGGTACTTCGGATGAAGACATCGCGGCGGCAGCCAACCGGCTCGGCGAAATCGAAGGCGGTTTCGTCGTGGTGCGCGACGGCATGGTGCTGGCCGAGCTTGCCCTGCCGATTGCCGGGCTGATGAGCCTTGCCGATTATGAAACTGTGCGCGACGAGCTAAGGGTGCTGCGCCAAGCCGCCTATGATCTTGGCTCGACGCTGGAAGAGCCGTTCCTGCAGCTTGCCTTCATTGCGCTGCCGGTGATCCCGCATCTGAAGATCACCGACAAGGGCATGGTCGATGTCGACCGCTTCGAGATCATCGGAACCTGAACAGTCCGCGGGTGTGTGTGGATTTGGATCAGGGCGAGCCGAGAACGGCGGCATTCGAGAACCGAAGCGCAGTGTACATGAGGCTACATGAGCATAGGAAGCGCAGAAGGCTGCCGTTTGCAGGCCGCCCTCATCCGAATCCACGCGCACCCTAGGCCCAGGGGCGGGATTCGGCGTTCCTCTTCTCGAAGCTGGCGATCGAGCCGGCCTTTTCCATGGTCAGGCCGATATCGTCGAGACCGTTCAGCAGGCAATGGCGCTTGAATTCGTCGAGGTCGAACTTGACCACGCCGCCATCCGGGCCGCGGATTTCCTTGGCTTCCAGGTCGACCGAGATGGTGGCATTGGCGCCGCGCGAAGCGTCGTCCATCAGCTTGTCCAGGTCCTCGGCGCTGACCGTGATCGGCAGGATGCCGTTCTTGAAGCAGTTGTTGTAGAAGATGTCGGCGAACGAGGTCGAGATCACGCAACGGATGCCGAAGTCGAGCAGCGCCCATGGCGCATGTTCGCGGCTCGAGCCGCAGCCGAAATTGTCGCCGGCAACGAGGATCTGGGCGTTGCGATATGCCGGCTTGTTGAGCACGAAGTCGGGGTTCTCCGAACCGTCCTCGTTGAAGCGCATTTCGGCAAACAGGCCCTTGCCAAGCCCGGTGCGCTTGATCGTCTTGAGGTAGTCCTTGGGAATGATCATGTCGGTATCGACATTGACGATTGCCAAGGGCGCCGCGACGCCGGTGAGCTTGGTGAACTTGTCCATGGCTTGTGCCCGTGTTTTCGTTGCGGGAATTGCTGAGCCACGCTTTACACAAACGCGGCGGCAAAGAAAAGGCGGCCGTTACCAGCCGCCTTTTTTACTATCCATGTTTGGAGAAGCCGGCCTCAGGCCCGCTTCAGTTCCATCACCCCGGTTTCGGTGCCGGTCAGCCGGCGCGAACGCCCGTCTGCGCCCACCACCATCTGCACGCGCCGCCTTTCGGCGGTGAACAGTTGCGACGTCGCCGCATTGACCGGCGGGTTGAAGGCAACCGTCACGCGCCACAAATCCGGCTTGATGGTCTCCTCAAGCCCGATGATGCGGCCACGCGCGTCGCGGCCATTGAAGGTGCCGGCAACCTTGTCGCCGACAGCAAACGGGGTCGTCCCGTTCGGTTCGGCGGCGGTGGGTTGTGCGACCAGCGTGTTCCAGTCGCGTACGCCGTTCTGCTTCGCCACCAGTTCCAGCGCCTTGGCGTGGGTGACAGCGACGCCGTCTTCGGCAAGTGCCGCGCGCAGCCGCTTGGCAGCCGCCTTGTAGCCTTGCACGGCGTCCGGAGTGTGCTGGATTTCAGTATCGTGTGTGGTTCGACCAATGGTCATGGTTTCGCTCCTTGCGATCGGTGAACGGCTGTCTTCGAACGGGTGTCCGCGTTGCCGTTTCGGCCGTCACATCGACAGGGAAACGAATTGATCAGGGAAGCTTCACCAGGCCTCAAGAGGCTGCGGACGGCAGGGGCTTCCCGCCCTTGTGGCGCTCAGATAGGCATTGCGGGTCAAAACGTCAATCTCGCCTCATCCGGCGCACTGCCCATAGCCGAACCGAAGGCGTAAGCAATAGCACCAACGCCGATGCCTCCCCTCCACTTCGTCATCCCGGAATTCGCTTTCGAGCGAAGCGAGAAAGGAATGTCCGGGATTCATTCCGTGACATCACAGCAGAGCGAAGGCGGTGCAGAATCTGCTCCCCTCTCCC
>CAZROU010000039.1:0-41639 GCA_964601795.1 uncultured Mesorhizobium sp. | reverse complement strand
GGCGCGCGCTTCGACGACCGCATCACCGGCCGGCTGAACGCGTTCTCGCCCAATTCGAAGAAGATCCACATCGATGTCGATCCGTCGTCGATCAACAAGAACGTGCGCGTCGATGTCGGCATTCTCGGCGATTGCGGGCGGGTGCTGGAAGATATGGTCAGGCTATGGCGGGCGACCGCCAAGGCCGACAAGAAGGCGCTTTATCCGTGGTGGGAGCAGATCGCGCGCTGGCGGGCGCGCGATTCGCTGGCCTACAAGCCGAACCCGGACGTGATCATGCCGCAATATGCCATCGAGCGGCTGTACGACCTGACCAAGGACAAGGACACCTACATCACCACCGAGGTGGGCCAGCACCAGATGTGGGCGGCGCAGCACTTCCATTTCGACAAGCCGAACCGCTGGATGACCTCGGGCGGCCTCGGCACGATGGGCTATGGCCTGCCGGCGGCGCTCGGCGTGCAGATCGCGCATCGCGATGCGCTGGTCATCGACATTGCCGGCGACGCCTCGGTGCAGATGACGATCCAGGAGATGAGCGCGGCGGTGCAGTATGAAGCGCCGATCAAGATCTTCATCCTCAACAACCAGTACATGGGCATGGTGCGCCAGTGGCAGCAGCTTCTGCACGGCAACCGGCTGTCGCATTCCTATACCGAGGCGATGCCGGACTTCGTCAAGCTGGCGGAAGCCTATGGCGGGCATGGCATTCGCTGCGAAAAGCCGGACGAACTGGACGACGCCATAAAGGAGATGATCACGGTCAAGAAGCCGGTGATCTTCGACTGCCGTGTGGCGACGTTGGCCAACTGCTTCCCGATGATCCCGTCGGGCAAGGCGCACAACGAGATGCTGTTGCCCGACGAGGCGACCGACGAGGCGGTGGCCAACGCGATCGACGCCAAGGGCCGGGAACTGGTGTAGGATTCAGGTGAGGGTGGCCTGCATATGGCGGCTTTCTGCGCTTCCGGTGCTCACGTACTTCAATGTACGCTCCGCTCCGGTTCTCGAAAGCCACCATCTTCGGCTCACCCTGACCTGAATCGGCCGTGGTAGTGATTTGTGCCGGCGGAAGCCGTGCGGAAACAATGATTTAGCAAAAGAATTCAAGATAGAGATTCAACCATGAACGCGCAGCTTCAACCGACCGGTTCGGCCTATTTCATCGCCAAGGAAACCGAGAAGCCGGAAATCCATACGCTTTCGGTACTGGTCGACAACGAGCCCGGCGTGCTGGCGCGGGTGATCGGCCTGTTCTCCGGGCGGGGCTACAACATCGAAAGCCTGACCGTTTCGGAAACCGAACACGAGCAGCGGCTGTCGCGCATCACCATCGTGACGAGCGGTACGCCGCATGTGCTGGAGCAGATCAAGCACCAGCTCGAGCGCATCGTGCCGGTGCATCGGGTGGTCGATCTGACCGTGCGGGCGCACGAGCTTGGCCAGGAGCGGCCGCTGGAGCGGGAACTGGCGCTGATCAAGGTTGCCGGAACCGGAACGGAACGGGTCGAGGCGCTGCGCCTTGCCGACGCATTCCGCGCCCACGTGGTGGACGCAAACACCGAGCATTTCATCTTCCAGATTACCGGCAAGGGGTCGAAGATCGACCAGTTCATCGCCATCATGCGCCCGCTCGGGCTGGTGGAAATCTGCCGTACCGGCGTCGCCGCGATGAACCGCGGCCAGCAAGGCATGTAGCCGCAGCATTCCACCATCTTCTGCTTGCTGGACCGATCTTCAATCGGCCGGTGGCTGCTTCGACTTGCGGCAAAAGGACAGTATTGCTGACCTAGAGCGTTTCATGGTTCTATCTAACCATGAAACGCTCCAAGCGCTGGCGGCTTGAACGCCTGAGCGGGCAAGCATAGGCTTGGCTCATGTCACACGATCACGACCACCATCATCATCACGACAATGAACTCGACCCCTTCGCCGCGCGGGTGCGGGCGCTGGAGACGATCCTCACGCAAAAGGGCTTGATCGATCCGGCGGCGGTCGATGCCATTGTCGATACCTATGAAACGAAAGTCGGGCCGCGCAACGGGGCCAAGGTGGTGGCCAAGGCGTGGAGCGATCCGACCTATGCCGATTGGCTGAAGCGCGACGCCACTGCGGCGATTGCCTCGCTCGGCTTCGTCGGTCGGCAGGGCGAGCATATGCAGGCGGTGTTCAACACGCCCGACACGCACAATATGGTCGTGTGCACGCTGTGCTCCTGCTATCCGTGGCCGGTGCTAGGGCTGCCGCCAGTCTGGTACAAGGCTCCGCCTTACCGGAGCCGCGCCGTGATCGATCCGCGCGGCGTGCTGGCCGAGTTCGGCGTGACGCTGCCCGCCGACATGAAGGTGCGGGTGTGGGATTCCACGGCGGAGCTGCGTTATCTCGTCGTGCCGATGCGGCCCGAAGGCAGCGATGGACTTGGCGAAGAACAGCTTGCCGAACTGGTCACGCGCGATTCGATGATCGGAACGGGGCTGGCGAGTGTGCCGGCCAAGGGGGCGGCATGAACGGACCGCAGGACCTCGGCGGGCAGATGGGATTTGGCCCGGTCGCGCCCGAGAAGGATGAGCCGATCTTCCATGCCGAATGGGAAAAGCGCGCGCTTGGGGTGACGCTTGCCACCGGTGCCTTCGGGGCGTGGAACATCGACGAGAGCCGGCACGCGCGGGAAACGTTGTCCCCGGCAGACTACTACACGTCGAGCTATTACCAGATCTGGATCAAGGGGCTGGAGAAGCTTCTCCAGCGGCACGGCTTTGTCAGCGCAGCCGATCTTGCCGCCGGCAAGGCGGTGGATGGCATGGCGACGCCGAAGCGGGTGTTGAAGGCAACGGATGTGGCGGCGACGCTGGCCAGAGGCGGGCCGTGCGACCGGCCAGTGGAAACGCCGGCGCGGTTCAAGGCGGGCGACAAGGTGCGCACGAAGAATTTCAATCCGACCGGGCATACTCGGCTTCCCCGCTATGCGCGGGCGAAGAACGGTGTCGTCGAAGCCGTGCGCGAAGGCTATGTTTTTCCCGACAGCAACGCGCACCGCAAGGGCGAGAACCCGCAATATCTGTACACGGTGGTGTTCGACGGCGCTGAAATCTGGGGCGAGGGGGCCGACCCGACGCTGACGGTCTCGATCGACGCTTGGGAGAGCTATCTTGAGCCGGCATGACGACAGCGGCTTCGCGCCTGAGGCAAAAGTCTTCGATGAACCGTGGCAGGCGCAGGCCTTTGCCATGACGGTGGCGCTGCACGACAAAGGCCTGTTTTCGTGGGGCGAATGGGCCGAGGCTCTTTCTTCAGAAGTGAAGAAGCCGGGCGCTGCCGCCGATGGGCACGACTATTACGAGCATTGGCTTGCAGCATTGGAAAAGCTGCTTGCGGCAAAGGGTTTCGCTGCGACCAGTGATGTCGATGCCTATGCCGCAGCCTGGGAACGTGCCGCGCACGCCACGCCGCATGGCAAGCCGATCCTGCTGGAGAATGATCCGGAACGCAATGTGTCGGCCTGATTGACAAGCGGACTGGTTTTCTGACCTGATTGTTCCTATTTTGTTCTTGATCCAGCGAGATTGTATCGCTAGGTTGCAATTCGTCAGGAGGGCAAAGCCCTTGCCCTTCGACACCGAATCCTGTCTCACGATTGCATGGAATTTTCTCCGCAACAGGATGATGCGCTAAAGGCCGTGGCCAAGTGGCTGAAGGCCGGAAAGCCGCAGCTTTTCCGCCTGTTCGGCTATGCCGGCACCGGCAAGACGACGCTTGCGCGCTATTTCGCCGAGCATGTCGACGGGCAGGTGCAGTTTGCGGCCTTTACCGGCAAGGCGGCGCAAGTGCTGCGTTCCAAAGGCGCAATCAATGCCCGCACCATCCATTCGCTGATCTACCGCCCGCGCGGCGAGGAGGCCGTCGAGGACGAGGCGACCGGCAAGACGTCGATGTCGCCGACATTCTCGCTCAACCGGCAAAGCCCGATTTCCAAGGCGGCGCTGGTCATTATCGACGAATGCTCGATGGTAGACGAACAACTCGGTCGCGACTTGATGAGCTTCGGCACGCCGATCCTTGTGCTGGGCGATCCCGGGCAGTTGCCGCCGATTTCGGGCGGCGGGTTCTTCACCGACCATGAGCCGGACTTCCTGCTTACCGAAATCCATCGGCAGGCGCGCGACAACCCGATTATCCGGCTGGCGCTCGATGTGCGCGAAGGGCGTGAGTTCCCGCAGGGGGACTATGGGACGGCCCAGGTGATCGGCAAGGAAGGCGTGACCCAGGATCTCGTCTTGAAGGCGGATCAGGTGCTGGTCGGCACCAATCGAACCCGGCGGCGCTACAATCACCGCTTGCGCGAGTTGAAAGGGTTCACCGCCCAGTACCCGCAGGCGGGCGACAAGCTGGTGTGCTTGCGCAACGATCCGGCCAAGGGCCTGCTCAACGGTTCGCTGTGGAAGGTGATGACGTCTTCCCGCGAGACGGTGAAGCCCGGCATCAATCTTCTGGTTTCTCCGGAAGAGGACGACCCCGATCGTGGCGTGGCCAAGATCAAGCTACTCAAGGCGGCGTTCGAGGATACGGAAGCTGAAATTCCGTGGCAGCAGAAAAAGCGGTTCGACGATTTCGACTATGGTTACGCGCTGACAGTGCACAAGGCGCAAGGGTCGCAATGGAACGATGTCGTTTTGTTCGACGAGAGTTGGGCCTTCAAGGATACGCGTCAACGCTGGCTTTATACGGCGATCACGCGGGCAGCGGAGCGGCTGACCATCGTGCGCTGAGTGCGTAGCTCAGGGATTTTCGAGCGGGCGGGCACCCAGCCATCGCCAAGCCGCCTCTTCTTCCTCGGCTGCGAAGCGTTTCAGTTCCACCGGTGGAGAGGGCGTTAGAAAACCTTGCAGACCGGCGATCCAGTCGGGTTCGCCGATGCTTGCGCAGCGGCCGACATGGTCAATCGCGTGGGCTTTGCCTTTTTCGATAGTTTCAGGGGCGATGCCTGCCCATTCGGTGTCGTCGTATTCAACCAGCCTAACCAGCACATCGACCTTTGGATGCAGCGCATAGGCTGCTTCCAAGAGCCCGAACAGGTTCTCGGCATCTGCAGGCGTGACGAGCCCGACGATGTCGACTGCGAACAGGTCCGGCCGTGTCGTTTCGATGCGGCGGATCGCGGGAACGCTTTCGAGAAAGTTCATGCTCGGTCCTCGTGTGTTGCAGTAACTGGAACACATGAAAACGCTGTCTGTTCCCGCCAAAGGCAGTATAGATGCGCTGCGCGAGTTAAACGCGTCGTGATCCTTCAGATCGCTTCACACGTTTAGCTTATTGATTTTATGCATGTCTTCGTCCCGAAACCGGGCTCGTTTCGGGAGACATGCATTGGACGGAGACAGGAATGCCTGCGAAACTGTCAGTCAACCTGAACGCCATCGCCATGTTGCGGAACCGTCGCGATCTACCTTGGCCGAGCGTGGTTGGCCTTGGCCGCATTGCGCTTGCCGCCGGGGCTCATGGCCTGACCGTGCATCCGCGCCCCGACCAGCGGCACACGCGCAATTCCGACCTGCCGGAGATTCGCGCCCTGATCGACGACGAGTTTCCGCAGGCCGAGTTCAACATTGAGGGCTATCCGACCGAGGAATTCCTGCAGTTGGTCGAGAAGCACCAGCCCGAACAGGTGACGCTGGTTCCGGACGACCCGGCGCAGGCGACTTCCGATCACGGCTGGAACTTTGTCGAACAGGCGGCGTTCCTCAACCCGATTGTAAAGCGCCTGAAAAAAGGGGGATTTCGCGTATCGCTGTTTTCCGATGCAGACCCCGCCGGGATGAAGGCGGCGCGCGACACGGGCGCCGACCTGATCGAACTCTATACCGGGCCTTACGCCAGTTCATATGCCGATTCCGCAAAGATGGCGAAGGAACTGGAAAGGCTGGGGAAAGCGGCTGAGGCTGCATTGGAGAACGGCCTTGCCGTCAACGCCGGGCATGACCTCGTGGTGGCCAATCTGCCGGCCCTCATCACACGTATTCCGCAGCTTGCGGAAGTCTCCATCGGGCACGGCTTGACGGCTGACGCGCTGGAGTACGGCATGGCGGGGACGACCCACCGATTTCTGAAAGCCTGCGGCTGGTAGGCGATAAGTCCACACCGCAAGCATGCCAAGGTACTTGATATTGCATTGCAGCAAGGGTAGAGCACCGCGCGCTGATCGGAGTGTCGTTCATGGCCTTTACCAATACTGGTAGGGAGGCGGAGCCCGTCGAACAATCCCCCCAACCCGAGCCTGAAAAGCAAAGCACCGGGGTATTGATGGTGGGGGCGCTCGGCGTGGTCTATGGCGACATAGGCACGAGCCCGATCTACGCCTTTCGTGAAGCGCTGCACGCATCCGGGCCTGCCTTCATCCGCGAGGACGTGCTGGGCGTGCTTTCGCTGATCGTCTGGGCGCTGACGATCATCGTGACGATCAAGTACGTGGCTTTCGTGCTGCGTGCGGACAACAACGGCGAGGGTGGCACGCTCTCGCTTATGGCTCTTGCCCGCAGCGCCTATCCGGCCGGTTCGAAATGGATTCTTGGCGTCGGCCTGTGCGGTGCGGCGCTGTTTTTCGGCGACTCGATCATCACGCCGGCCATTTCGGTGCTTTCGGCGGTGGAAGGCCTGGAAGTGATGACGCCGGCTTTCGACCCCTATGTCGTGCCAATCACGCTGGTTATCCTGGCGGTGCTTTTTTCGGTGCAGCGCTTCGGCAGCGGACGCGTGGCCGTTGTTTTCGGGCCGATCATGGCGTTCTGGTTCCTGGCCCTCGGCATCGCCGGCCTTTTGCACATTTTGGACGACCCGACGGTGCTGTTTGCTGTCAATCCCTACCATGCGCTGCTTTATCTTTTCGCCGAACCCGATGTGGCCTTCATCACGGTGGGTGCTGTTTTCCTCGCGGTGACCGGTGCGGAAGCGCTGTATGTCGACCTTGGCCATTTCGGTCGCCGGCCAATCGTGCTGACCTGGTTCTGGATCGTGTTTCCGTGCCTGCTGCTCAATTATTTCGGGCAGGGCGCTTATGTGCTTGCGCACGGATCGGTGCCTGACAAGCCGTTCTTCGAGATGCTGCCGGAATGGGGACTGGCGCCTATGGTCGCCCTGGCTACAGCGGCGACCGTGATCGCCAGCCAGGCCGTCATTTCCGGCGCGTTCTCGCTGACCCGCCAGGCCGTGCAGCTCAACCTGTTGCCGCGCATCGAGGTGCAGCACACGTCCGAGATGCAGCTTGGCCAGATTTATATGCCGCGGGTGAATTTCATCATCGCCATTTCGGTCATGCTGCTGGTCGTCGGTTTCGGCGATTCCAGTTCGCTTGCTTCCGCCTACGGTATCTCCGTGACCGGCGAAATGCTGATGACGACCTTCCTGTTGTTCGTCGTCATGCGCTCGATGTGGAAGTGGCGCTTTGGCGCGGCGCTCGCGCTTGCGCTGCTGTTCGGCATCATCGATGCGGGTTTCTTCCTGTCGAACGCTTTCAAGGTGGCGGACGGCGGCTGGGTGTCGATCAGCGTGGCCTGCGTCATGGGGCTGATCATGGTGACCTGGATCCGGGGCAGCCGGTTCCTGTTCGACAAGACGCGCAAGAACGAGATTCCGCTCGATTTCCTCGCCGGCAACCTGATCAAGAAAAAGCCGCAGCTCGTTTCGGGCACCGCCATATTCCTGACCAGCGATCCGCTGAGCGCACCTACGGCGCTGATGCACAGCCTCAAGCACTACAAGGTGCTGCATGAGCAGAACGTGATCCTGTCTGTGGTGACCGCTCCACGGCCAAGGGTGCCAGACAGCGAGCGGGTGAAGATGGAAACCATCAACGAGTTGTTCATGCGCGTGACGCTGACCTTCGGCTACATGGAACAGCCGAATATCCCGCGCGCGCTGGCTTCCTGCCGCAAGCAGGGCTGGAAGTTCGACATCATGACGACGTCGTTCTTCCTGTCGCGCCGTTCGCTGAAAGCTTCGCCCAATTCCGGGATGCCGCGCTGGCAGGACCGGTTGTTCATCGGACTGGCGCGCTCGGCGGCGGACGCGACCGAGTATTTCCAGATCCCGACGGGCAGGGTGGTGGAGATCGGCACGCAGGTGGCGATCTAGGATCAGAATCCAGAATCATCTCGGGCGGCGCAATGTTTGCTTGCGCTTGGCGTTGAAATTTGGCATACGCCGAACCGTAACGTACGGTACGCAATCAAATTCATTCCGGCAGGAAGAACGTGTTGCAGGCAGGCGGAACCCTGGATGGCGAAAGGCTGACTGAACGTCAAAAAGACGTGTTGGACGCGGCCTTGCGGCTTCTCGTGGAGGAAGGGGACAACTTGACCATGGCCGCGGTGGCGCGACGGGCAAGCTGCTCCAAGGAAAGCCTCTACAAGTGGTTCGGCGACCGCGACGGCCTGCTCAATGCGACGGTGCGCTGGCAGGCCTCCAAGGTGAGGGTGGCGCCGGTCGACCAAGGCAAGGTGGACCTGATTTCGCTGGCCGAGAGCCTAGAAGGCTTTGCGCGCGATTGGCTGAAGGTGATTTCCAGCGACACCTCGATTGCGCTGAACCGCGTCGCGATCAGTCATGCCGGCTCGGGCAGGGACAATCTGGGCGCCATCGTGCTGGAGAACGGACGCTTTGCGCTGGCCAAGCGGCTGAAGCCGGTTCTCGATGCAGGCAAGCGCAGCGGCGTGCTGGTTTTCGAAGATGCCGAGACGGCGTTCAGGACGTTTTTCGGGCTGGTTGCGCGCGATGTGCAGATACGCCTTCTGCTCGGCAACTGGCCGGGCATGACCGAAGCGGCGATCGCCGAAGACGCGGCGCGCGCCACAAGACAGTTTCTCGCCCTCTACGGGGCAAGGAAGACCCAATAGGACTATTCGATTAGAAAACGGGAAGGACTTCCAATATGCGTGTCTATTACGATCGCGACGCCGATCTCAATCTCATCAAGGGCAAGAAGGTTGCCATTATCGGCTACGGCTCGCAGGGCCGGGCGCACGCGCTGAACCTCAAGGATTCGGGCGTCAAGGACATCGCCATTGGCCTGAAGCCGGGTTCGGCGACCGCCAAGAAGGTGGAGGCCGATGGCCTCAAGGTGATGAGCGTTGCCGATGTCGCCAAGTGGGCCGACCTGATGATGATGGCGACTCCTGACGAATTGCAGGCCGATATCTACAAGAACGAGATCGCGCCGAACATTCGCGACGGCGCTGCCATTGCTTTCGCGCACGGCCTCAACGTGCATTTCGGCCTGATCGAGCCGAAGGACACCGTCGACGTGGTCATGATCGCGCCGAAGGGCCCGGGCCACACCGTGCGCGGCGAATACCAGAAGGGCGGCGGCGTGCCGTGCCTGGTTGCCGTCAACCACGATGCTTCCGGCAACGCGCTTGACCTCGCGCTGTCCTACGCCTGCGGCGTTGGCGGCGGCCGTTCGGGCATCATCGAGACGAATTTCCGCGAAGAATGCGAAACCGACCTGTTCGGCGAGCAGGTCGTACTGTGCGGCGGCCTGGTCGAACTGATCCGCGCCGGTTTCGAGACGCTGGTGGAAGCCGGCTACGCGCCGGAAATGGCCTATTTCGAGTGCCTGCACGAAGTGAAGCTGATCGTCGACCTGATCTATGAAGGCGGCATCGCCAACATGAACTACTCGATCTCGAACACCGCCGAGTGGGGCGAATATGTCTCGGGTCCGCGCATCATCACCGCCGACACCAAGGCCGAGATGAAGCGGGTTCTGAAGGACATCCAGACCGGCAAGTTCACCAGCGAATGGATGCAGGAATACCGTGCCGGCCTCGCGCGCTTCAAGGGCATCCGCCGCAACAACGACAGCCACCAGATCGAGGAAGTCGGTTCCAAGCTGCGCGCCATGATGCCGTGGATTGCGAAGAACAAGCTGGTCGACAAGGCCAAAAACTAAAAAATCCTGTTCGGCGTGTTCCGCTGGCCATCTGGCGCGGTCTTCTCGGCTTCCGGTGCTCACGTACTTCAATGTACGCTCCGCTCCGGTTCCTCGAAGCCCATCACCAGCTGACACAGCGGACCGCGCCGCCATCGGATTTTTACGCCTGAGGGGCCGGCGGTTACAAACTGCCGGCCTTTTTCTTGTGTTCCATTCCGGAACAGGCAGGCTGGCACGTTTCTGGCTTGACCCATGCAGAGGGCAACTGGAAAGGGACGATGGACACGATCAAGGAAAAGTCGATCGGGCTGGACGGCAAGGTCTTTGCCGAACGCCGCGCCGTCATGCGCCGGCGTGTGCTGAAGGGTGCGACATTGTCGTTCAACAAAGGCTACGGCGCGCTGGAAGGGCTGGTGCGCAATGAATCAGAACGTGGCGTGTTGCTGACCTTCGGTGACACCTCGGCGGTCCCAAGCAGTTTCGATCTCACGGTAAAGGGGGCCGCCGCGCGCAACGCACGGGTGAAATGGCGTGACATGACCCGCGTCGGTGTGGAGTTCGCGGACTAGGTACTGACCAAAGTCAAAATGGCGTCGCAGAAGCTGCGGCGCCATTGGCATTGGGATCAGCTATAGGGTGACCAGCACTGCTGGCGTGGCCCATGGTAGGGCTGGAAGGTGTTGTCCCAAGCCCGGTATGAGCGGTAGCGAGCGTAGCACCAGCGCACATGGGCATTGCCGGCGCGCTGCGGGCGATAATAGCGGCGCGGCTCGGTATAGTACCGGTAGGCGGGCGCGATACCCAAGCCCAGGTAAAAACCGGAACCGTAAAAATTGCGGTGATGCCGGCGTTCGCGCCAGCGCCAGTCGTCATGGTGACGGCCGCGCCAATGATCGCGGTTCCAACGGCGCCAATATTGCGAATTGCCCGATCTCGGGCCGTCGCCGGCCCATTCGTCGCGGACAGGTATTGCCTGGATACCGCCCGGAATGACGGCCCCCGGTGTTGCCGAGAGCGGCACCGCGGGTGCTGCTACCGGAAGCGGCCCGGCCAAGGAGGGAGCGGACAGGCCTGCGACTAGGAAAAGCGCCGCAAGCCCGGTTTTGACTGGCAACGAAAACAGCGGTTTCATTTGACACTCCAAATGATCGATGCCCCAACGCCCGATCGCCCGGAACTGAGGGCACAATGACGTTTTGCCAATGAACGGGGGATGAACGGAAAAAGTTCCGCAGGCTCTGCGCCTTGCCGGACTTGTGTTTGGCGCGGCTTGCAGGCAATTGTCGGTTCATGTCGCTGCGCCTTGCCACCTTCAATGTCGAGAACCTGATGAACAGGTTCGATTTTTCCGGTTTCCGCAATCAGCTCAATCAGGACAGGACGCTGGCCCTGTTCGACATCAAGACGGAAGCCGAGTACCGGGCGCTTGAGCAGGCGCGCGCCATCGCGCACTCCGACGATACGCGCCAGTTGACTGCGCTGGCCATCGCCGCGACGCGGGCCGACATCATCTGCATGCAGGAGGTCGACAATGTCGAAGCGCTGAAAGCCTTCGAATATGGCTACCTGTTCAAGATGGTGGGCCAGGGCTACCGGCAGAAATTCACCACGGCTGGCAACGATTCGCGCGGCATCGACGTGGCGCTGATGATGCGCGACGAGACCGCACATGGCCAGCCGATCGAGTTCGTGCGCATGACCAGCCACGCGCATGTAACGTTCGAGGAGTTCGGGCTTCACACGCCGGAACTGGCAGCGCTTGGACAGGAACCGCATGAGCGCATTTTCCGGCGCGATTGCCTTGAGATCGATCTCAAGGTCGACGGCAAGCCGCTGACGCTTTATCTCGTGCATTTCAAGTCGATGGGCTCGCCGCGCAACGGGCTCGACGGGCGGGCGGCGACCATGCCGATCCGCGTTGCCGAGGCACAAGCCGTGCGCCGCATCATCGAGGAGCGTTTTGGTGTCGATCATGCCGCCGACAAGCGCTGGGCAATCTGCGGCGACATGAACGACTACCGGCAGCGTGTCGTGATCGACGGCGACGCGTATGAGGGCTACCGCTTCGAGGTTGCGGATGAGAGCCAATCCTGCCTGAACGTGCTTCTGGCAGGCGGTTTTTGCGAGAATGTCATCGAGCGGCGGCCGGAAATGGATCGGTGGACGCTCTATCATACGCGCGGGCCGCTGGAGCGGCACCTGTGCCAACTCGACTATATCCTGCTTTCCAAGGGGCTTGCGGCACAGAACGGAACTGCGATGCCGGACATCATTCGCAACGGCCAGCCATTCCGCACGCCGTTCCCGCCGGGGCAAGAGGTGGAGCGTTTTCCGCGCGCGGGATGGGACCGGCCAAAAGCTTCAGACCACTGCCCGGTGGCGGTGACGCTTGATATCGTTTGAGTACTCTCGTTGAATTTCGACCTGCCTCCCGATGTCATACTGCCGGTCGAGCGGATCGACGTGCGGCTCGACATGGGTGTGCACCCGTTCGAGCGTGACCATGCGCAGGCGATAGAAGAGAACTGGCGGCGCGAGACGACGCGCAACCCGGCGCTGTTCGACGGCACGGTGGTGCTTTTGTCGAGCCTCGCTTATCGGGGCGGGGAATTGTCCGGCACCTGCCACCCGGTACGTTTCGCGACCTTCATGCATTGGCGCAACAATCGCGAGACTCCAGGCACGGCGCACGCATTCGCGCACGCGATGCTGGTTTCCGGCGACGGCGCGCTGGTGGCGATACGCATGGGGTCACATACAGTGAGCGCCGGGCGGGTGTATTTTGCAGCCGGCTCGTTCGAACCGTCCGACTTTTTCGATGGCCTCGTCGATATCGACTACAACATGATCCGCGAAGTCCGCGAGGAGACCGGGCTTGACCTGGGACGGGCCGCGCGTGGCCAACGCTGCCATGTGCTGGCGACGCAACGGGGAACTGTGATTTTCCGCCGCTACCAGATGGTCGAATCCGCCGAGGCCATTGCGGCGTCGATCGACGAGCACGTGGCGAACGAGGCCGAGCCGGAGATTTCAGGGCCGGTGATTATCCGCAGCGCCGATGACCTTCCTGACGGGCTGATGCCGCACATGCTGCCTTTGGTGCAATGGCACTTCGCCAATCCGGTTTTAGGCTCGACACTGTAAGATCTATTCGTGCCGCAGCGCCTCGATCGGATCGAGCCGCGCCCCGCGCAGCGCGGGGAAGAAGCCGAACACCATGCCGATGAGTGCGGAGAAGCCGACGGCCAGCATGACCACGGCGGGACTTGGGACGAAAGGTATGGCCAGCGTTGCCGAGGCCAGGCCGGCCAGCGAGAGGCCGATGACGATGCCGATGATGCCGCCGAGCAGCGACAGCACTGTCGCCTCGACGAGAAACTGGATGAGGATGTGCTTTTCCTGCGCGCCGATGGCCAGCCTGATGCCGATCTCGCGGGTTCGCTCGGTGACGGACACGAGCATGATGTTCATGATGCCGATGCCGCCGACCAGAAGGCTGACGCCGGCGACAGCGCCCAGCATGCCGGTCATGGTGGTGGTGGCGCTAGTCATGGTTTCCGCGATCTGGGTCATGTCGCGAATGTCGAAGTCGTCCTCACTGTCGGGCTGGATATGGCGAACGTCGCGCAGGATGTTTTCGACGCGCGGCAAGAGTTCAGTCGTCGTGGTTGCGTCGTCGGCGGCGACGTAGATGTTGTCGATGTCGCGATTGCCAGCGATGCGGCGCTGAAAGGCGGTAAGCGGCATCAGGACGACGTTGTCCTGATCCTGGCCGAAGCCGGTGTAGCCCTTCGATTCCAGCACGCCGATGATCTTGCAGGTGGTGCGGTTGACGCGGATCAGCTCTCCGTCTGGGTCGCCGGATTGGAAGAACTGGCGGCGGACGGTTTCGCCGATGAGGCAGACGCCCGCGCCGCCGCGCGATTCGGATTCGCTGAAGGCGCGCCCGGAAACGAGCTTCCAGTCGCGCGCGTCCAGAAAAGCGGCGTCCGTGCCGGTGACGCCTGCGGTGAGGCTTTCGGTGCCATAGATGACACGGACCTGCTTTTGTGCGGCTGGTGCAATGGCGCGTGCGCCGATGAGGCGATGGTTGAGCGCGTCGAGCTCCTTTTCGCCGAGTTGACGGCGCACCACTTCATGCCCGCCGGGGCCGGGAGGACGGCCGGCGCGAACGACGAGCAGGTTCGAGCCGAGCTTGGCGATGTCGGACTTGACCTTTTCCGTGGTGCCGGAGCCGATGGTCAGCATGGCGATGACGGCGGCGACGCCGATGACGATGCCGAGCAGGGTCAGGAACGAACGCAACGCATTACGGCGGACCGAACGAAGGGCGAGGCGCACGGTTTCCCAGATCATGACGCTGCCGCCTGCGGAATGTTGCTGACGTCCGACGCCACATGGCCATCGAGGAAGCCGATGGTGCGCTGGGCATAAGTTGCCACGTCGGCCTCGTGGGTCACCATGACGATGGTCAGGCCAAGGTCGGTGTTGAGCTTGGTGAGCAGTTCCATGATTTCGTGGCTGCGGGCAGTGTCGAGGTTGCCGGTCGGCTCGTCGGCCACCAGAAGCGTGGGGCGGGTGACGATGGCGCGCGCAATGGCGACGCGCTGCTGCTGGCCGCCGGACAGTTCCGCAGGCGTGTGGTGCTCGCGACCCTGAAGGCCGACCTCTGCCAGCGCTTTCATGGCAAGCGCGCGGCGTTCGCCTGCCGGTACGCCGCGATAGATGAGCGGCAGTTCGACATTCTCCGCCGCCGTGGTGCGGGGCAGGAGGTTGTAACCCTGGAAGACGAAACCGATGTAGAGATTGCGCAGCAGCGCGCGCCGGTTGCGGTCGAGACGGCCGGCATCGATGCCCATGAAGGAATAGGTTCCGGCGGTCGGTGTGTCGAGGCAGCCGATGATGTTCATCGAGGTAGATTTGCCGGAGCCCGACGGCCCCATGATGGCCACGAACTCGCCACGGCGGATGACCATGTCCACGCCGGCAAGCGCGTGGACCTGAGCCTCGCCTTCGCCGTAGGTCTTCCAGACCTTGTCGAAGGTTATCAGTAGGGGGCCGGCCACGGGGCTAGCTCCGCTGCTGCTGGGCGGTGATGACCTTGTCTCCCTCCGATAGACCGGAGAGGACCTCGGTCAGTTCGCCATTGGTGGCGCCGATCTTGACGTTGACCGGCTGCGGCGCGCCGTCTTTCAGGATGTAGAGCGTGCGCGAGCCATCGGCTGCGGGCGCTGCCTGCTGGCGCGTCCGGTTTCCGCCTGGGCGTCCCATGCGGCCGGTGAACATATCGAGCAGGCTCCAACTTCTCGTTGTCTCGGTAACGGCGGGCCGGTAACGGAACGCCGCCGATGGCACGGTCAGCGCATCCTTGGCGTGCTTGGTGACGACAGTGACGGTGGCCGTCATGCCGGGACGAAGCAGAAGCTCGTCGTTGATGACATCCAGCCGCGCATCATAGGTGACGACGCCGTCGGTGGTGACCGAGGCATAGGAGATGTCGCGGATATCGGCGTTGAAAGTGCGGTCGGGGAAGGCATCGACGGTGAAGCGGGCCTGCTGGCCCGGCTTGACGGTGCCGATATCGGCCTCGTCGATCGCTGCCTTCAGCTCCATTTTCTTGAGATCGGCGGCGATGACGAACAGGACGGGCGCCTGCAGGGACGACGCCACGGTCTGGCCCGGATCGACGGAACGGGTGAGCACGATGCCGTCGATGGGGGCGTAGATGGTGCTCTTGGCAAGATCGGTCTGTTGCGACTTCACGTCTGCCTGCGCAATCGCGAGGTTCGCTTCGGCGATGTCCTTGGCGCTGCGGGAACGGTCACGCGTCGCGGTCGCGGCCTCAAGTGCCTGATCCGTCGCCATGCCGCGCTTGGCAAGGGCCGCCGTGCGTTCCAGCGCCTTCTCGTTTTCCCTCAGCGTAACGGCGGCATCCTCGACATTGGCTTCGGCTGCCTTGGCGGAGGCTTTCGCGCGCTCGATCTGAGCCTCGAGCTTGGAGGTGTCGAGAGCAGCAAGCACGTCGCCCTTCTTCACCTGCTGGTTCTCGTCAGCCGAGACGGAGCGGACGACGCCCGACAGTTCGCTGGAAATATCCACCTGATTGAGCGGCTGCAAAGTGCCGGTGGCCGACACTTCGACTGTGAGGTCGGCAAGGGCGGCAGGCTGGGTGGCATATTCGATCCGGACGGGTGCCGCCGTCAAACGGGTATAGGCGAAGATTGCGGCTGCGATGACGGCCAGCGCCAGCAGGACATAAAGCCATACGCGCCTGCGCCGGATGCCGGACACACCCTTGCTGTCCAGCGCGAGACTGGCTTCGATCGAAGCATCCGAGTCCGCGCGTAGCGGATTGACAATCTGGTCCATGGCGGACCCCTATAATAAATCTGGCCCTATCAAGTGTCACACATCAGGCCTTAGGGACTGAAATACAAATTAAATTTCGCTCATGTTTGATCTGGTGTCAGGGTTTTCGACCATGCGGGGACGCAACTATCTGCTCTACGACGTTTTCACGAGTGATCGGTTGACCGGCAATCCGCTTGCCATCGTACTGGATTGTGATGGCCTCGACACCGAGGCGATGCAGCGGATCGCGCGCGAATTCAACCTGTCCGAATCGGTCTTTGTGCTGCCCGCCGACAATGCCGCGCACCGGGCGCGCATCCGCATCTTCACGCCGGATTACGAGATGCCTTTCGCCGGCCATCCGACAGTAGGCAGTGCCGTCGCCCTTTCCGAGTCGAGCAATTCCGGTGACGTGGCCGGCATTTTCGTTCTTGAAGAAAATATCGGGGCGGTGCGCTGCGCGGTAAAAAAGGGTGAAGCCGCGACCTTTGCGGAGTTCGACCTGGCCAAGCTGCCGGAACCCCTGGAACTTTCCGCCGATGCCAAAGCGATCGGCGCGGCGCTTGGCCTCGGCCCGCATGAAATCGGTTTTGAAAACCACAGGCCGTCTTTCTGGTCGGCCGGGGTTCCCTATGTGACCATTCCGGTCAGCGGTCTCAAGGCGGCGGCCAAGGCCCGGCTGGACAACCAGGCGTGGGCCGAACTGGCGCCCCGCAAGAGCGAGTGGGCCTTTGCCAGCCCTTACGTCTATTGCCGCGAAACGGTGAGTCACGACAGCGCCTTTCATGCTCGCATGTTCGTTCCGGGAAATCCGTCCTACGAGGACCCGGCGACCGGCTCTGCTGCCGCCGCCTTTGCCGGCGCGATCCTGCATTTCGACCAGCCTGGAGACGGCCTGTCGAGCCTTTGGATCGAGCAGGGGCTGGAGATGGGACGACCCTCCCGGATACGGCTTGAACTTGAGGTCGAGTACCGGAAACTGATCGCGGCGCGCATTGGCGGACATGCGGTGAAGGTCGGCGAAGGCCGGATTTTTGTCTAGTTCGCTGGTGAAGTTTCACGGCCGGCGCGACGAATCCCAACTAGTATAGCGATTTGTCGGGAAATGATCGTACAGGGCTAGACATGCCAGATAGCGCCGGTTATATGCGCGCCAACGCTGGTTTCTCCGGTGGTGTGGGTGTGTAGCTCAGTTGGTAGAGCAGCTGACTCTTAATCAGCGGGTCCACAGTTCGATCCTGTGCACACCCACCAATGCTTTCACTGAATTCGAGAAAAAGTCTGGGCGCAACGCCTGCTATGCTGGCTCGACTTGCAGGCTAGGTAGCGCTTAATGTCCTGCGCAACTGCCCAAGGGCAGATGTCAGTATTTGTCCATCTCTTTTTAGCGTCGCGAGTTTTTCGGTAGCTTCAGCTTGGTCGAATACCAGAACTTTCCTGTCTTCCTGCCGTGAGCGAATAGCCAGGGTACGGATAACAAGAACCCATGTGCCAGCTTGATCAATCGATACTTTGACTACACCGTGGCATAGTTGGCTACGGAAGGTTTCGTGCTTTTCGCGATACTGAGAAAGCACAAGGAAGGCACGATCGCCTTCATCTCCAAAGCGTCCGCTGGAATTCAGAGCAGCCGCCAAATCCTCATAGCGTTGGCCAATCAAATGGCGCAAACGAATGGAGGTGTCTTTAGGCTTGGTCTTGTCCAATGCGAAAAGGGTTTCTGTTACGGACAGTTCAACGGTAGACAAACTGTGCAGGCAAGCGCCGCGCCACGCGTTGACGTCGGCATAAATTGCCTTCCAGTTCTGCTCTTTCGGCAAAATTGCCGTTTCATTGATATTCATATCCACTCGTACTCCTTAACGCGAAGGCATTAAGTCGAGGCTAAGCGGGTGTCTCGCAATTGATGGATCGCTGCGATCCCAGTTCGGATCATTGCCAGTCTGGGCGCGGTGGAAGTCGTCTGACACGCCTTTTCGGTGGAGCTATTTGCAATCTGCCTGTCCGTCGATCTGTAGGCGGAGCCCTGGCTTTAGGACATCTGCCCGGGCGGCAAATGAAGTCTGGAACAAAATTCTATTTCTATGTCGCTGGCGCGCATGGATTTCCTAATTGTCGTAAATATTAGGACACGTTGTCGTGTTGGGCTCTGCCAACCGGCCTATAACTATTGGGAATGTCGTTTTCTGAAATCTTTTTCCGAGGTGGCTTGATGCGCTTTTCTCTCTTCGCGGCAGTAATCGCTGCCGGTCTTGCTTTCGTTGGCGGGGCTCAGGCCGAACGCCTGACCGACCAGCCGCTTGTGGATGCGGCGTGGCTGAAATCCAAGCTGGGCGACAAGAGCCTTGTGGTGCTTGACGTTCGCGACGCCACCAAGGAAGGCAACCCTTATGACAAGGGGCATGTGCCGGGCGCGGTCAATGCGCCTTACACGACTGGCGGCTGGCGCGCCGAGGTGAACGGCGTTCCGGGCATGCTGCCGCCGGTTGACCAGATCACCAAGACGATCGGCAATTTCGGCGTCAGCAATGACAGCCATGTCGTCATCGTTCCGCAGGGCACGGATTCTTCCGAATTCGGTGCTGCGACACGCATCTACTGGACGTTCAAGGTGCTCGGCCATGATGCCGTATCGATCCTGGACGGCGGCGAACGCGCATGGGAAGCGGCTGGCGGCGAACTCTCGACCGAGGCTGCGAAGCCGGTGGCCGCGATCTTTACGGGCGAGTTGAAGAAGGAACTTCTGGCAACGACCGCTGACGTTGAAAAAGCCCGCGCCGACGGCACCAAGCTTATCGATGGCCGCCCGGCCGCCCAGTTCAAGGGCGAAGCGAAGAGCCCCGTGGTTCGCGTCGCCGGTACCATTCCGGGGGCGGCCAACCTGGAAAACAGCAAGCTCTACGATACGGACAAGGCTTCCTTCGCCTCCAAGGATACGGTTGCGAACCTTTCCAAGAACCTCGGCCTGAAGTCGGACGAGGAAAACATCGCCTTCTGCAACACCGGTCACTGGGCTTCCGTAGTGTGGTTTGGCCTCAGCGAAATCGAGGGCAACAAGAACACCAAGATGTATGACGGCTCGATGGCTGAATGGGCCGCTGATCCGGCGCGCCCGGTTGAGCCCGGTACCTGATCCCGGTCTTAGCCAAGTCGTGATTTGCAAGATGTCCAGGACGACAATCCTGGACATCCTGTTTTAAGGCCTTCTGTTCCCAAAAGCGCTCAGACCCGGTAAGTCGGTCGCGTCTGCTATTGCGAGAATCCCGCCTCAATGACCAACATCAACGCAACGCTCGCCCGGGCACCTGCCGTCAACCTCGACAAGGGTCCGGTTGTCTTTGTCGGACTGGCCTTCGTGTTGGGAACGCTTGCCATCGGGCAAGCGATCAGCCCACGGCAGGCGCTGCTTTTTCTGATCGGCGGCTTGCTTGGAATGACGCTCTATCACGCGTCGTTCGGCTTTACCGGCGGCTGGCGCCGTTTCGTCGTGGAGCGGCGGGGCAGGGCGCTCAGGGCTCAGATGCTGATGATTGCGGCGGCGGCTGTTGTCTTCATTCCGCTGCTTGCCATGGGTAGCGCCAATGGACTGGCGCTGGCGGGTGCGTTTGCGCCGGTCGGCGTGTCGGTTCTGGTGGGAGCCGCGCTTTTCGGTCTCGGCATGCAGCTAGGCGGCGGTTGCGGTTCGGGAACCTTGTTCACCGTCGGCGGCGGTTCTTCGCGTATGCTGGTGACGCTCATTTTCTTCGTCGTGGGCGCGGTGATCGGCACGGCGCATCTGCCTTGGTGGCTTTCGCTGCCCTCGCTGCCGGAGATCAGCCTTGGCCGTACGTTCGGCGTGACGGGCGGGGTAGCGGTGACGCTGGCCGGGCTGGCTGCGGTGGCGGTGGCGACCGTGCTAGTGGAGCGGCGCGCGCACGGCAGCCTGGAGCAGATCAAGCCTGCGCAGAGCCAGGGGCTTTCGCGCCTGTTGCACGGTCCCTGGCCTTTGTTCGGGGCAGGCATCTTGTTGGCGGCGCTGAACATAGCAACCTTGCTGACGGCAGGGCATCCGTGGTCGGTTACGTTCGGCTTCGGGCTTTGGGGCGCGAAGATCGTTCAGGCAGCCGGCGTCCCGATCGAGACATGGGCGTTCTGGACGTGGCCCGGACCAGCCAAGGCGCTGGGTTCGAGCGTGCTTGCCGATGTCACCTCGGTGATGAATTTCGGCATCATTTTGGGAGCGGCGCTGGCGGCGGGACTTGCCGGCAAGTTTGCGCCCAAGGTGCATGTGCCTTTCGCCTCGTTCCTGGCGGCGGCCATCGGCGGCGTGCTGATGGGTTACGGGGCGCGGCTTTCGTTCGGCTGCAACATCGGGGCGCTGTTCAGCGGCATCGCTTCGGGAAGCGTGCACGGCTGGCTGTGGTTTGCATCGGCCTTCGTCGGCAGCCTTGGCGGTGTGGCGCTGCGTCCTCTATTCGGGCTCGACGGGTTCAAGTCGAAATGAGCACGCGCAACACCCTTTTGTTCGGCACCGCCTTCCTTGCGGCCACTTCGGCGGTGGCGGTTGATCATTACCGGTTTGCGGCTGCGCCGATGCCTGTTGCGGCAGCAGGTGCGCCAGCCTCGCCTTGCGCGGGAGAGACACCATGTGCCGCGGCAACCCCTTGTAGTGCTGCTTCGCCTTGCGCAGCGTCGCCCTGCGCAGCCGCTTCTCCATGCGCGGCGGCATCGCCCTGCGCGGCAGCACCGGCATCCTGTGCCGCAATGGCTCCCTGTGCGGCATCCTCACCCTGTGCGGCCGCGCCTGCTGCTTCTCCGTGCGCGGCTGCGGCTCCATGTGCCGCGGCACCTGCTCCTTGCGCTGCTGCTCCGGCAGCTTCGCCTTGCGCGGCACAACCGCAATAGGCAAGTTGTCGGCGGGAGACTGCTTCATGGACGACGCAAGACTGGAAGCTGCGCGCCAAGCGCTGTTTTGCGAGCAGGTTCTGGCGAAATCTGCCAGCAACGTGCTGCTCGAGACGTTGCGCGAAGCGAAATCGGTTGCCGCCTGGGAGCATTTTCCTCCGGGCGACGTGTTCGATCCGGAAACTGGCGCGCAGTGGTATTATCATAGCCATCCGCCGCAGGAAGGGCAGGCCGAGCATGGCCATTTCCATTGCTTCGTGCGGCCGGAGGGCGCGAGCGGGCCGATCCACCATCTCGTAGCCTTGGGTGTCGATGCCTATGGCCGGCTGGTCAGGCTGTTCACCGTCAATCAGTGGGTGGTTGGCGACCAGTGGCTGGAGGCGGAGGCGACGATCGCGCTGATGCCGCGCTTCGACCTGCATTTCGCGCGGCCGTCTTACCTCACCAATCGCTGGCTGAGTGCTGTGCTGGCGCTTTATGCGCCGGAGATCGAGGCGCTCGTTCGCAAACGGGACGAGGTGCTTGCGGCACATCAGGCCGGAAAGGGCGTGCAGGTGCGCGATGACCGAACGTTGGAGGTGACCTCGGAGTTGCTTGTCGACCTGCGCCAGACGGCTGCGAGCCTAGGATTGTAGGCAGGCACCAGGCTTGCGAATTTGGTGCCTTTGGCAAGGCACTGGCCGCGACGTTGTTTAAAGAGTTTCAATGGCTGGCGTGGTTGTGTCGATGCGCGCGGCGGTTTGTCATGGCATGGACACCTTGATCCGAGACGCTGTCGGGATCATTGTAGCCGAGCGGAAAGGCAGGCACGGCGATGACACGAAGCAGAATCGCAGCGATCGTTGGCGCGGAGAGCGCTATCATCCAGAAGTTGCTGGCGCAGGCGATCGTGGACTGGCGCGCCGAAGGCCTCAAAGTTTGCGGCATCGTCGAGGAAGCGCATGGGCTGACCGGCCGCTCGTGCAGCGCAGGCCTTCTGCGCAACATCCAGACCAACAACGTCTATGCGATGTATCTGGACGAGCCGCCGGCGCACACGTCCTGCCACCTCGATGAACTGGGCGTCGTCGGAGCCTGCTCCAGCGTGCTGGGGCAGATCGAGGAAAGCGATATCGTCGTACTGAGCAAGTTCGGCAAGGTGGAGGCGGTGGGGAGCGGGCTATTCGAGGCCTTCGAACACGCGATTGCATCCGGCAAGCCTGTGCTCACCTCGGTTGCGCCTAAGCACCACTATGCGTGGACGCGGTTTGCGCCGGACGCCGTTTTCATTCGTCCGGAGCGCGCAGCGTTCGACGAGTGGCTGGGCAATGCCCGGCGCCAGATAGCGCCCGGCGTCCGCGCCAGCGTTTCGCTCCACCGCTGAGGTTTCCACCTCTACTTTTCTGATACGCCTGCTTCGGCAAAGCTTGCCATGCGTGCGTGGCATTCCAGCGCCGAACGTACGATGTTGACGGCAAGGCAGGCGCCTGAGCCTTCACCGAGCCGCATGCCCAGATCCAGCAGCGGTGGCAGGCTGAGCGCTTCGAGCAGGTTGCGATGGCCGGCTTCGGCGGAGACGTGAGCGGCAAGCGTGTGCGCGAGACCGGTGGGGTGCAGCTTGGCGAGAGGGGCTGCGGCGGCCGTACAGACAAAGCCGTCGAGCAGAACTGGAATCCCTTGATGGCGGGCGGCGAGTGTCGCACCGAATATTGCGGCCAGTTCGCGGCCGCCGAGGTTGGCGGCGACTTTTAGCGGGTCGGATAGCGTGGCGGCGTGGCGCGCGAGGCCGGCATCGATTGCCTTGACCTTGCGGGCTAGGCCGGCGTCATCGACACCGGTGCCGCGACCGGTCCATTTCTCGGCCCCGCCGCCGAACAGTGCGGCTGATATGGCAGCGGCCGGCGTGGTGTTGCCAATGCCCATTTCTCCGAAACAGACGAGGTCGAGATCTTTTGCGACGGCATCGTAACCGGCTGAGACGGCGGCGAGGAATGCGGCTTCGTCCATCGCAGCGCTTTGCGTGAAATCGCCGGTTGGATGGTCGAGATCGAGCGGAATGACGGTCAGGTCAGCGCCGGCGATGCGGGCGAGCTGGTTGATGGCCGCACCTCCGCCTGCGAAGTTGGCGACCATCTGCACGGTGACTTCGGAGGGGAAGGCGGAGACGCCTTGCGCGGTGACGCCGTGATTGCCAGCGAAGACGAAAACCTTGACGCGGTCGAGATTCGGCATGTCCCGGCCCTGCCAGTGCGCCAGCCAAGCGGCGATGGTTTCGAGACGACCGAGACTGCCCTGCGGCTTGGTCAGAGTGTCTTGTCGGCGCGCGACAGCCGCTGCGGCAGTGTCGCTACCGGCCGGCAAATTGGTGCAGGCCGAACGCAAGTCATCAAGCGATTTGAAGGGCATGGCGGTAAAGTCTCCAAAACTGAATCAGGAAAAGGTGACGGAAGCGACAAGCAGGACGGCGATCTCAGCCAGTTGTTGCAGCGCGCCGATGGTGTCGCCGGTGTGGCCGCCGATCTGGCGCAAGCAAAGCGCGCGCAGGCCAAGGAAGATTGCGGCGAGCAGGATGGCCGCACTGATCGCGCCGCCTGCGCCGAGCAAGAGGAGAGATGCCGCGCCAATGACTGCGCCGGCAAGGGCGGTGTTGATGCTGACAGTGCCGGCGCTGGCGGAGAGCCCGTCGCTGCGGGCAGCCGGCAGTAGATGCATGAAGGCACCGAGCAGCCCGCGCGAGGCCATGTGGGCCGCAATGAGGACGGCAATCATGCTTGCGGGGCTGGCAATGTCGGCCAGCGCCGTCCAGCGGATCAGGATCGAAAGAGCAAGTGCCGAAGCGCCGTAGGCGCCGATGCGGCTGTCGCGCATGATCTCGAGCTTTTTCTCGCGCGATTTGCCGCCACCGAAGCCATCGGCGACGTCCGACAGTCCGTCTTCATGCAGGCAACCGGTGACGAGCATGCCGGCGGCAAGGGTGAGAGCGGCAGCTGAATTGGCTGAAAGACCGAGGCCGGTGGCCACGGCAAAGACGAGGGCCGCGATGGCCGCGACCACAAGGCCGGCAAGTGGAGCCGCCCAGATGGCTTGCGCAAGCGCACGGTCGCGGAAGTCGAACACAGGCAGCGGCAGGCGGGTGAAGAATACGAGGGAAAGCGCGGTGTCGTCGCGTATCTGGCGAAGAGAGGGCATGGGTCAGTCGCCCCTCGCGATGGCATGGAAGAAGGTGCCGCTGACGTGGCCGCGTCGATAGCCAGAGGGGCCGAGCGGTGCGCCTTGGCCGTCCGCCAGATCGGCCAAGGGCTGGTCGTTGCCGGCGCCGATGGTCTGCGCATAGTGGAATTCGTGGCCGCGGATGACTGTACCGGCGGTGCCAAGTGGGCAGTCTGCCAAAAGCCGCGCCTGACGGTAGCCGAGATGCATCTTGCGCTTGGCGAAGCTTGTCACGTGACCGAGCAGGCCGAGCATATGGTGCTTTGTGCCGTCGGCATCCTCCAACGCCTCGCCCAGCACCATGAAGCCGCCGCACTCGCCATGAACCGGCTTCGAGTGCGCGAATGTGGCCATGCCAGCGCGGAAATTCGCTGCTGCGGCAAGCTCGCCGGCGTGAAGTTCGGGGTAGCCGCCGGGTAGCCAGCAGACATCGCAGGTTGGATCGGGCGCTTCGTCGGCCAGCGGCGAGAAAGGAATGATCTCGGCGCCCGTTTCCCGCCAGCGGTTGGCGACGTGCGGATAAATGAAGGTGAAGGCCTTGTCCTGAGCCACCGCGATACGTTGCCCGGGTGGCGGCAGCGCGGATGCGAAATCGCCGCCGGATGGCTGGAGCGGCTCGGCCAGCCGCATGACGGCATCGAGGTCGAGCGAACGCTCGACCATGTCGGCCATGCGGTCGATGAAGGCGATGAGGTCGTCGTGCTCGCCGGCCTGAACGAGACCGAGATGGCGCTCGGGCATGGTCAGCGTCGGATCGCGCATGATGGCCCCGACCACGGGCAGGCCGAGCGCTTCGACGGCTTCAGTGCAGAGCTTGCGATGACGTTCGCTGCCAAGGCGGTTCAGTACAACGCCGGCGATGCGAACGTCCGGCCGATAAGTGGCAAAGCCCTTGGCGACGGCAGCGACCGTGGTGGATTGACCCGAGACGTCAAGGACGAGAAGCGTCGGTATGCCGTACAAGGCGGCGAGGTCGGATGCTGCGCCTGAGCGGCCGGGCGTTCCGGGAATGCCGTCAAACAGGCCCATGGCGCTTTCAAGCACCACGAAATCTGTGTCCGTGGCAGCGTTGCCGGCAAGCGCGTTGAGCAGGCCGGGCGCCATGGCCCAACTGTCCAGATTGACGCCTGAAAGGCCGGTCGCGGCTTCGTGGAAGCCGGGGTCGATGTAATCCGGGCCGGATTTGGCGCCGCGCACGCGGAGGCCGCGCCGGGCGAGCGCACGCAATATGCCGATGGTGACGCTGGTTTTGCCCGAGCCGGAGCGCGGCGCGCCGATGATGAGGGCGCGAGCGCTCAAGATGCACCGGCCAGCTTGGCACGAAGTGCTACGATGCCGCCTACGACGATGAGGGCCGGAGAGACGATATTTTCGCGGCTGGCGGCTTCGACCAGAGTTCCGAGCGTGGCGACCACCGTACGCTCCTGCGGCAAGGTGGCGTTTTCGATCAGGGCCGCCGGTGTTTCCGGGGGCAAGCCGCCTGCATAAAGACCCGCAATGGTCGCGGCCATATGCGTCAGGCCCATATAGATGATGATCGGCTGGCCGGTGCGGGCAAGCGCTGCCCAATCGGGACGATCGTCGGAAACGGCGGCAAAGCCGGTTGCAAGAATAATGGCGCCGTTTATGCCGCGCATGGTGGTGGGGATGCCGGCCGATGTAAGGCCGCCGAAGGCCGAAGTGACGCCCGGCAAGACGCGATAAGGAATGCCGTTATCGACAAGGGCCTGCACTTCCTCGCCGCCACGCCCGAAGACATAAGGGTGGCCGCCCTTCAGCCGCACGACCTTGCGGCCTTCGCGTGCGAGGCGCACGAGAAGCGCGTTGATGTCGCCTTGCGGGATGGACAGGCGGCCGCCACGCTTGCCGACAAAGAATTTTTCCGCTTCCGCTGCCATGGCGATGATTTCTGGTGAGACCAGCGCATCATGCACCAGAGCGTCAGCCTGCCCGAGCGCGCTGACGACATCCAGTGTCAAAAGGCCGGGATCGCCGGGGCCTGCGCCGGCCAGCCAGACATGGCCGGCATCGAGCGTGCGCAGCTTGGCGTCGAGACGGCCCAGTGCCCGTTCGACGGCGGCCCGAGGACTGTCATTTGCGTCGTTACTCATAGTCCGTCCCGCCCGCGGAAACGCCGCTGGTAGTAGGCATCGTAAAGGGAGCTTTCGGTGAAATCGGTGGCGGCCAGCGAACGGCCAACGAAGATGATGGCAGTGCGCTCGATCGGGTCTGCCTTCAACTGCTCCGCGATGGTAGCCAGCGTGCCGGTGATGATGCGCTCGTCCGGCCAGGAGGCACGAAAGACGATGGCAACAGGACAATCGGAGCCATAGAGCGGGGTGAGTTCGGCTACCACATGGTCGATGGCGTGGATTGCCAGATGGATGGCGATTGTCGCCCCGGTGCGGCCGAAGCCGACGAGCGTTTCGCCGGGTGGCATTTTCGATGCACGACCGGAGACGCGGGTGAGCACCAGGCTCTGCGCGACTTCGGGAATGGTGAGTTCGCGGCCAAGAGAGGCAGCGGCGGCGGCGAAAGACGGTACGCCGGGGGTAAGTGTGTAAGGAATGCCGTGCTTTTGCAGACGGCGGATCTGTTCGGCGACGGCGCTCCACACCGAAAGGTCGCCGGAGTGCAGGCGGGCGATGTCATGGCCGGCCTGATGGGCCGAGAGGTAGGCAGCCTCGATCTCGTCCAGCGACATCGGGGCTGTGTCGATGAGCTTCGTGCCGGGCGTGCAATGGTCGAGCAATTCAGGTGCGACGATGGAGCCCGCATAGAGGCAGACGGGGCAGGAGCCTAGCAGCCTTGCGCCGCGCACGGTGATGAGGTCTGCCGCACCGGGGCCGGCACCGATGAAATGGACGGTCATAGGGTGTCTCCGGCAACGGCGATGGCGCAAGTGACGGGACCAAGCACGGTGCGGGGGCCGAGCAGGCGGGCGCGGTGGCCGGCGGCGGCAAGTGCCGCCGTTTCGGATACAGAGGGCGTGCCCGTGGCAGCGAGCGAGCGGCCGGAACGGGTGAGGCCGCGCAGCGAGACGATCTGCAGGGCAGGGCCATCGACGAGGAAAACCGGCAGGCGCAGTTCATGCCCGGCGGAGAAGATCGCGTCTTCATGCGCCTTCAGCTTGGCTGTGGCCAGACCGGAGAGAGAGGCCGACGAGAGGCCGTGCGACTGCAAGGCGGCTTCGACAGCGGCCAGAATCTGGCTGGTGCTGACACCCTTCTTGCAGCCAATGCCGGCGACCATCATGGCTTTACCCAATTCCACTGGGTGATGGGCATGGCGGAGCGCCAACCTTGCATCGAGCCGATGGGGGCAGCGCGGGAAAGCGCGATGCGGGTGAGGTCGCCGCCGAGGGCGGCATGGCGGGCGATGAGCAGCGCTTCCATTTCAAGCGTCACGGCATTGGCGACAAGCCGGCCACCGGAGCGCAAGGCGCTGATGGCGGCGTCAAGGACGCCTTGGTCGCTGCCACCGCCGCCGATGAACACGGCGTCAGGGGCTTCGAGACCGTTCAAGGCTTGAGGGGCGGTGCCATGAACCACGGTGAGGCCGGGCACGCCGCAGGATGCAGCATTGCGGTGGATGCGGGCCGCGCGCTCAGCGTCGGCCTCTATGGCGATGGCGCGCAGCGAGGCATGCGCGAGCATCCATTCGATACCAATGGAACCGGAGCCGGCCCCGATGTCCCAGAGCAGTTCGCCGCGCCGTGGGGCGAGCGCGGCAAGGGTAAGGGCGCGGACCTCGCGCTTGGTGATCTGGCCGTCATGCTCGAACAGGTCGTCGGCGAGGCCGGGAGTGAGGGGAAGGATGCGCGCCTGCGAAGTTGATTCAACTTCGATCGCCAGAACATTGAGCGGATTGATGTTTTCGATGTGGAAGGCATCGGTGCGGGCGGTGCGAATGGCTTCGTTCGGGCCGCCGAGCGCTTCCATCACGGTCAGTCGGCTTGGGCAGAAGCCGAGATCGGCCAAGAGCTTTGCGATGGCTGCCGGGGCTGCGCCATCGGAGGTAAGCGCCAGGATGCGCGTGCCGGGATGCAGGAGGGGGCGGATCAGGTCGTGAGAGCGGCCATGCAGCGAAACGGTTTCGACGTCCTGCAAGGCCCAGCCAAGCCGGGAGGCGGCCAATGAGAAGACGGAGGGGGCCGGAATGACGCGCATTTCCGCAACAGGGATGGTTCTCGCCAGCGTGACGCCGACGCCGTGCAGGAATGGATCGCCAGAGGCGAGCACGCAGACGTTGCGTCCGGCCAGCCCCGCGACCTCGGCCATGCCGGCATCGAACGGCGTCGACCATTGATGCGCTTTGCCCTTGATCAGGGAATTGGCCAGTTCGAGGTGGCGCTTGCCGCCGAAAACGAACTCGGCGCCAGCAATGGCGCGCTTGGCCTCGTCGCCGAGACCCGCTACACCATCTTCGCCGATGCCGACGACGGTGAGCCATGCGTTGCGGGCGGCAGGTGATTTTCCCTCAGCAGGCATGATGACCCACCGTATCTTGATCCTTGGCGGCACGAGCGAGGCGCGGCAACTGGCCGGCAGGCTGGCGGCGCGCAGCGATGTCGCGATCACGCTGTCGCTGGCCGGGCGCACGGAAAACCCCGCTGCGCAGCCGGTGCCGACCCGCGTCGGCGGTTTCGGCGGAGCCGATGGCCTGGCGCAATATCTGCGCGATCAGCAAGTCGATCTGCTGATCGACGCCACCCATCCTTATGCGGCCCGCATTTCGGCGAATGCCGCGCAGGCGGCTGAAAGATCGAGAACCTCGATATTCGCGTTGCGCCGTCCCGGCTGGGAGCCGGTCGAGGGCGACACATGGACCGTGGTCGATACGGTTGCCGAGGCAGCTGGAGCGCTCGGCACGACTCCCCGGCGCGTTTTCCTCACGCTGGGCCGTCAAGAGGTGGGAGCGGTCGACGCCGCTCCACAGCACCATTATCTCATCCGCAGCGTCGATCCGGTCGAGCCGCCGCTGAATGCGCCGGATGCAACTTACATTCTGGCGCGTGGGCCGTTCGCTGAAGCGGATGAAAAGGCCCTGCTGCTTGCACATCGGATTGACGTGGTTGTGTCCAAGAACAGCGGAGGCGCTGCGACCTACGGCAAGATCGCCGCTGCGCGAGCGCTGGGCATGGACGTAATAATGATCCGAAGGCCAGCGCTGCCGAAGCTGCCTTGTGGCGAAACCGTCGAGGAGCTTGCCCGGATGGTGGATCATCATCTTGGCCCCGTGGCGGAACGGGGCGTGTAAACCAAGGCAGGTCGCTCGCCGCGCTTGATAATGCGCGTTTCCGGCGAACCAATGATGATGCAGGTCGCCATGTCGGCCATGTCCGGGGAAGCGTCAGCTAGGAGGCAGACATTCATGCGCTCATCGGCACGGCCAGCGGCGCGGCCGAAGATGACGGGCGTGGTGCCGGGCAGCACTGCGGACAGGCACTCGAAGGCGCGGCCAAGCTGCCACGGCCGGGCTTTGCTGATCGGGTTGTAAAGCGCGATGACGAAGCCGGCGCCGGCGGCTGCCAGCAGGCGCAGTTCGATAAGGTCCCAAGGTTTGAGGTTGTCGGACAGCGATATGGCGCAGAAGTCGTGGCCGAGCGGCGCGCCGATGCGGGCGGCTACGGCAAGCATTGCCGTAACGCCGGGAACAATGGAGATATCGATGTCGCGCCATGCGGTGGGACCGGCCTCGACGGCTTCGCAGACGGCGGCGGCCATGGCGAACACGCCCGGATCGCCACCGGAAACGACGGCGACGCTGTGACCGGCTACCGCCTTTTCCAGCGCTTCCTGAGCGCGAGCCAGTTCCTCGCGATTGTCGGAGGCAACGCGCACCTGATCGGACCTCAGTTCGAGCCGATCGAGATAGGGCTTGTAGCCATAGAAGAATTCGGCTTCGGCAACGGCTTGGCTTGCCTCCGGCGTTACCTGATCGGCGTTGCCCGGCCCGAGGCCAATGACGGTGAGGCGGCCGGTCACAGGACCACTCCTGAAGCGAGTTCGCCCGGCCGACCAGCCCAGCCGGCGACAAGGATGATGGTGAAGTAGGGCGCCTTATTGTCCGCCTTGTCGGCAAGACGCATGGAAGCGCTGTTGGCCATGGTGCCGCGCTCGACATAGATGGCTTTTTCGATCTTGCCGGCTGCGGCCAGCGCGCGCCTGATCTTGGGCAGGTTGCGGCCGACCTTCATGATGACGGCGGCGTCGGTGTCGCCCAGGCGGCGGGTGAGTTCGGCCTCGTTCATGGTGCCGGGGAGCACCGTCAGCACGTCGTCGCCCTGCACGATTGGCTGGCTGGTGGCCGACCAGCAGCCGGACATGGCGGTGACGCCGGGAATGACCTCTGTCGGGAAACAGTGCGACAGCCGGACATGGAGGTGCATGTAGGAGCCGTAGAACAGCGGATCGCCCTCGGACAGCACGGCAACGGTGCGGCCGGCGGCGAGATGCTGCGCCACCGCGTCTGCCGATTGTTCGTAGAAGGCGAGGATCTGCGACTTGTAGTCGGGGTGTTCCTTGTCGATTTCCGTGGTGACGGGATAGTAGAGCGGCAATTCGGCGACGCCGGGTTTCATATGGCCGTCGACGATGGCGCGGGCGTTGCCGTTGGCATTGCGCTTGGCGAAATGTGCGACCACGTCCGCTTCGGCCAGCGCGCGCACGGCCTTCAACGTCATCAGTTCGGGATCGCCGGGGCCGGTGCCGACGCCGATCAGCCTGCCTTGTTTCGACTGGGTCACAGGCCTGGCCTCGCAAGTGCGTTGAGGGCGGCGGCGGTCATGGCGCTGCCGCCAAGCCTGCCGCGGACGATGGCGAAAGGAACGCCGTAGGAGTTTTCGGCCAGCGCATCCTTCGATTCGGCTGCGCCGACGAAGCCGACCGGCATGCCGATGATTGCGGCCGGCTTCGGCGCGCCGTCGCGCAGCTTTTCCAGCAGGTAGAAAAGCGCGGTCGGCGCGTTGCCGATGGCGACGACACTTCCCGCCATGCGCTCGCCCCACAGGTCGATCGCTGCGGCCGAGCGGGTGTTGCCGATCTCGGCGGCAAGCGCGTGGGTGCGCTGGTCACGCAAGGTGCAGATCACGTCGTTGCCGGCAGGCAGGCGGGCGCGGGTGACGCCGTGGGAGACCATTTCGGCGTCGCAGAAGATCGGCGCGCCGGCTTGTAGTGCAGCGCGCGCGGAGGCGACGAAATCGGGCGAGAAGACGAAATTGCGGGCCGCCTCGACCTGGCCGCAGGCATGGATCATGCGGATCGCGACATCGGCCTCGGCATCGCTGAAGCGGGCAAGGTCCGCCTCGGCGCGAATGATGGCGAAGGAGCGTTCGTAGATCGCTGTGCCGTCGTGGATATAGTCATAGGCGGCCATGCTCAGTCCTGTCGATAAGCGGTTTGGATGGTGACCGCGCCAAGGCGGGCAAGGCAGGCGGCGGTGTCTTCGTCTTGTAGGCGCGAGATTTGGATTAGCTTTGCTATGGCCGCAAGGCCACGAGCGGCGTCATTGCATGATGCGCTATCGGGCGAAAGTGCCTTTGCCGATGCGTTGACGACAAGACCGGCGCCGCCGTTGTGACCGACGACCGTCAGGGCGGCTGCGCCGGGATGCGCGCAACCCTTCTCGCAGCCGGAGACGTGCAGGGCGAACGAGCCGTCGAGGAAGTCGGCTTGGGTGGCGGCGATGTACTCGGCGATGGTGCGGGTTTCGATCTTGCCGGACGCGCAGGCGGGCGTGCCGGGGCAAGCGGCTATGTGCAGGCGCGGGTCGGTGGTGTTGGTGATGAAGCCGAGCGCAGCTGCCGTGACTTGCAGTTGGTGGCAGGCGTCTTCGCTCAGGCCGAGGAAAAGAAGGGACCGACCGGGGGCTGGACGTATTTCGGTCGTGCCTGCGGCAAGGGCGGCTTGGGCAAGGTTGATGAGAACGCTTGCCGGCATCGAACCGAAGGGCAGTGCGATGCCGAGCGCGAGGGTGCCGTTGGAGAGGGTGATGGTGCCAGTAGGATCGGTACCTCGGCTCGCTTCGCCGGTCGGTTCTCCAGAGAAAGAAGAGGACAATCTGTTTGCGCTCAAATCCTTTGCACGGGCTTCCTTTCCGAGCGCTGCGATCGCTTGCAGGATGGCGATTGCTGCCTTGCATGCGTCGGCTTCGGAGAGGGCTCCGTGGGGTTTGGCCGTGGCCGCATTGCCGCCAGTGGTGAGGCGCCATATGGTTTCCGTGCCGCGCCGTTGCGCCATCAGCCGCACGTCGGCGATGATGGCATCCATCGAGACATGACCACCGCCGTCGCCCACCACCGAGACCTTGGGGCCCAGTTGTGCGGCAAGGCCAGCGGCCAGAATGGCATTGCGGATTTCATCGGCGAGTGGGCGCGGGTCGGCGATCTCGGACGGGTCGATGCCGGCTAGCGGCCCGGTTTCGACCGGGACGCCGGTGCGCACAGCAATGCCGAGTTCATCAACTTCGCCAGCAAGCCGGTTGGCCGACGCTGGCGTCAGACCGCGGATTTGGAGGCTGCCGCGTGCGGTTATTTCCACGACGCCATTGCCGTGCCGCAGCGCGGATTCGCAGATTCCGATCAAGGCTTTGGGCGAAAGTCCTCCTGCAACCGGGTTGAGCCGCGCCAGCAGGCCGTCGCCGGTTTGCATGGGTGCGGAAAGGGTCGGGCAGGCGCCACGGCGGGACATGGCGTTCATGCGGCCACTCCCTGTGCTTGCGCTTCGGCGATGAGGGCGGCGAGATCGTCGTCGATGGAGTTGCGAAGCGGATGCCAGAGGCCCCGGCGGCGCGCCGATTGAAAGCGTTCGGCGATCACCTTCGCGGCAGCGGGGTTCTCGCGCAACAGGAAGGCGCGCACGGCGGGATCGCCGAGGTAGGCGTCGTGTACGGCTTCTATCAGATTGCCTGGAATGGCATGGGTTGTTTCGGCAAAGCCGACGAGACGATCGACAGTCTCGGCAAATTCAGAAGCGCCGCGAGGGCCGTGCCGCATCTGGCCGGCGACGAAGCGCGGATTGACCGCGCGTGCCCGCACTACACGGCCAACCGCTTCCGCAACCGAGCGTGGCTTGGGCTTTTGCGGATCGGTGGTGTCGAGCACGACGACATCCGCGTTGCCGCCAAGCGCCGCCAATGCGGCCGAAAAGCCGCCAATGAAGGCGACATCAGCGGAGCCTTCGAGGATGTCGCGGCCCGGATCGTCGCCGGTGTGGACGAGCAGGTCGGCATCGGCAAGGCGGCCGGCAAACGCGCCGGGGGCTGAAACGCCTTCGCCTTCAACTCCGCCATAGGCATGCGAGGCGGCGTCGAGGTAGGCGCGGCCGAGGTCTTCGCGAGCCTGCCAGTCTCCGCTTGAAAGCAGGTCCTCCAGGCCCGCGCCATAGGTTCCGGGCGACGAGCCGAAGATGCGCGGCGTGACCTTGCCATCGGCGCGCGTGCGAGCGGCGAGCGGATTTTCGGCGTCATCCTCGTCACGCGTGGCGACGGCAGTGGCGGCGGCGGCGATCAAGGCGATCTGTGTCGGGAACATGTCGCGGAACAGGCCGGATATGCGCCATGTAACGTCAATGCGCGGGCGGCCGAGCATAGCCGGTGGCAAAACTTCAATGCCGGTGACGCGGCCGGTGGCAGCGTCCCATTGAGGGCGGCAGCCCATCAGGGCGAGGCCTTGCGCGATCTCCTCGCCACCGGTGCGAAGCGAGGCCGAACCCCACAGGTCGATGACCAGCGAGCGCGGCCAGTCGCCGTGTGCCTGGAGGTAGCTTGTCACCACCTCGTCGCTTGCCGCCTTGCCGAGGTCGAAAGCGGTAGGGGTCGGCATGGTGCGCGGATCGGAAGTGAACAGGTTGCGGCCGGTGGGCAGCACGTCTGAACGACCGCGTGCGGGTGCGCCAGAAGGACCAGCGGTAATGTGATGACCGTCGAGGGCGGCGAGCAGGGCGGATTGCTCGGAGGTGGCACTTTGCAGGCGAAGCAGGTCGGTTTCGCCTTCCGCTGCGCGTCCATATATGTGCAGGCCATCCTTGATGGCAAAGTCCTTGAGGTCGCAGAGCCAGGCATCGATGCGGCGCAACGCTTCGTCGGGTGCATCGGTATTGGCAACGCTGGCCTCCGTCGCAAGTCCGGTCTGGGCTGCCGTTTCCACTATGAGTTTGGCGAGGCGGTCGCGACGGCGGCGATCCAGCCCATCGGCCTGCGCGTATTCATCAACGAGGCGCTCCAACTTTTGCTGGTTTGCGTCGATACCGGCCTCAGTGAGGGGCGGGGGCAAATGGCCGAGCGTAACGGCGGCGATGCGGCGCTTGGCTTGCGCGGCCTCGCCGGGATTGGAGACGATGAAGGGATAGATGACAGGCAGCGAGTCGGTCACGATCTCGGGGAAACAATCTGTGCTTAGCGCAACAGTCTTGCCGGGCAGCCATTCCAGCGTGCCGTGTGCGCCAACATGGACGATGGCGTGCGCGCCAATCGATTTTTGCAGCCAGAGGCCGAAGGCAACGAGTTCGTGGCGCGGCGGCAACGTCGGGTCGTGGTAGTCGGCGCGGCGATCGGCCGAGCGGCCGCGATCGGGCGCGAGCGCCACGGTGATGTTGCCGAAGGTCGCTGCGCGGAAGGGGAAGGCGGACATCTCCCCCTCCGGTGGGGAGATCATGCTTGTGCCCCAAGCCGCTTCGACTGCCTCGCGGGTTGTGGTCGGCAAGGTATTGAACATATCCGCGTATGTTTCGAGATCGAGCGACGCGTTGCCGCGATCGATGAGGTCGAGCAATTCGCGCGGCGATTGCGGAATCTTGTCAACGGTGTAGCCGGCTTGCCTGAGGTCATGCAGCATGGCGAGGACGCTGGACGGCACATCAAGGCCCACGGCATAACCCGTGCGCCCGTGCGCGCTCGGATAGTCCGGGATAAGGATGACGATGCGGCGCTCGGCCGGCTGCGTTTTCTTAAGGCGAATGAAGTTGGCGATGCGACGGACGACTTGCTGGATGCGGTCCGGTTCGGGTCGATTGGGGTGCGCGCGGAAGCCGAGTGCCGGATCAATCTCGCTTTCGGCCTTGAAGGAAATCGCTCCGGCAAGGATGCGGCCGTCGAGTTCGGGCAGCACGACATGCATGGCAAGATCGGCAGGCGCAAGGCCGCGCTGGTTGGTCGCCCAAGCATCGCGGCGGGTCGTGGCAACGATGACCTGAAAGACCGGCACACCGGCGCGGTCGAACAGCGTTTCGGCGCCCGGTTCCGCACCCGATGCGAATGCCGTGGCCGTGATGATTGCGGTTGGCGCGTGCGCGGCAAAGGCCGCTTCCACGAAGGCAAGCGAGGTGCGGTCCTTCAGGCTGGAGACGAAGATCGGCATGGCTGCGATGCCGCTTTGTCTCAGTTCCGCCGTCAGCGCGTCGATGGGAGCGGCGTCGGCTGCCAAAAGCATGGAGCGGTAGAACAGGATGGGTATGAGGGGGGCGGGGCTGTCTCCCGAGCGAGGCGAGGTGACCACGCCAACGCTCGGCTCGTAGTATCCGGCCTTGGGTACTTCGACCGGATCGGCAGACAGCGCCTCGTGACCGGCCAGTTTGGCGAGGCGATGCACCAACCCCTTCATATTGGCGGGTCCGCCCTCGCGGAAGTAGTCGAGCAATTGGGCGAGTTCTTCGCGCGGGAGCGTCGATGCTTCGATCAGGCGCAAGTCTTCGTCGCGGCATTCGCCGGGCAGGAGCGCAAGCTTTATGCCCTTGGCACGCGCGGTCGCCGCAAGCTGGTCGCAGCCATAGCGCCACCAGTCGTAGCCGCCGAGAATGCGCACCAGTATCACCTTGGCGTGGCGGGCCACGCTGTCGATCCATAGATCGACCGACATGGGGTGACGCAGGTCGCGCAATGCGGCGAGGCGCATGGAAGGTAACCCCTGCGCATCGGCTTTCCAGGCGGAGGCCAAGCCGGCAAGGTCACTGTCGGTAAAAGACAGCGCAACCACATCCGCCGGCGTTTGCCGCAGATCGACCGGCTCGGCGATCTCGTCGAGCGAGGCGGACGTGGTGGTCAGGATATGCATTGCGGCATCCCGACGGTGAACGCTTTCATTGTTATCCTATCAGGATCTTTTCGATGGCCGGGCGATCCAGTCCTTTCAAACCGATGACGACGAGCTGCGAGCGGCGTTCGTCGGCGGCCGTCCAGGCACGGTCATAGTAGTGGTTGACGCGCGGGCCGACAGCCTGAACGAGCAGCCGCATCGGCTTGCCGCTGACATCGATGAACCCCTTCACGCGAAGGACGTTTTCTTCTTCTGCCGCAGTCGCGACGCGCCGGGCCAGATCTTCCGGATCTGAAATCGAGGGGACATCGACGATGAAGGTGTCGAAGTCGTCGTGTTCATGGTTGCCCATGCCGTCGTGATGCGACTTGCGATTCTCAATGTCTTCCTCGACGGCGAGGCCAAGGCCCAACAGAACGGACGGATCGACCTTGCCCTGAACGGACGGCACGACCTTCACGGCGGGCGTGATGTGCTCGTTGATGAGGGCGTTGGCGCGGGCGGAACCGGCGGCGTCCATCAAGTCGCCCTTCGACAGGATAATGAGGTCGGCGCAGGCAACCTGGTCTTCGAAAACTTCTTCGACCGGGTCGTCATGGTCGAGGGAGTCGTCGCTGGCGCGCTGGGCCGCGAGAGCGTCCATATCCGAGGCAACCTGACCGGCGGCAAGGGCGGGACCGTCGACCACGGCGATGACGCCGTCCACCGTGACCCTGCTCTTGACCGTTGGCCACTGGAAGGCTTGGACAAGCGGCTTCGGCAAGGCAAGGCCGGACGTTTCGATCAGGATATGATCGACCTTGGGCGTGCGCGACAGGATCTGGTCGAGTGCCGGCACGAAGTCGTCGGCAACGGTGCAGCAGATGCAGCCATTGGCCAGTTCGACGATGTTTTCCTCGGGGCAGGTATCAATGCCGCAGCCCTTGAGGATTTCACCGTCAACGCCAATGTCGCCGAATTCGTTGACGATGAGGGCGAGGCGCTTGCCCTTGGCGTGCTCCAGCAGGTGCCGGATCAGCGTAGTCTTGCCCGCGCCGAGAAAGCCGGTGACGACAGTGCAGGGAACGCGCGTAGCTGTGGCGGTCATGGTCAGTCCTTCAACAAATGGAGGGGAGGGATGCGGGCGACGAGGCCGCGCTTGAGGCAATCTGGGCGGCCGCGCCACGGCATAAGCTCATCGGGGCTGGCGGCGAAGAGTTCGGCGCCCTCAACGAGATCGGCACCGCTTGTCGGCGCGAGATCGCCGAAGACGTAGCTCCAACCGCTGGGGCGAAGGATTGAAGCGCTCAGGCGGCGCTTGCAATTGCCGAGGCATTCGACGGTGCGGATATCGACATTTCGGCCGACGGCGGCGGTGCGTGCGCTTTCAGCAAGCAACTCACCGGCGTGGGGATGAGAGTTGGCACCAGTCTCGTCACGGCACGACGTGCAGACGACAACCGTAACCGCGGCGCGGCCATTTGATTCAACTGAAAAACTGCCGTCGCAACCCAAAGCGTGCTCCTTGCCCGGGACACCCGCCAGGCGGTCGGATTCTTTTCTGCAGACGGCAGGTCTCCTGGCTCGCGGGTCGTTGCCTTGCTGCCGCCTTCCCGGGGCTCTGCCCAGTGGTGTCCGGCTTGGCTCGTCGCTTACAGTTGCGGGGACAGCCGCGGATTTGAGGTCGTAAAACCTCGCACCGCATTCCCTCTTAGCTCCCCTCTTTTGGAGAGGAGACCGTCTGTGGCGGATTTAGGCTTGAGGAGGTGGGCGTGTCAACGCGTGGTTACGACGCTTTGATAGCGGCGAGCGACGGGCCGAGATCGCCCGCAGGCGTGACCTCGATCCGGTCGAGGCCAAGCCAGCCCTGCATGAGGCGCAGTTCCTCGAACAGTTCGGATGCCGTTTCGGGCGGCGCACCCGGTTCGGCATAGGCGGCATGAACACGCAAGACGCCTGCCGGACGGTCGGCTTTCAGGTCGATGCGCGCCACGATCCTGTCGCCGAGCAGGAAGGGCAGGACGTAGTAGCCGTACTGCCGCTTTTCCGCCGGTGTGTAGATTTCGATGCGGTAGCGGAAACCGAACAGGCTTTCGGTGCGGGTGCGTTCGAAAACCAGCGGATCGAAAGGTGCAAGCAGGGCACGCGCATCGACCCTGCGCGGCAGGCGTGCATCCTTATGCAGATAGGCCGGCCTTGCCCAGCCCTCGATACGGACGGGGATCAGATCGCCTTCTTCAACGAGTTCCTCGATGCGGTCCTTGATGTCGGCTGGGGAGAGGCGGAAGTAGTCGCGCAGGCAACCGGCGGTGGCGATGCCGTGGGCGCGCGCGGAAATGCGCAACAGTTCGCGGTGCGCATCGGCAGGCGATGGAGTAGGCATGTTCAGGATTGCCGGCGGCAATACGCGCTCGGGTAGGTCGTAGAGTCGTTCGAAGCCGCGCCGGTAGGCGGTGGTGATGCGGCCAGCCCAGAACAGCCATTCGAAGGCATGCTTGGCCTCGCTCCAGCCCCACCAACCACCCGAACCCTTCTGGCCTTCAAGGTCGGATGCGGCAATCGGGCCACGAGCGGCTACCTCGCGGTAGATTCCTTCAATATAGCCGGCGCGTTCGCGCCCGAATTTTGCCAGGGCGCCATACATGTCGTCGCCGCGCTCGGCGCGCTGCATGCGCCAGCGCATCAGGGGATAGGTCTCGACAGGCAGCAGGGACGCCTCATGCGCCCAATATTCGAACAGCAACCGCTTGCGCGATTGCGTTGCGTTGTCGAGCAGGGAAAGTGGGTACGAGCCTAACCTTGAGTAAAGCGGCATGTAGTGCGCGCGCACCACCGCGCTGACGGAATCGATCTGCAGCAGAGCGGTGTGCGACAGGGTTCTGGCCAGGTGCCTGCGGTCGATGGGACCGGCAGGGCGAGGCAGGGTAAAGCCTTGTGCGGCCAGCGCTATGCGGCGCGCCTGTGCGAGCGAGAACTTCTCTTTCATGCGTCTTTTTCGTCGATGCTGGCAGTGCAGTGCGGGGCGTTGATTCCACCCATGCTAGCAGCGAAACCGCCATGATGTTGTCAGGAGTAAAAGTGGAGTAAAAAGCGAAGGAAATCAAACAGGAGCCGGAACGACCAGTTTTGCTTCATAAGCGGGTCGAGGCCATCTTTTGGCCAAGGTTTGACTTGCTTCGGGCAACCGCCTGCGCTAACCCTCGCCGCGTTGCAGCATGGGACCGGCAAGCGGTTCAGCGATTAACTGTCGCGCTTCCGTATCATGGCCTGCTGCTATAGCTTCAGGCGGGGTAGCCGCTAACGGAAAGTCGCAGCATGAACGCATTGCTGAGTTCGTATCTGCCGATCGTGATTTTCATCGGCGTGGCGCTGGTTGTGGGACTGGCCCTGATCATCGCACCGTTTCTCGTGGCGTATCGCAATCCAGATCCGGAAAAACTTTCGGCTTACGAATGCGGCTTCAACTCGTTCGATGACGCACGCATGAAGTTCGACGTGCGTTTTTATCTGGTGTCGATCCTGTTCATCATCTTCGACCTCGAAGTGGCCTTCCTGTTTCCTTGGGCGGTTTCGTTCGGGGAAATCGGCATGCTCGGATTCTGGTCGATGATGGTGTTCCTTGGCGTGCTGACCATCGGCTTCGCCTACGAATGGAAGAAAGGGGCGCTCGAATGGGATTGAGCGACAGTTCCGGCACACTGGTTGCGCCGCGGCCCAAAGGCATTCTCGACCCAAGGACTGGAAAGCCTATCGGGTCTGACGATCCTTTCTTCGTCGGCATCAACGATGAGCTTGCCGACAAGGGCTTTCTTGTCACTTCGACCGAGGCGCTGATTACCTGGGCGCGCACCGGTTCGCTGATGTACATGACCTTCGGTTTGGCGTGCTGCGCCGTGGAAATGATCCACTCCGCGATGCCGCGCTACGACAGCGAGCGCTTCGGCATTGCGCCGCGCGCGTCTCCGCGCCAGTCGGACGTGATGATCGTGGCCGGAACGCTGACCAACAAGATGGCGCCGGCGCTGCGCAAGGTCTACGACCAGATGCCGGAGCCACGCTACGTCATCTCGATGGGATCGTGCGCCAATGGCGGCGGCTACTATCACTATTCCTATTCGGTGGTGCGCGGTTGCGACCGCATCGTTCCGGTGGATATCTACGTGCCCGGCTGCCCGCCAAGCGCGGAAGCTTTGATGTACGGACTTTTGCTGCTGCAGAAGAAGATACGCCGTACCGGCACGATTGAGCGGTGATCGACAATGAGTGAACGCCTCAACGATCTTGCCGGTTACCTCAACGACAAGCTCGACGCCGATATACTGGAAAGCGTCGTTGCCTATGGCGAACTGAGCATCACGGTTAAGGCCGGTGATATCGTCGATGTCGTGCGCTTCCTGCGCGACGACGCGAAGTGCCAGTTCGTATCGATCATCGATGTCAGTGGGGCGGATTATCCGGCTCGCGCCAAGCGCTTCGATGTCATCTACCATCTGTTGTCGCCAAAGCAGAACCTGCGCATCCGGGTGAAGGTCGAGGCGGGCGAGGATACTCTGGTGCCGTCGATCACCGGCGTCTATCCGGGCGCGGACTGGTATGAGCGCGAGACCTACGATCTTTATGGCGTGCTGTTTTCCGGTCACCCGGACCTGCGCCGCCTTCTCACCGACTACGGTTTCGAGGGGCATCCGCTGCGCAAGGATTTCCCGCTGACCGGCTTTGTCGAGGTTCGCTACGACGACGAGGCCAAGCGCGTCATCTACGAGCCTGTGGAACTGAAGCAGGAATTCCGCAATTTCGATTTTCTCTCGCCCTGGGAAGGCACGGAATACGTGCTGCCGGGTGATGAGAAGGCGAAGACGAACTGAGGCACGGGTATGGCTGAAACCTCGGTACGCAATTTCAACATCAATTTCGGCCCGCAGCATCCGGCTGCGCACGGCGTGTTGCGCCTTGTGCTGGAACTGGACGGCGAAGTGGTCGACCGCGTCGATCCGCATATCGGGCTTCTCCATCGCGGCACCGAGAAGTTGATCGAGCACAAGACCTACCTGCAGGCGGTGCCTTATCTCGACCGCCTCGACTATTGCGCGCCGATGAACCAGGAGCATGCGTTCGCGTTGGCCGCAGAACGCCTGCTGGGCATTGAGGTGCCGAAGCGCGGCCAGTTGATCCGCGTGCTCTATTCCGAAATGGGCCGCATCATGTCGCACATCTTGAATGTGACGACGCAGGCGATGGACGTCGGTGCGCTGACGCCGCCGCTGTGGGGTTTCGTCGAGCGCG
>CAZROU010000038.1:0-41885 GCA_964601795.1 uncultured Mesorhizobium sp. | reverse complement strand
GCAGCTTCTCCTTGTCGTAGTCCGAGGTGGTCTCCTCGATCTGCTGCTTGATCTGAGCAACGCGACCCTGGATCTCCGCCTTCTTGCCGGCGCCGTCGACGATGGTGGTGTTCTCCTTGGAGATCGACACCTTCTTGGCGCGGCCGAGCATGTTGAGGCCAACGTTCTCGAGCTTGATGCCGAGGTCTTCGGAAATGACCTGGCCACCGGTGAGGATGGCGATGTCTTCCAGCATGGCCTTGCGACGATCACCAAAGCCAGGAGCCTTGACGGCGGCAATCTTCAGGCCACCGCGCAGCTTGTTGACGACGAGCGTAGCCAGAGCCTCGCCCTCGACGTCCTCGGAGATGATGACGAGAGGCTTCGAGGTCTGCACGACAGCTTCTAGAACAGGCAGCATGGCCTGCAGGTTCGAGAGCTTCTTTTCGTGCAGCAGGATGTAGGCGTCTTCCAACTCGGCAATCATCTTGTCCGGGTTGGTGACGAAGTAAGGCGACAGGTAGCCGCGGTCGAACTGCATGCCTTCGACAACTTCGAGCTCGGTCTCGGCGGTCTTGGCTTCCTCGACGGTGATAACACCCTCGTTGCCGACCTTCTGCATCGCATCAGCGATCATGCGGCCAACTGACTCATCGCCGTTTGCCGAGATGGTGCCAACCTGAGCAACTTCTTCCGAAGTCTTGATTTTCTTCGCCTTCTTGACGAGTTCGGCCACGACTTCAGCAACCGCGAGATCGATACCGCGCTTCAGGTCCATCGGGTTCATGCCAGCGGCAACGGCCTTGTGGCCTTCCTGAACGACCGATTGTGCAAGAACGGTAGCGGTGGTTGTGCCGTCGCCAGCCTTGTCGTTGGTCTTGGAAGCGACTTCGCGAACGAGCTGGGCGCCCATGTTCTCGAACTTGTCTTCCAGTTCGATCTCCTTCGCGACCGTGACGCCGTCCTTGGTGATGCGCGGAGCGCCGAAGGACTTGTCGATGACGACGTTGCGGCCCTTGGGGCCGAGGGTGACCTTCACCGCATCGGCGAGGATGTTGACGCCGCGCAGCATGCGCTCACGGGCATCACGGGAGAATTTTACGTCTTTAGCAGCCATTGTTTGAATTCCTTCGGAATGGAGGCAGTTGGGAGTAGGCAGTTGGCAGTCTAGGCATAGCAGGACGACTGCCTACTGCCCGTTGCCGATTGCCGAACTTGCGATCAGCCGATGATGCCCATGATGTCGGATTCCTTCATGATCAGAAGGTCTTCGCCATTGAGCTTAACTTCGGTGCCGGACCACTTGCCGAACAGGACGCGGTCGCCGGCCTTGACATCGAGCGGAACCAGCTTGCCATTCTCGTCGCGGGCGCCGGAGCCGACGGCGATGATTTCGCCTTCCTGCGGCTTTTCCTTGGCGGTATCGGGAATGATGATGCCGCCAGCGGTCTTCTCTTCGGATTCGACCCGGCGAACGACCACACGGTCATGAAGCGGGCGGAACTTCGACTTTGCCATTTGTTTTCCTCGGTCACGGTGATGAGAAAGTAATTCCTCCGTTCGGCGACGCCGAACCTTGGTTAGCACTCACGATGAGAGAGTGCTAACGTGGCGGTGAGATAATCAGGGGACCCGGCAGAGTCAAGAAGCAGCGAGTGGAAGGCGTCAAATTTTCGGTCAAATCCGACTACGAATAAACAATTCCGAAGAAAGATTCTTTTTTTCTGCCAACCTTAAGCGGAAAAATAACGACAATGGGTCACGATGCCTGGCGCGTGTGGCCACACTCTCGAGGAGGCGTGCCGGTAAGGTGATGCACGCGCCCGTGCTCCGACAAATTTCCAAGATTGTGCGTCGCAGCATCTTGAAAGATAAGCACGCTTATTATATATGCCGCTCATGGTTACGGAAGGCATAGACAGATTGGGGTTTCTAATCCACGACGCGGCGCGGTTGATGCGCAAGCGTTTCGAGGCGCGCGCCAGCAATCTGGGTCTGTCGGCGGCACAATGGCGTTTGATGGTCAGGGTTACCAAGGAAGAGGGTGTGGCTCAGGCGAGACTGGCCGAACTGCTTGAAATCGAGCCCATCAGCGTTTCGCGTCTGATTGATCGAATGGAAGAAGCAGGCTGGATCGAACGCCGTGCGGATGCTTCGGACCGCCGGGTACGTATGATCTTCCCAACGCCAAAGGCACGCCAGGCTTATGCGCAGGTGAAGAGTCTTGCAGGTGAGGTTTATGAGGAAGCGCTGGCCGGCATATCCGGCGACGACAGGCGTTTCCTGATCCAAGGATTGCGAACGCTGGTCGAAAATCTTTCCGACGACGAGACCACGCTATGCAGGCAAACGAACAAACTGGAAAGCACCGCACAATGAACGCAGTGACGAAAGTTGATGAGAACGCGACGAAGCTGGAGATGGACTCTCCGGCAGAACAGATTTCCATGGCAGCTACGCCACAACCGCAGGCACAGGTGCTTCCAGCAAAGGCCAGGCGCCGTACGTCCAATCGCTTCGTATGGATGTTCGCGTTGCCCGTGCTGTTGGCTGTGGGCGGCGGCTATGTCTGGGTGACTGGCGGCCGCTATCAGGAAACGGAAAATGCAAATCTGCGGCAGGCGCGTGTTTCCATCGCGGCCGATGCAGCCGGACGGATCGTCAAGGTCGACGTCAGCGACAACCAGGCAGTGAAGAAGGGTGACGAACTCTTCAGCATCGACCCGGCACCTTATAGGATCGCATTGGCGCAAGCCGAAGCGGCGGTAGCGGGGGCAAGGCTCAATGTCGAACAACTGCGCGCAGCTTACAATCAGGCAATGTCGCAGGAGCGCGTTGCTTCTAGCGAGGTGGACTATCTGCAGTCGCAGTTCGACCGCGCGACAGATCTGTCCAACAAAGGCATCAGCGCGAAATCATCACTCGATCAGGCGCGCAATGATCTCGATAAAGCGCGTCAGGAAAAATCCGCTGCCGAGCAGGGTATCGCCAGCGCCAAGGCCGCGCTTGGCGGCAATCCTGATATCGCGACCGACCAGCATCCGACAGTGCTGGCAGCGCTAGCCGCCCGCGACAAGGCCGCTTATGATCTGGCGCAGACGACCGTGCGCGCGCCGGCTGACGGCATCGTCTATCAGGCCTCGTCTTTCAAGATCGGACAGTTTGTCAGCACCGGCACGCCGTTGTTTGCTTTGGTCGAAACGGGCGACACCTGGATTGATGCCAACTTCAAGGAAACGCAGCTCACCCACATGAAGCCGGGCCAGAAGGCCGAAGTGGTGCTGGATACCTATCCAGGCCGCACCTTCGAGGCGACGGTGGAGGCGATTGGCGCCGGCACCGGCGCGGAGTTTTCGCTGCTGCCGGCGCAGAACGCCACCGGCAACTGGGTGAAGGTCACCCAACGCATCCCCGTGCGCATCAAACTGGCGGACGACGATGCCAAACTGGCGCTTCGTACCGGCATGAGTGCGACGGTCAGCGTAGATACGGGTGTGTCGCGCGGCCTTCCGAGTGTCTTCGGGCACGCAGTGGCGGCTGAATAACCAAGGCGGATCGATCTGATCACAGTTCGGTCCGCCTGATTTTGATTTCACGTAGTTTCGGAAGCTCGAACCCATGTCACAGGGCGAGACCCATCGCGAAGTGCCGCATCGCGGGCTGATCACGTTTTCGATTATGCTGGCCACGATCATGCAGGTGCTCGACACCACGATCGCCAATGTCGCCCTGCCGTCGATGACAGGCGACCTTGGCGCGTCGCAGGATACGATTAACTGGGTTTTGACCTCTTATATCGTGGCAGCGGCCATCATGACGCCCGTTACGGGTTGGCTGTCGGACCGGCTAGGCCGCAAGGAGCTTTTCCTGGTTTCTGTCGTAGGCTTCGTCGTCTGCTCGATGCTGTGCGGCGTCGCCTGGAGCCTGGAAAGCATGGTCGCCTTCCGCTTGCTTCAAGGTGTCTTCGGCGCGGCGATCGTGCCGTTGTCGCAAACCTTCCTGCTCGACATCAATCCGCGCGAGCGTCACGGGCAGGCGATGGCCATATGGGGGGCGGGCATCATGGTGGGGCCGATCATCGGCCCGACCCTTGGCGGCTGGCTGACGGAAAGCTTCAACTGGCGCTGGGTATTCTTCATCAACCTGCCCGTGGGGATCGTCGCCTTTCTCGGTTGCGCGGCTTATCTGCCAAGCGTTGCCAAGCGGCTGCGCGGGTTCGATTTCTTCGGTTTCGCCATGCTCTCGCTTGGTGTCGGCGCCTTGCAGTTGATGCTGGACCGTGGTGCGGAAGTCGACTGGTTTTCATCGGTGGAAATCTGGATCGAGTTCGGCCTTGCCCTTACCGGCTTTTGGGTGTTCATCGTCCATACGCTGACGGCGGAGCATCCGTTCATCGATCCGAGGATATTCCTCGACCGCAACTTTGCGACCGGCCTCGTTTTCATCTTCGTGATAGGCGTCATCCTCCTTGCCAGCCTTGCTCTACTTCCGCCCATGCTTTCCGTGGTCTTTGGCTATCCGACCATCACAACGGGCATGGTTATGGCGCCGCGCGGCGTTGGCACCATGATCTCGATGTTGCTGGTGGGTCGCCTTGTCCGCGTTGTCGATCCGCGCATGCTGGTGGTTACGGGGTTGCTTCTGACGGCCTATTCGCTCTACGACATGTCCGGCTTCTCGCCGCAGATGGACGATTGGCCGATCCTGACCACCGGCGTTATTCAGGGCTTGGGGCTTGGGTTGGTGTTCGTGCCGCTGTCCACGGTCGCGTTTGCAACGCTCGATGCACGCTTCCGCACCGATGCCACCGCCTTGTTCAGTCTGGTGCGCAATATCGGCTCGTCCATCGGCATCTCGATCGTGACGGTGATGCTAACCCGCAACGCGCAGATCAATCACGGGGAACTGGCGGCCCAGATCAACCCTTACAACCCGAACCTCTGGATCGCGTCACCTGGCGCGGCTCAAGGGGACCCGACTGCGCTGTCGCAACTCAACGGCCTCGTCAACGTTCAGTCGCTGATGATTTCCTATGTCGACGACTTCAAGTTGATGATGCTGGTAACGCTGCTGGCGCTGCCGCTGGTATTTCTGTTGCGCAGGCCGCAATACGCGCCGGCGGCTCCGGGCGCGCAGGCCGCACATATGGATTGATGAGTAGGGAAGTAGAGGCAGCAAAGCCAACAACGTGTCTGCTTAGTGCCTTTCTGCCTTACTTGCCAAGCACTAGCGCCCAATAGCGCCAGTCAGGATTTTTGGTATCGCTGACATACGCCAGTCCGAAGCGCGTGAAGCGTGCATCCAGGATATTATGGCGGTGCGGTGGCGAGTTCATCCACATTTCGAACAGCCTGCGAATATCCATACGCCCCTCGGCGATGTTTTCCGCCGCAGCACCCTCAATATGGTTGCCGTTAACGCGAGAAGCGAAATCCTTGCCCCAACCGGTCGTGTGTGTCATGCGCTTCGCGCTCGCCATATAGCCCGCCTGCTGCAGCGCGGCCCGCTCCAATTGGCGGTCTGGAGCAAGCCCAGACAACTTCTCGGCGCTGCGAATACCGGCCAGTGTCCCCGCAGCGGAACTGGAAGCGCCGGCGCCAGAACCTGTCGACATCATCGTGCCGCAGCCGGCAAGCGCGGAAATCGCCAAGAAACCGGTACCCGCAACGAACATTCGACGATCTCGGCTAAAAGTCGGGTCGCAATCTGTGGGCTTGGATTCGATACAGGCGGTTTTCATTCAGCTTGATAGGCAAGCGATCATGGCTTTTGCCGGGCAGGGCGAGAAAAGAACACGACTCCCCTGGCTAGGCGTTATGGCCAAGCTACAGGCTCAACTGATGATGCGAAGGTTCGACAACTCGTTGCCGATTTCCTCGAAATCCTTGGCTAGCGATGCGCCAGTCGCGTTCCAGAACAGCTTTGCAGGCTTGCTTGGATCGGCGGAATCCTTGCGGAATCGCGATTCCGATGAACAGGCCTTCAGCGCTTCGATCGCCTTGTTTTCGCTCGTGTTGCTGGTCGAAAGATCAAGCGCAACGGTCATGACGATGATCTTTCCCGCCTTGGCGTTTTCGCAAAGCTTGGTCATCTGCTCGTTCAGTGCGTTGGTATAGTTGCTGCTCGAATAGTTGAGCGTACCGATCGCGCTGGACGTACCTGAAAATAGGCGTGTCGTTGCAGTCCCGTTGTAACCGACGCCGGTATAGCCATAGGCGGCATAGGTCGACTTGTTACCGGCAGGATCGCTGCCGGGCACGGAATATGTGTTCTCGCCATCGGTCAGAACGATGACGACCTTGTCGTTACCCTTTTCCGTTTCAGGGCGCCCCTGCGTGAACGGTTCGCTATGCGATAAGACGCGCCATCCCCAGGCCATGCCTTCGGGCACATCGGTATTACCGTTTGCCGCCATTCCGTCGATGGCGGCTTTGATCGCCTCCAACCCTTCGGGCGTGGTGACGTCGGTGAGGGGGGTGAGAGGTTTGGTGGTGCAACTGTAGTTGGGGCCTGCGCCAGCCTTCAGGACAGGGGCGTCGTAGGATCGCACTTGGAAATATTTGGCCATGTTGCTCTGGCGTGTCTTGCCCGTGCTGCTGGAAGGGTCGTCGTTCCACCAGCTATTGGCCGCGCTATAAGTTTTGGGGGCGGCTTCATCCGGGTCCTGGGTCAGTTTCCAGTGGTTGCCGGGTTCGTCAGGGGCAAACATCGGGACGAACATGGTAGCGGGGTCGCCGAAACCGATGCCTGTGTTGTTCGGTCCGCCTGATGCCGGCGTATCATCGACATTGTAAGGGTAGGGACGGGCTTCGACGCAGCCCTGCCAACTGGCAAACGGTCCGTAGGTGTCCACGTAGTCATACTCTTTATGACTGCGCTTGCAGGTGTTGTTCGAGCGGTATTCGTCACAGACAACCCGTTCGCTGCCAACGACACGCTCATGGCTGGTGACCACCTTCATGTCCTTGTAAAGGGAAAAACGCGTGAGCATCTCTCCTTCTTCGGCACCCCAACCCGTACCCACCTTGCGCCAGATGCCGAAGCCATCTTTGGCAGCGCGCTTGTCTGCGGCCGACAACGTCGACCAGTTGAAATTCTCGTTATGGACAGGTGAGAGGCCGGCAATATCTATCCACGAACTGCCGTCGTTCTGCGGGCCTACATTGACTGAAGCAGCAAACGGCACCAGACCGAATTGCACCGGTTTGTCGACCTGTTTGATCTGATTTGCCTGCAGCGCCAAAGTATCGACCAATTGCTTGGCTGCATCTTTCAAGAGGTCGATGCGTCGCTGGCCCGAGCCCGTACCGAAGCTGGTCATGGAACCCGAGTTGTCGAGCACCAGGGCCACTTCCAGCGTGTTTTTCAAACGCACTTCCGAATCGACACCGACGGAGATTTTACGGTTCACCGTTTCGGTGTCCTCTTTCATCATTTGCGCGAAAGCAGGATAGAAATAGGGTCTGTAGTTCAGATTGGCTGTGAGCTTGAGTGTACCGCCGCCCACGGTGCTGTCGGGAAGTTGGACACTTAGGGTCGTATCGGCTGGATTGACCCCGTTCAGGTTAGCATGGAAGAAATCGAGTGCGTAGGCACGCAGTTGATCGTCGGTAGCGCCCTCAACGATACGCCTGGCTGTTGCGATGTTCGCGGCATCGAGCGCATTGGCGACATTCTGCTTCTGCCGCACCATTTCGCTATAGTCTACGGCAATGGCAACCGCGCCCATAATAGGCACCATGGCAATTGCCGTCATGAGAGCGTAGTGACCGCGCGTATCGCTCCAGAACGCACGCCTGAATGCAAGCATGATAATCACGGCCCCCGCCGGATGGAGATGTCTGGCATTCATTCTGTCAGCAAAAGCTGAAAGACAGGTATTAACGGAGCGTTGATTTGCAGGGCTGCAATTCAGCAGCAATTAACCAAATCGACTGCTCAAATAAAAGAAAACCCCGCCGGAAGGCGGGGCAATTCGATGTACGGACTATTATGGTCAGCCTACGATACGCAGGTTTGAAAGCTCGTCGGCGATCTTCTTGAAGTCATTTTCAAGGGTCGCGCTGGTTGCATTCCAAAACATTTTGTCCGGTTTGCTTGGATCGTTTGGATCCTTGCGGTAACGGGAGTCGGAAGCGCACTTCTTCAACGCGGCAATCTGTGCGGCTTCTGCCGTCTTCTTCGAGTCGAGGTCCAAAGCCACCGTCATGACGATCAGATTGTTGGCTTTTGCATTGTCACACAACTTCGCGAACTGCTCGTTCAGAGCCGTCGAGTAGTTGCTTTCCGTATAGGCGCTGCTGCCTGATTTTACCACACTGGAACTCGTTCCCATGAAAAGGCGAGTGTCGCCACTTTTGTATTTTACGCCTGTATATCCGTATGCGGAATAACTCGATTTGTTGCCGGCATAATCGTTGTCGCCGAAATAACCAGGCGTATAGTAGGTGTTCGCGCCGTCGGTCAGCACGATGACAACCTTATCGTTGCCCTTTTCTATTTCGGAACGCCCTTCGCTGAACGGCTCCCCATGTGACAAAACTCGCCAGCCCCAAGCCATGCCCTCCGGGACATTTGTAGCACCGAGAGCAGCCATTCCGTCGATAGCCGTATTTATCTTGGTCTTGCCATCGGTCTTGGTCACATCCTGCAGCGGAGTGATCGCAGTTGTCGTGCACATGTAGTTAGGTCCGCCGTTAATTGGGGTAGGCAGAGCAGCCAGACCCAACGGGCCGGGCGTCATATATTTGAGCACGCTTCTTTGTCTTTTGTACTGATCGTTGCTGTTGTTGCTCGTTGAAGTATCCCCGTTGTCATCCCACCAACTGTTGTTCATGCCAAAGGTCTTGATCGTACCATTCGATTGTTTCGTCCAGATATTGCCGGTTTCGTCTGGGGCGAACATCGGCACGAAGTAGGTTTCCGGTTTTGAAACGCTGGGTAGCGTGTCGTCGATATTGTAAGGTGCAGGCCTCGCCTCCACGCATCCTCCCCAAGACGCGACTGGTCCGTAGTCTATAACGGTCTTGCCACTCTCGATGTGAGATCCCGTCTGCTTCTTGAGCATCTTGAAAAGTGAGAAGCGAGTGAGCGCTTTATCTTGCTGCTCGGTACCCCATTTTGATCCTCGAGCCACTAGTGAATTGCCCACTGTCTCGACATACTTATTTGCATCACTTGACTTCGTCAGCATCGACCAGTCCACGTTTTCGTGGTGAATCGGAGATGCTCCGGCCGTATCCATCCAGGAAGCTGTCTCATATTGTGGCCCGACATTGACGGAGCCTGCGAATGGCACGACGGCAAACTGAACAGGCTTTTCAACCTGTTTCATCATATCTGCCTGCTTGGAGATCGTGTCCACCAACTGCTTGGCTGCTGCTTTTAGCAATTCCATGCGGCTCTTGGTCGAAGAGGCGGCTTTGTCATCCATCGACCCCGAATTATCAAGCACGAGGGCGACTTCCAGCGAATTCTTCAACCGAACCCGCGAACAGGTCGTAAAATTGAAGTCGCTCGACTCTTTGCCTATCAACTTCGCTGCGGCAGGGAGGAAATAAGGTGAATAGACCAGATCGGCACACATCCTCATTTCGCCGCCACCGACGGCGTTGCTGGGCAACGTGACATTCAGTGTGGTTTTAGCGGGTTTTACATGGCGAAGATTCGCCCGAAAGAAATCCAGGGCATAGGCTTTTGCCTGGGTTTCCGTGGCTCCGGACTGGAGTTGCCGAGCCGTCGCAATGTTGGCCGCGTCAAGCGCGTTGCGCGTATCGAGCCTTTGACGGGACATCTCGGTGTAGTCCACCGCAATTGCCAAAGCACCCATCAAGGGTGCCATTACGAGCGCCGTTACCAGTGCGTAGTTACCGCGTGTGTCTTTCCGGAATTTCAGGAACATCGGCCTCGTGACCCCTGCCAAGCCCAATTCACAACCGTAAAATGACAGAAATGATTAAATTTCAGGTTCGTGGAATCTCATTAAAATGAGGTTTGGTATTTCCCTTCCGTTAACCATGACTTTTCGGCCCATGGGAGGAAAGCTGGTGACAGTTTCGGGCGCATCGGCTAATCCGAGCCTCGCAAACGGCTTTCGACCGCGATATTTCCAGCGACAGGTTCGAGAAACAGTATGACGGCCCACCCCGGAATAATTGCCTCGTTCGACAATTTATCGCGCCGCTACGCTGCGATTTTGTGCGATGTCTGGGGCGTCGTGCACAACGGCGAAACACATTTTCCTGCGGCCGCGGCAGCACTGGCAAAGGCGCGCGCCGATGGCCTGGCAGTCGTCATGATTACCAATTCCCCACGTCTCAGCGGCGACGTGATTGACCAGATGCGTTTCATCGGCGTGCCGGAGGGCAGTTTCGACAAAGTGGTGAGTTCGGGCGATGTGACGCGCGACCTCATTGCGGAAGGTCCACGAAAGGTTTTTCACCTCGGCCCGGATCGTGACACCAACATCTATGACGGCCTTGATGTGGAACTGGTCGAGGAATTCGAGGCCCAGGCAATCGTCTGCACGGGCCTGTTCGACGACGAGACAGAGACGCCGGAAGACTACAGGGACCTGCTCGTTCAATTCCGTTCCCGCAACCTGCCTTTCATCTGCGCCAACCCCGATATCGTGGTGGAGCGCGGAGATCGCTTGATATGGTGCGCCGGCGCTTTGGCCCGCGATTACAGCCAGCTTGGCGGGCGCACCCTGATCGCCGGCAAGCCGCATGCACCTATCTACAGGGCGGCCCTGAAGGCAGCATCGCAGATCGTCGGCCGCGAGCTTGACCGCAGCGAGGTGCTTGCCATCGGCGACGGCATGATGACAGACATCAAGGGTGCCGCCGACAACGGCTTTGATGTGCTTTATGTGTCTGGTGGCATTCACGCCCGCGATTATGGCGACCCATTGCAGCCGGACCCGGAACTGCTGGCCGCATTCCTTTCCAAATACGGCTACCGCCCCGTGGCGGTGATGCCCCGGCTTCGCTGAAACGGCGCCGACGACATGTGCGTGCGACTGTCCGGAGATCGTCCACTACCTGAAAATCTGAGGGGTGGCGTCGTTGCGATCGGCAATTTCGATGGCGTTCATCGCGGTCACCAGGCTGTGCTGGGTCGGGCACTGGAACAGGCACGAAAGCAGGGCGTACCTGCCTTGGTCCTGACCTTCGATCCGCATCCGCGCAAGGTATTCCGACCGGACTTGTCGTTGTTCGTGCTGACACCGCCAGCAATGAAGGCAAAGCTCTTGGCCAAGCTTGGATTTGCCGCAGTGGTCGAGCAGGTGTTCACGCGCGAGTTTGCAGCAAATTCGGCCGAAAGCTTCGTAAACTCAATTCTGAAAGCCAACCTGGGCATCAGCCATGCCGTAACCGGCTTCAACTTCCATTTTGGCAAGGACAGGCAAGGCGGACCGGCTTATCTGATGGAAGCAGGCACGCGAAACGGCTTTGGCGTAACCTTGGTCGACGCGTTCCGCGACGAGGACGCATGCATTGTCTCGTCAAGTCGGATTCGCTCATTGTTGTCCGAAGGTGATGCAGCGCAGGCAGCCGGGCTGCTTGGCTACCGATTTACCATCGAGGCCGAAGTGGTTGACGGCCAGAAACTCGGCCGCACACTTGGTTTTCCTACAGCCAACATGCGCCTGCCAGCCGAGACCGCGTTGAAGGAAGGCATCTATGCCGTTCGCTTTCGACGCGCCGACGGGACGCTTCATGACGCAGTCGCGAGTTTTGGCCGCCGCCCGACGATCGATGACAACGGCGCGCCGTTACTCGAAACGTTTCTGTTCGATTTTTCTGGCGATCTGTACGGCGAGGTTTGCGATGTCTCGTTCTTCGGATATTTGCGCGGCGAAGTGAAGTTCGACGGACTCGATCCGCTCGTCGCGCAGATGAAACGCGACGAGGCCGAGGCAAGGGCGCTTCTGGCCGGTGTGCGACCGCTATCGGAGATGGATGCTTCGGTCACCTTTTGAGCGCGTTGTTATTTCCTTAGCGCCAAGCCGAACGCGATGAACGTCCATCCCTGGAAAATCAGGTCGATGGCAAGGAACAGGCCAAGAATCCAGAGACTGTTGACCGGCCAACCCATCGCAATGACGAGGCCGGCAAGCATGGTGACGATACCTGCCGTGATGATCCAACCTGAGCCGCGCTGTTCGCGGTGTTCGTAGCCCACCCACGCTCTCAGTGCCCCTGACGCCACAAGTGCGACGGCCAACATGAAGGTCAGCACTGTCGAAGCGAGCAAAGGATTGTAGAAAGCGAAGAAGCCCGCAAATGCATAAAGCAGGCCGCTTGCCAGCCAGTAGAAGAAGCGGCCCCACGTTTTGACGCCAAATGCATGAATGATTTCAATGACGCCGGAAATCAGCATCAGCCAGCCAACGAAAAACACCGATGCGACGGTAGCGACAAACAGGTTGGCAAATGCGATACCGCCAAGGATCAATAGAAGAACACCGAGCGCTACGAACCATCCCCACTTGTCGCGCGCTTCTCCGATGGCGTTCTTGAGCGTGTCGTTCTGAAAAGCCATGCTGCCACTCCAAAGACGTTTCAAACTCACGGATATGAAACTATCGCGTGTAGCCATGCAGGTCCAGAACAACCGGCATCGACAGCATCGTTGCACATTTAAATCAAATTTTACCGACCTCCGCGCAAGAGTTGCCGTACTCCCATTGTCCGGCGTAACGGCGAGGCAGACCGAAGATGAGAACGATCCCCGCATTTGCGGCAGCGCTGCTGCTAGGGTTCACTACGGTTTCCAGCGCGGGCGAGGGGATAGGCGGTTGGCTGTCAGGTGATTGGTATCTGACACTTGGCGCCACTGGAATGGTTGCGCCCAATTTTGAAGGCGGCAAGAAGTATCTGCTCAGCGCTTCGCCAATCATTTCTCTCGGCAAGGCCGGCAATCCGGTTCGCTTTTCATCGCGCAACGACAATATTTCGCTCTCCCTGATAGATGACGGGGGCGTGCGCGCGGGACTCACCGGCAAATTCCTGTGGGGTCGCGACAATGGCGCGGATGAGTTGCGCGGCCTCGACCCAGTGCGCTGGGGCGGTGAGGTCGGCGGGTTCTTCGAAGTTTATCCCTTCGACTGGATGCGGCTGCGCGGCGAATTGCGGCACGGCATCCGTTCCCACAGCGGCTTTGTCGCCGACATCGCTGCCGACGCCTTTTACGATGTGACACCCGACGTGCGCATTTCCGGCGGACCTCGCATGACCATCGCTTCGTCGAAGTATTTCGACGCCTATTATGGCGTCAGCGCCGCAGAATCCATCGCATCAGGGCTTAGCGCATATGATCCGGGCGGTGGCATCAAGTCTGCAGGCGTTGGCGGTGCAATCACCTGGAAAGTCACGAATCCGATCACGGCCAGCCTGTTCGGTGAATATTCGCGCCTTATGGGGCCGGCAGCTAATTCAAGTCTGGTGCAGGAGCGTGGTTCACGCGACCAGTTCATGATCGGCGTTTCAACCAGCTATCGTTTCGACTTTTCGATGTGAAGTGTCGGTTCGATTTTGGTCGAGGCAAGCACAGGCGGCACTTTATTCTTGCCTGGTCATCGGTTAGAAGCGCTGCCATGACCTGCCTGTCGCGCACCATCGCGTCTGCGATACGAATTACCAGCCCGGTGTTCCGGGCGGCCTGAGTTGAAACTCGGTCGCCGGTGCAGCCGGGATTTGCGGCGCGCGCCTCTCGCGCTTTTTCCAGAACATGATAGGTCAACGCCCAAGGCCGGCTCCGGCTGGGCAACCCATATGGCGAACCGATGAACGACACCGCGGAAACGATCGACTATTCCAAGACACTTTACCTGCCGCAGACGGAATTTCCGATGCGCGCCGGCCTGCCCGAAAAAGAACCCTTGCTGGTCAAACGCTGGCAGGAAATGGATCTCTACAAGAGACTGCGCGAGGATGCGGTTGGGCGCACCAAGTACGTGCTACATGACGGCCCGCCCTACGCCAACGGCAACATCCATATCGGTCACGCGCTGAACAAGATCCTCAAGGACGTCATCACCCGCTCGTTCCAGATGCGCGGATACGACTCCAACTATGTTCCCGGCTGGGACTGCCACGGCCTGCCGATCGAATGGAAGATCGAGGAACAGTACCGCGCCAAGGGCAAGAACAAGGATGAAGTGCCGGTCAACGAATTTCGCAAGGAATGCCGCGAGTTCGCCGCGAACTGGATCAACGTGCAGGGCGACGAGTTCCAGCGGCTTGGCGTGGTAGGAGACTTCAAAAACCCCTACACAACAATGAACTTTCACGCCGAAGCGCGGATCGCGGGCGAGTTGTTGAAATTCGCCATGTCCGGCCAACTCTATCGCGGTTCAAAGCCCGTGATGTGGTCCGTCGTCGAGCGCACAGCACTAGCCGAGGCCGAGGTCGAGTATCAGGACTACGAGAGCGACACCATCTGGGTGAAGTTCCCGGTGGTTGGCAACGCCAGTTTGGACGGCGCTTGCGTTGTCATCTGGACCACGACTCCATGGACCATTCCAGGTAACCGCGCCGTCGCTTACTCGACGCGCGTTGCATACGGTCTGTATGAAGTCACGTGGGCTGAAAATGATTTCGGCCCTCGACCCGGGGAAAAGCTGATCTTTGCCGACGCTTTGGCCGAAGAATCCTTTGCCAGGGCTAAGCTTGAGTACAAACGCCTGCGTGACGTTTCACGCGACGAACTCGGCGCGTTGACGCTTGCTCATCCGTTTCGGAGCCTCGGTGACGGGTATGAGTTTCCGGTGCCGATGCTCGCCGGTGATCACGTCACCGATGATGCCGGTACGGGCTTTGTTCACACCGCCCCCGGCCACGGTCGCGAGGACTTTGACGCCTGGATGGATGCCGCAAAGGATTTGCGCAAGCGTGGCATCGATACCGCGATCCCGTTTACCGTCGACGATGCCGGCTTCTTCACCAAGGACGCACCCGGCTTTGGCCCTGATCGCGAGGGCGGGCCTGCGCGCGTGATCGACGACAACGGTAAGAAAGGCGACGCCAACAAGGTTGTCATCGACGAGCTGATCAAGCGCAACATGTTGTTTGCGCGTGGACGCCTGAAGCATAGCTACCCGCATAGCTGGCGCTCCAAGAAGCCGGTGATCTTCCGCAATACGCCGCAGTGGTTCGTCCATATGGACAAAACACTCGGCGACGACACCACTTTGCGCAGTCGTGCCCTGAAAGCCATCGACGACACGCGCTTCGTACCCGAGGCCGGTCAGACGCGCCTGCGTGCCATGATTGCCGAACGTCCGGACTGGGTGCTGTCCCGCCAGCGCGCGTGGGGCGTTCCCATCGCCGTATTTGCTGATGCGGACGGTAACGTGTTGAAAGACGAGGCGGTGAACGCCCGCATTGTCGAGGCATTTGAGAAGGAAGGCGCCGACGCCTGGTTTGCCGAAGGCGCGCGCGAGCGCTTCCTTGGCAGCCGCGCGAATGAACCCTGGACGATGGTGAAGGACATTCTCGATGTCTGGTTCGATTCCGGGTCCACGCATACTTTCACGCTGGAAGACCGGCCGGACCTGAAATGGCCGGCGGACGTTTATCTGGAAGGCTCCGACCAGCATCGTGGCTGGTTCCATTCCTCGCTGCTGGAAAGCTGCGGCACAAGGGGCAGAGCGCCCTACGACACGGTCGTCACCCATGGTTTCACCATGGATGAGGAAGGCCGCAAGATGTCGAAGTCGCTTGGCAACACGGTGGTGCCCCAGGACGTCATGAAGCAGTCCGGGGCCGATATCCTGCGCCTGTGGGTGATGACGACCGACTACTGGGAAGACCAGCGCCTCGGCAAAAACGTGCTGCAAACCAATATCGACGCCTACCGCAAGCTCAGGAACACCATTCGCTGGATGCTGGGCACGCTCGCCCATGACGAAGGCGAGGATGTGCCACTTGCCGAGATGCCGGAATTGGAGCGGCTCATGCTGCACCGGTTGGCTGAACTCGATGAGGTGGTACGTTCCGGCTACGACGGGTTCGAGTTCAAGCGGATTACGCGCGCTCTGCTAGATTTCATGGTGGTGGAGCTTTCAGCCTTCTATTTCGATATCCGCAAGGACGCGCTCTATTGCGATGCGCCGTCCAGCGCAAAGCGGAAGGCTTCCGTACAGGTTGTCCGTCACCTGTTTGAGTGCCTGGTGAAGTGGCTGGCGCCAATGCTGCCCTTTACAACCGAGGAGGCTTGGCTCGATCGGCACCCGGACGCGAGCTCGGTCCATCTGGAGCAATTCCCGAAGGCGCCTTCGAATTGGCGCAACGAAGCGCTGGCGGAAAAGTGGCGCAAGGTGCGCCAGATGCGGCGCGTGATCACCGGCGCACTTGAGATTGCCCGCGCAGGCAAGGTGATCGGATCGTCGCTGGAAGCCGTTCCGGTTGTTTATCTCGACAATTCCGCGCTCGAACAGGAAGTAGCGGGCGTGGACATGGCCGAGATCAGCATCACCAGCGGTCTCGACTTTTCTTACGACAGCGCACCTGCGGGCGCGTTTGCCCTGGACGACGTCAAGGGCGTGGCTGTTGTGGTGGAAAAAGCGGCCGATCGCGGTCTGCGCAAATGCGCGCGCTCGTGGCGCTACACTGACGATGTCGGCAACGACAAGGACTTCCCGGACGTCTCGGCGCGCGACGCGCTCGTCCTGCATGAATTGCAGTCAACGGGCCGGCTGTAGACGCAGGAGTTGTGAAGGAAAGCAACGCGCAAACGGGTGCGCGTTGCCCTTAACGAACGGTTGAGGTAAAGACCTGAAACTGCGGACGACAAATTGTCGCCGGATTTTCCGTTAGAACAGCGTGGCAAGATGCATGCCGGCGTTCGGTTGGCAGCGATCAAGGGGTCGTCAAGAGTGAAATTTTTAGGCATGACCGATAAACGCCACGTGCGCCTTGCGTTGATGGCGCCGCTTGCCGTTTCGGGACTCGCCCTTTCGGGATGTATGTCGTCACCGACTTATGGCACCGACAAGACGGCGATGGAGCAACTTGCCGGCGACGTGAGCGGGGCAATCTCGCTCGCTCCGCCCAAGCGGGAAAAGATCGATTACAACCCTCGCCCCACGCTGGTTAAGCCCGCGCCCGGGCAAAAGGGCGTTTTGCCACCGCCGCAGGACAACATCGTCCAGACCGCGAGCGCGCAGTGGCCGGAATCGCCTGAACAGCGCCGGGCTCGTATCCGGGCTGATGCCAGCGTCAATTTTGACAGCCCGAACTTCAAGGCGGAAGTGATCGACGACGTTCAGACCGACCCGGCTTCAGTGAAGAAGGCAATGGCAGAGTCCGGCTCGGAACATCCTCCGCGTTGGACCCCAGGTGATTCCGGCATTGGAGCCAAGGCTCGCCGCGATGCAATCAATCGCAAGCTCGCGGAAGGCCGGCAGGGAAGCCCAACGAATCGTCGCTATCTCAGCGAGCCCCCGCTGGAATACCGGGTTGCCGCGTCGACCGCGCCTCAAAACGATATCGGTGAGGACGAATATAAAAAGGATATCCGGCAGAAAAAAATGGCACGCAAAAAGGACGGTGGTCTTTTTAGCTGGTTGCCTTGGTAATCGTGCAGCATGATTTGCTGCCAAATTCTACAATTGGCGGCGGGATACGAAAAACTCCTTAAGGAGTGCGGCTGCTTCGACCTCACCGAAGCCGGCGTATATGTCGGGCGTATGATGACAGGTGGGCGAAGCGAAGAAGCGGACTCCGCTGACCACGGCCCCACCTTTTTCGTCCGCAGCACCGAAATAGAGCCGACGCAGTCGGGCAAATGAAATCGCCGCCGTGCACATGGTGCAGGGCTCAAGCGTCACGTAGAGATCGCACTCGCCAAGCCGTTCGCTCGACAATTTGGCGCATGCTTCGCGGATCGCCAGAATCTCGGCGTGAGCGGTAGGGTCGGCAAGCTCGCGCGTGCGATTGCCGGCTGCCGCCACGACGGAGCCGTTTAACACGACGACTGCGCCGACGGGCACTTCCTCGCGTGATGCCGCTGCCTGCGCTTCTTTCAGCGCGATAGCCATGAAGTCAGGCCGCTTCACTGCGGTTCCCCATTATGTCCTCGCAACCCAAGAGCTATCCTGTTATCTAGCCGCGCAAACGAGCAAACACCACATGAGCGACGACGAAAAATTCCAGCGCAAGCCCGGCGCAAAACCGGCTGGCTTTCGAGGCCGCAAGGCTGCCGACGGCAAATCCGGCAAGCCTGCCTTTGCCGGCAAGAAGACTTCGTTTGCCAAAAGGCCTGACAGGGCAACTGATGGTGACCGCTCAAAGCGTGATTTCAAACGCGATGACAAGCCGCGCGAAGGCGAGGCGCGAGCCGAGAGACCGTTCCGCAAGGGGCCTCGCCCGGAGGGCAGGCCATTCGAAAAGCGGGAGGGGTTTGCCAAGCCATATCGTCCGCGCGAAGAGCGGCAGGCCCGCCCGGAAGGCGAAGATGGGCCCCGGCGTGATTTTGGCGGAGCTGGCAAGCCGGCAGGCGGTTTCAAACCGCGGCCTCGCCCGAGCGAGGCACCTGAGGAGACCGGTGAACGCATTGCCAAGCGCTTGGCGCGGGTTGGCATTGCTTCGCGCCGCGATGCAGAGGAGTTGATTGCCGCCGGCCGTGTCAAGGTCAATGGCAAGATCCTTGAAACGCCGGCGTTCAACGTCTCGCAAAGCGACATCATTCATCTCGACGGCATGGAAATTCCTCCGATCGAGCGTACCCGGCTGTTTCTCTTTCACAAGCCGGCCGGCGTGGTGACGACCAATCGCGACCCAGAGGGCCGCAAGACCGTGTTTGATGTCCTGCCCGCCGACCTTCCTCGCTTGATGACCATAGGCCGGCTGGATATTAATACCGAGGGCTTGCTTCTGCTTACCAACGATGGCGGACTGTCGCGCGTGCTGGAACTTCCGGCAACCGGCTGGCTCCGGCGCTACCGGGTTCGCGTTCATGGCAAGGTTGAGGAAAACGCACTCGCCAAGTTGCGCGAAGGCATTGCCGTTGATGGCGTTTTCTATGGTGCCGTTGAGGCAAGTCTTGACCGGGAGCAGGGCTCCAATGCCTGGCTGACGATAGGCCTGCGCGAGGGAAAGAACCGCGAGGTCAAGAATATCCTTGGTGCGCTTGGCCTCGATGTCACGCGATTGATCCGCATTTCATACGGGCCGTTTCAGCTGAACGAACTGCCGGAAGGTCATGTCCTCGAGATCAAGGGGCGCATGTTGCGCGAGCAGCTTGGTGAAAGGCTGATCGAGGAAGCTGGCGCGAATTTCGATGCCGACATAGTCAAACCGTTCTCAAACAAGCCCGTGCGGCGTGTCGAGCGGCACGAAGAGGGCGCACCACGTCCAAAGCCTGTACGCTCCGAAATCGGAGAGGGGGGCCTGATAAAGCGGCGCAAGTTCCGCGAGAACAGCCGTGACGAAGCACTGGGCAAGTTGTCGACGCGCCCGGAACGGGGCTTTGGCGAGCGCGGTGGCAAGCCGGAACGGGCTGGATTTGGCGGCAAGCCAGGATTCAAGAAGGGTGACCGGGAGCGGCCACCAATCGATCCGCCGGGACAGCGCAAGGCCAATGTATGGATGGCGCCGGGCGCTCGTCCGCTCGGAAAGAACAAATCGGAGCAGGACAAGCCGGAAACCGATTTCGGTAGGGCTGGCACACCGGGCCGCGGAAGGCCGCAGGGCGACCGCACATATGGCAAACCACGCGGTGACCGCCCGAGTGGTGGTGGATCCTACCGCAAAGGACCGGGCAAGGGCCCTAAGGCGCGCTAGATGCGCATCGTAGGCGGGGATTTTCGTGGCCGCCCGTTGGCCACGCCACACACACAAGCGATCCGCCCGACGACGGATCGCACGCGCGAGGCCGTGTTCAACGTCCTTACGCATCGATTTCCCGACAATCTGGAGGATGCAAAGGTACTGGATCTTTTTGCCGGCACCGGAGCACTTGGCCTCGAAGCACTGTCTCGCGGCGCAAGCTACGCCGTGTTCATTGAAGAATCGGCAGAAGGACGCGGCTTGATCCGCAGCAATGTCGAAGCCTTCGGCCTCACCGGAAAAACCAAGATATTCCGTCGTGACGCAACCGCGCTTGGCGAAGCTGGAACATTGGCCCCCTTCGATCTGGTTTTTGCTGATCCTCCCTACGGAAAAGGCTTGGGCGAACGAGCCCTGCAGTCGGCCAAGCAGGGTGGGTGGCTGGCACGGGGCGCGCTGTGTGTGGTCGAGGAAGCCGCCTCCGCACCGTTCGAGCCAGGGTTGGGTTTTATGATGGTTGATGAGCGAAACTACGGCGAGACGGTGATCCGCTTCATCGAGGCGGCCTGACTTTAGCCGCCTTCAGGCGTCAAATGACGAACAATTCACTTTTATCGTCGCACTTGCCTGCATATCGTCCACCGCATGACCTCCGGAGCCAGCAATGAAATCTGATGCCCATTGGCTCCTCCGGATCGCGCTTGCTCTGACTTTGTTCATGGTAGCAGCCGGTCCGGTAGCGTCCGAAACAGCCCCGAACGAATGGAAAGTAACTCATTTCCTGCTCGACAACGGCATGGAGGTGGTGGTCATACCCGACAGGCGCGCGCCGATCGTCACTCATATGGTCTGGTACAAAGTCGGCAGTGCCGATGAATTACCCGGAAAGTCCGGCATTGCTCATTTCTTCGAACACCTGATGTTCAAGGCCACCAACAATCACGCCGCAGGCGAATTTGATCGTGCAGTAGCGGCCATCGGTGGCAGCAACAACGCCTTCACGTCCTACGATTACACCGCTTTCCATGAAACCGTTGCGCCTGAAGCCCTCGAGCAGATGATGGGATTCGAGGCCGATCGTATGCGCAACCTCATCCTCAACGACGAGGTGATTGCGACCGAGCGTGACGTGGTGCTTGAGGAACGCCGCTCGCGTGTCGATAGCGATCCCAATGCGCTACTGGAAGAAGAAGTCAGCGCAACACTCTACCAGAACCAACCATACCGGATTCCCGTCATTGGCTGGATGCAGGAGATAGAAAAACTCAATCGAGCTGACGCCAGGGCATTCTATGACCGCTACTACACGCCGAACAACGCCGTTCTTGTGGTGGCCGGCGACGTGGAGCCCGATGCCGTCAAGGCGATGGCCGAGCGTACTTATGGAAAGGTGGCGCGCGGCCCCAATCTGCCACCTCGTTTGAGGTCTGTGGAACCAGAACAAAACACCAAGCGGACTGTTACTCTGACCGATGCGCGGGTGAGCGTGCCGAGTTTTTCCACGCAATGGGTGGTGCCTTCCTACCACACCGCCAAACCGGGGGAAGCTGAAGCGCTTGATCTTCTGGCCGAAATTCTTGGTGGCGGTCCGCGTAGCCGGCTCTATCAGGAACTTGTGGTCAAGAAGGGGATTGCAGCAAATGCCGGTGCTTCGTTCTCCGGAACCATGTTGGATGACACGAGCTTTTCGGTTTATGGCGCGCCACGTGGCAATGCTACGCTTGCCGAGGTTGAAGAAGGTGTGAATTCCGAGATATCGCGCGTCGCACGTGACGGAGTGTCGGACGATGAATTGGAGCAGGCCAAGAACCGCTTCGTGCGCTCGATGATCTTCGCGCGCGACCGTCAATCGAGCATGGCCAATATCTATGGCAGTACGCTCGCGACCGGCGGAACTGTCGATGATGTCGAGAAATGGCCGCAGCGGATACGCAACGCTACGGCGCAGGACGTAAAGGCTGCTGCGGCACGCTATCTGGCGCTAAAGCACGCGACGACGGGGTATTTGTTACCCGAAGCGCACGCGGGGAATTGATCCGATGGCTTCCTTTAGAGTTTCTCGCAAAATATTGATTTCGCCGACAATTGTTTTCTTATTGTCAGCCCTTTTTCTGATCTTGCCGGCACTCACCGCGCGCGCCGAAATGACCATTCAGGAGGTAAAGTCTTCAAAAGGCATCACCGCCTGGCTTGTGGAGGACTACTCGGTACCAATCATAACGCTGCGTTTCAATTTTGATGGCGGGAGCACGCAGGATCCGGCTGGCAAGGAAGGCCTTGCCAACCTTATGACCGGTCTGTTCGATGAGGGCGCAGGTGATCTGGACAGCAATGCATTCCAGGCGCGACTAGACGATTCAGGGGCGGAGATGGGAATCTCCGAAGGCCGCGACAGCATTTCCGGCGCCATGCGCACGCTGGCAGAGCGCAAGGACGAGGCATTTGAACTGTTGCGGCTGGCGATTGAAAAACCACGTTTCGATCAAGCGCCGATCGATCGCATTCGCGGTCAGATATTGGCTGGTATTGCTGCAGGAGAGCGCGACCCTAACACAGCCGCGGAAACCAAGTGGCTGCGCGCCGTTTACGGCAGTCACCCCTATTCGCGACCGGACGAGGGTACCAAGGAAAGTTTAGAAAAAATAACGGCGGACGATCTCAGGGCATTCCACAAGGCAACATTTGCACTTAGCGGCCTGCACGTCGCAGTTGTCGGCGCGATCGATGCAAAGACGTTGCAACAGGATCTGGACAAACTCTTTGGCGGACTTCCGTCGCAACAGGCGCTGCGTCCAGTAGTCGACACGGAACTCAAGCTCGATCAGCAGTTGCAAGTAGAATACGACTTGCCGCAGACCTCCGTGCAGATGGCTTTCCCAGGTGTCAAACGATCATCACCGGAGTTTTACGCGGCCGCGCTGATGAACGAAATTCTCGGCGGCGGGACCTTCACCTCACGTCTGTTCGAGGAAGTGCGGGAAAAGCGCGGGCTTGCTTATTCGGTCGACTCCGGGCTTTCCAACCGGGAGCATGCCTCAGCGCTTATCGTGACAACCGCTACGCGGTCCGACAGAGTAGGTGAAACACTCGAGGTTTTGCGTGACACGATAAAACGCATGGCTGATGAAGGGCCGACGGAAGCTGAGCTCGCCGCTGCTAAAAAGTACATGGTGGGAGCATATGCGATCAACAATCTGGATTCGTCAGGCGCGATCGCCGGGACCTTGGTCGATCTGCAATTGAATAAGTTGGGAATTGACTACATGGATCGCAGATCGGACCTGATCAAGGGCGTCACGCTGGACGAGGTGAAGGCCGTGGCAAAAAAGCTCCTTTCGGTGCAGCCGGCGGTTATGATCGTCGGTCCGGCTTTTGCGGATGGAAGCAAGGGCTAATGCCAACTTTCGGCATAGCGTTCGGCGGTGGCGGCGCGCGCGGACTGGCGCATATTCACGTCATCGAGGCACTTGACGAGATGGGTATCAGCCCGGTCGCCATCTCAGGTTCATCTATCGGCGCGATCATGGGCGCTGGTATGGCTGCTGGAATGTCCGGAAAGGAAATCCACGAACACGCGCGCTCGATCCTGTCTCGCAGGACGGAAATCGCGAGCCGCATGTGGAAGGCGCGCCCCGGTAGCTTCGCGGAAGCGATGAAGGGCGGGCTGCATGTCAGTCAGTTCAATGTCGAGCGCATTTTGAAGGCCTTTCTTCCCCGCGCGGTACCTGAAAACTTTGCCGACCTGAAAATACCTTTGAAGGTGACAGCGACCGATTTTTTCGGCCACAAGCTTGCTGTGTTCAGCGATGGCGATCTTCACTCGGCACTCGCGGCTTCCGCCGCGATCCCCGCCGTATTCCGCCCGGTCGTTAGAGACGGGCGTGTCCTGATTGATGGCGGCATCTACAATCCAGTGCCGTTCGATCTGATTGAACACGATGCCGATATCATAATTGCCGTCGATGTCGTGGGGGGGCCCACGGAAGCTGAGAGCAAGCGGCCAAGTTCTGTAGATCTGATGTTCGGGGCTACCCAACTGATGATGCAATCGATCATCACCAACAAGCTGAGCCAATGCCGGCCCGATATTCTGATCCGACCTCCCGTCTCGCGCTTTCGCGTTCTCGATTTCATGAAGATCGAAAGCGTGATGAGCGAAACCGCGTCTGTGAAGAGTGAGGTGAAGCGCGCCATCGAAGCTGCGCTGAAATCACACTATGAGCCTCACAAGCATTAATTCGGCTATTCACGGCGGTTGATTGAGCTCCGAACAGTGCCAAGGCCATGTGGCCACATTTAAGCCAGCATGTTAGCCACGTTGGCCGAGCGCCAAGGGCGTTCATCTTTCCGCCCATTGCACAAGCATTGCTGGAACAATAGATGGTGCCATGTACGATCCATTCCCTTGGTGGGTCGACTCACGGGATTTCGAAATGGCGAATTCGATCGACTCTGGAAAACTGACTGATCGCGTTGCCGCGCTGGTCGAGGCGGCGCGTCGGGCGGGGGCGGATGCGGCAGACGCGGTCGTCGTCGTTGGCCGCTCCAAGGGCGTTTCGGTTCGGTTGGGCAAGGTCGAGAGCACGGAAGCCTCGGAAAGCGAAGATGTGTCGCTGCGCGTATTCGTTGGCAAGCGCGTGGCTAGCGTTTCGGCAACGACCGGGTCTGATCCCAAGGCATTGGCCGAACGGGCCGTGGCAATGGCGAAGGTCTCGCCGGAGGATCCATACCAGGGGTTGGCCGACCCGGCGCTCCTGACCAAGACGCCGCGCGACCTCGATCTGTTCGACGAGACAGAGGTTTCGGCGGACCAACTGAAGGAAGACGCGCTTGCCGCGGAGGAAGCCGCACTTGCCGTCAAAGGCGTGACCAATTCCTCCGGCAGTGGTGCCAGCGCCGGGTTTGGTGGGTTGGTTCTTGCGACATCGAGCGGGTTTCTAGGTCAATACGTCGCCACGCGCTTCTCGCGCTCTGCCAGCGCCATTGCAGGTGAGGGTACCGGCATGGAGCGCGACTACGACTATTCCTCGCGCCAGCATTTTGCTGATCTGGACACAGCGCAGGACATCGGCCGCAAGGCCGGTGAACGTGCAGTAAAGCGCCTTGGTGCGCGAAAGGCGGCCACCGGTGCGGTAGTCGTCGTGTTCGATCCCCGCGTGGCGCGCGGCATTGCCGGTCATCTGGCCGGAGCGATCAATGGTGCAGCCGTTGCGCGCAAGACCAGCTTCCTGCGTGACATGATGGGCAAGCAGGTGACTGCCAGTTCCATCACGGTGACCGACGAGCCGCTTCGCCGACGTGGCCAGGCCTCCAGGCCGTTCGACGGTGAAGGCGTCGAAGGCAACAAATTGACGATGGTCGAAAAGGGCGTATTGAACCACTGGTTCTTGTCGACGTCGGCGGCGCGGGAACTCGGCCTGACAACCAATGGGCGCGGCTCACGCAGCGGTTCGTCGGTTTCGCCCTCGTCCACCAACCTCGCGATCGAAGCCGGCGAGCAATCGCCGGAGGAATTGATCAAGGGCCTCAAATCCGGCTTCTACGTCACCGAGGTGTTCGGGCAAGGCGTCAACATGATAACCGGGGAATACAGTCGCGGCGCGTCCGGCTTCTGGATTGAAAACGGTGAACTTGCCTATCCTGTCTCGGAAGTCACCATTGCCTCCAATCTGAAGACGATGTTCCTCAACATGGTGCCTGCCAGCGATCTTGACCGCAATTTCGGCACGGCCGCACCAACATTGCTTATCGAAGGAATGACCCTTGCCGGTAGCTGATGTAGCCGGCCTTGCCACGGCCCATGACGACCTTGAGTTGCTGCGCGATGCCGCGCGTGAAGCCGGGGCCATCGCCATGCGATATTTTGGCAAGAATCCGGAAGTGTGGATGAAGGGTGGGACTTCTCCGGTCAGCGAAGCAGACTATGCCGCGGACGCCTACCTTCGCGAAACATTGCTTAAGGCGCGTCCAGATTATGGCTGGCTATCGGAGGAAACAGCCGACGATCCTGCAAGACTGAATGCACGCCGCACCTTTGTCGTCGATCCGATCGACGGAACGCGCGCCTTTCTGGAGGGCAACAGTACGTGGTGTGTCAGCGTCGCCGTGGTGGAACAAGGAAAATCCCTGGCAGGCGTCCTCGATTGCCCGGCCAAAAAGGAGATTTATTGGGCTGTTCCGGGATCTGGCGCATTTTGCAACGGCAGCCGCATTGCGGTACGTCCTTCCGCAAATGAACCGGAAGTGGCTGGTCCGAAGGTATTCATTGATGAACTGCCGGCCGATTTGCTGGCAAGAGTGCGACGAGTGGCCTATGTACCGTCGCTTGCTTATCGGCTTGCAATGATTGCTTCAGGCACCATCGACGCCAGCTTCGTAAAGCCGAATTCGCATGATTGGGATATCGCAGCGGCAGGACTGATCCTGAACGAAGCAGGCGGCGGACTTGTCGACACCGAGGGATTTGCCCCTTTATTCGCACGAGAAAAAATCAAGCACAGCGCTCTTGCAGCCGGTAGCGGCGAATTGCTTGATACGCTGGCAGCGGTCATCTCCGGCACGAAAATCCCGTAAAGATACTCGTAGGTTTAAATGTTAGCAGGTTTGCATTAGACCAAGCTGCAATCTTCGAAGATTCAAAGGACAAACATGAGCAGTACTGAAGGAAAGCAGCAGCTTTTGCACCTGGTATTCGGCGGCGAGTTGACAAAGCTGGGCGGCACTGAATTTCGTGACCTCGACGCGCTCGATATCGTCGGTATCTATCCAGACTATCAATCGGCATCTACGGCCTGGAAGGCCAAGGCCCAGGCAAGCGTCGACAATGCGCATATGCGCTACTTCGTGGTCCACCTGCACCGCCTGTTGGATCCGGAAAACAAGGCTGACGCTTGACGATGGAGCAGGAATTTGTGCCGCCGCGGGCCGAAAGCACCTTGGCAGGCAACACACGTAACAGACCGTTCAAGAAGGCCTGGAGGAAGATTCGCCAGCCGTTAGCAGAGTCGCGTTTTGCCAAAGGCGCGATCGCCAGTCTTTTTGCGCAAGCATTGCGTTTTATTCGCCTGACGAATCCACCCGCGAAAGGATCCGCTTCGATTTCCGGCGGCGAGTATGCGCACCTCGAGCCTGGTATTATCGCGCTCTGGCATGGCCAGCACATTCTGGCGCCCGTCTACTATCCGAAAGGCCGCCCGCTGGTTGCGATGGTGTCACGCAGCGCCGACGCGGAACTCAATGCACTGATGGTCGAGAAATTCGGTATTGAAGCCGTACGAGGGTCAGGCGGTCGCGAGAACGCCCGCCATCTCGACAAGGGTGGGGCTAAGGCCCTGATCGCGTTGAAGAAAGCGCTTGTTGCCGGTAAAAATGTTGCGATGATCGCGGACATACCGCACGGAACCCCGCGAGACGCGGGTCTGGGCATTGTTCTCCTCGCGCGCTTGTCCGGCCGACCGATCCTTCCTGCGGCCATCACCACCAGCCGGCGCAAGGTGCTGGAACGGAGCTGGGACAAGACCACCATCAATCTGCCCTTCGGGCGGTCTTCGATTATCGTGGGAAAGCCGGTGTTCGTACCCGCAGACGCCGATGATGCGGAAATGGAACGCAAACGCCAGGAAGTCACGGATTCGCTCAACGCGGCCACGGAACAGGCCTACAAGCTGGCGGATGCCGGCAAATGAGCGAACGCAGCGCGCGCATGATGTTGTCGGCATACCGCTATATCGGCGCAGCCGCCTATCCGCTGATAGGGCCATACGTGGCCTGGCGCGCGTCGAAAGGTAAGGAAGACCGCAGCCGTGCCCGCGAACGTCGTGGTGTCGCCGGCCGCGAGCGTCCGGATGGACCGGTTATATGGGTGCACGCAGCAAGCGTGGGCGAAACCATTGCGGTCGTGCCCATGGTGCAGAATATTCTCGGCTATGGCGTCAACGTGGTGCTGACCACCGGCACCGTCACGTCGGCCAAGGTGGTGCAGGAGCGACTGCCCGATCGCGTTATCCATCAATATGTCCCTCTTGATCTGAAACCTGCCGTCAGTCGTTTCCTCGATCACTGGCAACCGGATCTGGCAATCATCGCCGAATCCGAAATCTGGCCGATGACGATCCTCGAACTCGGTGCACGCCATGTCCCGCAAGTCCTGGTGAACGGTCGCATGTCGGATCGGTCATTTGCTTCATGGAATAAGCGCGCCAGCCTGGCCGAGGCATTGTTCGAGAACCTGGCGCATGTCATCGCACAGTCGGAAGTCGACGGAGAGCGGTTCAGGGCGCTGGGCGCAAGGCCGGTTACCGTGTCAGGCAACCTCAAGGTGGACACCGCGCCGCCGCCGGCGGACGAAAAAGTATTGCATGCGCTAAAGCGCCAGATAGACGGGCGTCCCACTTGGGCAGCCGTCTCGACCCATGACGGCGAAGAAGTTATGGCGGCAGAGGTCCACGTAACGCTGCGCTCACGCCATCGGGGACTGCTTACGATCATAGTTCCGCGCCACCCGGAACGGGGTGAGGCGTTGGCTGCCCAAATAGAAGGCATGGGTCTCAAGGTGGCGCGCCGCAGCCTTGGCGGCAAGATTTCACCTGATACCGACATCTTGCTTGGCGACACCATTGGGGAGATGGGGCTTTATCTGAGATTAACGGAGATCGCCTTTGTCGGCCGTTCGCTGACCTCGACCGGTGGCCAGAACCCGCTCGAACCGGCTATGCTGGACACGGCCGTTTTGTCGGGACGCAACGTCCAGAATTTCCGCGACTCGTACCAGCGGTTGATTGAAAGCGGCGGCGCCAAGCTGGTCAAGGACCGCAACATGCTGGCCGGAGCCGTCAACTATCTGCTGAGCAACGAGATTGCTCGCCACGACATGATGGCGGCAGCGGCTGCGACGGTGGAAGAAATGCGCGGCGCGCTTGCCGCAACGATGAAAGCGCTGGAACCCTATATCCAGCCGTTGGTGGTGAAGGCGCGGCTCTGGCGCGCGGGCAGCCAGTAGAATGGCGAGCGAGTCACCGCCATTCTGGTGGGAGAAGCCGGATTGGCGTGCCTTTGCGCTTTTGCCGCTTTCGTTCGCCTATGGTTTTGCCGCCGGCCGGCGCATGCACACGGCGAAACGGGAAAAGATTGCGGCCCCCGTTCTATGTGTCGGCAACTTTACAGTTGGCGGAACCGGCAAGACCCCGGTGGCCATCTCCTTGGCGCGGCAGGCCAAGCGGATGCAATTGAAGCCCGGTATTCTGTCACGCGGTCACGGTGGTGGTTTTTCCAGCCCCCACATCGTCGATCCATCCCACGATAGCGCCAAGCATGTCGGCGACGAGCCTCTGCTTCTGGCCGAACATGCGCCGGTGGCAGTAACACCCAATCGTGCGGCCGGAGCACAGTTGCTCATCGACAAGCACGGCTGCGATTTCCTCATCATGGATGACGGCTTTCAAAGCGCGCGCATCCATATCGACTACGCCCTTGTGGTGGTCGATGCCCGTTATGGGCTAGGCAATGGCAGGGTCATTCCGGCAGGGCCGTTGCGGGCCAGGGTGGTCGACCAACTCGTCTATACGAGTTCTCTGCTGAAAATGGGCGAGGGAACCGCCGCCGATCACGTGGTTCGTCAGGCAGCTCGTGCCGGCAAGCCCATCTACGAAGCACGAGCGCGCCCGCGTGGCAGAAAAGCTTTTGCAGGCAAAAGGTTCCTGGCGTTTGCCGGCATAGGTCATCCGGATAAATTCTTCGATACGGTGGCCGAGGCTGGCGCAGTTGTTGCACTATTGCGCTCCTTTCCAGACCACCATGTCTATGGCGAGGACGAGCTTGCCGAGTTGCTGAAGACCGCTCAAGACAACGGCCTGCGCTTGATAACGACGGCCAAGGATGCCGCGCGGCTTCGCCATGGGGCGGCGTCGGCTGAATTCCTGGAAATGCTGGATGTTCTCGAGATCGACGCGGTGTTCGAGCAGGACTACGCGCCGACACGCATCATCAATGAAACTCTTGAAGCGTGGCGGTCACGTCGGCTCAATGGTTAGAGCGTTTCCAGCTAACCATGAAACGCTCTAAATCAAGGCTGGCCCAGAACAAGTGCCGGATGATTCTTAGCGGCGGCTACGCCACTCCGGATGCATCTCCAGCTCTCGATTGAACGAAATGATGGCGCTGACATAGGGCTCCTGCCGCGCAACGCTCCAGTATTTCAGTTCATCGAGAGGTATGTTTTCACCGGTAACCGCACAGCGCACGAATGCGCCAGGACTTGTCACCTGGAAATCGCCATCGAGATAACGAATGCGGGCTTCCCGGCTACCGGGCCCTTCAAAGCGGTTCATCATATGAGCGCACCAAAATTCATGTGCATGTCATCGCCACAAATCGGGATCGAGGTCAAGCGTCGCCGGGTTGTATGGCCGCGTGGTCGGTCGCAAGGAAAATATCGATCTGTTGGGGGCAACGCCCGCCTGCATACCAATCCGGCGAGCCAGTTCCACAGCCGCTGCTCTGGGTCGGCCCATTGGCGACCCAGCCAATAAGACACCGGATTGAGGGCGCGGCGTTCATCAACCTCCACGATAAGCTCGCTTTCGAACTGCTGCACGGTGAGCGGCGGGCATGCCAGTGCGTTCCGGACACCCTCAACGCCTGCCGAACAGTCTCTCGATGTCGGCAAGCTTGAGCTCGATGTAGGTCGGCCGACCATGGTTGCAGGTGCCGGAACCCGGCGTTGCCTCCATCTGGCGCAACAGGGCGTTCATTTCGTCCGGCTTTAGCAGGCGCCCCGAACGCACAGAGCCGTGGCAAGCCATTGTTGCCGCAATGTAGTGGAGGCGTTCCTTCAGCGTGTCGGTGGTGTCGTTGTCGGCAATCTCGTCGGCAAGATCGCGCACCAGTTGCTGGGTATCCACTTCGCCCAGCATCGCGGGGGTCTCACGTACCGCTATCGCGCCCGGGCCGAAACGCTCGATGCCTAGGCCGAAACGGGCAAGGGTTTCGCTGTGCAGAGCAAGCCGCTCGGCATCGTCTTCCGGCAGATCGACGATCTCGGGCAAAAGCAGCATTTGCGCGGGCAGGGGCCGCGAATGCAACGCATTCTTGAGCGCCTCGTAGACGAGCCGTTCGTGCGCCGCGTGCTGATCGACGATAACCAGCGAGTCGTTGGTCTGCGCCACGATATAGTTCTGGTGCACCTGGGCGCGTGCAGCGCCAAGTTGAGTGCCGATCAGGGACTCGGGCGCTTCACTTTGCCCCGCGCGACTGTCCGTGCTGAGGGTCGTGCCTGTGTCGAAACTGGCTTGTGAACTTTCCGCAAAGCCGCCGTGGAAATCCATGTCGAGGGGACGTTGGGTCGACCGAGCCGGGTCGAAACCTGCTGAAGCTGGGCGAAACGCTGCTTCATAGCTTCGGTGCCCATTTGTCGAGCCAGCGCGATCATACGCTGGCGCGCCCGGGCGAAATGCGGCCATCATGCCCGCGGCACCCGTTGTAGCCGCTCGAATACCGGCATTCGCCAAAGCCTCTCGGATGGCCCCAACGATCAGGCCTCGCACCAGACCCGGATCACGGAAGCGCACGTCTGCCTTGGCCGGATGAACGTTGACATCGACGGTGGCCGGATCGATCGTCAGGAACAGCACCGTGACAGCGTGACGGTCGCGCGGCAGGACATCGGCAAAGGCTCCACGAATAGCGCCGGCGATCAGCTTGTCGCGAACTGGCCGTCCATTCACATAGGCATATTGCTGCAATGCATTTGCACGCGTGAATGACGGGATGGAGACGTACCCTTTCAGCCGCACACCCTCTCGCTCGGCATCGATCACAATCGAATTTTTGGGAAAATCAGCACCCATCACCTGAGCTATGCGGCGCAAGCTACCCTCGGGGCTGTTGTCAGACGCCGTAAGCTCGAGCGTCGTGCGGTCCGCGCCGGCCAGTGTGAAGCGTACGGCGGGAAAGGCAATGGCGATGCGCTTTATGACGTCGCTGGTGGCTGCGGTTTCAGCGCGTTCGCCTTTCATGAACTTCAATCGGGCGGGTGTGGCGAAAAACAGGTCCCGCACCTCGACCGTCGTGCCGCGATTGGCAGCGGCCGGCCTGACCGGTGCGACACGCCCACCTTCGATGCCGATTTCAGCCGCACTGTCGCTGCTAGCGGTTCGCGAGCGGATTGTCAGCCTTGCGACTGAACCGATCGACGGTAGGGCTTCACCGCGGAACCCCAGTGAACGGATGTCGTGGATATCGTCGGACAGCTTCGACGTGCAGTGTCTCGCCACAGCCAGCGCCAATTCCTGCTCCGGAATGCCGGCGCCGTCGTCAGTTACCCGGATGAGGTTTAAGCCGCCGCCGGCGGTCACGATCTCGATACGTGAGGCATTGGCATCAAGCGCATTCTCGACCAGTTCCTTGATCACGCTGGCGGGGCGTTCGATCACCTCGCCGGCCGCGATCTGGTTGATCATCGTTTCGGATAGCTGATGAATTGGCATGGTGCCACATTAGCGGGATTCTGCTGGGCGATGGAAGCAGTTCGAGCCTCGGCCAAGGGCCAATCCCCGCACCTTTTCGTTTTGATGGCACTTTCTGCGAAGCACCAATTGCGAAACACAGGCGGTTCAGTTTCTTCGCATAAGAAAAGCTCATGGCAATCATCATGATTTTCCGACGTTACAATTCGCGGCGTCCTGACTAGCATGAAGAGGAAGCATCTTCGGGATCAGCCTCGACATGAACACTCCCACTGCAACTACAGCCGAACAACCTGCACGGCGTGAGCGCGGCGGACGTAGCGCCCGTAGGGAAATGCGCTCGCATGGTCAGCAAGGGCACGGTCGGCCCTACATCATCAGAAATATCCCGACCTACGATGTCCTGTCGGAGGAAAATCTGCTCCGCATCGAGCAAACCGCGGACCGCATCCTTGCCGAGATTGGCATCGAGTTCCGCGACGATCCGGTAGCGCTCGACCATTGGAAGCGGGCAGGGGCGGATATTGACGGCGTGCTGGTCAAGTTTGAACCGGGAATGCTGCGCGAAATCCTCAAGACCGCGCCCGCCAGCTTCACACAGCACGCACGCAATCCGGCCAATTCAGTCGAGATTGGCGGCAAGAACGTGGTGTTCTCTCCGGCCTATGGGTCACCTTTTGTCATGGATCTCGACAAAGGCCGCCGTTACGGCACCATCGAGGACTTCCGCAATTTCGTGAAACTGGCGCAATCGTCGCCGTGGTTGCATCATTCGGGAGGCACGATCTGCGAGCCTGTCGACATACCGGTCAACAAGCGCCACCTCGATATGGTCTATGCCCATGTCAAATATTCGGACCGCGCCTTCATGGGATCGGTGACAGCGGAAAGCCGGGCTGAAGACTCGATTGATATGACCCGTATCGTATTCGGGCGCGATTTTGTCGATAGCAACTGTGTCATTCTCGGCAACGTCAACGTCAATTCGCCGCTCGTATGGGATGCAACAATGACGACGGCGCTGCGTGCTTACGCACGCGCCAACCAGGCCGCAGTAATCGTGCCGTTCATCCTTGGCGGCGCAATGGGGCCGGTAACAAATGCGGGCGCCATTGCACAATCCCTGGCTGAGACGATGGCTGGCTGCGCGCTGACGCAACTTGAGCGCCCCGGCGCACCTGTAATCTTCGGCAACTTCCTGTCTTCAATGTCACTGCGTTCAGGCTCTCCGACCTTTGGCACACCTGAACCCGCGATAGGATCGATGGTGATCGGCCAACTTGCCAGAAGGCTTAAGCTGCCGCTTCGTTGCTCGGGCAATTTCACCACATCGAAGTTGCCTGACGCACACGCAATGAATGAAGGTACGATGTCGATGCTGGCGGCGGTCCATTGCGGCGCCAACTTCATCTTGCACTCGGCCGGTTTCCTGGACGGGCTCTTGTCCATGTCCTACGAGAAATTCGTGATGGATGCCGATTTCTGCGGGGCGCTTCACACATATCTGGATGGCGTCAAGATTGACGACAACCAGCTTGCGCTCGATGCCTTCCGCGAGGTTGGCCCCGGCAGCCATTTCTTCGGCAGCGCTCATACATTGGCGAACTACGAGACCGCGTTCTGGGATTCCGAGATCGCCGACAACGAACCATTCGAGAAATGGGAGGCGGCCGGATCGGAGGATGCGGCCAAGCGCGCCAATCGCCGCTGGAAAAAAGCTCTGGCCGACTACGAGCAGCCGCCGCTCGATGAAGCTGTTGATGACGCTCTGAAGGATTTCATTGGCCGCAAAAAAGCCGAGATGCAAGACGCGTGGTACTGACGGAGTTGCTTCATCATCGAGGGGATAAAGATGAAACTGCCGTTGCTCGCCGCCGCTGTTTTGCTTTCCATGTCGGCGGGCGCGGTAGCCGGACCCGCGTCGGATGCAGTGAAGTTCTTCTATTCTTCCGAAAGGTTCGTGGCGGACGCCAGATATCGGGATCGGTTCGTAGAACCTGTAACGAAGCTCTTCGAGCAGAACGACAAGGCATTGGAAAGCACCGATGCCATTCCCTGCATCGATGCCGATCCGGCGCTGGATGCTCAGGATTTCGATCAGGACCAACTGACAAAGACCCTGAAGCTTTCCGAGGTCGTGAACGGAGACGCGGCGGAGGTTACCGCCACGTTCAAGCTGTTTACGGAAGGCGAAGGTTCAGATCGCGAAATGGTCTGGTCACTGACGAAAGTCGACGGCAAGTGGAAGATTGCCGATATCGCCTCGAAGACCAATGGCTGGCGGTTGAGCGAACTGGAATGCGTCTCGGGCCAAACGGAATAAGCCGGACTTCGTCTTTCGGCCTCTCGCTCCTTTTTGATCTGCTACCCTCGGCCCCGATAGGGGGCTACTCCGGTTTCAGGCAGCCAGGCACCTTCGGGTGGCGCCCCAGTTTGCCAGAAAACATCGATCGGTATGCCGCCGCGCGGATACCAGTATCCGCCGACGCGCAGCCAAAGCGGCTTTGTTGCGGCGACGATGCGCCTGCCGATCATGACCGTGCATTCCTCGTGGAAAGCGCCATGGTTGCGAAACGAAACCATGAACAGCTTCAGGGACTTCGATTCCACCAGCAGATTATCTGGTGCGTAGTCGATGACGATATGCGCGAAGTCCGGCTGTCCGGTGACTGGACACAACGATGTGAATTCCGGACAGGTGAAGCGCACGATGGCAGGCGGGCCGTCGCCTCTTGCGAATGGAACGGTTTCCAGGACTGCTTGATCAGGGTTCTCTGGTGTCACGACTCTGACGCCGAGTTGGGTAAGGTGTTCGCTCTCTGTCATGGGATGCTCTGAAGTTTCGGGGCATGCAGGGGATGGCACAGCCAGCATCGACTATAAAGTGAGAAAACGATGGCCAGCAACGATCCGCTCCTCCAACCCTATCAGTTGAAACACCTGACGCTGAAGAATCGCGTCATGTCTACCAGTCACGAGCCGGCATACTCCGAGGACGGGATGCCAAAGGAGCGCTATCGCCTCTATCACGCCGAGAAAGCCAAGGGCGGTATGGCGCTAACGATGACCGCTGGATCGGCCATCGTTTCACGCGACAGCCCAGCCGCATTCGGCAATTTGCACGTCTACGACGATGCGATCGTTCCGTGGCTCTCGGAGCTTGCCGACGCCTGTCACGAGTATGACTGCAAGGTGATGATCCAGATCACGCATCTTGGCCGCCGTACAGGTTGGAACAAGGCGGATTGGCTGCCCGTTTTGTCAGCTTCGCCGGTGCGGGAACCTGCGCATCGGGCGTTTCCCAAGATGATCGAAGATTGGGATATCGAGCGCATCGTCAAGGATTATGCGTCAGCCGCCCAGCGCTGCCATGCGGCGGGCCTGGATGGCATCGAGTTCGAAGCCTATGGGCACCTGATGGACGGGTTTTGGTCACCCGCCACCAACCATCGCGAGGATGAATTCGGCGGCACGTTGAGCAACCGGCTGCGCTTTACCAATATGGTCCTCGACGCGGTTCGTGCCGCGGTTGGCGACAAGTTCGTCGTCGGCATTCGGCTCGTTGCAGACGAAGATTTCGCCGCCGGCCTTTCGAAACAGGAAGGCGTGGAAATCGCGCAGCAACTGGCCAAGTCCGGAAAGGTTGATTTCCTCAACATTATCCGGGGGTCGATTGAAACGGATGCGGCATTGACCAAGGTCATCCCGGTGACCGGCATGCGTTCCTCCCCGCATCTCGACTTTGCCGGCGAGGTGAGGGCGGCGACCAAATTCCCCACGTTCCACGCGGCACGCATTTCCGACGTCGCTACGGCCAGGCACGCCATCGCAAACGGCAAGCTCGACATGGTCGGCATGACGCGCGCACATATCGCCGATCCTCACATCATCCGCAAAGTCATGGAGGGGCGCGAGCACGAAATCAGGCCATGTGTGGGTGCAACCTATTGCCTCGACCGAATCTATGAAGGCGGCGAGGCGCTTTGCGTTCACAACGCTGCAACGGGGCGTGAGGCATCCATCCCGCATACCATCCGAAAGACAGACGGCCCCCGCCGTAGGATCGTTGTTATTGGTGCCGGTGCCGCCGGTCTCGAAGCTGCCCGCGTAACAGCCGAGCGCGGCCACGAGGTAGTCGTGCTGGAAGCTTCTGGACAAGCCGGGGGACAGGTGCGTCTTGCCGCTCAGAACCCGCGCAGAAAAGAGCTTATCGGTATAGTCGACTGGCGGCTTGCCGAACTCGAGCGTCTCGGCGTGGAGATTCGCTACGATACCTGGGCGGAAGCGGACGATGTGTTGGCGCTCACCCCGGACGTCGTGGTGATTGCGACCGGCGGTTTGCCACAGAATCCGCCGCTTGCCGCAGGTGATAACCTTGTCACATCAAGCTGGGACATCATGGCCGGATCGGTCAAGCCGGCAGAGAATGTGCTGCTTTACGACGACAATGGCGGGCACCAGGGCATGGGTGCCGCCGAATTGATCGCGAATGCGGGCTCAAAACTGGAACTCGTATCGCCTGAGCGCTTCTTCGCACCGGAAATGGGCGGCATGAACCATGTGCCCTATATGCGTTCGTTCCACGAGAAGGGCGTTACCATCACCATCAATACGCGGCTGCGCGCCGTGCGGTGCGACGGCAATCAGCTGGTCGCGACGCTGGCTTCCGATTTCGCGGAAGGCTGGAGTGCTGAACGCCGCGTCGACCAGATCGTTGTCGAGCATGGCACGGCACCGCTGGACGATCTCTATTTCGCCTTGAAGCCCGCGTCGCGGAACCTCGGCGCCGTCGACTACGAACGCCTGGTGAAGGGCGGAGACATATTCCCGGCCTCAAACCCGGATGGCAAATTCATTGTTTTCCGCATCGGCGACGCGGTGGCATCACGCAACATCCACGCATCCATCTATGACGGCATTCGATACGGAATACGCGTCTAAGAGCAAAACAATTGCCGACGCTCGTTCCTGCCGAATGTCAGGCAATATGGCCGCGAACGACTTTGAGCTTTTGCGGATTTGGCCGACGGGCTTCCAGCCATTTCCGCGCTTGCTCCTGCGGCATGGGGAAGGCGATGGAATAGCCTTGCACCTGGTCGCAGCCGATTGCCATCAGTGAGTTTAGTTCGGCTTCCGTCTCCGCCCCCTCGGCGACGATGGAGATGCCAAGACCGCGTGCCAATTCGGTAATGGCGCGCACGATCTTCGAGTTGTCGCCGTTTTCATTGATGCGCTGCACGAACCGGCGATCGATCTTGAGGCGGTCGATCTCGTTCGGGTTGACGTGGCTGAGCGACGCATAGCCCGTGCCGAAGTCATCGAGTTCGAGATGCACGCCAGCGGCACGGATATGGCGCAGCTTTGCGGCAATACCCGTCTTTTCATCGTCAAGAATGACGGACTCGACGATCTCCAGCGATAGCTTTTGCGGAGGCAGCCCAGCCTGCTCAAGCGTATCGAATAGAAAGGCATCGAAGTCGATTTCCCGCAACTCTCCACCCGAAACGTTGACGGCGAGACGGCCGAAGGAGATACCTGCCCGGTGCCACTCGGCGGCCTCGCTGATCGCCTTGGTGATGACGATGCGACCGACACCGGACATGTAACCGCATTTCTCGGCAATCGGGATGAATTCGCCGGGTGAGATCATGCCGCGTGTCGGGTGCTGCCAGCGCACCAGCGCTTCCACGCCGGTGATGCGACCGTCGGTAAGTGAAACCTGCGGCTGGAAATAGACCTGGAACGCCTTTTCGGCGATGGCGACACGGATGTCCTGCTCGAGCTGCTTGCGGTTTTCGAGTTCACGCCGCAATTCCTCCGAAAAGAAGGAAAAGGCGCCGCCGCCTTGCTTCTTGGCGCAGTAAAGTGCCAGATCGGCATGGACCATGAGATCCTGCGCGTTGTCCGCATCGACTGGGTAAACAGCAATACCAGCGCTGGCGCCAGGGAAAATGGTCACGCCCTGGAAGACCACCGGCTCATTGATGTTGGCGAGGATGCGGGTCGCCAACATGTCGATGTCTTGCGTCGTACCGGCGCCGTTCAGCACCATGACGAACTCATCGCCGCCAAGCCGCACGCACAGATCCGAAGCGCGGCAGGAATCGCGCATGCGCTGCGCAGTGACCACCAGAACGTAGTCGCCCGCGGCATGTCCGAGCGTGTCGTTGATCTGCTTGAAGCGATCAAGATCGAACTGGATCACTGCGATGCGTTCGCGACGGCGCTTGGCTCCCTTGATGAGAGTGTCGAAATGGTCGGTCAGGAAGCTGCGATTATGTAGTCCGGTCAATCCGTCGTGGACAGCGATAAATGCCATCGAATTGCGCGCATCGACCAGTTCGTGCGTCTTGCGCAGAATTGCGTTGGACATCGGCCGGAAGATGAACAGGGCGACCATGAGCAGAACGCCGAGGGTGGCGAAGAACAGCTTGCGATGCAGGTCGAGGAGATTCTGCGAGCGGATGTTGGCCTGTTCGCCGAGACGCTTGCCAAGTTCCGCATACCCCGACAGCGTGGCATTTGCCACGGAGGCGTCAAGCGGGACGTTGCCGTTTCCGCCCTTATAGCCCTGGCCAGCGGGACCGATGTTCAGGGCAGTCTCGAAGGCGGAAACCAGACGACGCCCGTTGGCGGCAAGGTTGACGGTAAAGTAGTCGAGGTGAAACGGCCTCGAAAACAGCACGTTTTCGATCGAGTCCGGACTTGTGCGAAGTGGCGACTCCTGGTTCACCCCGGTCTGTTCGAGCAAGAGATCATAGTTTGCTTCGAACTGGTTGGTCGCATCCTTGAGCGCGGTGACGAGGGCCGGCTGCTTGTCGCGGGTGGATGTCTCGGTGGCACCCGCCAGGAAGACGATGCGCTGCGACAACGTCTTCTGCGTCGAGACGATATCAAGCAGCGCCTTGTCGTGCTGCTGCGCGGTCATCATCTGCTGCAGCAGGATGAACGAGGCAAGCGCCATTGCCGCTATGATCAGCAGGGCGATCCAGTAGGCGCTTTTGATGAGGAAGACGAGCCTGCCCGAGACGGCTTGTACTGGCTGCTGCGACATGCTCCGGAACGCTTTCACTCACACGGATTCCACTAGCCGGCACCCTCGCAGCAAACAGGTTAACAGGACGAGAAACCGCAGCGTTTGCAGGCCGAAGGTGATTAGAAGCTGACAGGATGGTTATCGTCTGCTTTCCATGGTCGATTCACTTTTCATTTGTTTGCCAAACGCCTCGTTGAAGCCTACTGCAAGGACAGGATTTCACGTCGCATTCGCCACTCCTCGCAGGCGCATTTCGAGTGGATTTTTCATTTGGGCGGCGCGACAGTCGTGACGTCAATCAGGATAAGATCATGACGGCAGCATTCCTTTCTCATCTCGATGGTGAACTCGAGGCTTTGAAAGAGGCGGGGCTCTACAAGTCCGAGCGGGTTATCACCTCGATGCAATCGGCGGAAATCGAGGTGGGTGCCGAGAAGGTCCTGAACTTCTGTGCAAACAACTACCTGGGACTGGCTGACAGTGCCGAATTGCGGGCGGCTGCAGCCAAGGCGCTGGATCGGTACGGATACGGCATGGCCTCGGTGCGCTTCATCTGCGGCACGCAGGAGGAACACAAGCAACTGGAAGCCCGCATTTCCAGCTTCCTCGGCATGGAGGATACAATCCTCTACGGCTCCTGCTTCGACGCCAATGGCGGCCTGTTCGAAACGCTGCTGGGCGAAGAAGATGCGGTTATCTCCGACGCGCTCAACCACGCTTCGATCATCGACGGCGTGCGGCTTTCCAAGGCCAGGCGTTTTCGCTACGCCAACAACGACATGGCCGCCCTCGAAGAAGAGTTGAAGAAGGCCGATGGTAGCCGCTTCAAGCTGATCGCCACCGATGGTGTCTTCTCCATGGATGGCATCATCGCCAACCTGAAAGGCGTTTGCGACCTTGCCGAGAAATACGGGGCAATGGTCATGGTCGACGACAGCCATGCCGTTGGCTTTGTCGGCAAGAACGGGCGCGGATCGGCGGAGCATTGCGGTGTCGAGGGCAGGGTGGACATTATTACCGGGACGCTCGGCAAGGCGCTTGGCGGGGCCTCGGGCGGCTACACATCCGGCAAGCGACAGGTTGTGGACTGGCTGCGCCAGCGTTCGCGGCCCTACCTTTTCTCCAACACGCTGATGCCGGCGATAGCGGGTGCTTCGCTGAAAGTCTTCGATATCGTCGAGCAGGGCGATGCGTTGCGGCAGCGGCTGGTTGCCAATGCGGGGCATTTCCGCTCGTCCATGAGGAAGCTCGGCTTCACGCTTGCAGGTGCCGATCACCCCATCATTCCGGTGATGCTGGGCGATGCCGCCCTGGCGCAGGAAATGGCGGCGCGGATGCTGAAGCGCGGCATCTATGTCATCGGCTTCTCGTTCCCGGTCGTGCCGAAGGGGCAGGCACGTATCCGCACGCAGATGTCCGCCGCGCATTCCAGTGCCGATATCGATCGTGCCGTGGAAGCGTTCGCAGCGGTCGGCCGTGAGCTTGGCGTTATTGCCTGATCCAATTCAACAACTTGCAGGACCAAGAATATGTCGAACATGATGCGGGCGCTGGTGAAGGCAAAGGCCGAACCGGGCATCTGGATGGAACAGGTTCCGGTTCCGGAAATCGGGCCGAACGACGTTCTCATCAAGGTGAAGAAGACCGCGATCTGCGGCACCGACGTGCATATCTACAACTGGGACCAGTGGGCGCAGAAGACAGTGCCGGTGCCGATGGTGACCGGGCACGAGTTCGTCGGCACGGTGGCGGATTTCGGGGCTGCGGTGACCGAGTACAAGGTCGGGCAGCGCGTGTCGGGCGAAGGCCATATCGTGTGCGGGCATTGCCGCAACTGCCGCGCGGGCAGGGGGCATTTGTGCCGTAATACGCTCGGCGTCGGCGTCAACCGGCCGGGTGCCTTCGGCGAGTATCTCGCCATTCCGCAGCACAATGTCGTTCCGATCCCCGACGATGTGCCCGATGAAATCGCGGCCATCTTCGATCCGCTCGGCAACGCTGTTCATACGGCACTTTCGTTCGATCTCGTCGGCGAGGACGTGCTGGTGACGGGTGCCGGCCCGATCGGCATCATGGGCGCGCTGGTGGCGCAGTGCGTCGGCGCGCGCAAGGTGGTGATTACCGACATCAATCCGGTACGCCTGGAACTGGCGCGCAAGCTTGGCGTGCAGCATGTCGTGGACGCTTCGAGGGAGAAACTGAGGGACGTCATGCCGTCGCTCGGCATGACCGAAGGTTTCGACGTTGGCCTCGAAATGTCCGGCGCCGCTCCCGCGTTCCGGGACATGATCGACACCATGAACAATGGCGGCAAGATCGCCATTCTGGGCATTGCACCGACCGGTTTCGAGATCGACTGGAACAAGGTCATCTTCAAGATGCTGCACCTGAAAGGCATCTATGGCCGCGAGATGTTCGAAACCTGGTACAAGATGATCGCACTTGTGCAGGGGCCGCTTGATGTGTCGGGGCTGATTACCCATCGCATCGGCATCGACGACTACATTACCGGCTTCGAGGCGATGCGAAACGGCAGCGCCGGCAAGGTGGTGATGGACTGGTGAGGGCACATCTATTCATTGCCACGCCCGGCTAAAGCCGTCTGGCCATTGTCAAAGAACTGACCTCATCTGA
>CAZROU010000037.1:10890-42294 GCA_964601795.1 uncultured Mesorhizobium sp. | reverse complement strand
CGCACCAGGTCTCCCGCAAGGGCGATGGGAGGGATTATGGGGGAGGTGCAGAGGGCGTGGAAAAGTGGGGTGAAAGATTTTGCGGAAGTGAGCGGGATCAAGGGGTTGGTTGGGAGGTGTGGCCGGATTTGTCCACTGTTGCGCCTACCCCTCATCCGACCTCGCTTCGCTCGGCCCAGCCCGGCCCTTCGCTATGGCTCCGGGCGTTCGTCGTTCGAAAAGCCCATTTGGGGGCTTTTCGTGCGCTTTCGCGCACCACGCCTCACCCCACAAGGGGCGAAGGCAAGCCTGCACCGACCCCTCAAGGGAACCGGCGGCTCCTTACCATCAAAGGGGAGGGTAAGGAGCGGCGCGCTGCCGCAATGTCGAGGGAATTAACCCCGGACATTCCTTTTCTCGCTCCGCTCGGTCGCCTTGTCTCAAAAAGGTCGGCTTACGCCCAATATTCTGTACCATAGGTTGAGGCCGCGGCGCGTCATCAAGCGGATTGCAGCGCAAGCAACCCTTTCCGAATTCACGTTTCAGACGAAACAGATGAGAAATGGAAGCAATTTATAACAATTAATAAGACAAAAGAATTGCGCAATACCAACAATTACTTGAATATCTGGATCGAGTTCTGGTTGAGATGTGAAGATTTCTATTGAGTATCAGATTTTGCGTGCTACCAATGCGTGCAGAAGAAGTGGCGTGACCAGCGGGAGTTATCTTGGCCTTGGCACGCCAAGGGAGGTCGCCATGCGCGCGGGTTGCCCATCGACTTTTCGGTTCGCGGCCCTGTAAACCATGCGCAAGGCCCTTGCTGTTTTCGTAGCTGTCATCGCGTTGTGGGGTGGCTGGTGGTTTCTGTCGAGCCCCGCCGGCCAGATGCTGACGGGGCGCTGGTCTTTTACCGATAGTGCCAACCTCGACACCGGCACCTTCTTTCGCCTCAAGTTCGACGTTGCCTATAAGGGCGAGCCGCAGCACTTCGACATCGTGGTTGGCTGCCATGTGCTCGATATTCGCTACAAGGACGGTTCAAACACGCATGAGGTCGGGATGGTGCCGACCCTTTACGGGCAGCGCATGCGCGACGGCAAGGGCCTGGTTGTTCGGCCCCCTGACGCTTGCGATGGGGAGACGACCGCCAATGGCTACGTTCCGGCTGACTTCGTACCGCTTCTTGTCATCTTCGAGAATGCAGACACGCTGGAATTCGGCACCGCGTATCTGTCGGAAGACGCCTATGACAGTCCGCTGTCAGTACTGAAGTTTGGCGTTGCGACCATAGAGGCCGCGACGCGGGCGGAGTTTGATGAGTTCAGGGCACAGGGCCGCCCCAATCTCGTCCGGCGCGAGCAATATCTTTCTTCCGTTGTCGACGTTAAGCGGATGGGCCTCGTGCCGGCAATCCCGATGGCCGTAACCTGTTTTGCTATTGAGAGATTCCGCATCACCGAGGATCGGCAAGCCAAGATCGAGGCACTTCGACCACCGGATGCCCCGCGTTACTGGTGGCTGGCAAAAGGAGAAGAGGACCCGATAGCGGGTGCTCCATATCAGCGTGATGACGGAGGGCCGGAGCGTATTATGAGCGGCGGGTTCATGCACGAAGCAATGAGCGATCGCGGCGCTCCGAACCGCAAAGGGGGAGGCGTAATCGACAACAGGATCTATCCAGCCTCGTACTATCCCATTTCCATTCCCGAATATGGATTGCCGGAAGGCCATGAGGTTAGCCCTGCCCGTGCGGCAGATGCCAGTGATCCGGGCGATGCTTATGTGGTTGATGCTCATGTCGAAGGCGGGAAATACCGAGGCTTTGGGTACTGCTACTGGCCGCAGCCCATTGATCTATCTAAAAAAGTAATTCAACGAATTGATGGCCAGATCGCCGATAGAGATGATGCAATCGTACGACTATCTATCGGCCCACTCTATAATGGTCATGAATATTTTATTCGATCGATAACAGTATACATTACCTCAAATAGAGGAGATATATAGTGTCGACTTTGTCGCTGTCTTGAGGTGGTAAGAGCCCATGATGGTGTATTCAAGAGTCAGCTCGGTGGGCGGCTTAGCTCATTACATGCCAGCAAAAAATGAGTTAGCGCCCTTCTGACAAATGCTGCGAACCAAACCGCCGAGGTGGGCACGATGCCTAGGGGCGTCCGCTGTCGAGCGGCCATGAAAAACCCTTCGCAGCGGCAAGGATGATGTTGTAAGCCGGGCGGGACGCAAAGACAGGCCGAAGACATGAATATGCAGCCCGAACCGATCGCCGAGACGGAAGGCGGATATCATCCGCTATTCAGGGATGCGCCGTCGTCGGTGGAGTTCAACAAGCTGCGCAAGCGCGTGCTGCGGCTGACCCGGCAGGCCATCGAGGATTTCGCCATGGTCAAGCCCGGCGAGCGCTGGCTGGTGGCGCTGTCGGGCGGCAAGGATTCATACGGGTTGCTCGCAATACTGCTCGACCTGAAATGGCGCGGGCTTTTGCCGGTCGAGCTGTTGGCCTGCAATCTCGACCAGGGCCAGCCGAATTTTCCCAAGCACATATTGCCGGATTATCTCAACGCCAACGGCATCGCCCACCGCATCGAGTACCAGGACACCTATTCGATCGTGACCGACAAACTGGCCGAAAACAGCACCTATTGCTCGCTGTGTTCACGGCTGCGGCGCGGCCATCTTTATCGTATTGCCCGTGAGGAAGGATGCTCTGCGCTGGTGCTGGGGCATCACCGCGAGGACATCCTCGAAACCTTCTTCATGAACCTGTTCCACGGCGGCCGCCTTGCCGCCATGCCCCCGAAACTGTTGAACGACGACGGTGACGTCATGGTGTTGCGGCCATTATCCTACTGCGCGGAGAATGATCTCGAGCGGTTTGCCTCGGGCATGCAGTTCCCGATCATTCCGTGCGACCTGTGCGGCAGCCAGGACGGGCTTCAGCGAAACATCATGAAGGCGATGCTCGACGACATCGAAAAGAAGATGCCGGGTCGCAAGGACACGATGATCCGGGCGCTGACCAATGTGCGCCCGTCGCATCTGCTCGACCGCAAGCTTTTCGACTTCGCCGGTTTGGCGCTCGGCACCGGCTCTGCCGGTTCGGAGTGATTCGGCAAGCCATTGCGGATCAGACGGGCCTGTTGTGCGGCTGGAACAGCTTGCCGCGTTCCGCGACCAGAACGAAGACCAGGCCAGCAAGGGCGACGCCGAAGAAGCCGGCGCCAAGCGGTGTCGTCGTGCCGTCGAAGGCCTGGCCGAGCAGTGCTCCGATCAGCCCGCCGCCAGCGGTGCCCATGAAGCCGAGTACGGCGGAGGCCGTTCCGGCGACATGGCCGAGCGGTTCCATGGCCAGCGCATTGAAGTTCGAGCCGATGAGGCCGAACTGGAACATGGCCAGCGCAAACAGCAGCAGGAACAGCGGGAACGGTATGGTTCCGAACAGCGACAGGACGAACCAGACAGCGCTTACCAGCATGAAGCCGATCAGCGCTCCGTGCGACAGCCTGCGCATGCCGAAACGCCCGACGAGACGGGAGTTGAGGTAGGAGGCAAGCGACATGAAGGCCGCTACCGCGGCGAAGGCGACGGGGAATAGGGCGCCGAGTTCATAAATGCCGACATAGATCTGCTGGGCCGAGTTGATGAAGCCGAACAGCGCGCCGAAGACGAAGGTGGAGGCCAGCGTATAGCAAAGCGCGACGCGGTTGGTGAGCACGATGGCAAAGGCTTCGCCGATGGAACGGACGGTGAAGGGGCGCCGGTCTGCCGGGTTCAGCGTTTCCGGCAACCGCAGTTTCATCCATAGCGACACGACGACAGCCGCGGCGGCCATGAATACGAAGATGAGGTGCCATTCGCCGAACAGCATGATGACCTGTCCGGTGCCGGGCGCGATGATCGGCACGATCATGAACACCATCATGACCAGCGACATGACTTCGGCCATCTGCCTGCCGCCGAAGACGTCGCGGATGATGGAGACGGTGATAACGCGCGTGGCGGCCGAGCCGATGCCGTGCACGAAGCGGAACAGAAGCAAGGCCTCGAAGGTGGGCGCGAAGGCACCGAGGAACGCCGCGACTACATAGATGCCGAGGCCTGCCAGCATGGGCGCCTTGCGGCCGAAGCGGTCGGCGAGCGGGCCATAGGCGAGCTGGGCCACCGCAAAGCCCATCAGATAGGCCGAGATGACATATTGGCGATGGTTTTCGCTTTCGACGCCGAGGCTGGCGCCGATTTCCTGCAGGCCGGGCAGCATGATGTCGATGGCAAGCGCATTGAGCGCCATCAGCATCGCCATCATGGCGATGAATTCCACCTTGCCCATGCCAAGCAAGCGGGGCGGGGCCGTATTCGCGGTAGCGTCCATGTCATTCACCCGTAAGAGAGCAACAAAGGCGCCGGAGTGCCAGCGCCTTCAGAAGCAGTCCCGACAGGTGCCGGAACGGCAGAGGAAATATGGGATCTAGATCAGGCGGTGCCTTTGACCTTGATGCCCTTCTCATCGAAGAAGGTTTGCAGCTCGCCTGCCTGGAACATCTCGCGCACGATGTCGCAGCCACCGACGAACTCGCCCTTGACATAAAGCTGGGGGATCGTCGGCCAGTTGGAATATTCCTTGATGCCCTGGCGCAGTTCGCTGGAATCGAGCACGTTGATGCCCTTGTAGTCCACGCCCACATAGTCGAGGATCTGCACGACCTGGCCGGAGAAACCGCACTGCGGGAAGCCGGGGGTGCCCTTCATGAACAGCACGACGTCGGTGTTCTTGACTTCGCTGTCGATGTAATCGTTGATGCCGCTCATGGCCAATCCTTTCAGGCCTGTGGGAGCCAGGCCGCAAAACTTTGCTTCCAGATAACCCCGTGTGCGACCGGAAACAAGACGTTTGGCGCCGGGTTCTCGAAATGGCGCATCAATTGGCCCGGTGTTGGGCCAAAACCTCGATCAGTCGGGCGCGCTGGTCTGGAGCGCCAAGGCGTGCAGGACGCCGCCCATATTGCCGCTGAGCGCATTGTAGACCATCTGGTGCTGCTGCACCCGGCTCTTGCCGCGAAAGCTCTCGGCCACCACTTCGGCGGCGTAATGGTCGCCGTCGCCGGCGAGATCGCGGATCGTCACCTTGGCGTCCGGAATGCCTTCCTTGATCAGCCGTTCGATGTCGCGCGCGTCCATTGCCATGTCGTATTCCCCGTTCAGGTTCCCATGAAGTCCGGGAACCACGATTCGTGAGCGGTGGTCAGTTCCTCAATGGATATGGCACGCGCCTCGCCAAGTTTCAATTCGCGCCCGCCCGTGGTGCCGATCCATGGTGCGAAGATGCCGAGCTTCTTCTGTTGTGCGCTGAGTTGTTCCCATTCCGCGCCCTGCGGGTCGATGGAAAGGGTGAGCAGGTAGCGGCCCTGATCCTCGCCGAAGAATACGGCGGCGGGGTCGGCTTCGATGAGGCCGGGAATGGCGGCGCCGATGCCGGACGCCATCGCCATTTCGGCCAGTGCTACCGCCAGTCCACCATCGGAGAGATCGTGGCAGGCGGTGACGATGCCCGACGCGATCAGAGAGCGCACATGGTCGCCGACGCGCTTTTCATGCGCGAGATCGACCGGCGGCGCGCCGCCTTCGGCGCGGCCATGGATGTTGCGCAGGAAGATCGACTGGCCAAGATGCGTGCCCCAACTCGGCGGCGCGCCGACCAGCACGATCATCTGGTTTTCGGCGGCAAAGCCGATGCGGGCCATCTTCGACCAATCCGCAAGCAGACCGACGCCGCCGATGGTGGGGGTGGGCAGAATGCCCTGGCCGTTGGTCTCGTTGTAGAGCGAGACGTTGCCGGACACGATCGGGAAGTCGAGCGCGCGGCAGGCTTCGCCGATGCCCTCGATGGCCTTGACGAACTGGCCCATGATCTCGGGCCGCTCGGGATTGCCGAAATTGAGGTTGTCGGTAGCGGCGAGGGGCAGCGCGCCGGTAGCGGTGAGGTTGCGCCAGCATTCGGCGACGGCCTGCTTGCCGCCCTCATAGGGGTCGGCCTCGCAATAGCGCGGCGTGACGTCGGAGGAGAAGGCGAGCGCCTTGCTGGCATGGCCCTCGACGCGCACGACGCCGGCGTCGCCGCCCGGCCGCTGCAGCGAGTTGCCCTGGATCATGGTGTCATACTGTTCCCAGACCCAGCGCCGCGACGACAGGTCCGGCCCGCCGAGCAGCTTGAGAAGCGCATCGGCGACATTGGCCTTCGGCAGCGCGGAGGCGTCGAGGGGAGCCGGCTTCTTCGGCTCGACCCACGGACGGTCGTATTCGGGCGCTTCGTCGCCGAGTTCCTTGATCGGCAGGTTGGCGACTTCCTCGCCCTGATGCAGGACGCGGAAGCGCAAATCGTCGGTGGTCATGCCGACAATGGCGAAGTCGAGGCCCCACTTGGTGAAGATCGCTTCGGCTTCCGCTTCCTTTTCGGGACGCAGCACCATGAGCATGCGCTCCTGGCTTTCCGACAGCATCATCTCGTAGGCGGACATGCGCTCTTCGCGCACTGGCACCTTGTCGAGGTCAAGCTCGATGCCGAGATCACCCTTCGCGCCCATTTCGACGGCGGAGCAGGTGAGGCCGGCGGCGCCCATGTCCTGGATGGCGATGACAGCGCCCGATGCCATCAGTTCGAGGCAGGCTTCGAGCAGACATTTTTCGGTGAAGGGGTCGCCGACCTGTACGGTCGGGCGCTTCTCGTCGATCTTGTCGTCGAATTCGGCCGACGCCATGGTTGCGCCGCCGACGCCATCGCGGCCTGTCTTGGCGCCGAGATAGACGACGGGCAGGCCGACGCCCTTGGCTTGAGACAGGAAGATGCCGTCGGTCCTGGCAAGGCCGGCGGCGAAGGCGTTGACGAGGATGTTGCCGTTGTAGCGGGCGTCGAAATTCACCTCGCCGCCGACGGTCGGCACGCCGAAGGAATTGCCGTAGCCGCCGACGCCGGAGACGACGCCGGCCACGAGGTGCTTGGTCTTGGGATGATCGGGCGCGCCGAAGCGCAGCGCGTTCATCGCAGCAACTGGCCTCGCGCCCATGGTGAACACGTCGCGGAGGATGCCGCCGACGCCGGTCGCCGCACCTTGGTACGGTTCGATGTAGGACGGGTGGTTGTGGCTCTCCATCTTGAAGACCACGCAGTCGCCGTCGCCGATATCGACCACGCCGGCATTCTCGCCCGGACCCTGGATCACCACGTCGCCCTTGGTCGGCAAGGTGCGCAGCCATTTCTTCGAGGATTTGTAAGAGCAATGCTCGTTCCACATCGCCGAGAAGATGCCGAGTTCGGTGAAGGTCGGCTCGCGCCCGACCAGTTCGAGGATGCGCTGGTACTCATCCGGCTTCAGGCCATGCGAGGCAATGAGCTCTGGAGTGATCTGGCGGGTGTTGGAAATGGTCATCGATCTTTCCGTTTGATCCTAGCCCGTCCTAAAGCGGGAAACGCCGCGGTCTGCAAGGACGGCGAGAATGCACAGCACAAGAAAACGCACGGTCGTCGTCGCTGCAGAGATCGCTACGCTTTATCTGCAGCGTGCGGCTCATTGGCTAGGCACTTGCGCCGCAGTCGCTGCTGCCGCTCTGCCAGCGGGCGATGTCGGAGCCGATGCGTGCGCCGAGCGGTTCGCTCATCAACGGGCCGAAGACATCGACGCGGCTGGAATTGCCGGTGGCCTGCACGACCAGAAGCGGCTTGCCGCCATAGTGCTTGGCCGGCACCAGCAGGAAGCGCGGCGTGCCGCCGAAATTGTTCAGCTCATTGGCCATCTGGTAGGACTTGAAGGCCGGGTCCTTGCTGGCGATCCAGCATTTGTGGGCGGCAATCGCGACCTGCTCCATGGCACGCAGCGATGCGCTCTTGCCCGGCGAGGGCGCGCCGCTGCTTTTCGAGCCCGACTGGCAGGAGGCGAGCGCAAGTGCTGCTGCCGCCAGAACTGCGGATCGGGTAATGAATGATACCTTGGTCATGCGCCCGTCCATCTCGTTTGGGGAGGAAGTTTTCGGACACGCGCCACGCCGTGCAGGGCGCGGCGGGTTGATCTGGTTTTACGCGGCGATGCCCAGCGCGCTTTCGAACAAGGCGCGGCCATCGCTGCCGCCGTGAGCGGCTTCGATGAGGTTTTCAGGATGCGGCATCAGGCCAAGGACATTGCCCTTGTCGCTGACGATGCCGGCAATATCGTTGATCGAGCCGTTCGGGTTGGTGCCTTCGGCGTAGCGGAACACGACCTGGCCGTTGCCTTCGATGCGGGCAAGCGTCTCTGCATCGGCGAAATAGTTGCCATCATGGTGCGCGACGGGGCAGCGGATGATCTGGCCGGGCTGGTAGTTGCGGGTGAAGGCGGTGTTGGCGTTGGCGACCTGAAGCTTGACCTCGCGGCAGACGAACTTCAGCGAGGTGTTGCGCATCAGCGCGCCGGGTAAAAGGCCGGATTCGACCAGGATCTGGAAGCCGTTGCACACGCCGATGACCATGACTCCCTTGGCGGCTTTCTCGGCCACGGCCCTGAGCGCCGGCATGCGGGCTGCGATGGCGCCGCAGCGCAGGTAGTCGCCGTAGGAGAAGCCGCCCGGAATGACGATGAGGTCGACATCGGGGATTTCCGTATCGGTTTCCCAGACGGTGACAGGTGGCTTGCCGGAAATCTTGGTCAGCGCCGCGATCATGTCGCGGTCACGGTTGAGGCCGGGGAGAAGGACGACGGCTGATTTCATTTGTCGTGATCAAATGGCTTTTGAGCTTCGGCAAGCTCGCGCAGTTCAAGACGGCGCTCTATGTGTTCAAGGCGTTCATCATTACGGGCGAGGATACCGTAGATGTTGTGGACGTCGTTTTGCATGCCCATCTGACTTAGGCGCAATGACACGATTTCATGGCGAATCTCTCCAATTCCGGAATCGATCTTATCGAGTCTGCCTTGGATATTCCTCAAGACTTCAAAAATCAGCGTACTGTCGACTTCTGCCATGGTGCCCTCAGTACAACCTCAGGTAATCGATACACTATAGTTCTCGATTACCGTGTTGGCGAGGAGCTTGTCGCACATCGCCTTCAAGTCGGCTTCGGCTTTGGTCTTGTCGGTCGCGTTGAGTTCGAGGTCGAACACCTTGCCCTGACGCACGGAGCCTACGCCGCCGAAGCCGAGGCCACCGAGTGCATGCTCGATTGCCTTGCCCTGCGGGTCGAGGACGCCGTTCTTGAGGGTTACGGTGACGCGGGCCTTTATCACGCTGGACTCTCTCCGGTTGTGTATCGATCAGTGCGGCTTCGAGCCCTTGGGCGGCTCGGCGGAAGCGACCAGAACCGGTCCGGTGGGACGCGGCGGCTCGTTCTCGTTCATGATGCCGAGACGGCGCGCGACTTCCTGATAAGCTTCGACCAGCCCGCCCATGTCGCGGCGGAAGCGGTCCTTGTCGAGCTTGTCCTGCGTTGCGACGTCCCACAGGCGGCAGCTATCGGGCGAGATTTCGTCTGCGACGACGATGCGCATCATGTCGCCTTCATAGAGGCGGCCGCACTCCATCTTGAAATCGACGAGCTGGATGCCGACGCCGAGGAAAAGGCCGGACAGGAAGTCGTTGACGCGGATGGCGAGTGCCATGATGTCGTCGATTTCCTGCGGGCTCGCCCAGCCGAAGGCGGTGATGTGTTCTTCCGAAACCATCGGGTCATCGAGCGCATCGGCCTTGTAGTAAAATTCGATGATCGAGCGCGGCAGCACAGTGCCTTCCTCGAGCCCGAGGCGCTTGGCCAGCGAGCCTGCGGCGACGTTGCGCACGACAACTTCAAGCGGGATGATCTCGACTTCCTTGATCAACTGCTCGCGCATGTTCAGGCGGCGGATGAAATGGGTCGGGATGCCCATGCGGTTAAGGTGGTTGAAGATGTGCTCGGAAATGCGGTTGTTGAGCACGCCCTTGCCGTCGACGATCTCGTGCTTTTTCTTGTTGAAGGCGGTCGCATCGTCCTTGAAGAACTGAATCAAGGTGCCCGGCTCAGGTCCTTCATAGAGGATCTTGGCCTTGCCTTCATAAATGCGGCGACGTGGCTTCATTTTCTTGTGTTTCTCTGGCTCGAGGGGCGGGTGGCTGCTACCAGTCCCTTTTTCGCCGCAAAAGCGGCAACCGTGGGGGCTTTATCGCGGTCTCTAGCGCAAACGGGTCTTTTCCTCAATGAGCAAATCCGGGCTTTCAAGAGTTTCAACGCCCACTTTGACGTTCGAAATGCCGCAGAGGCAGGCAATCTAGCATATTGACCGGGCGGCGGCCTTTTGGTTTGTGCTTTGGCACCACATATTCACCTTCACCGAATCGAAGATCGACCTTGGAGGCACTGGCATGACGAGCATGAAGGACCGGGAGGAAGGGTTCGAACGCAAGTTCGCTCTTGATGAAGAACAGAAGTTCCGTGCCGTTGCCCGGCGCAACAAGCTGCTTGGGCTTTGGGCAGCCGAAAAGCTCGGCAAAAGCGGCGCGGATGCCGAGGCCTATGCCAAGGAAGTCATCGTTTCCGATATCGAGGAAGCGGGCGACCACGACGTGTTCCGCAAGATCCGCAAGGATTTCGACGCCGCCGGCATCGACCAGTCAGACCACCAGATCCGCCGCACCATGGACGAATTGATGGCGACGGCTGCCGAGCAGGTGAAGAACAGCTAAGAACCGCATGAGCCTTTGCTCTGGACCAATCGACCGCCCGGTAAATCCGGGCGGTTTTTCTTTGCCTTTCCATGCGTTTCCGGCTGAAACTGGATTCTCTCAATGAGGAAATCGCCATGTCCCTGAAGGAACGGCTTGCAGCCGATGAAACGCTGATAACCGCCTGGTCGGGCGTGCCAGATGCACTGACGGTGGAGATCATGGCGCGACAAGGGTTCGATGCGCTGACCCTCGACATGCAGCATGGCGGCCACCACGAGGACAGTGTGCTGCGCTGCATTGCGCCGATACAGGCAGAAGGCAAGCCGGTGATCGTCAGGGTGCCGGTAGGCCGTTTCGACATGGCAAGCCGTGCGCTGGATTTCGGCGCCGAAGCGGTGATTGCGCCGATGGTCAACTCGGTGGCCGATGCCAAGGCATTTGCCGCGGCGATGAAGTATCCGCCGGTAGGACAGCGCTCCTGGGGGCCGACCTTCGGCTTCCCGCGCTACGGCAAGGGCGACAGCCAGGACTGGCTGCGCGAGAGCAACGGGCGAACGCTTTCCTTTGCCATGATCGAGACACGCGCGGCGCTGGATGCGCTGGACGGCATATTGGACACGCCCGGAATAGATGCGATTTTCCTCGGACCCGGCGACTTTTCCATCGCCTGGACGAACGGTGCGACCGTCAATTCCACGCTTGAGGACATGATGGAAACGGTCGCTTCGGTGGCCAAGCGCGCACGGCAGGCTGGCAAATACGCTGCGATCTATGTCACCGATACGAACATTGCCGGGCGCTTTTCCAAGATGGGCTATCGCCTGCTGGCAACCGGACAGGAGCAGCAACTGATCTCGATGGGCGCAGCAAGCCTGCTTGCCGACCTCAAGAAGTCAATCGGATAACGATCACAGCCGCGTCATGAAGTGGGCGAAGGTCATCGACCCTTCCGGCCAGGGACCGTGGCCGGATTCGGCGTTGATATGGCCCGCTTCGCCAGCATCGATGAACAGCGAACCCCAGGCGCCGGCAATGTCTTCCGCTACATCGAACGCGCAGAAAGGGTCGTTGCGGCTGGCAACCGTGATCGACGGAAACGGCAGCGGATCGCGCGGGTAGGGGCCGAAGGTCATCAGGTGCTTCGGCTTGATCTTCGGATTGGCGACATCAGGCGCGGCAACGAAGAAGGCGCCGGCGACCGGCTTGGCGAATTTGGGGATCGCCTGGATGACGGTGGGTACGCCGAGCGAATGCGCCACGAGGATTACCGGGCGTTCCGCTTCGTTCACCGCCTTGGCAACGGCGTCGGTCCAGCTTTCGCGGACCGGCTTGGACCATTCCGCCTGCTCGACACGGCGCGCCGTAGAGAGCTTGGTTTCCCAGCGGCTTTGCCAATGATCCGGCCCGGAATTGGTGTATCCTGGAACGATCAGAATATCTGCGTCTTTAGCTTTCATCGCCCGCATGTAGCGATAGCATGAGTTGGCTGCAATGGTCTCAGTTTGGGCTTGAGAGTCGAAATAGTGAACACGATGTTCGATTTTTGCCGCCTTGTGTGAACGATTGACCTGTTCGATATAGAACCCGAGACAGAAACAGCCGTGCCGGGAGTTTGGTTTGACGCTGACACGACGCACATTGATCGGCGCAGCAGGGGCTTTGCCCTTGGCAAGCTGGGCGAATGCCGGTCGAACGGAGACACCGATGAGTGAATTGCCATTTTCCGCGACGACGCCGGTGAGCATCGGCCGCGTCGGCTTGCGCGCCCGCGATGCGGAGGGCCTTGCTTCTTATTATCGTGACGTTGTCGGGCTGCAGGAATTGTCCCGCGACGGCGAAACGATCACGCTGGGCGCTGCCGGCAGGCCGCTTTTGGTGCTGGAATCCGATACGGCTGCGAAGCCTGACGATCCGCGCAGCGCCGGGCTGTTCCACACCGCGTTTCTCTTGCCGGAAAGGGCGGACCTTGGCCGCTGGATCAACCATGCGATCGCGCAGAAGATCAGGGTTGAGGGTGCTTCCGACCACATCGTCAGCGAGGCGCTTTACCTGACCGATCCGGAAGGCAACGGCATCGAAATCTATGCCGACCGGCCCAAGGATAGCTGGAAATGGAACGGCTCGCAGGTCGCCATGGCGACCGATCGCATGGACGTTCAGGGCGTGGTTGGTTCGGTGCCGGAAGGTGATGCGGGCTGGCAGGGCGCACCTGAAAACACTGTGGTTGGCCACGTGCATCTGCGCGTTGGCGACCCGCGCGAAGCTGAAGCCTGGTGGAACAGCGAATTCGGCTTCGACACGGTTGCGAAGTACGGCGCGCAGGCTGTGTTCCTGTCGTCGGGTGGCTACCATCATCATATCGGCGCCAACACCTGGCAGAGCGCGGGTGCCGGCAAGCGCGAAAAGGAGCGGACCGGCCTAGCATGGGTCGAGATGCGGTCCTCGGAAGCAGCCGCATCGAGCAAGCAGGACCCCTGGGGCACGGAAATCCGCACCGTTGCGGGCAAGCCGGCCTGAGTTTCACAGGTGGTACGAATGAAAAAGGGCCCGCACGGGCCCTTTTTTATGCCCAGCGATGCGATGGATCAGGCCTCGCCAAACACGCGCCGGAAGATCGTGTCGACGTGCTTGGTATGGTAGCCGAGGTCGAATTTCTCGCGGATCTCGGCTTCGGAAAGTGCGGCCGTCACTTCCTTGTCGGCCAGCAGTTCCTCGAGGAAGTCCGCGCCCTGTTCCCACACCTTCATGGCGTTGCGCTGCACCAACCGGTAGGAATCCTCACGGCTGAGGCCGGCCTGGGTGAGAGCGAGCAACACGCGCTGCGAGTGCACGAGGCCGCGGAACTTGTTCATGTTCTTCAACATGTTGTCCGGATAGACCAGCAGCTTGTCGATGACGCCGGTGAGGCGGGCGAGCGCGAAGTCGAGCGTGACCGTCGCGTCGGGGCCGATCATGCGTTCGACCGAGGAGTGCGAGATGTCGCGCTCATGCCAGAGCGCCACGTTCTCCATGGCCGGCATGGTGTAGGAGCGGACCATGCGAGCAAGGCCGGTGAGGTTTTCCGTCAGCACCGGGTTGCGCTTGTGCGGCATGGCCGACGAGCCCTTCTGGCCTGGCGAGAAGTATTCTTCCGCCTCGAGCACCTCGGTGCGCTGGAGATGGCGGATTTCGATGGAAAGCCGCTCGATCGACGAGGCGATGACGCCAAGCGTGGCGAAGAACATGGCGTGGCGATCGCGCGGGATGACCTGCGTCGAGACCGGCTCGGGCTTCAGGCCGAGCTTGGCCGCGACGTGTTCTTCAACAAAGGGCTCAATGTTGGCGAACGTGCCGACCGCGCCGGAGATGGCGCAGGTCGCGATGTCCTCGCGGGCGTGGACGAGGCGCTCGCGGGCGCGGGTGAACTCGGCATACGCTTCAGCCAGCTTGACGCCGAAGGTGGTCGGCTCGGCATGAATGCCGTGACTGCGGCCGATGGTGACGGTGTCCTTGTGCTCGAAGGCGCGGCGCTTGAGCGCGGCCAGAAGCGCGTCGATGTCGGCAAGCAGGATGTCGGAGGCGCGGGTGAGTTGGACGGCGAAGCAGGTGTCGAGCACGTCCGACGAGGTCATGCCCTGATGGATGAAGCGCGCGTCGGGGCCGACGAACTCGGCAAGATGGGTGAGGAAGGCGATGACGTCGTGTTTGGTGACGCGCTCGATCTCGTCGATGCGGGCGACGTCGAATTCCGCCGCGCCGCCCTTTTCCCAGATGGTTTTCGCGGCCTCCTTCGGAATGACGCCAAGTTCGGCCAGCGCGTCGCAGGCATGTGCCTCGATCTCGAACCAGATGCGGAAACGCGTCTCGGGCGACCAGATGGCGACCATTTCCGGCCGGGAATAGCGAGGGATCATGCGCTTTTGTTCCAACGATTGGGAAGGTTGGCCGCGTCCTAACAGAGCGCGGCCAAATGCTCAACGCGTTACCCGCGCAAACCAGAGACTGCTCAACAGGAGCGCGGCAAAACCGATGGGGAAATAAAGCCGGATGCCGATGACGGCAAACTGATAGAGCGCGGATGCGACCGTGAAGAACAGTTCGCTGAACCAGAAATAGGTGAATGCTGCGGCGTGGCGCTCGCCAAGCAGCCAGTAGAACAGGGCGTGCAGCCCGCTGGTTAAGGAGATGGTTGCGGTGAGCAGGCAGACGAACAGCGACGCGAAGGCGACTTCCTGTCCGCGTCCGAGGGACAAAAACCGGGCCAGATAGAGCGCGACGGGAAATGCCAGCGCGCCGCCGGCGAGGAAGAGGAGCGAGATTTCACGCACCTGCGCCGGTGTTGCCCATTCCGCCAACAACAGGTTGATGAGCGCCGATGCGCCTGTGACCAATCCCCACACCAAAGCGCCGCCAAGCGTCAGGCCAAGCGACGGCAGGGCCAGCCTTAGCCTATGCTTGGCCGCGCTTTGGGCGATACCGGACTGGCGGCGCACGGACGAAGCGGCCGGCGATGTTGGCTGACGGCTCACGATTTTCCGGTCACGGCGATCCAGCGGTAGTCCGGTCCTTCGAAGCCGACGCGGCGCACCGCGATCAGTACGGCATAGCGGGAGATGCCGTCTTTCATGAAGGTCTGCACCGCGCCGATTCTGTAGCCGTTTGGACAGCCGCGGCTTTGTGGAACCGCTTTGTCTTCATGGAGGAGTTGGGTCTTGCCGTCCGGCGCGCTGTCGATGCGAAGGAGGCGGAAACCGCTGATCTCGCCCTGATCCTCGCAGCCGGGCGTTTCGCCCATCGGCAGGATTTCCAGCCGGAACTCCAGCGGCGGGTCGATGGCCGGGAAGACAGGGCGCGGATTGACGACGATGCGTAAAGGATCGGCGGACAGTTCCGTGACCGGGTTGGTGCCAGCGGTGAAGCCACGATTGGCTGCAAGCTCCGCCTGCTTGACGATTGGCTCGCCCTGCTGGCGGGCCTGGTCACGCGCCGCTGTCAGCGAGGCGGACTCGTCGTCGATGCGCACCCTTACCGGCGTACCCTTGATGAAGCTATCGGTTGCGGTGTCGATGTAGTAGCGGTTCGCATAGGGAAAACCGGAGCCGTCCTGGACGCCATATTCCTCGAAGGCAAAGACGCTGCCGTCTTGGCTGAAACCGAGGATTTCCAACTGCGCCACGTCGCCGGCATGTGCGTAGCCGAGGGGGACGAGCTGAAGGAGCGCGGCGGTGGCCAAAACGGAAAGTCGTCGCATCTTTTCTCCGATTTCGGTGCATGGCAAAGAGCGGGTCGCCGGTTGCGGCCGTCAGCGCGACGACCATACCGGAAAAAGATCGCCCTCGGCAGGTGTTGCGGCATGGATGCCGCGGGCGATGGCGCGCGCCATTGTTGCGCCTGCGGCAGCGCCGAGGTCGATTGTCTGCTCTGGCAACAGTGATATGCCGCTGCGGCCAGTCGCCAGCGCGAACACAAGATCGCCGTCGAAAGGCGTGTGACTTGGCCAGATGGCGCGGGCAAAGCCGTCATGCGCGGCGACGGCGAGGCGTTTGGCGGCGGCCTTGGTCAGCATCGCATCGGTGGCGATGACGGCAATCGTGGTGCTGACGCCTTGCGGCTTCTCGTGGAATTTCAGGGCGATCCTGCGCGCGTCTTCCGGTATGGGGTGGGGATAGCACAGGCCGCCGAACTCACTGCCGATTTCGAAAGGCGACGCCCAGAAGTGGCGCGAGCGGCCGACCGTTACCGAACCGAGAGCATTGACTGCGACGAGTGCAGCGACGGTGACGCCGTTTTCCAGCAAAACGGAAGCAGAGCCGAGGCCGCCCTTCAATCCCGTCACCAGCGCGCCTGTGCCTGCGCCATGCGATCCGAGGGCAAAGTCGACCGCCGCGTTTTGAGCGGCTTCGTAGCCCAGTTCGCGATAGGGCGGGTAGCGGCCCCAATCCTTGTTGCCGCCATTGGCGAGGTCGAAAAGGATGGCTGCCGGCACAATTGGCACGATTTGATCCTGCACGGCAAAGCCGATGCCCTTTTCGCGCAACGCCGCCTGCACGCCGGATGCAGCGTCAAGACCGAAGGCCGAACCACCGGACAAAACCACCGCGTTGACTGCCTCGACGGTGTTGTGCGGCTCGAGCAGGTCGGTTTCGCGCGTACCGGGCGCACCGCCGAGAACCTGCACGCTTGCCACGACAGGCTCGTCGCAGACGATGGCGGTGACGCCCGATTTCAACCCGGCATCGGCGGCATTGCCGACCTTCAGGCCCGCCACATCGGTGATGAGGTTTCTCGGACCGGTGCGAAACATCATTGCCCCTCGACCGGAGTGAAACGCTGCCCGTCGAAACGCCATGCCCGATACGGATTTTCGGTCAGGTCGCCTTTTTCATCGAAGCGGATCGTGCCGATTGCGGTGGCGAAGTCCTGTCCGGTCAATGCGTTCGACATTGGCTTGCCGGCAGCAGAGGCTGCCTGCGCAATCTGGACGGCAGCATAGGCGGGAAGCGAATAACCCTCCGGGATGATGCCGGCGGTCGTGAAGGCCTCCAGCACCTTTCCGTCCGCCACATCGGACCATTCCGGCAAGGCGATCATCAAGGTGCCATTGGCGAACGGCACGGTGTCTTGCGTGGCCCGCAAGGCTTCGCCGCCCGCAAAGACAATGTCGGCATCCAGTTGGCTCGCGTCCCGCGCCATGATGGCGATGTCGGCTCCATCGCCACCGGCGAAGGCATGAGTTGCCCCGGCTTTCTTCAGCCGCCCGACAAGCGCGATCTGGTTATCCATCTCCGGACGGTACGTGTCTACGAATACCGGCTTGAGTGCCGCCTGTTCGGCCGTGGCGCGGACCGTTTCCGCCATTTCACGACCGTAAATGGTGCCATCGTCAACGATGGCGAACAACTCGTCTTTCCAGAGGCGGGTGAGAATGGCGGCAGCGGCGTTGCGCTCGTCGTCGCCGCGTGGCCCGAGCCTGAAAACCGGCCAGCCGGTCTTGGCGCGGCGATCGGTCAGGCTCTCCGTGCGCACGCCGACGGTGATGACGGGAATGCCGGCATCCTTCAGGACAGGCAATGCCGCTTCGATAGCCTCGGTACAGAGAAAGCCGACGACAATTTGCACTTTGGCCTGAACAAAGCTACGAGCAGCGGCAGCACCGCCTTCAGCCGTGCAGGCATCGTCAGCGACGGTTATTTCGGTACCGCCGGCACCGGCTGCAAGCCTGGCGCCCGATTCGATCTGTTGGCCAAGCAGCGCGGAGGTGCCGGACAGCGGTGCGGCGACGCCGATGGACAGCGTCTGGGCATGGGCCGTGCAGGCAAGGCAGAGGCCGCCAACAAGAGCCAATATGCCTGCTTCTTTCCGCATTGGGCCCAAAAATCCTCCACTGCCGGCAAGGTGCCGGACCACGCCAAGACCTAAAGGCTGGCAGTCTGGCGCGCAACACGGCAAGTTCATTCTTGTCTGTCAAGCACTTCGCTTGTGGCGCGATGTGATGGGCCATATATAGCGGTAGGTTTCAGATGGTCGCGACTTTGGAAAATTGCCGGTGCTGAAGAAAAATGACATTGGGCCGCAGGCCTACCGCGATGCGATGGCCAAATTCGCCGGCCACGTTCATGTGCTTACGACGGACGGGCCGGGCGGATTGCGCGGCGCTACCGTGACGGCGGCGTGTTCGGTATCCGATGCCCCGCCGATTGTGCTGGCATGTCTCAACCGCGAGAACCCGAAGAACGAAGCTTTCATCGTCAACGGGAATTTCGCGCTGAACACGCTTGGCGCAAAGCATGAGGCGCTGGCGACCGCCATTTCCGGCCTGACGCGGCTTCCGCTTGAGGAGCGCTTTGCCTTCGGCACATGGGACAAGATTTCGACCGGGGCTCCGACGCTGGTCGACGCCGTTGCGGTGTTCGACTGCGAGTTGATCGACACCAAGGATCTTGCCACGCACAGGGTGTTGTTTGGCAAGGTGACAGGGCTGCGCATCGGGGATAACCTCAAGCCGCTGATCTATCATGATCGCGGCTATACGCTTCTTTAGGGGCACATGTCGCGGACGGAGACGAAATGAACGACCTTGCCCCGCGCGCCGCGCCGCGGTCGATCGATGAGACGCTCGATCTTCTCAACAGCGCGGACTACGTCGCCGACCGCTCTCTGGCGACTGTTCTTTTCCTCAGCCTGCGCATGAAGCGTCCGCTGTTCCTCGAAGGCGAGGCCGGTGTCGGCAAGACCGAGATCGCCAAGGTGTTGGCGCAGGCGCTGGGGCGAAAGCTAATCCGGCTGCAGTGCTATGAGGGGCTGGATGTTTCGTCCGCCGTCTACGAATGGAACTATGCCGCCCAGATGATCGAGATCCGCATGGAGGAGGCTTCCGGCAAGGTTGAGCGCTCCGACATGGAACGCAACGTCTTTTCGGAGAAATACCTGATCCGCAGGCCGGTTCTGGAAGCCTTGACCGGCAAGGAAGGCGCAGCGCCCGTGTTCCTGATCGACGAACTGGACCGGACGGACGAGGCGTTCGAGGCGTTCCTGCTCGAAATCCTGTCCGATTTCCAGGTGACAGTGCCGGAGCTTGGCACGATCAGGGCGGAAGAGCCGCCGCTGGTCATCATCACCACCAACCGCACGCGCGAAATCCATGACGCGCTGAAGCGGCGCTGTCTCTATCACTGGGTCGACTACCCGAATGCCGAGCGCGAGCTTGAAATCGTGCGGCGCAAGGTGCCTGAGGCCAACAGCAGGCTTTCCGCCGAGGTCGTGTCGTTCGTGCAGAAATTGCGCGAAATCGAGCTGTTCAAGGCACCGGGCGTGGCCGAGACGATCGATTGGGCGGGCGCGCTGACGGAACTCGACAAGGTGGCGCTCGATCCGGAGACGGTTTCCGACACAATCGGCGTGCTGCTGAAATACCAGGACGATATTGCCCGCATCGGGCAAGGCGAGGGCCGGCGCATCCTCAACGAGGTGAAGGCCGAGCTTTCGGCAGCGGAGTAAGCGCCGTGCCGATGCTTCAAAGCGAAATGAGAGAGGCGGTGCCCGACGGACGCATGGCCGACAACATCGTCTATTTCGCGCGCGCGCTGCGCAAGGCCGGCCTGCGGGTCGGGCCGGCTTCGGTCAAGGACGCCATCGAGGCGGTGCTGGCGGCGGGCATAGGCAGCCGCGACGACTTCTACTGGACGCTGCACGCGGTTCTGGTGACGCGGCGCGAGGATCACGAGACCTTTGACGAGGCCTTTCGCCTGTTCTGGAAATCGCGCGAACTTATCGAGAAGATGCTGGCGATGTTTTCGCCCGTCGCGCCGGACAGGCGCGAGAAGGCGAAGCCCCGTGCGGCTGAAAGCCGGGTGGCTGATGCGCTGTTCGAAGGCCACGGCAAGCACCAGCCGGTGCAGGAGATGCCTGAGATCGAGGTCGATGCGCGCTTTACCGTATCCGGCGACGAGGTACTGCGTGGCAAGGATTTCGCCCAGATGAACGCGTCGGAAATGGCTGACGCCAAGCGCGCCATTTCCGAACTGAAGCTGCCTTTCGACCTGGTGCGCACGCGCCGCTTCCAGCCGGATTCGCGCGGCGGCCGTATCGATCCGCGCGCCATGATGCGCACGGCGGCGCGCACTGGCGGGCAACTGGTGCTGCCGAAATTCCGATCACCGCGCGAGGTCCATCCGCCGCTGGTGGTGCTGGCCGATATTTCCGGTTCGATGAGCCAGTACACGCGCATATTCCTGCATTTCCTGCACGCGCTGACCGAAAAGCGCCGGCGTGTGCACGCCTTCGTGTTCGGTACGCGGTTGACCAACCTGACCCGCCAGATGCGGCACCGCGATGCCGATGTCGCGCTGGCCGATTGCTCGGCGGCGGTGAAGGACTGGTCCGGAGGCACGCGCATCGGCGATGCGCTGGGCGATTTCAACCGGCTGTGGTCGCGGCGCGTGCTGGGGCAGGGTGCGGTTGTGTTGCTGATCACGGACGGGTTGGAGCGCGACGATGTCGCCGGCCTGTCCGCCGAGATGGAACGGCTGCACAAATCCTGCCGCCGGCTGATATGGTTGAACCCGCTGCTGCGCTTCGACGGGTTCGAGGCCAAGGCGCGAGGCGTGAGAGCCATGCTGCCGCATGTCGATGAGTTCCGCGCCGTGCACAATCTCGATGCGCTTGCCGATTTGTGCGCGTCGCTCGACCGGCGCTCGGCAGCTTCGGTCGATCCGCGCCGCTGGGTCGCGATTGAAAGCAAGCGCGCCGCGTAACGATCTGGGAGAAGAACGATGGAAGCCAGCGCCTATATCGATGAAGCCCGCGATCCGCTGATCGTCGCGGAAGGGTGGGTGAAGGACGGGCGCGAGGTCGCCCTTGCCACCGTGGTGGAAACGTGGGGTTCTGCACCGCGCCCGGTGGGAAGTCATCTGGTAATTGACGGGGAAGGCAATTTCCAGGGTTCCGTCTCGGGCGGCTGCGTCGAAGGCGCGGTGGTGACGGAGGCCATCGACGTGATTGGCACAGGCAAGGCAAAGATGCTGGAGTTCGGGGTTGCCGACGAGACGGCATGGCGGGTCGGCCTCTCGTGCGGGGGGCGGATAAGGGTTTATGTCGAGCGGCTGGGCTAGCCAAGATGCTTGAGGACGGGCTGCAAATCGCGTGTCCTGAAGCGTTTTGAGGGGGTGTTTTAGTGGACACGAAGATACTGGAGAAATTGAACGCTGAGCGGCGCGCGCGGCGCGCGGCCATCGTCGTGACCGATATGGGTGATGGCGGCGCGCGGCTGATCCGGCAGGGAGATGCGGTAGAAGGCGAACTGGGTGAGGCGGTCGCGAAAGCGCTGCGTACCGGCAAGTCCGGTCTGGTGGAGATCGACGGGCGCACGGTGTTTCTCAACGCGCACCTGCCCAATCCGCGCCTTGTGGTGATAGGTGCGGTGCATATCAGCCAGGCGCTGGCGCCGATGGCGAAGATCGCCGGTTATCCGGTCGAGATCATCGATCCGCGCAGTGCGTTTGCGACGCCGGAACGCTTTCCCGACATCGTTCTGCATGCCGAGTGGCCGCAGGACGTGCTGAAGCGCCAGCCGCTGGATGCCTATACCGCGCTGGCGGCGGTGACGCATGATCCCAAGGTGGACGACATGCCTTTGAAAGCCGCGCTTGATGCCGGCTGCTTCTATGTCGGGGCGCTGGGGAGCAGGAAGACGCATGCCAAGCGGGTGGAGCGTCTGTTGGCGATGGGCGCGACGGCTGAGCAGATCGAAAGCATCCACTCGCCGATCGGCATCGACATCGGCGCGGCAAGCCCCGCCGAGATCGCGGTTGCCGTGCTGGCCGAAGTGGTGCGCGCCTTCCGCTCGCGCGGCCTCGAGACGAAGGGGGCGGCGGCATGAAATTCGGTCCGGTCCCGCTCGACGAGGCCGAGGGCGCGATCCTGGCGCATTCCGGCATGGTCGGCGAGAAGCGCTTCAGGAAGGCGCGCGTGCTGAGTGCCGAAGATGTCGCCGACATGCGCGCTGCCGGCATGAGCGAGGTGATCGTCGCCGTGCTGGACGAAAACGACATCGAGGAAAACGATGCCGCGACCCGCATTACCGAGGCTTTACGCTTCACCGGCGCGGAAGCGAAGCCGGCGGCGACCGGGCGCGTCAATATTTTCGCCGAGGCGGATGGCGTTTTCACTGTCGACAAGGCTCTGATCGACGCTGCTAATCGCGTCGATCCCGACGCGACCATCGCAACGCTTGCCGAATATGCGCCTGTGATTGCCGGCCAGATGGTGGCGACGGTGAAGATCATTCCGTTCGCGGTTTCGGCTGCGGTTATCGACGAGATCGTCCGGCTGGCGAAGGGCCGGACAGCGTTCGCCGTTCATGCCTTCAAGCCGCAGACGGTGGGTGTTGTTCAGACGACGTTGGCGACGTTGAAGGACAGCGTGCTGGACAAGACGCTGAAGGTGACCGAGGCGCGGCTGGCGCGTTCCGGAAGCATGATTTTCGAGGAAAAGCGCACGCCACATGAGACATCGGCGGTCGCCGCTGCGATCGAACAACTGGCGAATGGCAGCGACATGGTGCTGGTGTTCGGTGCGTCCGCCATGAGCGATCCGGACGACGATGTCATCCCGGCTGCGATCCGTGCTTCCGGCGGGACGGTGTTCCGTTCCGGCATGCCGGTCGATCCGGGCAATCTGTTCGTGCTGGGCGAGCGTCATGGCAAGCCTGTTCTGGGTGCGCCGGGATGCGCGCGCAGCCCCAAGCCGAACGGCTTCGACTGGGTGCTGGACCGCATGTTTGCCGGCATCGGCGTGACCGGCGACGACATTGCCGGGATGGGCGTAGGTGGGTTGTTGATGGAAATTCCTTCGAGGCCCGAGCCGCGCGAACAGGTACCGGTTCCGCTACACCCACAGGTGCATGTGGTTCTTCTGGCGGCGGGTCGCTCCAGCCGCATGGGTGGGCCGAACAAGCTGGTCGCCCTGTTCGAGGGCAAGCCGTTGGTGCGCCGCACGGCGGAGCGGGTTGTGGCATCGAAGGCGTCGGGTGTCGTGGTCGTGACGGGTCACCAGAGCGAGCGTGTTCACGCAGCGTTGGCGGGGCTCGACTTCGCTACGGTCGACAACCCGCATTTTGCGGAAGGCTTGTCGTCTTCGCTGAAAGCCGGCATCGCCAAGGTGCCTGACACGGCCGCGGGCGCGATTATCGTGCTGGGTGACATGCCGGGTGTGTCGTCCGCCGACATCGACCAGTTGATCGAGGCGTTCCGAAAGAGCGGCGGCAAGGCGGTGGTGCGCGCCTCTTATGGAGGAAAGCGCGGCAATCCGGTGATCCTGCCGCGCTCGCTGTTTCCGGCGGTGGCCCAACTCGAGGGCGATACCGGCGCGCGCCATCTGGTAGAAGCGGGCGACGTTGAGGTCATCGATGTCGAGATCGGACCGGCTGCGGCAGTCGATGTCGATACGCCCGAGGCGCTTGAACAAGCCGGCGGCATTCTGCAAGGATGATGAAGGCGTCCATCCGCCTGGCTTTGACGGCCGTTTCCTACGCCTTGCTGTTTGCAATTCCCGTTTCGGCCCAGTCCCTGACGCTGACGCCGTTCAAGGACGATCTTTTCGCCTATCCCGCGCTGCTTTCTTCGGAGCCGAACGATGTCTACCGCGTCGTGGACTATCGCGAACTGCGTGACATCAATGAGCGCGACCAGGTGCCCGAGCGAAGGGTGCGGGCGAATTATGTCTCGACCGGCGTGCGCAAGGTGCAAAAGGATCTGGCGCTGAATACGGATGCCGGCACCATTCGCCACGTTGCCGTGGGCCGGACAGAGGGCGCCAGCGTGATCGTGCTTTACCTGCACGGGCAGGGCGGTAGCCGCAAGCAAGGCGTGGACGACTTCACCTTCGGCGGCAATTTCAACCGGCTGAAGAACTTGATGGCGGAAAACGGCGGCCTCTATCTGTCGCCTGATTTTAGTGATTTCGGCGACAAGGGCGCTGCCGAGATTGCTGCGCTGATAGAATATTATGGCGCGCGTTCGCCGGATGCGCGCATCATTGTTGCCTGCGGCTCCATGGGCGGGGCGCTGTGCTGGAAGCTGGCGGAACGCAAGGACACCGGCGCGGAAATCGACGGCCTCGTCCTGCTCGGCTCGCTTTGGGACGAGAGGTTTTATACAAGCCCTGCCTTCAAGCGGCGCGTGCCGGTGTTTTTCGGGCAGGGCAGCAAGGACCCTGTTTTCCCGGTCGATCAGCAGGAAGCGTTCTTCCGCTCGATCCTTGCCAAATCGAAAGGCTACCCTGCGCGCTTCGTGCGCTTTGAAACGGGTACGCACGGAACGCCGATCCGCATGACGGATTGGAAGGAGACTCTGAACTGGATGCTCTCCGTCAAGCCCGGCTGAAAATTCACCGGGGCGGACTGCAAATGGCGATTTCTGCGCTTCCGGTGCTCACGTACCTGAACGTACGCTCCGCTCCGGTTCTCGGCATCACCATTTTCGCCACGCTCTGCCGAATTTTGAGCAGGCTTGAATGTACAGCAGGTCAGGGCGCTGTGTTGTAGTCGACCACCGTTTCCGGGTTGATCTCACCGTCATAGGACGCATCGACGTCGAACTGCACCAGCGAAAATGAGCCGTTGCGGAAAAGCCAGGTTCCTGACGACGATGCGTCGCCAACCCCGCGCCATTTGGCGTGAGAGGTTATGGTGTGGCTGGCCTCGTCGTAGCCGGAATTGACCAGCCGGTCGTCAGTACGAAAGCCGATCACGTTGACGGCCTCAAGCTTGCCGTCGCTGTCGTTGTTCTTGTAGTGGATGTCGAGTTCAGGTGAGGCAAACTGCAACTGCTTCACTCCGTCGATATCGTTTGCGACATAGTAGACGGCGTCATCATTGTAGGCGGCCATCGAGCAGAAGAAGCGAAACAGCCTGACTTCGCTTTCATTGGAGCTTTCATCTGGCTTGTAACGGATGATGTAACTGTCGGGTTCGCCAATCGGATCGCCGCCCGGACGGGTCTGGTCGCACTGCCTGCCATAGCTGGCCGCAAACAGCTTTTTTGCTTCTTCGAGCGCAGCGTCCTTTTGCGGAGGCAGCGGGCCATCGCCACAGCTTGCTGGAACGGCTTTTTCGAAGATTTCGCTGGTGGGCTTGAGCGCGCCTTTGTCGATGCGGATCGGCGTGAACGGAGGTTCCTGCGCTGCCGCGTTGAGTTGCCTCAGCGTGTAGCAGCCTGCGAAGACCTTCTCGCTGCCATCCGTGCCGGTGGCGCGAATGGCCACGGGAACGCTGAAGAATACGCTGCCTGCCGCCCCTTCCTCGCTGACGGAACCGGTCGCTGCCTCGACGGAGGCCGTGCCTTCGAATCCCTTCGCGAACGTTTCGAAGTTCTTGGCAGGCTTGGTGTCGCCGAAATAATCCCAAGCGCGGGCGTATTCCTGACGGTTGATGGCGTTGTAGAGCGATTCAACTAAGGCGGCGGGATCGGAGCGGTTGTCCAGGTAAGGCGTTTCCGCCGCCAGAGCCGACATGGTCAGCGCCCCTGACAAGGCAACAGCGAGCGTCGGGGTGAGGGCGTCTTTCATTGGCGAATCTCCTGACGGCGACCGCCTGAATCTTATTGCCGAATGCGGCGCGCTCAAGACGGCGGATACGCTTGAAAATCCTGCGCGGAAGGCGCTATCTCCGCGCGCGGCGGTTCCCGAAGCTTTTGGAGAAATATTGTGGCGATTTCGATGTATGACGTATCCGTTCCGGTGTTTGCCGCACGGTTGAAGGCGCTGTCAGGCGTGTTGGAAGCGGCAGAAAAGAATGCGGTGGAACGCAAGATCGATCCCAACACGTTCCTGACCGCGCGTCTTGCGCCCGATATGTTCACGCTGACGAAGCAGGTGCAGATCGCCACCGACCACGCCAAGGGCGCACCGTCACGCCTCGCTGGTCGCGATGTTCCGAAATACGAGGACAATGAGGCAAGCTTTGCGGAGCTTCAGACTCGCATTGCCAAGGTGGGCGAACATCTGTCGAGTTTTTCGGCCGCGGACATCGACGGTTCGGAAGACAGGGCTATCGAACTCAGGGTCGGCGGCCGCGAGCTTTCGATGAGCGGCAGCCAGTACCTGCTCAACTTCGCCATGCCGAACTTCTATTTCCACCTGACCACTGCCTACGGCATCTTGCGCCACAATGGCGTGCCGCTGGGCAAGATCATGTTCCTGGGCGGGCGCTAGGACCAACCGACATTCAGGGTTTGGAGCGTGGTATGAGCGAAAATCGACCAGTTCGAGAAGCGGAGCCGAAGGCGGTGTCGACCACCGTCGAGGCTTCGCGACGTGGAAATGGACGATTTTGGCCATATCCCTCCGGGACGCGGCGGATTTTAGCCCTGACTGCGTCGAAAATGCTCGACGGTGGTTGAACCTCAGCGAAGCGCCATTTCACGCGCAATGCGCGGAAAGTCGGCAGGCTTGATGCCGATATCGGCTCGGTTGGCGTTGCTCATCGAGTTGAGCAGCGCAAGCGCCGCGCGATAGCGCACCTGCTCCTGTGGGCGGGGACGGGCGAACAGTTCTGTATAGAACCCCATAGTCAGGCTCCTGAGTTGTCCTCCCAGAACCGCAATATAGGTGATTCATGACGATTGTGCAGTGCAACATGCGCATGGCTGCCATGTCATGCTTTTTTGCGGGAATCTTGGCTGGAGATGAAACCTAAAACGGGTCGGCTGCGTATAGTCGAAGCCGGCTAGTGCCGGTTTTCCTCGCCATCTGGCGCTTTCCGGGCTGCATGAGGGTGTAGCCCGGCTTTTTGCCGGGGTGGCGCCAGCATCTAAATTCCTTAATAACGCGGGCATTCATTCTTAACCCTGCGCCCCTATGCTCTCGACCGTCGAGATGCTGCTCGGGCGAGGAGGCTGAAATCGGTACTGGCGCAAAGCGGGATTTCGCTTCGTTGCTCGACGATCTTTTCGTCGCTTCCGAAAGCGAGGAAGAGGCTGCGCCGAAGCCGTCAGTCGCCTTCGACTATCTCGCCGTTGTCGATGAACTGCATTCCGGCCGGATCAAGGTTTCAGAGGAGGCGCTGGCGGCGCAATACCGCGAAAGCGGGCACGACCTTGCGGCCGAATTTGCCGCCTTGCTCGACCAGGCTAGATTGGCACTTGCCGGCGAAACGCCTGACCAGCAGGAAAAACTGCCGCCTATCGATCCTGAATCGATCGCTGCCGAATTGGGGCTCGGCCAGCCGGGAGTGGACTACGGACATTTGCGTCGCAGCTTCGCCTTTGCCAACCACCCCGACAGGGTGCCGTCTCATTTGCGCCAAAGGGCGATGATCCGCATGCAGGTTGCGAACATGCTGATCGACGAGGCCAAGCGCAAGGCGGCGGGTGCCCGGCGCGAGTAGACGTCCGCATTCCGCTTTACGGCATGACGGGATTGGACGGCCCGCGCGATTTGCCTATGTTGACGGACATCCAACGGCGCGACCGCACCAGAGTATGAGGGGGGACATGGGCTTTTCGATCGATGCCGTGCGTGGCCGGTTTCCGGCGCTGAACCTTGCCGACAAGGGCAAAAGGCGGATCTATCTGGACAATCCGGCCGGCACGCAGGTGCCGCAGGTGGTTGCGGACGCCGTGGCGCGCTGCCTTTTGACCACCAATGCCAATCTGGGCGGCTACTTCGAGACGACGGTGGCGGCTGGGCGGGTTGTCGATGAGGCGCATCAGGCGATGGCCGATTTCCTCGGCGCTTCGACGCCGGAGGAGATCATCGTCGGCGCCAACATGACGACGCTGACCTACCATATGTCCCGCACGCTCGGCCGCGATTTCAAGCCGGGCGACGAGATCGTGCTGACCCGCATGGACCACGAAGGCAATGTGTCGCCATGGCTGCAACTGGCGGAAGATCGTGGCCTCACGGTGCGCTGGGTGCCGTTCGACGAGCAAAGCTGGCAGGTCGAGGAGCAGGCGCTGGCGGCGGTGCTGAGCGACAGGACGCGGCTGGTGGCGCTGAACTACGCCTCGAACCTGACCGGCTCGATCAACAACGTGAAGGCGCTGACGCGGCTGGCGAAGCAGGCCGGCGCGCTGGTGTTTGTCGATGCGGTGCAGTTTGCGCCGCACGGGCTGGTGGATGTGCAGGACATCGGCTGCGACTTCCTGGCCTGCTCGGCCTACAAGTTCTTCGGCCCGCATCTGGGCGTGCTGTGGGGGAAGCGCGATGTGATCGATGGGCTGACGCCCTACAAGTGTCGCTGTTCGTCCAACGGCCTGCCCGAGCGGTTCGAGACCGGCACGCCGCAGGTTGAATTGCTGGCGGGGCTTTTGGCGGCGGTCTGCTATTTCGAGACGCTGGGCGAGATGGCGGGCGAGGGTGGCTCGCGCCGGGCGAAGATCGCGGCGGCCTACAAGGCGTCGATCGCCTATGAGAACCCGCTGGCGCAGAAACTCATCGACGGGCTGTCTGATATTGCCGGGCTGACCGTCCAGGGCATCACAGATCCGGCACGGCTGCAGCATCGGGTACCGACGGTATCGTTCACAGTGGACGGTATTTCTCCGGAGAGCATCGTGCGGCAGATGAACGCCGAGAACATCTTCCTCTGGTCAGGGCATAACTACGCTTGGGAGGTTGTGCATCAACTCGGCATACCGGCGGACGATGGCGTCGTGCGCATCGGCATCGCGCACTACAATACGGCAGGCGAGATCGACGAGACGCTGGAAAGCGTGCATCGGACCATCGCCATGCTGCGCCAGCAGCGCTAGCTGTGGAGCCTCAACAGGTTGTCCTCGGATAGGCCGAGACCGGCGATGGCCTCGCCGATTTGGGCAAAGCCGGGGTGGCCTCTCAGTCTCGACTGTCGCCATCGGCAAAGCGGAAGAAAGCTTCACCAAGGATTTTGTGAACCTGCTCGTCGCGTGAATGGCTGATGCCGAGCCGTTGGTAGAATGCCTGTGCCTTGGCGTTTCCGGTGTCGACCGAAAGGCTCAGATAGGCGCCGCCCCCATCTTTCGACAGTTTGGCGACCCGGCGCAGCAACCGCTCCCCAACCTTGAGGCCACGAAAACCTTCGGTCACGAACAGGTCCTGCACATAAACGCCAAGTCTGCCCATCCAACTGGAAAAAATAGGGAAATACAGGCACATGCCGGCAAATTCGGAATCAGTTTCTGCAATCAGAACATCGAAACTGCGACCAGAGCCGAAGCCGTGGCGCCTGATATCCTCCACTGTGCTGGTCACCTTGTGCCGCTCACCGATGGCATCGCCTATGCCGAGCAAGGCAGCGTGGATTGCCTCGGTGTCCTCGATCCGGGCAGGGCGTATCGTGACGCGCTCAGCCATTGACGGGCAGGTCGAGTTCGCGGGCGAGGACCGCGAGGGAATCGCCAAGAATCGCGACCATCTCGCCAACCTGCTCGGCAGTGATGATGAGCGGTGGCGCGAGGATGAAATTGTCAGCCTCGACGCCGTCGCCCTGGATGCGGCGCGAATAGATGATCAGGCCGCGCTCATAGGCGAGGTCGAGCAGGCGCTGGTTGGCGTTGAGCGCCTTGGGCAGTGATGCAAAGGTGACCGGATCGGCCACCATGTCCGCACCGATCAGAAGCCCCTTGCCGCGGATGCCGGCAATGAAGGGGAAACGCTTTGCGAGGTTGTGAAGCTCGGAAATCAGAAGATCGCCCATCGCGGCGGCGTTGGCTTCACAGCCGAGCCTTTCCATTTCACCCAGCACGGCGACGCCGGCTGCACAGGTAAGCGGATTGCCGGCGTAGGTGTAGCCATGCTGGAAGCCGCCCATGTCGAGGACGGGCGTGACCACGCGACGCGACGCCGCCATTGCGCCAAGCGGTGCGTAGCCCGAACCGATGCCCTTGGACATGGTGACGATATCCGGCCGGCAATCCCAGTGGTCGCCGCCGAGATAGCGGCCGGTACGGGCAGCACCCGACATCACTTCGTCGTGGATGAGCAGGATGCCATATTTGTCGCAAATCTCGCGGATGCGGGCAAAATAGCTGTCCGGCGGGACAAGTGCTGCGGTGGCAGCGCCGCCGATCGGTTCCATGATGAAGGCGACGACGCTTTCCGGCCCCTCCGCAAGTATTTTGTCCTCCAGCATGTCGGCGTAGCGGAGCCCGCGCTGTTCCATCGATAGATTGTCGCGGTCGCGGTAGGCCGTCGGTGCCGGGATCGCCGGCATCGGCTGGATCTGTGGGGAAAAGGTTTCGGTCAAGGCCAGATCGCCGGTGACGCCGAGCGCGCCCATCGTGCCGCCGTGATAGGATGGAAAGCGGCAGATCACCTTCCAGCGCTTCGGCTGGCTGGTCGCGACAGCCCATTGCCGGGCAAGCTTTATCGCCGATTCCACCGCTTCCGAACCGCCCGAGACGAAGAAGATGCGGTCGAGGTCGCCCGGCATTTTCTGGGCAAGACGCCGCGCCAGCTCCTCGGCCGGCTCGTTCTCGAAATGCAGGCGATAGGCGAAGGTGGCCTTGTCCATCTGCCGCTTCATCGCGTCGATGACGGCGCGGTTGCCGTGACCGATGTTGGAGACCATCGGACCGCTGGAACCATCGATGAAGCGGCGACCATCCTGCGTCCAGAAGTAGATGCCTTCTGCGCGGTCAACGAGCGGCCGGCGCAGCCGCGTCACATAGAAGAGATGCGACGGCGGGCGCGCTGCTTCAGCCGAAGTGGAAGGTTTTGCTGCTTGCGACATGAAAAGACTCTACTTTCCGAGATAGCGATCAAGGACGTTCCTGGTGACACGTTCGACCATCGCGTCACCTCTGAGCAGGCCAGCCACCCACTCGCAACTGCCGGCATGGAAGACTTCACCCTTGCCGCGTGGGAAATTGACGATCATGCCGTTGCCGCGCTTGACCTTGTCCAGATTGACATCGCTGGCGTTGCCGAACAACGTCTCGGCGGTAAAGCGGCCGTCTTCGTCGCCAAGGAACTGGTCTTCGGTTGCAATATCGGCGCTTTCCTCGACCTGGCTTGCCATGCCGAGGGCAAGGATCTGTAAGCCGTCGGGCGCGCCGCTGTTGGCCGTGGGGTAGGGCAGGCCACCACGAATTTCATGGTCGAGGCCGTCCACTTCATAGCCGAAGACATGGCTTTCCGCGCCAAGCACGTCGCCATAGTAGATGCCGGTGCCGGTGAAGGCCCAGTGTTCTGGACGGTAGACCGGAAAGCCGCGTGCGCCGCGCGGCGCCCCCCCCCCCCCCCCCGCCAAGAGAAACCGGGGGGGGATGAGGGCGGAACGGAAAGGAC
>CAZROU010000037.1:0-10880 GCA_964601795.1 uncultured Mesorhizobium sp. | reverse complement strand
TTTTTTTCTGTGGTTGTGTTCTTCCCCCTTGTGTTGTGTTCGTTTCTCTTTTCCGCCGCGTGGCCCGCGCGCCCCACAACCGCCCCAACCGGCATAGATACCGCGTGTGGCATTGAGACCGAAAGTCTCTGCACCCGGCCTGCCGATTTCAGGAGCTTCCCAGGAATTGGTGGCGCGGGTGACGTCGCCGCTTATGTAGATGGGGTCTTCGGCGCGGGCGCGGTATTTGTAGCAGACCTGACGGCGACCTTGGTCTTCAAGGCGTGTCTGCCACATGAAGTTGCCCGCAAAGCGCGCGGCGTGGCCACCACGCTCGACATAGCTATCGACGGCGTCGCGCATTTCCCATGTCCAGTATTCGTCATGACCGACGAAGACGACGCAATCGTAGCCGTCGAGGAGGTCGGGGCGGAAATGCAGGTCGTTCTGGCTGGCGAGATCGACAGCGTAGCCGGCGCGTTCGGCGAAGCGGAATAAATGGCTGTCGTAACTCGCCCAGCCGGATGAGGCGTATTTCTTCGAATGGCCTGTGGCGTACGCCCATTCCATGTGGGGATAGCGCGGCACGGTCTTGGGCGGCATCGCAACCTCAAGCGGCACGCGTGGCGCATCTGGTGGCAAGGTGACGAAACCACGGCACCACGGGCGCTGGGTCGAAACCATGCAGGCGTACTGGTCTCGATTGGGCCCGGTGATGCCCTGATAGTGGTTGGAGCCGCCCCATGTATTGTAGGCAAGCCAAGTGCCGGTTGCGGCCACCTGAAGGATGTGGCCGGGCTTCCTGCCGGGATTGGGCGCGACGATGAACAGGTGCTGGCTACGGATTGGCTGGCCGGCGCGGCCCTCGGCCGTCAGCGTGACGCGATAGGCGCCGGAGGGCCAGTCTCGGCCGATCTGAAACGTGTAGCTGCTTTCCCAGCCGCAGCCATCGACCGAGCATTGATCCGGCGTATCCTGCCAACGTGCCGCAATCTTTCCGGCTTTGAAAACCGCTGTCTCGCTGCTCCCGTCGCGAACGATATCAATGTCGAATTGCGGTGCTGTCGAACTGACGAAAAGCGTTACTTTCTGGCCGTTTCGATAGGAATAGCGGTCGCTGTAGCACCAGATTTCGCCGCGTTCGCCATCCATGCCCGGCCATTCATAGGTATGGCCCCGCACGGCGATGCGGCGCTGTTCCGGCGTTAGTCCAAAATCCGGGAACTCGGTCGGTAGGGTGGTCATGGAGGCCTTTGCGGGAACTTGCAGTGGCATTTCAGCCACCTGCCTGCTTGCCGTCAAATAGAAATCGTCGGGCCAGAGATACTGGACTGGCGGCGGCTTTTATCCAACGGGTTGGCCTTTTGGCCGAAACGCTTTATCCAGCATGGAGGGCATTATTCGCCGCCGGAGACGCCATGCTAAGAGTGCAGAAGGTCAAGGTCGACGACATCTACGTGCCGACAGCACGCCGCAAGACGCTGCATCCTGAAACTGTCAGGCATCTTGCCGAGGATATTCTCGAAAACGGCATGAAAACGCCGATCCAAGTCCGCAACGACGGCAAGCGCTATGTGCTGGTCGAAGGCCTGCACCGGCTGGAAGCGGCGAAATGGCTCGGTGAAACCGAAATCGACGCATATCTGGTGCAGGCTAAGCGGCACTAGTTTGAAGGGGCAGGGGCTGCGAATGGCAGCTTTTTGCGCTTCCGGATCGCCTTGACGTGCAATCCCCAAAAGCCGGCGCTGTTTGATCGCACGCAACGACGGCGCGTTTAGGCGCGACCAATGTCGATCCCATCACGAACGGATTGCGGTGATGGAGCCGAAACTGGACAGCAAGATGAGCATGGATGAGATGATGCGGAGATGGCCGGCAACGGTTCATGTCGCCATCAACCATCGCCTGTTATGCGTGGGGTGCCCCATCGGGCCGTTCCACAACATTGCCGATGCAGCGCGCGAACACGGATTGGATGAGGCGATGTTGCGCCGGGAATTCGAGGCGGCAATCACCTCAGATCAGGACGGGCGTCGTACCAAACTGGCAAGCTAACTTTTCTCGACGCGTCCCTCGGCGAGCAGCATGAGGCGGTGCGGCTCGACCACTGTCACGCGCTGGCGCCCGCTCTTGACGAGGCCTTTTTCTTCCCATGCCGTGAGCAGGCGGCTGACGGTGTGCAGCGTCGTGCCGGTCATTTCCGCGATATCCTGACGCGAGATCGGGAAATCGATCAGAAGGCCGTCCTCGGTCTTTTTGCCAGTCTGGTTGGCGAGGCGCAGAACGGTGTTGGCCACGCGCTGTTCGACCTGCTCGGTCGACATTTCGACAAAGCGCGTCTGCGCGTCGTTGAGGCGTGCGCCGACGGTGTTGTAGGTGCTGGCGCCAAAGCTCGGAAACCGCGCCGCGAATTCGGACCAAAGTTGGCCGGGCCAGGCAAGCACGACACAATCGACAACTGCGATGGCATTGGCCGGATAGGTCTTGCGGCCGAGCGCCTGTGCTATCCCCATCAACTCGCCGGCGCTGATGTAGCGCACGATGACCTGCTGGCCGTCAGGCGTATGCTTGACAACGCGGGCATAGCCGTCGAGCAGGAGAAAGAACGAGTGCGCTTCCTCTTCCTGTTCGAAGATTGCGTCGCCCTTGGGAATGCGCAGCGAGCGAGCCTGCTGCACGATGACGTCGAGGTCGGCTGGGGCGATGCCCTGAAAAAGGGGCAGGCCGGAAATCAACGAGCGGTCGAGACGGCTCAAGCGGCTTCTCCTCATGATCTTCGATGAGGAGATACACCAATAAAATGGCCGCGCCTACCGTCCCGATGTCACACCGGGCGCGCTGGGCGGAGGCGTATTGCGTGCAAGTTGCGAGGCAGCAAAGAGGCCGCGAAAACGGTCGTCTAAAGGCCGGCAATCAATACGCGGAGAAATGTGTCATGGCCCCGTCAGACAACGATACGAATCGCCCGTCGGTGGTTGAAGAAGTGGCGCGAGAGGCCTTCGACCGCTGTCATCCCGGCGACAGTTTCGACGACATGAAGCGGCGCGCGTCGTTTTCCAAGGAAGACCGCTATTTGCTTGCCGATTGGCTGGCCTTTGCCGAGGCGGAACTGAAGAACCGGGGAGCGGACGTCCGCTGAATCAGGCGACCTTTGCCGGGAGCAGTTTGCGGAACCTGGCAAGCAATGAATCGGGCTCGCGCACGAGACGGATGCCGAGATTGTCGGGCGCCATGCCTGCGGCACAGCCGCCGCTTTTGCCGTCGCGGATGAAGTAGGACATGTAGCCGCGATGCTTGCCGCCAACCACGCGCACGCCGCAATTGTCCATGCTTTCGGCTTTTGCTGAATCGTCGGCGAGGCGGGTTCGCGTATAGCAGGTTGTCGTCCATTCCCACACATTGCCGGCGATGTCGGCAACGCCCTTTGCATTGGTGCCGAAATGGCCGCGCGCCTTGGGCTCGGGGTCGGGTTCGCTCTTGCCGGTTTCGCTGCGGTAGCGGGCCAGCCAGCGCTCGGCTGGATTGCTGCTGTTGGTGTCGAGCAGCAAGGCGTCGTCGGCGTAGCGTTCGCCAGCGGCATAAGCCCACTCGGTATCGGTGGGCAGCCGCCAGACAGCGCCGGTCCGCTTGGTCAGCCATGCGGCATAGGCGGTGGCGTCGCGATAGCTTACGCCGGTTGCGGGCATATCGTCGCCGGCGGTTATGGCGTTGGCATCGGGAGCCTCGCAGGCGCCGTCGGCAACGCAACGTCCATAGTCGGCAGCGCTCACCTGGTACTTCATGATGGCAAAGCCGCGCTGGACTTTAGTAGCCTGCAGCGGCGCATCGACGGGATAGTCGTTCTTCAGGAATTCGCCGGGCAGGCGCAAGTCGAACGAACCGGGCGCGATTGCCACGGTTTCCGGTTCAGCGGCCATTTGCGCCGGAGCCTTGCCGGTAATTTCAGCGACATGGGGGGCAAAGGCGCCGGCCGCAGCAAGCATCGTCGCCGCGATTGCCATTGAAGCCTGAACCTTGAGTTTCATGACCAGTCCTCAGAAAAATGGCCCGCCGGAGTTCCGACGGGCCGCCCATTCGGCACGAGTGTTTGGCCCGTTGGAGCGGCTTCAAGATTGAGGCCGCTCCGATTTGTACCGCTTAGATCGCCCGGATCGGGCCAGGCGCGGAGACTTGCGCCATCAGGTCGTCGTTCCACTCGCCTTCCACCATGATGTGCGCGGTGGCTCCGAGTTCTGCCGCCTCGATCAGGTTGTGGTTGACGTAGGCGTAAACACCGGGCTGCAGGAAGGTGTAGAACGCAGCCCCGGCAGATCCGCCGCGGATAAACCACGTTTCGAGGTCCTTGGCAGGCGCGTTGCTGAACTTGCCCTGTTCCCAGACATGGTCGCCGTGGCCGCCGATGAGGTGCGGGCGGGTGTCGCGGTTGGCCTGGGAATGGACGATCAGCACCTTGTCGCCGACTTTGGCCTTGAGAGCGTTGTCGCCGGTCAGCGCGCCGACCTTGCCGTTGAACACGACGTGAGTGGGGATCAGCCCGCGCATGACGTTCAACGTCTCTTCGTAGCTTTCGCCGAGCGTCTCGTAGCTCTTGTACTTGCCGTTCTCGTCGCGCGGTACGTAGAAGTCGTTCTCGCCGATATAGAACAGCTTGTCGTAGGTGAGCTGCTTGCCGTTGCCATCCTTCAGGCCGTCACGCGGCAGCACCATGATGGTGCCGCTCATTCCGGACACGACGTGCCAGGGGATCATGCCATCCGGCGCGCAGTGGTAGACGAAGGTACCCGTCCGCGTCGCCTTGAAGCGCAGCACAACCTGCTCGCCGGGGTTGACATGGGTAAGCGCACCGCCGCCCAGCGCACCGGTTGCCGCGTGGAAGTCGATGTTGTGCGGCATCTCGTTGGTTTCGGGGTTGACCAGCGTGAGTTCGACATAGTCGCCTTCATGCACGATCATCATCGGCGCCGGGATCGAGCCGTTATAGGTCATGGCCCGCATCGTGGTGCCTTCGCGGTCGATGACGACCGGCTGTTCCTTGACGGTCAGCTGGAACTCGACGACCTTCGGCCCGCCCGTGGCGACCTGCTCGTGCTCATGCACGAAGGGCGGGGCGACCAGATTGACCTTCTGGCGGGGCAGGCTCTTTATGTCTGCAGCCGGCACCTGTGCCAGCGCGGGGGTGGCGGCCATTGCGGCCATAAGGACGGCGCCCGCTGTACCAGCGGCTGTGCCCAAGAGTGCTTCACGACGCGTCAACATGGCCAAATCTCCTTCAAGGACCATTCACGTTGTCTATGACTTGCAATCTAGTTGCACTGCACAAATCCGTCTTTGCTGCATTGCAAACGAAATGGCGATGACGAAGCCGGTCTTGTCAGTTTGGATGCGTAAAAATGCGTTTCGGCCCCGCATTGGCGGGGCCGAGAATTCTTCTTTGCCGTGATGGTTGGGTCGTGTCAGGCAGCCCTGCTGTGCAGGCGCGACGATTGGGCAAGGTAGGCATCGAAGGCGGCAGCGACGGAACGAATGACGAAGCGGTGCGCTTCATCGACACGCACCACGCCATCGTTGACCGTCACGAGGCCGTCGGCAGTCATTTCGGGGAGCCTGACTGCGCCGTCGAGGATCTGGGCCGCGTCAAAACCATGCCTGGCGCAGATGGCGGGGAGGTCGGCTTCGAAATAGCACATCAGCCGCTCGATGATTTCCGCCCGCAGCCGGTCCTCCGCAGTCAGGCGGTAACCCTTTGCGGTTGCCAGCCGTCCGGAAGATATGTGGCGTGCATAGAGGCCGAGCGCGACCTCGTTCTGCACATAGCCATCATCGAGACGACCGATGGACGATGCGCCAAAGCCGATCAGCGAGTTGCAGTTGTCCGTCGTATAGCCCTGGAAATTGCGTCGAAGGGTGCGGTTTTGCCAGGCGAGCGCCAGTTCATCGCCGGGCAGGGCGAAATGATCGAGCCCTATCTGGATATAGCCGGCGTCGATCAGCGTGGCGGCGATGGCCTCTGCCTGAACGACGCGAGCAGCGCTGTCCGGAAGCACGGTCTCGTCAATCATTCTCTGATGCTTCTTGAATGACGGCACGTGCGCATAGCCGAACACGGCAAGCCGGTCCGGGCGCATGGCGGCCACGCGTTCGGCGGTTTCCACGCAGGAAGCCACCGTCTGGTGCGGCAGGCCGTAGATGAGATCGAAGTTGATGCTTTCGACACCGGCTGCAAGCAGCATGTGTACGGCTTCCGCTGTCTGCTCTTCACTCTGGATGCGGTTGATCGCGACCTGGACCTTGCGATCGAGGCTTTGCACGCCGAGGCTTGCCCTGCGCACGCCCGACCCACCGAGGGCGGCCGCCATATCGGGTGTCAATGTACGCGGATCGATCTCGACTGCAATTGATGTGGCTTCGCTGAAAGCGAAGTAACGCCGCAGCAGGTTCACCAGAGTTGCGAACTCCTGCGGCTCGACGATGGTCGGCGTGCCTCCGCCGAAATGCACTTCGCCGATGTTGAGACCGGACGGGGCGCGCTCAGCCACCAGCCGGATTTCTTCCTGCAATACGTCGAGATAGGCCAGGATCGGCTGGTCCTGCCGGGTGATCGTGGTATGGCAGCCGCAATACCAGCACATGGAGCGGCAAAAGGGGATGTGGAGATAAAGAGAGGCGGGTTCGCTTGCCGGCAGCGTGGACAGCCAGTCACTATAAGTGCCGACGCCGACGCCATCGGAAAAGTGGGGTGCAGTCGGATAACTCGTATACCGCGGCAGCCGTGCATCGGCATATTTATGCAGGATCGAACCGGGCAAGCTTCACCTCTTGGAAATATGAGGCAACCGTTAGCGTCGATATGGCTACATGTCTTTGAGCGGGATCAAGCCGTATTGCGGGTCAGGATGAAGGTTGCCGCACCGCAGAGCGCGAAAGCCTGGATCGCGACGATCCTGAGGTCGGTATCGAGTGCGATCGACAAGACCAGCGTCAGCGCCATCGCGACTATGGCGGCGACCTTGCCTTTGCGGCTGATTGCGCGCCTTTCGCGCCAATCTCGGATGGCCTTGCCGAACGTGCGGCTTTGCAGCAGCCAGTCGTGCAACGCGGGCGACGACTTGGCGAAGAAAAAAGCGGCAAGGATGATGAGCGGCGTCGCCGGCAAAAGCGGCAGTACGATGCCAAGCGCGCCCAGCGCCAGGCTGATGACGCCGAGTATCAGCCAGAGGACGCGCATTGCATCTCTGCGAGATATGGCTGGGCTGGATATGTCCGGGCACCTCTCATGGCTTTCTAGATGCCACTGCCGCGCTAGTAACGCCACAGGCGGATTCGATGTTTGATACGCCGCAAAGATTTTTTCCCGGCCAGACGGCATGTGTACGGCGCAAACACTACGCTGGAGCCGAATAAGCATGGACGTGGCGCTGAGCGACAAGCACGGCCTGCACGAGGACGCCCTGGCGCTTGTTCTCGGCACGCTTTTGGTTGCGCTTGGAACAGTGATCTATGCAAAGGCCGTGCTTCTGGTCGGCGGCATGGCCGGGCTTGCGTTGCTGATGCAGTACACCACCGGCGTCGATTTCTGGCTCGGCTTTTCGCTCATCAACCTGCCCTTTTATTACCTCGGCCTGAAGCGCATGGGGTGGCGATTTACATTGCGCACATTTGTGGCCGTAACGCTGGTATCGCTGTTTTCACGCCTGACGGCGGACTGGATCGATTTCTCGCGGCTGGAACCCGTTTATGCGGCGGTAATGGCCGGAACATTATGCGGTACGGGTCTGCTGATGCTGTTTCGCCATCGAACGGGCCTCGGCGGCGTCAACATCCTGGCGATGTTTCTTCAGGAAAACTGGGGCGTTCGCGCCGGGTATTTCCAGCTTGCCGTGGACCTGTCCATCCTTGGCGCTGCGATTTTCGTGCTAAGCCCGGATCGCATCGCGCTGTCGGTGGTGAGCGCGGTGATCCTCAATCTCATCATCGCCGTCAATCACCGTCCGGGCCGCTATCTCGGCATAAGCTGACATCGGATTCTCTTCGGTGTTTGTCCGGGATCAAGGCGGTTTTGCGCAAAATTCTGTAGAATTCCTTCTAGATGCAGGATTGCGGCAACCGAATAAGGGCTCTTGCCGGGTCGCTGCCTGATCACGCGACAGGAAGACCGAGCTATGCTCAACACCCTAAATTCCACGCACCACGGCAGCGCCTCCAGCAGCCTGGATCTTGTCCAGCGTCTGGCGATCGCGCTGGACAAGGCGCATCTCGACTGCGGTTGCCGCACGCAACTGGACGAGGCGCTGGCTATTTTCGAAAAGCATGAGCGATTGCGCGACGCGCGCGCCTGCCTGGCCAACGCGAGGACGCAGCGCGAGAAGATCGAGGTTGCGCTGATATTCCTCAACGATCTGGACGACCTGACCGCTACGGAAGCCGACCGTAGCGTCTATTTCGACCTCGCCTTGCTGTTCGACAGCATCGCGGAGATGGCGCAGGAGGGTGCTGCTTCTATGCGTTCCCTCGTCGAGGTGACCGAGGAGGGGGCAAGCGCCTATGCCTCCGCAATAGCTGAAGCCGAGGCGGCGCATCGTTCAGGCAAAGGCAAACCGAAAAAGCGCCCGGCAGTGTGAGCTTCCACGCCGGGGGAGCGAAATATCATGTTTTACAATCTGGCGCTGATGACCTGCCACCCGGCTACCTTGCCATGTCTGCTGCAGGGTGAGCCGGACGGCGTCGGTGCGGTCAGTGGCCGTCGCAGCCGCAGTCAGATGTATGCGGCCGGCCGATTTCAACGCGCCAGAGGTCCGGCCCCTGCTGCAGATATTCCCACGAATATTTGCCGGGATGGCGCATTTCGATCTGGGCGCGCAGCGGACGCGGATCGTGATCGTTGACGATAATGAGCGAGGCGCCGTGGCCGAGCGCGCCCAGCATGTCGAAGATGCGTTGGTGACGTTCGAACGGGGCGATCGTTCTTACGTCGATGAGGGGCGTGGCGCCCGTTTCCACAGTCGTCATTTTTGAAATGTCCCGTTGCCGCCGGAAAAAATCTGCCCGAGCGAGGCGGCAGGTTCGGCTCCGGCCGTGCAAAGCTATGCGGCCAGCCGCCTTCCCTGGTTGTCGAAACGCAAATAAACGCCGAAAGCCGGGCTTGAGCTAAAAAATTCCTGCTTTGGCCACCACTTAGCCGCGCAAGTGTCATTGGCTGGCCACGATTGCGTTCTTATCTATGGCCCGTGGGAAAAGCAAAAAAGAGAAGAGACAACCGATGAGCGAGGAAAAGAGCAGGCTCGACGAATTGTTGAGCGACCCGATGGTGCAACTCGTGATGCAGCGTGATCGCGTCAATCCCAAGGGCGTACGCTGGATGCTGGAACGCGCCCGCGCCTGCAAGGAAGATCCTTCGCTGCCGCCCGCCTACATTGTGGCCCGTGAGTGCTGGGAGCACGGCATCTGCAGCTAGGGTCAGGGCCTGCATTTCTTCCCGTAGTCGAACCAATTCGCCGCCGTCCGGGCAACCGGGCGGCGGTTTGGTTTTTCGGGATGGCGCGCCGTTCCGCCCGAGGAATGAACAAGTATGGTAAAAATTCGATTCAATCTTTCTTGGTAATTCATCGCTCATAACTGACCTGAATTCCCGGGGCGCTGCCGCTGGGGCTGTTTTGTTCCGCGTACAGGTCCTTGATGCGTTCCTCAGGCATTCTTGCATCCCTGCTTCTTTGCCTTGGCCTTGCCGGCTGCTCGTCGAGCGTGGGCATCGAGGACATGATGCCGAGGCCTTCGGCGGAGATCACCAGTTCGATCTCGCGCCCTGAAACCACCGTGCGGGCGGCGTCCGCCGTGCGGCCCAAGGCAATGCTGCCGGCAATGTCCGCGCCCGAACCCGAAACCGCCGAGCCGCAGATCGCGGTGCTGGCCGAGCCGGAGCCGGTTCAGGACAGCGGATTTGCTATGCCTGCGGTCGATGTTGCGGCACTGATCCCGACGCAGAAGCCGAGCCGGGCGGCGCGCGCCATCGATGACGGCGTTGTCCATCCGCACCGTTTCCGCGACGCCAAGCCAATCAATTTCGGCAGGGTCAAGCCGAAGCACTATGCGGTGCACGGCGTCGACGTCTCGCGCTGGCAGGGCGACATAGACTGGGCGAAACTGCGCAGCCAGGGCGCCAATTTCGCCTTCATCAAGGCCACCGACGGCGGCGACCATCTCGACCCGATGTTCATGAAGAACTGGCGCGGAGCCGACGCCGCCGGCATCAAGCGCGGCGCTTACCACTTCTTCTACTGGTGCCGTGTCGCCAGCCAGCAGGCGGACTGGTTCATCCGCAACGTGCCGAAGGTGGAGGGCGCGCTGCCGCCGGTCATCGACGTGGAGTGGAACGGCGAATCGAGCTGCAAGCGCCGGCCGTCGCCCGCGCAGGTGCGCGAGAAGATGCAGGTCTTCATGGACCGGCTGGAGCAGCACTATGGCCAGCGCCCGATCATCTACACGGCACCCGACTTCTATGCCGACAATCTGCGCGGGGCCTTCCCCAACCATCCGTTCTGGCTGCGCGCGGTGGCCCAGCATCCGTCCAAGGTCTATCCAGGCCGCAACTGGCTGTTCTGGCAGTATTCCGGCTCGGGCCTGTCGCAGGGCGTGAACGGCAGGATCGACCTCAACGTGTTCCAGGGCAGCGAAGCCGAATGGCGGCGCTGGGTGGGCGGCGCGCAACTGATGGCCGACGCGCGCTAGGGCGCCACGGCTATTCATCGCCACGCTGCCTTCCGAATTCGACGTTCTTTGCCCGCCTTTAAGCTCCCTCGCTAACGCTCGTCGCTGGCGGGGACCCCGAGGAATGGCCAGACGGCTGGCCAAGGTTCGTGCTTTATGGTTGCCACGCCCGGCTAAAGCCGTCTGGCCATTGTCAAAGA
>CAZROU010000036.1:0-43396 GCA_964601795.1 uncultured Mesorhizobium sp. | reverse complement strand
TTCTCGACCGCACCATACCATAAAACTGGCATTGATTTCATTATATTTTTTCGGCTTTTCCCCGCACCGCCATTCCACGGTGCGGGCTTTGAGCGTTCCTGATTTTGTCCGAAGCCTGCTTTGCAAGCCGCTTCCGATCTGCTGTTTTGGTGTAGAGACTCGCCATCGTTCCGCCGGTCCAACCAAACAGCGCCTCTAATTCTCCCACGGTAGCCCCAGCCTCGGCAGCCCTTGTTGCGCCAATCTTGCGGACGCCGTGCGCCGATTTCTGCACCCCGGCGTCATTGCAGGCAGCACGGAACATGTTCCCGAACGATTCTTTCGTGAGCGGCTTGCCGGTATCCCCGACAATAAAAGCCAGATCGCCAGTCGGCCCTTTCTCCAAGGTGTCGGCCAATGCCGGGAGGATTGGGATATTGACCTCTGTGCCGGTCTTCTCGGTCCTGAGAGTGGCTACGCCAGCCCGAACGTGCTGCTTTCCTAGGATGACGGCATCGCCGCGCCTGAGCCCTGTATAGAGCAGCACGTGGAGCCATACGCGCTCCTTCGTCCCTTCGGGCCATTTCGACTCGTAGGCCAGCACATCATCCTCGGTCCATGCCTCAAAACCTGCTGTCTTCGGGCGCTTTGGGTTCCTGACGCCTGCGGTCGGGTCTACCGAGACGTATTCAGCCTCCAATGCCCACCGGAATAGGCCGCGCATGGCGTCTAGGAAATTCCTGGCCTGCGCAGGAGTAGATGCACGATCCTCGCGGCCCTGAACAATCTTTTTGCGCGTCACAGCCTTGTAGGAAGCCCCGCCAGCGCTCTCGATCACGTGCTTGAAGATGTTGTCACGTTGGCGGCGCGTGGCCTCTGACAGTCCGAGATAGGCCGTTGTTTCGCGATACCGGGCGACCAGCCATTTCAAGGTGTTCGTGCTGGTGATCACCTTCTTGGCGCGCGGCGTTCCCTTCAGGATGGCTTGGTATTCTTCGTCAAATTCCGGGTCATTGATGGAAGGAAGCCGCTTGCGCGGGCCTTTGTCGCGCCGGAAATAGAAAACGACCTTCCCGTGGCGGGTCCGTTCTCGCAGGACAAAAGGCGGCAATTTTCGAGGCATATCCAGATTCAAAGCCGGAAGTCCTCGTCCTCGTCAATTCGTTCGTTCGGCTGTGCAGGGATAGCGTGTTCTTCGGGGATAAGCCGGACCAGCACGTTGCCGATCTGCACGACAGGTGCGTAGCCTGCGAGCTTCGCCCCTTCGCAGAGAGCTTTCACCTGGCGCTGTGTCAGGGCGAGGGGCTTGCTCATGCCAACCCCCAATACCAAGCTGTCCGCTGAGATATATAGTCTCGCAGGCCTCCTTCAAACCGGAACCACTCTCCACTTTCCCGGTATTGGGAAAAGAGCCTATGCAATTCCTTTTCTCTAGCCGCTCGGCCTTCTTCCCAAAGCAGTAGTTTCAATTTGGTGGGGTGGGAAACCTGCAAGTCTCGCAGTCGTTTAGCTATATCCTTGGCAACACCAATCTTGATGTGATCGGTCGAGCCTACGAAATAAACCCCGCTCAGTCTGACGAAGGGAATTCCGATGTTGATGAAGGCGTATCCGTTCTTTTGATAATCCGCGCGAAATTCCCCTAACAATCTGCTGAACAGATCAACATCTTCCTGAGCCAAGACATATTTTGACCCCGGTCTGGCTTGGGCTTTGAGTAATCCGTCACGAATAAATCGTCTTACCGCCGTCGCTGAGATGGAAAGCGAACTCGCAGCCTCGTCGGGTGTCAAGAGCGCTCTACTCACTGTCCTTCTCCCCTAGCGCTGCGCGGCCTGCCATCTCGTCCAGACGGTCAAGCCTTGCCCGCATTTCGTCGGTAAATCGCGCCACAGTGGAAGCGCTGGCGTGTTCCGAGTATTGCTCCGGTAGCGTAAGAATATCGCCAGCCCATGCGGCAGCGTTCTTCGCAATGAAAGTGCACTGCCTCGCGAACTCTGCCTCACTCAGTGCCATCGCGGGCCTCCTTGGCGGTCTTGATCCACAACGCCTTGCCGCAGGCAGCTATCCGCACGTCAATAATGTGCTGATCGTAACGACCCCCGCGATGCAATTCCCATAGCTTGCCGCCATGCTCGTCAATGTATTCCCATCCTTCCCGCTCGCGGTCGCGAAAGTCACGACGAACCGCCAGCGCGCTGCGGGTAAACTCAGTCACGCGCATCGCGGGTCTCCAGCGCACTCAGGATGGCTATGAGCAGGGCGATGGCGGGGGTTTCTCCGAACACCATTTCATTTTGCCCGACTTGTGCGTGGATGGTTAGCCCGCCGTTCGTGTGGCCCACAATCCAATCGTACCCCGGCAAGACGCGCTCGCACAGGGCGACAGCCGCGTCGAGGGATGCGGTGTACGGTGCGTCCACCACCATGTTGTCTATGCCAACAAGGTCGATGTCAGCTTGCAATTCCTCGTCAGTATGACGAGTTGGCTCGTCCACCGGAAAGCGGATCGACAGCCAGAAATCCACTTCCCGGTCTGGCGCTGTAAGCCCTTGCAGCCTGGATAGGAGGTTAGCGGTCATGGGCTAGTACCCCCTCGACGGGTTGTCGCAATAGCCATCGCGGTCATAGTGCTTGTGAAAGCGCCACCAACCGGAACGGCTGGCATCGACAACCTTGCGCAACTCGCCTTCGAACATTTCCAGTTCGCCGGGGATTTCCTTGGGGTCGAGTTTGGGTTCAGCCACGTCCCACCTCCTTCATGAGTTCGCGGAGAGCGGCGGCGATCACAGTGTAATGATGCCCGTTGAGCCGTTGAAAGCGTCATTGCGGGCAACAAGGCTGACGCTTTCAATCCAGAACGGGTTTGCTGCTGCCTGGTCATCGGTCGACCAGTTTTCGCGCTCTGTGGCAAAGACATCCTCGAGCGCCGCGTCACATGCCGCCGAGGCGCTGGGTGTCATGACGAGGCGTTGTAGCTTCGATGCCTCACTGGCAACTGTAACGAGGTAGGCGCGAACGACTGTGTTCATGGTAGTCTCCTTTGTGTTTGTTTGTTTTGTTGGTTGGGGTTCCACGCTCGGCGCGTGTATCTCGTCCTTGTGGACGATGGAGAAGCCGGCTGTGGTGAGGCGATCTGCACGAAGTCGATATTTTTCTCGAACACTCTCAAATTGGTCTGACCAGCCAACCGTTTCCGGCTCATGAAAGTCAGCATCGAAAAGAGCTTTTGCCGCTTCGTCTCTCGCGCTCATCGCGTCACCTCGTCGGATAGAGCGGCGCGACCGGCGCTGCGCCATTGTTGGTTGAAGGTCCTAACTTCTCCCGTCATGGCTTCGCGCATGTGTCGCTGCCGAACTATTTTATACACTCCGTCTGCGTAATGGACCCGGAAGTCAGCATAGAATGGATGAAAATTCGGGTGGTATCGCTCCACAATCCGGCAAGCACGGCCTGTTAAAATATCGACCACAACGCGCATCACTCACCCCCTTGCTGTGGAGCGGCGGGGCAAGCGGCGAGCATGGATTCCCAAATATCGGACGCATAGACACGCCCGCCCCAAGAGTTCTTTTCCTCGCAGGTGTCTTGCCCGGCCTCAATCATTGCGTCATCTGGCTCAACCGCGCCTTGTCCGCCTCGGCGGCTTCGAACGCTGACCGGACACCTTCCGCGTGGTTTGTGCCTTCCGGTTCTGGCAAGCCTAGGACCGTCGCGACAACCTGGCATTGGCTGTGCCAGTGGGCCGCGAACCGTCGATATTCATCCCGTTCCGCCTCAATGGCTTCGATGTGATCGCGGCAGGCGATAATCATGTCCCGAACTTTGGCATGATCCATCAGTTCGGGATTGAACAAACCGCCGGATTGAAGATATTGGCTGATGCGCTCCAGGATCATGACCGGCCATCCTTCGCAGCGAGTGCGGCGACAAGCATGCGCTTAATAAGATCGCGATCCTCATCGTACATGAGCATCTTGTCGGCAAAGACTTCGGATGCCGCGTCCACCATCGCGTCCGTCACCACCGTCTCATCGTCCTTGACGGCAGGCTTCGTGGCGAGGGCGGCGTTCAGACCGTCCAAAACCTCGCAAAGCGCTTGGCGGGATACGGCAACTTCGATCCCGTCCATGTCCATCTGGCGTTGGTGGTGGGACAGATTGTCGATCGCCCCAAGGTAGATGCCATCAATATGGGCGAGGCGGGCTTCAAGCTGCTCGATAACCTTACCGCGTCGATCCATCTCGGCTGCGATTTCTTCGGCCTTTGCCGGTCTTGTCATTGTGATGATGCTCATGTCATTCGGCTCCTGTCGGGCCGTCGAAGCCGTCAGGCCGCAAGTCGGACAGAACTGGCGCAAGAAGATGTTCGGGCAGAGGCATCCAGCCGTAGCAGGAATGCAATGACGGCTTGCCGGTATCGACCCAGGTCCAGACCTGTTCGCCGGTTTCCTCATCACGAAGCATGATCGCTTCGCCTACCCAGTTCCCGGCAGTCGCCAAGAGCACGCGACAATCTTCCGGCGCTGTATCTATTGAGCGCCAGCCAGTCCAGTTTCGCAGCGCCTCCACCACCGTCTCGGCTGGCGGGGTGGCTACCAGTGCTGAACGGGCGGAGGCGAGGAGTGATCGAGCAAGGTTTGGGATCCGCGGGACCGGGTTTTTCAACGTCAGCAAGGCATCAATCTGATTGACCAGCGGCCTCACAGCGACAGCCGACTCAGGCCCGACCGCTTGGAGATAGGCGGTGACGGTGGCGGCTGCTATGCTCTTACTATCGTCCGCATCCGGCCACGAACCGAACTTCTCCTTTTCGGCGTTCCGCAGTTTTCTGGCAGCCGCTTCCAGTCCCTTCGCGTCAAGCATGGTCAGCCTCCCGGAGAGAGGCGAGGGTCGCTTCGGCTTCGCAAAGTTGCTTGTGAACGGCCCGCGCTTCTGGCGACAGCCATTCGCCAAACTCTTCGTATGCATCATCATTGAACTCGTCAGCGATGAACTCGCGAGCGGCTTTCAGCGCCCCCTCTGCTTCTTCCAGCGTGGAACGGAGAGAGGCGATCTCGTCGGCTGCCATGTCGCAGACAACCGGCCAGCCGTTCTGGTTCTCGGCCCGCATTTCGTCAGCCGCCTCACGCAGGCGTTGCTCTATGTCAGTGGTGGGCTGGCCGCGTTGTTGCACGGCAACAATCGGGCTACCGTGCGATTGCTCACGCGCATACTTGCCCATCACGCAACCCTCCGGTTACGCGGCGCGCCGCTGTGGCGCGAACGATTATCGTTGGCGGGGCGCCGCGAGGATTGCTTACGATCCCAGTGGGCGCGTCTTCTTCTTTCTGTAACGGCGCCAGGAACCTGCAGCGGCTGGCCGGTCAGTTGCGCCACTTCAGCCGCGACGTCTCGCAACGCTTGTGAAACGTTACGCGGTTGTTCCGGGTGTTCTGCAATCGACAAGATTGCGCCGGCCGTAGTGCCTTGTGCGATGAACTCGTCTGCGGTGAGAATGTTGGGCATTATTCTACCCCTCCAACGCGCGCGTCGAAGCTGCCGAAATCCACCTTGTGCAGTTCGTGCAAGTTGATTTTTACTTTGTGGAGAACGCCATTCACTTCAACGAGGCCATACATGCCAAATTCCCCCGCGAAGTCAGCAACAATGGGGGTCCCGGCGGGGATCACAGGCAGTTGATCGTGATAATAATCGTTCTCGCAATCTTGCTTTATCTTGAAGGTTACGCCTTTGATGGGGCTGTCGCCTCCGCCGGTAGACGTAATGGCTTTATATGTGTCCATCATACTCATTGTAGTCTCCTTATGGTTGTTCGGTTGCGGGTTGTTGCGGGGCAACAACGGGGCAACTAGAAACGGAACGGCTGGATTGCGGCCCATAAGCCCCAGAGCGACATGGCTGTAAGGCTGGCCATTAAGACGAAGACGGCAACGTCGCCTTTGCGGGTGTGGATGGTGCGGGCGGGGTGCGTCATGGCGCATGGCAGCATTCGACGCCAAGCAACTTGCCGTCATCGGCTGTCAGCTTGCGGGATTTGTCGATTTCCAGACCGTCCGGCTTGGTATGGTCCACATGGTAGGGACGCTTGCCGAGAACAAGGCCGCAGCCTTCACAGGCTATCTCACCTGTAGGAAGCATCGCCCGCTTGACGATCTGAGCATAGACAGAGGCAGTGAACTCGCGGCGCGCCATCTACGCCCCCTTGCTCAATGAAGGAGAGCGAAGGGCCTTGACGCGAAAGCGCGGCTTGATGCCGGTGGCGCTGACAAGCTCGGCAATGGTGAGCTTCTGCAATAGCTGCTCAATCTTATGTCGGCCTCTTGAGCCGGGGAGCATGGCTTGCAATTCCAGGATGAGCGCTTTGCGGGTGTAGGTCATGCCACCCTCCGCTCATGCTCGAGAAAGCCGGCATTCATCGTCTCGGTAAGCTGGACGCCATTGGTGTCGCAGAAGGCCAGTGCATAGGTGATGAGGCTTGCCGCGCGGGCAACCGACATGCGGGCGCTGCTCTCGCGGATGGCAACAAATTCGCCTTCCAGGCCGGGGATGACTTCGCCCTTGGTGCTGGTGACGACGGAATGGGCGCTGATGAGCAGCACTTTCCATTCTTCCAGCGACCGGCGCTTGCCAGCCCACATGAGAGGCGACTTCGCCAGATCGGAGCAGATGGCATGAAACTTGGCGTTCTGGTCGAGGCTGCGCGTTGCTGGTGATACCGTCACGGCATACCCAGCAGGGGCTATGTGGACCGCGCGCATGGCGTTCTGGCGCACCTGGTCGCTGATGAGGATATAGCGCTGCTTTTCCATCAGAACGGGGCCTCGCTGTCGTTGTCGTCATACGAAGTCCCGCCGCCGCTCTGCTCCGCGTAGGACTGTTGGCGCTGCGCTGGCCGCTGCTCGTCAGGAGCCCTGTCAAGAAGCTGCAACTCGCCACGAAAGGCTTGCAGAACGACCTCGGTCGTGAAGCGCTCGATGCCGTCCTTTTCCCACTTACGGGTCTGCAACTGGCCTTCGACGTAAACCTTCATGCCTTTGCGGGCATACTGCTCCGCAACCTTGGCAAGCGGCTCGTTGAAGATGACGACCTGATGCCACTCGGTCTTTTCCTTGCGCTCGCCGCTGTTCTTGTCCCGCCAGGATTCGGACGTGGCGATGCGCAGATTGACGACCGGCGAACCGCTGTTGAGACGGCGCACTTCTGGATCAGCACCAAGATTGCCGACGAGAACTACCTTGTTGACGCTGCCCGCCATTATGCGGCTTCCTTCTGTTCGGATTGCTGGATTGCTTCTCGGCGCGCGGCGAACTTCGGCTTGGCCGAGTTGCGGAAATCGACGGACCAGCCGTCACGATCCATGATCGACGCCCAAATCTTGGCGCACTTGTTCACGTCCGCGATGGTGTGGCAGTCGAGCAGATCGGCTTCGATAGCCTCAAGGCCGCGCTTTTGTTCGGCGGAACTGGCCTTTGGCGCGCCTTTAACGAAGGACCAAGGATCAGCAGTCCAGCGCTTCCAGTAGCGCTTGCCATTGCGTTCGTAGCTCTCGCACGGCACCCAAGGCGCGGGCAGGGCATAGAGATAGCGTCCGATGCCCCACTTGACAGCCGCTCGTTTCAAGGCGTCCGAAATCGCGCCCTTCTCAGCCTCAACGTCGCTGTCGCCAGCACCATCAGCTTTTGTGATCCACTCGCCATCAATACGGATGGACAGGTAGCAGACGGTGCGCGGACCGTGGAACTCGTATCTATCCTGCCAGTTGGCGGGTCCACATACGGCATCGAGGCGTTCCATCACGTCGCGGGCGTCGATATAGGCAAGCGCCATAGCTGACGTGCCATCCTTGTTCATCGTCTGAGAACGCCAGCTAATGGCCTCTCGCGGGAACTCGGCTGAAAGTTCGTCCAGCATGTCACTTCACCCTGATGGTAAGGCCAGCGAGGCCGATTTGAAGTTCTGCGCCGGGGATGCTTTCGCCGTTCATCAGCGCGTCTTTCAGCGCCGTCTTGTCGGCAGTCCTGGTGAGCTTGAAATAGCCTTGGGGCAGGGCATCCACGTCCGTCACGTTGACGCTCTCGCGCGGCTTGGTGACGAAGATGGTGGCTTCCGGCAACGTGATCTTGTCTTGGCCGGCTGCGTCCATCAGGCTTTGGATGAGCGCCTTCAAGCCGTCCGCGCCGCGCTCCATGCGCGCCTTGCGCTCCGACAACTCGCCCATGTACGTCTTGACGCCATCGGCCATCGCCAGCTTTTCAGCGCGGGCCTTCACAGCGCGACCAATCACCTTGAACAGATCGGTTTCGCCTTCGAACATATCGATCGCCAGTTCGCCATCCTCGACAAGTTCGGGGTAGGCTTCCATGAGCCGATGGATTTCCGCCTTGACGTTGGCGGCATCGATAGCAAGGTAGTGAGTGTCCATCATGCAGCCTTTCGTTGACCAGCCGCTCGAAGGGCGGTCTTGTAGCGTTTCCATGCGCTTACGGCGCAGTGCATCTGCCAACCGAATTCATCGCGCCAGCCGACAGGCTTTGTGTGGAGATACCAGCGGGCCAGACGGCGGGATGAAGTGGCGCGGTCGAAATCCTCGTAGGCGAATATCCGTTCGTGGAACGGTAGCGAGCGAAGCGCATCGACGTTCAAGGTGAGCGGTGCCGCCCTGTCATGCTGAGTCATGGGGCGCTCCTCGATTCAGAAACCGTATGGAGCGGAACGGCTTTGCCGGCCTCGGTCACACGCAAACGGCGGATGCTGTAGCGCTCGACTAGTCCTAGGCGCTCAAGTGCGGACCAAGTGCCGCGCATGACGCCAGCGCGTTCACCGCCAGCCAGAAGAACTTGCCCCTTGCCGGCAAATACGCCGTCGCAGTTCCGGTTGCGCAGCCACTTCAAGGCCGAGAGTTGCGCAGCAGTCGCGCTCATATCCCCACACTCCCCTGATACGCCGCTGCGAAGACCATGCAGGCGGCTATGAACATTGAAAGACGACGAGGATTGATGGCGAGCCAGTTGAAGAACGGGGTCATTGGTCGCGACCCTCTGCTTTGGCGATGGCTGCGTTGATGCCCTGCATGTCGAAGCGGCCATCGACATCGAGCCAGAGCTGCGCGACCTTGAGCATCTCCAACAAATCCGGTGCAGCGGCGATCAGGCGGGCATTGGCGTCGAGAACATCGGCGTCGACCTGCATGTATGGGTTCTGATGGGCCGCCGCGAAGCTTGGGGAATAGTCGGTGTCACCGGTCGAAATGTCATAGTATCCAGCGGTATTCTTGTTCGCGAACCAAGGCCCAGGAGTGTGCTGTGCCTGCGCCATCACACCCTCCCTTCAATCCAGCGGCGAAGGCTGGAAGGTGAGGGAATGCCGAAAGCATCGTCGGCATCGTCTTCGGGCGGGAGGAAATCGTCGGTCGCGCCTCTGGCAAGTTCGCCAACCGTGATGCGGCGAACGCGGACCTTCACGTCCTCATTGAACTGTGCGATGGTTTCCCGAACCTCATCCTCGCCGTAGCAGATGCAGGCATGGAAGCGGTCTTCCGGGTCCCATACGAGAAACTCGTCCTTGAAGTGCTTGTCCGGTGCGCGAAGGTCTGCGCCTTCCGGGAGCGTTGCGCCATGAATGGGGGAGGTCATGTCAACGACCCTCACGCACGGTCGCCGAGAATGGCGTTGATGCCCTTAATCTGTCGGTCAAGGATCGACAGCATTGACCCCATGCTGTCGCGTTCACCGCGCAAGTGGTAAGGGATATCAATCTGGAAGTGCTCTTGGGGGGCAAACTTCCTCAGCGCCTCAAGAGTTGAGCGCGCCTCTGCCGTTATCTTTTGGAGCCGCGCGACCAGCGCATTCGCGTCAGCGACATGCTTCTTGATTTGGTCGGCTTCCTGAATGTGTTCGGCTACAGTCTTTGCCATGCTCTCTCTCCAACGGGTGTGTTGTTGTTGGGGAGAATGTCACATGTAGCGTGACAAGTGTCAAGCGATTTGTAACGCTAGCCGTGACATTATTTTTGACAACGCCGCCGCGATGGCGGATAACGGGACGAATCAAGGGCAGCAAAAAGCCCGCGCTAGGCGGGCTGGTAAGTCGGGATTTGACGATGGCTCTAGACGGCAAGCGACAAGTTAAGTTCTGTCTTGCACTCACCGCATACAAGCAGCGTGTTGCGGCCCACTTCCGAGACCTTGCTTTGCAAGATCGACTTGACGCCTCGATTGTAGCACTGAGCGCATATATGATGCGGAGGCTCGGAACCCTCCATCGATTCCTTCAGCCTGCGGGTGAACCTTCCCTTTTTAATCTCGTACAGGTCATAGCGCTGTTTCTCAGCTTCCCATGTTTCAAAGCGCACCAGTTCTTTTTCAAGCTCGGCTACCTTGGAAATCAGCGCCGCCTGCGCCGCCTGTGCAGCCATGATTTTTTCAGTGAGTTCTACAATCACCCCGTTCCTCACGGCGGTGTCGTTAATGTCCTTCAATCCCTTCGCCATATCGAGCATGGAATTGAACGCGCCAAGTCCCATCAAAGCCTCTGAAAACATTTCCCCTCACCAACGCCTGGACCGCTGCCGATCTAAGCGCCTTTCCCCACTCATCACAAGCGGCTAACTCTGTTCCCGTTCTGTTCTTGACGCCGTTAACGATTCCCGCTTGTATGGGTTTTGGAATACCCGAGGGCGAAATGAGCATCAGGCATAGGATTGCCCCGCGCTACGAGTCGCGGAACCATGAAATCGTTGCAGGGCTACGAGAAGCAGCAGGGGCGGGACCGCCCGTCGATCCGAAGATGAAAATCAAGCGGTTGATGGCTGAGGCGGCTACCTTGTCCGCGCTGGTTCACGGCGGGGAGTGGCGGGTAGAGATTGCTCCCGAGAAGGGCTTTCTTCTGATTTCGCGTCGGGGGCGAAGGTCTTAACGATATCAACGACCTGCTCAACTTCAGTGCCATCGACGCCATACGCGATTAGTGATGATCGCAATTTTGCGTCGGGGCTCCCTTCAGAGAACCCATCAACCGTCGGGTCGACCGTAAGCAAGTCGATGACCGAGCAGCCCAACGTTTCGGCCACCGCTTCCATGATTTCCTGAGAATAGGGCTGCTGCATATTTTCAATGCGACCAATGTTGGCGTGAGAGGTCAACTCAACGCCTGGCTCCGACTCCATTAAGCCGGCGAGCTTGCGCAACGAAACGCCGCGATATTCGCGCCACTGCTTTAAAAAATGGGTGCCAAGCGTCCGTTTTGCCATTCCCGCATCGTAGCAGTAGCCTGTCACGTCGTGGTCACGTATGGCGTGACAGATTTTACTTGAAAGTTGTCACGCCTAACGTTACAAGAGGGTATGGAACAGCACCCTCTCGCCAAGTTTTCTGATGAGGCAAACGTCTCGATAGCGGCCATCGCCGAAAAGGCGGGGGTTAGTCGCATGACAATCTATCGCCTCATGAAGGGCGAGCAAAACGCGACAATCGATCTGCTCTCTCGCGTCAGTCTGGCAACGGACGGCGCAGTTCCTATCGAGAGCCTGCTCCCCGCCCCCGCTCGCAAGGAGGATGCGCAGTGAGCCACGACATAAACAATCTCATACACCAGATGAACGCGCAGTCGGCTATCGACTGGCAGAAGGCGGCGGAGCAGGCGCGCACGCAGTTCATAGAGGATTGCCAGCACGCCTCTATCGTTCGCATTGCTGGCGGCACCGCGATTTTGATTGGCGGGAATATCCTTCAAATCAACTGCCCCGAACATGTGATGATTGACTGGCTGGTGGTGGCTCTCCGAGGGGCCAGAAACGGCGTTAGCTCCACCAACATGACGGCTTCCGAAGTCCAGTCCGCTCGCAAGGAGCAGGCATGACCAGCGAGGCCGGTACAGTTTTCCCGCCGCGCGACGAATGGGACGTGGCGGCTTATTCTACCGACGATGTTGTTGCGGGCTATCGTGAGCATTGCATCAACGACCTTGTCCCCGGTGAAAGCCATTCGCCGGGGTATCGCTGGGGTTGGACGAACCGCCGTAAGGACGCAACACATATCCCTGACGGCTTCGAAGGCATCAGGGCTGCCTATATCGACATGTCGAGATTGCCCCAATGAGCGCGGCGATTGTCATTGGCATGGAGGCGGCTGGACGGACGCGGCAAGGGACTTTCGCCCCCGCCCAGCCATGCGCGACGAGGGACAGCGCGCAAATCGAACCAACGTGCGTTACCGGGTCTCTGCTTTTCAAAACGCACTGCAAGCCCGGCGCTCGTGAAGTCGTAACGGTACGTATCCGCGTTGGTAGCGGGCGAGCGCATCGTTGCATTCATAGGGTCCCTCAAGCCCACGAACTCGCCCGCATCCAATTCCAATCCGCGCAAGCCTCCCGCGCGGTAACTGCCGGGGTGTTGAGCGTCATCAGCGCTCCGCTCCGGCCTTTTATTCTTCGGGCCGTCAAGGTCGCCCGACACCTGTTTTCTTTCCTCCATAGCGCGCTTCGCGTCCTGCAAGACTTTGCGTGCAATGGGGCCAAGTCGTTCCATGTGTTTCCGTGTCTCCTTCCTACTGCTCCGAAGAATGGCAGAAGGATGAGACAAGGTGTTGTCAGAGCGTGACAAGAGCAAGTCCATGAGTGACACGACATATTACAGCGAAATGTTCCGGGGTGCATTCCCGAAACAGCGGCATGGTGGGGCAAAAGCCGCCATATATGCTGGTTTTCGCTTCATCGCCCCGCGCGTAACCAAGACGTTCACCGAACGTAGGGCGCGGGCAATCTGGGAAGGCACAGCGCGACGGATCGATGCGGAAGAAGCCGCCGCAATGCGCCTAGCTGAAATCGAGGAAGCCAAACGTGAGCAACAGGAACTTAGGGCGCGTCTTGCTTGGCTGGATGAGGCGCTTGCCGTGGCCGATGAGGAATTTCATGGCGAAACGCGCAAGGCGATGCAGTCACAGATGGGCCGACTTCGCGGAATGGATTTGCCCGGAGCTGAGAAATGAATAGCCCTATCCGCAAAGAGGTCCAGATAGGCGACTGCCGGCTGCTGCTAGGCGATTGCCTTGAAATCTTGCCGACGCTCGGCGCGGTCGACCACGTCATTACAGATCCGCCCTACGAAGACGAACTGCACAAGGCTGTTGGCCGCATTCGTCGGAATGATGGCCGGGAAATGATTCAGGATCTTGGTTTTGAGGGGGTGAATGCATCGCGGGCTGAGATCGCAAAAGCTGTTGTTGCTGTCTCAAGCGGTTGGGCTCTTATTTTCACACTTGCGGAAGGCGTCCGCGCATGGCGCGACGATTTGCAGGCGGCGGGTGCGAAGTGGGATACTGTGCTTGCCTGGATTAAGCCAGATGCATCGCCCCGCTTCAACGGGCAAGGTGCGGCGCGCGGGTTTGAAAATTGCGCCACTGTTTGGTGCGGTAAAGGCTATCGCTCGTGGAATGGCGGCGGTAAGCGCGGGGTCTACTCTCACTGCGTAAACGTCGGGCGTGACGGGCGGCATCCGACTGAGAAGCCAATTCCCTTGATGGCCGATCTCGTCGCGGATTTCACGCAGCCGGGTCAAACCATCCTCGACCCCTTCATGGGTTCTGGGACGACCGGCATCGGGTGCCTGAAACTAGGTCGGGCTTTTATCGGCATAGAGCGTGATGAGAACCATTTCGCTACGGCTTGCGAGCGCATCCGCAAAGCCTATGCGCAGCCAGACATGTTCATCGCACCTCGCGAGCCCGCGCCCGTTCAGCAACCGCTATTTGGAGGGGAGGCTGCGTGATGCACCCTGAGCCCATCTCTCCCGGCTTACTCCGTCTTGTAATCCTGATGGCTCTGGCAACGGCTCCGCTGGCCTATCTGGCGTGGAGGGTGATGGTTTGACCCAGGAACGCATGAGCGCTGCCGAGGCGAGGGCGCGCACCGCTCGAATTGATTTGCCTTTCCCGCCTTCCGTTCATGGGCTTTACCGTGGCGGGCGCTGGAAGGGCGACATATCGCCAGAATACAAGGCTTGGCGCGACCACGCTGGCCTGATGCTCAACAGGCAGTTTGTGCGCGCCTTCGGCGGGCCGGTTCGTATCTTTGCTCGCCTAGTCTCGCCGGATAACCGAAAGCGTGACAGCGACAATTACGCCAAGGCCATCTTGGATTTGCTCGTCGCTCACGGCGTCATTGCTGGCGACGACAAGAACATCGTGCGCTCACATTATGTCGAATGGGCAGACGAGGGACCGGCTTGCACCGTCATTGTTCAGGACGCACCCGACACATGGGATGAGTTTGGTGACGTGCTGGCACGTCTGTTCGCGGCTATCCCGACGAGGGAGCGCGCAGCATCGTGACCGACCAAACACCCATCACTGGCTATGTTCAGGAGATCGAGCAGCAAGTGCTTGGCACACTTCTGTTCGGCGGCGACTTCCGCAAGGTGATGGGTTCCCTGCGGGAAGATCATTTCGTCCACGATCTGCACCGCATTCTCTACAAGGCGATTGCGACCGCCTACGAGCGGTTCGGCTCCGCGACTGTCCCGAGCGTCGTCAAGCTTCTCCCCGAAGATGCATCGACCGCCTTCATGGCAAAGACCGGATATAGCGCCGCCGGCTACATGGCGAGCCTTTGCGAGTTCAACGTCACTGGCAACATCGGGCTCGAGCGGATGGCCAAGGCCGTCATTGAGCAATGGGCAAGGCTGAAATCCGCCGAGATTGCCTCATCATTCCAGGCTGCGGCGAACGATCCGAATGCTGACCCACGCAAGCTCATCCAGACAGTTTCCAATGACCTTGATCTGGTCGCGGCTGAAATGCGCTCAGGGCCACGGCGTAAGACGCGTATGTCGTTGTCGCACGCGGCAGGAAATGCCTTCGCGGCTGCCAAGGAAGCGGCACAGCGTGGGCATGGGCTTACCGGCATCACTTGGGGCCTTACAGACGTCAATTCGCTCACTGGTGGCATCCAGCGGCGCGACCTGACATTGGTGGGCGCGCGTCCTTCGATGGGCAAGACAACGCTTGGCCTCTCGACCGCAATCAAGGCGGCGAAATCAGGGGCCGGCGTCGGTTTTATCTCGCTCGAGATGGATGCGGACAAGCTGGCGGCTCGAGCCATTTCAGATATCGCCTTCGATTGGAACCTGAAAGTTCCCTACGCCGATGTGATCCGGGGCAAGGTTGGCGATCAGGACCTTGACCATCTCATCAACGCGACCAAGGACCTCGACCGGCTGCCGATCCTCATTGAGGAACAATCCGGCCTGTCGATGACTGATATCCGGGTCAAGGCTGAGGCTATGATGGACGACATGCAGAAGCATGGTTCATCGTTGGACCTGCTCATCATCGACCATCTTGGGTTGATCAAGCCGTCCGGGCGCTACTCTGGCAATAGGGTGCAGGAAATATCCGAGATGACGGCAGGGCTAAAGCAACTTGCCCGCGAATACGGCATCGCCGTCGTTCTTCTTTCGCAGCTTAACCGCGCCGTCGAGAGCCGGGACAACAAGGTCCCTCAACTGTCAGACCTTCGGGACAGCGGTTCCATCGAACAGGACGCCGACACGATCATCTTCCTCTACCGGGAAGCCTATTACCTCGAGCGCGACAAGAGCGGCGACCAAGAGAAGCAGCAGGCCCGCACCGAGCGGCTTATCGACTGCACCAACAAACTCGAGTTCATTATCGCCAAGCAGCGCAACGGCCCGATCCGTTCCGTCGATCTGTTCGTGGAGATTGCCTGTTCGGCTGTCAGGAATGGGGTGCGGCAATGAGCGTCGAGGCGATCAAGTGGGCGTTTGACTTCGACGCCAAGAACTCGTCGGAAAAGGCGATACTGCTTGCACTGGCAAACTATGCCGATGGTGAAGGACGCTGCTTCCCCGGCCAAGAAAGTCTTGCCAAGAAGGCGGCTTGCTCTGATCGCACCGTCCGCACTGTCCTGGCTGATCTGGAAGAACGCGGCATCATCGTCCGTGAAGAACGCAGGCGTGATGATGGGTATAGAACGTCTGACAATATCCTGATTGTACCGCTCTCAACCTCACCGGAAAATTCTTCCGGTAGGAAAGAACCTCACCGGAAAATTTCGTCAACCTCACCGGAAAATTCTTCCGGGCCCACTTCGTTTGAACCCCCAGTAGAACTACCAGCAGCAGCCGCGCGCGAAAAATCGGACCTCGATGGACTCACTGACAAGCTGCTCGAAGCGGTAGGCGACAAGATCCAGCCTCACGGCGCTATCGTCCTCGCCCCCATTCTCGGGCTCATCGATGGCGGTTGTGACCTCGAAACCGATATCCTGCCAACGATACGAGCTCGAGCGGCAAAAATGGCCCGTCCTGCCGGTTCATGGTCCTATTTCGTCGCGGCAATCCGAGAAGCCTACGAAACCCGCATCGCAGCCGGGAAGGGGCTCACCAAGCCCGCGCCCGCCAAAGCCCCGGTTGAACTCACGGACGAACAGCGCCGCGCTCGTCTCGGCAAGTTCCTGAACCGGGCTCGAGGCACTGGCATCTGGTTGACGTGGATAAACGGCCCGCCACCCGGACGGGAAGGCTGCCGCATCCCAGCCGACATGCTCGAGCCGCGCGATTTGAGAATTGATTGGATGGAAGAGAAGGCACCAGCAGCATGAGCATGAAGCATCGCAAGCCCAGCGCGGAAACCTCACTGGCATCGTGCCGGGAGATGGCAGCCGCCAAGAAAGCAGCCGGCCTTCGCGGCATGGCAGGGCGCATCAATCTCGAAGAATTGGCGAAGCGCAGGGGAGAGATACCGGACGACAACCGCAATCTGACCGGCGTCGTCATGGGCGATCCGCTGCCGGGAGACAAACGCCGCACATGGTGCCCGTGGCTGCAAAATGCGGAGGCGCTGTGATGGGGTATTTCTGGACACCTGAGCAGGATGATCGCATCAAGGAGTGCCTGCATCACGGCATGTCAGCCAGCCAGATCGGCGCGGAGTTGGGCGTATCGCGCAACGCGATAATCGGGCGTGTTGGCCGCAACAAGGAATTGTCGCAGATAGGCTTTGCGCGCAAGTCGGGTTGGCCGGGCCAGCGTGTTGAAGCGCTCAAGAAGCGCAAGAGCCGGGCGAAGCCAGCCAGTGAATTGCTCAGGTCGCCAAGGCCGCAGCCGCAACCGAAGCGCCGCGTCAAGGTTGTGTCGCCATCAATCCTGTTTGAGCCCGTGCCGTCGAAGCCGCTTCCCGAGCCTGTTTTCATCGCAGGTGAACGCCTGACAGTCGGCAGGCCGCTTTACCTGCTTGGCCTCAATGAATGCCGATGGGCCGTGAATGACGCGGACAAGGGAGAGCTTCATCTGTTCTGCGGGGCTCCGGCAGAGGGTTCGTGGTGTGAATGCCATCGTCGCAAATCAATCGGGATAGGCACGAGGAGCGAGCAAATCGCCTCGCGTGTTCTTCTCGCCGCCTGAAAGGACCAGCACATGGGAAAGGTAGAGGAAGTCGCAAGGGCGATATGTGAGGCATCGGGTCAGCTATGGAGGACTGGAACATATTCAGCATCGACCGGCCCCAACTTCGAGGAAGAACAGCATGACGCTGACCAGTTGAACAACCTGTGGCGGTTCAAAGCCCGCGCGGCCATCGAAGCGATGCGTGAGCCGACTGAGGTGATGCTAGGCGCGATGAACGAGACAACGATCGAAGCGTGGGATGGATATGCATTCTGGCCTGCGAAGGATGATTGTAAATCTCTGTTCAATGCCGCCATCGACGCCGCCCTCTCAGAAGACAAGGAGTAGGGGTGATGGGAAACGACTGGCTCACCGACGAGCTTATGCAGCGGGCATCGAAGCTCATTCAGGACATAGACGGCATCGCGTCTCAAGGCACCGTCTATGTCGTCAGCAGGGCGCTCTACGGGGCAGAGAAGCGCGGACGGGAGGAAGCGGCGAAGATTGCGGAGGGCAAATCGGCAGAGTTCAATTTCGAGAAGGCTTTGGCCGACTGTCACGATGATGACTACGGCTATCACAGCGGCAGGCTTGCCGCCGCCGCCGCCATCCGCTCAGGGCAATAGGAGGCGGGGATGAACATCAAGGGGATGGATAGACGCGGCTTCCTCGGCATCTTCGGTGGCGCGGCTGTTGCGGGGCCGAAACTGGCGGTTGGTATTGTCAACGATATGGCGTCGGCGATTCCGCCAGCCCCATACGCATTGGCATCCACAACCGGTCAAGCAGTGGTGGGCTATGCCGAAGATGATTGGAAACTGGGCCGCATCAAGGAACTGAAGGCCGTCATATCTGGAAAAGACCCGCAGGCCGAACACAACAACAGAATGAACCGTCTCTATGCGCTCGAACAAGGAGAGCGTTTCAGGCTGGATTCCCTGCGGTCAGTATCTCCGGTGCACAAGCAGCGCATGCTCGCAGATAGTGCAGCAGACCGCCAGAGGCGCATTCGCCAGGCAGATGCCGAATGGGACTTGATGCGGCTTTTGACCGGCAACTAGCCACCACGAGGGACAGCATGAAGGCGGCAAGGAAACGAGGGCGACCAATGAAGGCTGTGGAATACAGGGAACCGAACGGGCGCATATCGAGAGCAAGGGAGCCAGTCGACAAGCTGGCACTCGAAGCCCGCGCGCGTCATCTCGGCATAAAGGTCATAGACGCCAAGAACCAGCTTGCAGCAACGTTCATTGGCCGGCTGCACATGCAGTATCAGGCATGGCGGGCGAGAGCACCAAAGGAAACGCCACGGCCACCTGAAAGCCTTTCAGAGCGGGAATATTCCGCAGCCGTGAGGTTCCTCGAACTTCACAACGACCGACTGAAGGTGGTGCAGGCCGATGGCGCTCACTACGACCACAGGGCATCAGGCGAAGGCGACATCGCAGCGATGGAAGAATGGGCTTCGCGGGTCAACAAGGATTACATTGACGTCCGCAAGGCCATTCAGGAAGCGCAGAACGACAATCGCTCAGAGAACCTGTGGGCAGCACTCGATATGTGCATCATCCAGGATCAGCCGTTCAGCCATATGATCGGGGCGCTGCGCATATTGTGCAATTCGATGGCCCGCCATTGGAAGATTGCTTGACACTGATCAGAATTAATGACATGGGTTTTCACGCTGGCGTGAAACGTCCAGACGGGAGGCTGCTTCGGCGGCCTCTTTTGATTCAGCACCTGTAGATCAGTGGTTAGATCGTCCGCCTGTCACGCGGAAGGCCATGGGTTCAATCCCCATCTGGTGCGCCACCCGCCGTCACAAGACGGTGTAGCGAGGCGGATCGCAGAGCGGTCGCGAACGAGCAAACAGTGGGACACTCCTAGCGTAAACTGTTCCGTTTCCGCCGCCTCGCATCCCATAGAGGCTAACAGGCTCGCCATGCGCGGGCCTTTTTCAATTTCAGAGGCAGAGCAATGGCTAGAGCCTACGTCACGCTTCGCCGCATTCGCTCGGCAGACATAGACGAGAACACGGACGGCGAAAGCTATCTGGCCCGCATTGTCTACGAGGATCACGAATTGATCGACATCGGCATCATGGACAGGAACGGCGATCCGATCATGGCGCACAAGAAGCCCGATCCAGTTGGCTTCGTCAGGTGGCGCAATGGCTGATCGCGGAAGGCCGACAGACTACAGGCCGGAATACTGTGAACAGGTCATAGACCTTGGCAAGCAGGGGAAGAGCCTTGCTCAAATGTGCGCCAGCTTCGACATTTCCCGGCAGACAATCGACAATTGGGCAAATGCCCATCCAGATTTTCTAGAAGCGCTATCGCGAGCGAAGGTTCATGCGCAGGCGTTTTGGGAGGATGAGGGCTTCAAAGGTATGACTTCGGATAAGTTCAACGCCGCTGTCTGGAAGAAGTCGATGGAGGCGCGTTTCCGCGAAGATTACACGGAACGCAGAGAGGTCGGGCTGACGGTCAGCCACGAAGATGCCCTTGGCGAGCTTGAGTGATAAAGAGCGCGCAATCCGCCAGCGGCTCAAGGATGAATTTGCACACTATGCTGATAGGTGCCTGCGCATTCGCGCTAAGGATGGCTCTATCCAGCCGTTTCAACTGAATGAGGCGCAAACCTACCTGCATTCGAGGCTTGAGGCGCAGAAGGCGGAAACCGGCAGGGTTCGCGCGCTCGTTCTCAAAGGACGACAGCAGGGCATATCAACCTATGTTGGCGGGCGCTTCTATCACCGCGTTACACATCACAAGGGCCTGCGCTGTTTCATTCTCACTCATGAGCAGGATGCCACCAACAACCTGTTCGGCATGGTGGATCGCTATCATCAGCATGTGCCCACGCTTGTGAAGCCAAGCACATCAGCAGCCAACGCCAAGGAACTGTATTTCGACCGGCTGGAAAGCGGCTACGCGGTCGGCACGGCTGGCGCAAAGGCAACGGGCCGCTCTCAGACGGTGCAATTGTTCCACGGTTCGGAAGTAGCATTCTGGCCCAACGCACCGACGCACTTTGCGGGTGTTGTCCAGGCCATCCCCGACTTGCCGGGAACTGAAATCATCCTGGAATCCACCGCTAACGGCATGGGCGGCGAATTTCACCAGCGCTGGCAACAGGCAGAGCAGGGCATTGGCGACTACATCGCCATCTTCATCCCGTGGTTCTGGCAGCCTGAGTATCGGCGCGAAGTGCCAGATGAGTTCGAACTGGACGACGAGGAGCGCGACTACATGGAAGCGCACAACCTCGAACCTGAACAAATGGTGTGGCGGCGCAACAAGATTGCCGAGTTGAAAGACCCGATGCTGTTCAAGCAGGAATATCCTGCCACGGCAGCAGAAGCCTTCCAGATGACGGGGCATGACAGCTTCATCCCGTCCGAATTGGTCCTCAAGGCCAGAAAGGCGACGGTCGAAGCGTCGGGGCCACTTGTTATTGGCTACGATCCAGCTTGGAAGGGTGCCGACCGTCACTCGATGGCATTCCGTCGCGGTCGTAAGGTCGAAAAGGTCGAAAGCCGCTCGAAGCTGGACACAATGGCAGGTGCAGGCTGGGCCAAGCAGGTCATTGATACCGAGAAACCAGCCCGCATGTTCATCGATGTGGGCGGTGTTGGTGCTGGCGTCTATGACCGGCTGTTGGAGATGGGCTACGGCGATGTTGTCCGCGCCATCAACTTCGGCTCCGCACCGTTTGAGCCCCAACCGCTAGACGAGGCAGGCAGGCCAAAAGGCGGGTATGCCAATCGCCGCGCCGAGATGTGGGGCAAATCAAAGGAATGGCTGGAGGAAGCCGGTGGCACCAGCATTCCAGACCGAGACAGTTTGCAAGTCGATGCCTGCGCTCCGGGCTACAAATACGACAGCCTGAGCCGCGTCGTTCTCGAAAGCAAAGAAGACATTCGCAAGCGTGGCCTTCGCTCCCCTGATGAGTGGGACGCGGTGGCGCTGACGTTTGCCGAGCCGGTTAGCGATACGCGGAAGCTCGAAAACACCCGCGCCCGCTCGCTCGCAAGGAGCATCGTTTAATGGCCGAAGCCAAGAAGAAATTCGGAGAGGCCGATTTCAAGGCTTTGGTATCGCGCGAGATTTCTCTTGCCGACGACAGCCGCAAAGGTCGTTCCGACAAGCAGACAAAGGCGCTCGAATACTATCAGGGCGTCATGAACGATGTGCCAGCCGAGACGGGCCGGTCCAAGGCGGTTTCGCGCGACCTGGCTGATACCATGGGCTGGGTACTCCCCGGCATCATGCGCGTTTACACCGCCTCGGAGCACATGGCCGTTGCCGAGCCTATCGGGCCGGAAGACGTTGACGGGGCTGCGCAGGCCACGGACGGCATCAACTACGTGTTCTGGAAGGACAATGACGGCTATCGCGTCGTCTACAACGCCACATGGGACAGCCTTCTTGGCGGTGACGGTATCGTCAAGGTCTGGCGCGACACGACTCCGAAGGTCGAGATATCGTCTCATAGCGGACTGAGTGACGATGAACTGACTGTCCTGCTATCGGACGAGCAGAGCGATATCGAGGTTCTGGAATATTCCGGGCCTTACAGCGACACGCCGACTGATGACGGGCTTCATTCGGTCAAGATCAAGCGCACCACGAAATACGGATGCACGAAGGTCGAGGCGCTGCCACCTGAAGACTACGGCATCAGTGATGAAGCCAAGACCTGTGACGATGCGCGGTTCCAATATCATCGTGAACGCAAGACCCGCTCCGAACTGATTGAAATGGGCTTCGACCGCGAGAAGGTCGAGGCGATCAACCGTTCCGCAGACAATGACACGGCGGAAGAAATCGCCCGCGATCGGGACGGGACGCAGGAAAACGCCGATCAATCGACTGAGCAGGTCGATTTGTATGAATGCTATGTCCACGTGGACACGGATCATGATGGGGTCGCGGAGCTTTACCGTGTCTTCTATGCAGGATCGCGTGATGGTGGGGAAATCCTCGATACAGAGGAATGGGACGACGAACTTCCGTTCGAAAGCATCCCCTGCCAGCCGATGCCGCATCGCTTCGAAAGCGGCTCCCTGTCAGATGAGACGATGGACGTGCAGCGCATCAAGACGGCGCTCCTCCGGCAGGCTCTCGACAACACCTATGCCACCAACAATCCGCAGAGGTTTGTAACCGGCAAGATCACCAACCCGGAGGAACTGTTTTCACCATCTTTCGGCGGCGCGGTCTTTGGAGATATTGGCTCGACTGTCACGCCTTTGACAGTGCCATTCGTGGCCAATCATGCCTATGACGCCATCAATTATCAGGATCAGGTGATTGAGCGTCGTACGGGCGTTTCCCGCACCACAATGGCGCTTGACCCGGACGCCTTGCAGAACCAGACGGCCACGGCCAACCAGAACGCCAAGGATGCAGCCTATTCGCAGATCGAACTGATCGCCCGCAATCAGGCGGAATTGGGCTGGAAGAAGGTCTTCCGCAAGATACTCAAGCTGGAAATCAAGCACCAGAACAAGCCCCGCACTATCCGCATGAGGGGCAAGTTTACCGAGGTCGATCCGCGCCATTGGAACGCGGACATGGATGTGTCGATCAATGTCGGCCTTGGCACCGGCTCTCGTGACCGCGACATGGCGGTGTTGCAGCAAATCCTTGCCAACCAGACAGGTCTGGCAACGCAGTTGGGCGCGCTTTCGCCGGCCAAGGCGCTGGAAATGCTGCCCTACATCATGACAACGCTGACGAAGCAGGCAGAGGCGGCGGGCATCAGGTCGCCAGAGTTGTTCTACCCCGAAGTCTCAGGCGACGACGTGAAGCAGGGCCAGGAGGCACTTGCCCAGCAAGCGCAGCAAGGCGATCCGAAGATCGAACTTGAAAAGGCCAAGGCACAAGCGGCGGTCCAGAAAGAGCAGGCCCAGATGGAGGCTGATATTCGCGTCAAGCAGGCGGAGCTTGAGAAGAACGCGGCCATCGAAGCGCAGAAGCTCAATGCAGACGCGATCAAGACCGACCGCGAGTTTGAATTCAAGGAAAAGCAACTCGCCCAGCAGCGTGAACTTGAACTGATGAAGATGGGCATGACGCAGAAGGAGGACGGAAACGTCGTCTCCAAAGCGGATGAACAGCACGAAGGCGTCACAAGCCAGATTGCCCAACTGACAGGTTCCCTCGAACGACTTCTGGCATCTCACAGCGCGCCAAAGCGCATTGTCCGCGATCCTGCGACCGGCAGGGCCGTCGGCGTCGAAACAGTGGTGAACTGATATGGCAAACGCAATCTATCCGAAATACAAGGAAGCGCTGCTCAATGGCTCGGCAAACAGCGCCATCACCGGGTCGGGAACGACCGGCCTCTATGTGGCCTTGGTGGATACTGGCACCTACACCTATTCAGCCTCGCACGAGTTCTATTCGAGCCTTTCCGGCGTCGTTGGGACCGATCAGGAAATCACCACGCCTACGCTGACAGGCGGCGTTGTCGATGGTGGTGACGTGACGTTCAGCGCGGTGTCTGGCAACTCGGTAGAGGCCATCGTCATCTATCGCAAGAATGCCGGTGCCAACACGACATGGCGGCTGGTGGCCTATATCGACACTGGACAGACTGGCTTGCCAGTCACGCCGAACGGCGGCAACATCACCATCACATGGAATGCGAGCGGCATCTTCGCGCTCTAAGCCATGGTCGCAACCCTTGTCCAATCAGCAGAAGGGACATCTACCCTTGCCACGGTAACGGCGTCGTTTCCTTCGACGCCTACCAATGGCAATGTCATCATCCTCGCCTTCGCGGCGGATGACTACAACGGCACACCAAACACCGGTTGGACGCAATCAACCGGCATGGAACAGCAGACGTACCACGGTTCATATCTGTGGTGGCGCGTTGCTTCTGGCGGCTCGAACTCGTTTCAGTACACCATTGGTTCTGCGACAAATTCGGCGTGGATACTGCTAGAGATTTCGGGGCTGGACGCTGCGCCATATGACGTTTCGGCTGGAACGTTCATTCAGAGCGGTTCAACGACGATGGCGACGCCGAATCTTACGCCTACCGCAGGCGAACGGTTCATGGTCGCATCGGTCGGGCTGTCCTACGGCTCTGCCACCGATATGTCCGGTGATTACACGAGTTGGTCGAACGGCTTCGCACCAATAGCAACTTCGGGGCCCGCATCGGCTAGCGGTACGCGCGATGCTGTCGGAGTCGCGGCGCTTGGGGTCACCGCTAACGGATCAGCGTCGTATTCGACGACAGCGGCCTTCACGCATAGCAATCAGTCCCGTTCCGGCCTCATCATCGCCTTCAAGGTGGCGAGTGGCGGCGGTGGACAGTCGATAACTGGAAGCCTGTTCACCAATTCGAACAGCTTCTATGGCGCTACAGTCGGGCGCGGCACGGTAAACATCAGCGGTGCGCTGTATAGCGACACCGACACGTTTTATGCCGCTACGCTTGGCAAAACATACGCGATAACAGGCTCGCGTTTCGACAATTCGGCGCAATTCTACGCCGCAACGGTTGCTCCCGGCGCGGTCACGATTTCCGGGGCGCTGTTTACAGATGGAGATACATTCTACGCGGCGACTGTAGGCCGTGGCGACGTCAACATTGCGGGATCGCTCTACACCGACCCGGATAGCTTCTATGCTGCCACGGTAGGGCAGGCGGGCGCACCGCAGAACATCGACGGCGCGTTGTTCAGCAATGCCAGCGCATTCTACGTCTCGACCGTCAGCGCATCCTACACCGTCTCAGGTGCACTCTATTCGGACGCCGATGCATTCTATGCTGCGGCTGTCTCGACCAGCTATGCAATCAGCGGTTCGCTTTACACAGATGCGGATACGTTCTTTGCGGCTTCGATCAGCCAGCCGAACACGCCGCAGACCATCACAGGGCAGCTTTACGCCAACGATAATCAGTTCTTCGGCGGTGTTGTTGCTGGCGGGGCCAGAAACCGTGGCGATGATGCTCCTAGACGTCGCCCATTCGTATTCGAAGAACAGTCACAGGACGAACCGGAACCCGCAAAGCGCACTGTCAAGCGCAAGGTAACGCTCAAGCGCATCGAAAAGGCGATTGAACTGCCCGATCCGGGCATTCCTGCATCATGGATTCCTGAACCCGCGCAGGCAAAGGCATCTCTTCCCGCTCAGATCGCCATTCCGTCCTTCGAGGCTGGCGACGAGCAGGCAATCATCGCGGCGATCCGCGACATGATCGTTCAACAGGCAATCGAACAGGACGAGGAGGATATTGAAATGCTCCTCATGGTGGCATGACCGAAGACGACAAGATCAGGGCGACCAATGCCGACAGCCTTCGGCGCGATCCGACCTTTCAATTCGCCGTTCTGGAGGCGCGCAAGGCCGCGCTTGAAGAACTGGCAACGATAGACGCGACTGACACCGATGCCATCCGGGCCGCACAGGCCAAGGTGAAGGCCATCGACCAACTCACGACGGAACTGGCCGCGATCATCATTCGCGGAACTCCGCCGCGCCAGAATCCTGCCGTCTAGGCAGGTTCACCCGCCGATAACCGACCTTCTGGACCCGATTGGACAACCAAGCGGTCGGACCGGCACATCCGAAAGGAAGCACAATGCCCATCGATAACCCGGCAGGGACCGATGATACCTCTCCGCTGTCTCTCGATGAGGCAGCAGCAGCCTACGCCAGCCTTGGCAATGCCGATGGACCCGATGACGGACAACCGGAGGATGAGCAGGAAGCGCAGGATGATGCCGAACTGAGCGCCGATGAGGCCGAACAGGACGGCGAACCGGAAGATGAAGGACAAGCAGAGGACGAGCCGGAAGAACCGGAAGCCCCAGCCTACGTTGCCGACGACGCAAAGGTAAAGCTGGCGGATGGTACGGAAATCACGGTAGCCGAACTCAAGAATGGCACCCTTCGCCTTCAGGATTACAGGCAGAAGACAGCGGAACTGGCGGAACAACGCCGCACGTTCGAAAGCAAGTCTTCTGAATTCCAGCAACTCGAACAGCAGGTTTCGGCTGATCGCGACTTCATGGTTCAACTCATGCAGTCGATCATGCCGCAAAAGCCTGATTACTCCATGGTGAGCGTCGATCCCATCGGCTACGCCGAGCAGAACGCGCAGTACCAGGCACGCAAGGAACAACTCGATTATCTCGTCTCCATGCAGCAGCACACCGCCCAAAAGCGGCAGGCTGAGGAGGCGGAAACGTCGAAGGAAGTCCGGGCGCGCGAATGGCAAGCCACACTCGACCAGATGCCGGAACTGAAGGACCCCAAGCGATTGAGTTCGTTTGTCGGGGAAATCCAGAAGGCCGGCGCGGAGTACGGCTACAGCCCGCAGGAAATCCAGAATGTCGGTCTTGACCATCGGCAGGTGCTGGTTTTGCGGGATGCCATCAAGTGGAGAAATCTACAGGCAAGCAAGTCCAAGGTTCCAGCGAAGGTCGAAGGACGACCGCCCGTTCAGCGGGCCGGCACACGTCAATCGCCCGAAGCGCAGAAGGCCCGGGACGCGAGAGTTGCGATGGACCGCCTGAAATCATCCGGCAGCATCCGTGACGGTGTTGCCGCTCTCCTCGCAAGCGAAAAAGGATAGCCATCATGGCAGCTCCACAGAATACGGTCCTCACGACCGCAGCGGTGGGCAACCGGGAACAGCTCTCGGATATCGTCGCCCGCATCACGCCCGAAGATACCCCCATCTACACGATGGCGGGCAAGGAAAAGACCAAGGGCACCCATCCCGAATGGGAAATCGACACGCTTCGCTCTCCGCAGGCCAATGCGCAGACGGAAGGCGACGACTATTTGTTTGACGCCGTTGCTCCTCCCGCTCGTGTCGGCAACTACACCCAAATCTTCTCGCAGGGTTGGGTTTATTCCGGCACTCAGCAGGCGGTTGAAAACGCCGGCAACGTCGAAAAGGTAGCCGAGAAGAAGATCAAGGCAGCCATCGAGGTCCGTAAGGACGTTGAACTCGCCATTGTCTCCAACACGGCCTCTGTCGGCGGTGCAACGCGTTTCTTTGGCGGTTTGCCCTCATGGCTGACTTCCAACGTGTCGCGCAACTCCGGCTCGAATGGCGGCTTCAACTCGGGAACGGGCCTGACTGTCGCGGAATCCCCCGGCACTCAGCGCGCCTTCACCAAGACGTTGCTCGATACCGTCATGCAGTCCTGCTACACTTCTGGTGCCAACGTCGATACCGTCGTTGTGTCTCCCTACGTGAAGTCGGTCTTCGTGACGTTCATGTCCGACACCAACGTCGCGGCCTTCCGGTACGCGGCTGACGGCAAGGGCAAGAACACCATCGTCGGCACGGCGGACATTTACGAAGGTCCGTTCGGCAAGGTGATGGTGAAGCCGAACCGCGTCATGGCGACTTCCGCCGCCGTGGCCCGTCGCGCCTTCCTTCTGGACTCCGAGTATATCTCGATGGCGTCCCTGCGACCCATCCAGGAAGACCCGGACCTCGCCAAGACCGGCGACAACAAGAAGGGCGTCATCATCGGTGAACAGACCTTGAAGGTTAAGAACGAAGCCGCTCTTGGCGTCGTCGCTGACCTTTTCGGCCTGACCGCCGCGTCTTAAGGAGAACCGACATGAGCACCATCAATCGCGTTGGGGCTGGTACGGCCTCCTGCACGGGCACTGGCGGCACTTCGACCGCCACGCTCGCCAACCGCTTCGGCAAGCTGACCACTGCGGCCCTCACCACGGCTGCGGCTGGCACGCACGTCATCACCCTGACCAACTCGGCGGTGAAGGCGACGGACCTTGCCTTTGGTTCCGTGGCTCTTGGCACGGCAACCACTGGCGAGCCGGTCGTGACCAACATCACCTGCGGCGCAAGCTCGCTGGTGATTACGGTCAAGAACGTTGCCGCAGCGGCGGCCGTGAACGGCACGCTGGTCGTGTCCTATGCGGTGTTCGGCGCTTAACAGCGTCGAACCTAACAACCTTTGAGGGGCTGCTTCGGCGGCCCCTTTTCTTATGGGCAAAGGAAAACACGATGTCTGAAGAAAAGCAGGAAAAACCGAAACTGGCCCCGATCCGCCTCATCCGCGATACGTGGGTTGGCGAGGATCGCATCGTTGCCGATGGCTCGATTATCGAGATGCCAGCCAAGGACGCCCGCGCTTTGATCGAGGCAGGCGTGGCTGAACGCGCCGATCCGCTTCCGGGTGAATGACCATGCAGGTCACTGACGGTTCCTGGACATTGATCGACCACGACTTTGAGACAGGTCGTTCAACATGGATGACCGAACAGGACGGGCAATACGTGTTCCGTGTGGATATGCCGCTCAACGACATATTCGACCAGAACAATGACGCTTTGGTTGAAACGATTGGCCGGAAGTTCGGTGACTACAATCGCGTAGCCTCGATCCCGCACCATCTGATCTACCACAACGGTGTCGATGACGCGATGCGCCAGCACGACGACAAGTGGCTGGCGAAGTTCCTGAACGATCCCAGTAATTCCAAATTCAGGACATCAAGGGGCAGAGTATGAAAGAGCGCTTCGAGCGGTTTATTTCCCCCGAGCCTAATAGTGGCTGCTGGATATGGACGGGAACAGGGGACGCATATGGCTACGGACATTTCGGCATAGCACATTCTCGGTCCGCCAAGGCCCACCGCGTTGCGTATAATCTTTACTGCGGCGAAATACCTGATGGAAAGGTGGTCCGACACAAGTGCGATACGCCTGCATGCGTCAACCCTCAGCACTTAGTGCTCGGTAGCCACGCTGACAATTCGCGCGACAGAAGCGAACGAATGCGAACGGCTGTAGGTACGCAAAATGGGAAGTCAAAGCTTACACCAGAACTTGTGAAGGCTATCCGCAGCCATAAAGGTTCGAGCGCTAGACAGCTTGCATTCTTGATGGGAGTTAACCCGAACACGGTATACGCTGTGCTCTCGGGTCGGACGTGGAGTCACGTCTGATGAACTATGTGGACCTGCAACAACTGGTCGAGGATCACCTTGGCAGAAGCGACCTGTCGAGCTGGTTTCAGTCGTTCGTTGCATCGGCTGAAACATGGCTGAACTACGGGTCGCAGGAAACGCCACCGTTGCGCGTTCGCGAGATGGAGACGATTGCCACCCTGACACCTGTGTCGGGCGTGGTGACGCTGCCGGCAGATTACCTCGAATATGAGCGCGTTTCCGAAGCACTTTCGAGCCGCCGCACACTGGATTATGTGACGCCGGATCAGGCCGAACGCTGGTATCCTGATGGTGCCGCCGGCCTTGCGGAGCAGTTCACCATTATCGGGGAATCGCTCTACACGTTCCCTTTGGCGCAAAGCGACATCTCGCTGCTCTATTATCGCTCGATCCCGCCATTGACAGCGGTAAACGATACAAACTGGCTCCTGACCAAGAACCAGAACATCTATCTGCATGCGGTGCTGTTCGCAGCCTACACATTCACCAAGGACAGTGATTTGGCAGCGGCACATGCGGGCCTGGCTAGCGCGCTGATCGCCGGAATGAACCAGTCAGGAGTGATGGCAAAATACGCCCGCGCTGGCGTGAAAATGCGGGGCGCTACTCCGTGATCCGCTTCGCCAACTTCGAGCCGGATCGGACGAAATACGCGCTCGATGCATCGACATGGCTGGTCAATGCACTTCCTGTTGCCGATGGCTGGGGGCCGCTGCCCGATCTTGTCCCATTGTCCCAAGCTTTGCCCGACAAGAGCCTTGGCGGCTGGTCTGTCAGGCGGCAGGACGGCACGTATCGGATATTCGCGGCCACCGCGACTAACATCTATGAACTCGATGGCACGGACTATTCGTGGGACGATGTTTCCGGCGTGTCGGCCCCCTATGCCTGCCCGACAGGTGACAGGTGGAGCGCTACAAAATTCGGCCAGTTGCTCATCCTGTGCAATCTTGGTGGGGCAATCCAGTACATCGACGTCGATACGGGACTGACATTTGCCGATTTGCCCGGCAGCCCGCCCGTAGCGCGTTACTGCGCCACGGTGGGTGAATATCTGGCTCTCGGGTACATCTCGGGCTTCCCGAACCGCTTCATGCTCTCCGGTATAGGAGATGCTAGCTTCTGGACTCTTGGCTTGAGGGGCTGCGATCTACAGGACTTCGCAGACGGCGAAGAAATCATGAATATTCAGGGTGGGGAGAGGGGAGCAATCATCTCCCAGCGCACCGCCTTTACCGAAGTCGCCTTGACCTCAGGCGGGGATTATTCCTTCACGACCCGCGTCATCAACCCGTCCCGAGGCGTGATTGCGCCATTGTCCGTCGTGCCAATCGGGCCGGGCAACTTCGTCTACCTCGCTCAGGATGGCTTCTTTCGTGGCGTAGACGGCCAGCCAATCGGCGCCGAACGTGTCGACATGTGGTTCCAGGGCCTCGCAGACAGCCAATACATTCCCGAGGTCCGGGGCTTTCCAGATCCATTCCGCAAGATCGCGTGGTTTCAGTTTCAGGACGCTACAGGTGCCAAGGCGCTGCTCGGCTACAACTGGCAACTGGATCGCTGGTGCTATGCCGACAACAACGTTTCTGAAATGTGCATCATGGCCACTCCGGGCGTCACGTGGGACGGCATCGAGACGCTGTTCGCCACATGGGACGATGCCGACATTCCTTGGGATAGTGCGCTGTTGAGCGGTGGCGCGCTGCGGTTTGCGGCCTTCGATACCAATAACAGGCTTGGTTTTTTTACCGGCCTGCCAAGGGCGGCAACGCTCACCACGGCAGATATTGAACTCAATCCGGGTTCACGGTCGTTTCTGCAACAGGCGCGCGTCTACACCGATTGCAGCGACTTCACGCTCAGCGTCATCACTTCTGACAAGCATGGCGGGGCGAGAACGACGGGAAGCCCGGTTGCGCCTTATGGGGCGACTGGGCTTTGCCACTTTCGTTCATCGGCTCTCCTCCATGCCTTCCAGATGGATATCGCGGCCGGCGTGGACTGGAACCATGTCATCGGCATTGAGCCCAAAGCGCGTTCGGAGGGCCAGCGATGAGCATCGTTGTCGCGGTCCCGGGCAGTGTCCAACAGCCGACTTCGGTCAAGTTGCCGAATACCAGTGTCAATGACGTGCTGTCGCTCGCGCCGGACACTTCGGGCGGCGTCACAACTGTCGTCGGCATCGTTATCGTCAACCAGGACAACGGGGCTCAGAAGGTCACTGTCTGGTGGAATGACGGCGTGACGGATTTCGCCATCTTCGAGCGATCGGTGCCGGCAAATGAGACGATAACGGTGGCTCTGGATGCGCCGATTGTCCTCTACACCAAACAATCGGCCAAGAAGATCAAGGCGCAGGCTGCAAAAGCCAGCGTGGTCACCGTAACGGTGCTTTACACCCTCGCCAGCCAGCGGGCGCAGGCATGAAAATTACGCACGTGCGCGTCGACATGGTGGACGCTATCTGGCCCCATGTTTCGGCGGGGTTTCAGAGAGCATCGGACAGGTTTGGTGGCGATTTGACCGTGGGCGAACTCTGGCAGGGTTGCCGCGCCGGCCATGTGTATTTGTTCGTGGTTCATGACGATCAGAAAGTGGTCGCAGCAACGGCTTGGAAGCCGGAACTGTGGCGCTCCGGGCCGAAATTCCGATGTCTCGCTCTGTACGGCCTCGGAATGCAGGACTGGATGCCCGAACTGCACGAAAAGGTGCGCCAGACAGCCATTCAATGCGGGTGCGAAACCTTACTGGCAGAAGGCCGGGAAGGCTGGAAAAAGATTTTCAAGGCGGCTCGCGTCCTGCGGGTTGTTTACGAGGAGCCTATCAATGGGCGGTAGCAACAAGACGACCACGACGACGAGCAACCAGCCATATGCTGCCGCTCAGCCATTGCTGAACAAGAGCATGGGTGACGCGCTCAAACAATACAATGCGGGCGGCCTGGTCAAGCCTAACACCATGAGCACCGTCGTCCCCTATGCGCAGCAGACCACGCAGGGGATGAACGCTCTACAGGGCCTCGCCAACGACAATATCGGCTCAAATGGCCTCTCAGGCCAGCTTCAGGGCATCATCAACAATGGCGGCTACAATGCCGACCAGCAGACAGCCCTTGAAGGCATCAGGAACACTGCGACCGGCTCGTTCGACATCAATTCAGATCCCGGCTTCCAGCAGGTTCTGGACAAGACGCAGAACGCGGTCAACCAGAACGCGGCTGGCTTGGGCCGATATGCCTCTGGAACGCATGAAGGCGTGATGACCCGAGAACTGGGCGATTTGGGCGCTCGCCAGTATCAGGATTTCCAGAACCGCAAGGACAATGCACAACAGCAGTTGTTCAATGCTGGACAGACCGGGCAGGGCAACATGGTTTCGGCCTTCGATGCCGCACAGGCACCGTCGAATGTCCTCATGGGCCTCGGCTCCATGAATGAAGACCTATACGGCAGAACCTTGAATGATCAGCTTCGCATCGCGAGCGAAGCCCAGAACGCGCCATTCGCCAACGCTCAGGCCCTCAATGCTATCGCCTCTGGAAGTGGGAGCTTCGGAACCAACACGCAGACGGCGCAGGGACCGAGTAACGGTTTTTCAAATGCCCTTGGCGCAGGACTGGGTGCAATGAGCCTTGGCAACAGCGCTGTTGCCAGCAAGCCTAAGCTCTAGGAGAACGACATGGGCGGCAGTTCCAAATCAGCAGCACCAGCCGCAACTACCCCAGCGGCAACCACACGCCCGACAACGACGGTTCCGGCTGCCATGCCGGGGCAACTGGATGCGCTATCGGCTCAGTTGTCGGCCGGGTATGGCCAGTCACAGCCTGATATCCTCGCCCTGCTCAACCAGTACTACCAGCCCATGCAGTTGCCGGATTACAGCCCGCAACCGGCTCCAACGACACCGACACGGACGACGCCGGTGGCGACGGCTCCGCGTCCTGTTGCGAGCGGCGGCAGGGTAGGCGGTCGCGATCCGAATGGCGGAATAAACAGGTAGGAGACGCCGAATGCCGATGTTCAACTTTGGCGGTCAGGCTCAGTTGCCACAGCAGGCCCAGCCGCAAGGCGGCGGCTTTCTCCAGCAGCTTCTTGCGCCTGAAAACGCCATGCCCATTGCGGCGGCTCTATTGGGCCAGCAGGGCAACGGACAGAATTTTTCCAACGCCATGTCAGCCTATGGGCAGACAGCGGCGCAGACGGCCGGCAAGAACCGCACATTGGATTTCTTCCGCAAGCAGGCTCCTGAGTACGCTCAGATGGTAGAAGCTGGGATGCCCATTGATGCGGCATGGAAGACATATACCGAACAGCGTTATGCCCAGAAGGGGCAGGGCCTTATCAACGCGGGCGATGGAAACATTTACGATCCAAAGTCAGGCAACTGGATCACCGCTCCCAACAGCCAGAACAATGCTCTTTTCGATGGCAAGAGCGTTCAGGCGCAGGGCCTCAATTATCTGATCCAGACAGGCGAGTTGACGAAAGCCCAAGCGTCTCAGCTTGCAGCAGGAAAGACCATCACCGATCCTGCGACCGGAGCGGTCATGTTCATGACGCCGCAAGGGCTTGTTTCGCAGCCGGCAAATTCCGATCCAAATGGAACCGGGGCCAACACGCTAACCGGGCCGAAGAAGCCATCAGATGTGGAATATGCGACTGGCATCTATGCTGACCGTATGGCCAATTCCGGCAAGATAATTGATGGGCTTGAAGATACTGGAACGTCATTCCAGGAGAGCGTTGCCAGTGGCTTGCCGGGCGGGAACTACCTGATTTCTGGTGACTATCAGAAGTTTGATCAGGCCCAGCGCGACTTCATCAATGCCGTCCTCCGTCGCGAATCCGGCGCTGTCATCAGCGACGAAGAATTTGATAATGCGCGCAAGCAGTATCTTCCTCAGCCGGGGGATACAAAAGAGGTTCTGGCGCAGAAGCGCGTCAATCGCCAGATTGCCATTGACGGCATGAAGCGAGCGTCCGGTCCTGGCATGCCTCAGTCTGGTGCGCCTGCCACACAGGACGGTGGATGGACCGACGCTGGCGGCGGCGTAAAGATCAGGCGGAAATAGCCATGCCCATCTTTGAAATCCAAGGCCCGGACGGCGCGACCTACGAGGTGGACGCACCGGACGAAAACGCCGCGCTTCAAGGCTATCAGCGCATGGTAGGCGGCGGGCAGCAGGAGCAGCAGCGTTCCGACGCCTATAATCAGGCCAACGCGGAAATGTCAGCGATGACGCAGGCGTTGGACAAAGGGCCGGAAGGCAACCCGGTCGCGGATCGGCAGCGCGCGCAGTACGATGCCCTTCCTGAGTGGCAAAAGCCGATTGTGGCTGCGGGTGACACCCTGCAACTCTTTGCCAATGGCGCGACGATGGGCTTTGGCGACAAGGCGGTCGCTGGCGCGCGTTCGCTGTTCACCGACAAGACCTATGAGCAGGAATTGGCAGACGCCCGCACCAAGACGCAAGAGGCGCGCAACAGGGCGGGTTACGCCGGCACGGGGGCAGAGGTCGTCGGCGCTGTTGCAACTCCAATGAAACTGGCAGGGAAGGGCGCTACGCTCGCCGGTCGCCTCGGCACGGCTGCAATGACTGGTGCACCCGGCGTTCTCGCCCGCACCGGCCTGATGGCTGTAGAGGGCGGTGGCTACGGTGCCTTAACCGCCGCTGGCAACGATCAGGACATTACGACAGGCGCGGGCATTGGCGCTGTGGGTGGCGGGCTTGGCAATCTGGCAGGCGAGGCTATCAGTGCCGGTGTCAGCAAGGTCGCGGGCAAGTTCAATCCCAAAGTGCCGCAAATGGGCGTCGATGACTTGAAGGCAGCATCGAACGCAGCCTATTCAAGGGCAGAACAAGCCGGCGTGGCGTTCAACCAGAACGGCGTGAACCAGCTTCGCACCAATATCATCCAGGATTTGACAGCAAGGGGCTACCACCCAACGAACGAACCCGGCGTGAAGCCAATCCTTGACCAGTTGGCCAAGGTGGGGAACGGCAATCTCACCCTCAAAGGGCTCGACACCATTCGCAAGATGGCATCGAACGGCTTTCAGCCCGGCAATCAGTCGAACAACGCCGCCTTGACCCAAATCATCGGGCGAATTGATGAACTGGTGAATGCGGCTGATCCAGCAACCGTGCTCATGGGCAGCAACCCGCAGGCCGCAGCGAGTGCGCTGAAGGAAGCCCGCAGCATGTGGGGCAGGGCGAAGAAGCTGGAAACCGTGCAGGAGTTGCTGGATCGCGCAGGACTCAATGCTGGTTCTGCTGGCGCTGGTGGCAACGTCGAGAATGCATCACGGCAGCAGATCAAGCGGCTGCTCACCAACCCTAACCTCAAGCGCGGGTTAACCAAGGCCGAGCAGGATGCGGTCCGCAAAGCCGTACTCGGCAGCCCGACACAGAACGCGCTCAGGCTGGCTGGCAAGCTATCCCCGCAAGGGAATGGGTTGATGCTGGCGATTGGTGGCGCGGGAACAGTAGCGGCACCCGCAGCAGCCATCCCGGCGATGATTGCAGGCTACGGGGCCAAGAAGACGGCGGAGCATCTGTCCCGCAAGTCTGTGGCGGAGCTCGTCAGTCTCATTTCATCGGGCGGTGTTCCGCAGCCGGTAATGAAGAATGCGATTCAGCTTCTTGCCGAGTCGAAACGCGATGCTCTTACGCGCGCTCTCATGGCCATCGCCGTCAACCGAGGGAACGCCGGGTACAATGAGCCAAGCCATCAATACCAGAAGTAGGACAGTGAATGGGATGTTCCACAGGTCGAACGTTTCGCCGGGGTACATTCGAAAATAGGTCGTTGTTGCCAATGCGATTGCCAGCATCAGGACGAGGGTAATTCGACCGGACCACATCGCCACCAGCAAGGGGCGGCGAAATTCACCGGGGTCGTGCTCGATGATGGGTGGAGCGTAGTCTTTGGGCGGTTCGCTCAAGTGCATTTCCACCATGAGAGCTTGGTTTTGTCATAGCAGTAGCCTTGCGTTTCCATCTCCTTGAGAAGGCTGGTCACGTCCAGACAGGCAACCTTGATGGTGGCGTCGTCTAGCGGCTCGCCATCGTGGTTTTGCCCCTGCTGGCAGGCAAAATCCGCATCGTAAATCTGTTTGATTGTGGCGTCCCTGTCGAACGCAAAGGCCGGCGTAGCGAACAGCAGCGCGGCGATCAGTACGGCTCTCATATTCCTCTCCAATGCCCAGACACATATCACATGGTGATTAGCCGTGGCAAAAGCCAATTCCGTCATTGACACCATTCTAGGCGAGGCGGTTTCAGGTAACCGCACGGCTCGCTTGGAAGACATGCTTGGCATAGCCTCCGTGATTGACAATCGGTCGCGGTTAACTGCTCAAACGCCTCAATCTGTCGTCAGCGCACCCGGTCAGTTCAACGCCTATGGCAAGAGCCTTCCCAAAGGGACGGAAGCCTTTCGCTCACTTGCTCAGAAGGCATGGGACCGTGTGCAAAAGCTCGGCCCTGTCCACAATGCCACGTTCTACGCAACTCCCGCCGCCGCGAACAATCTCCCTAGCGGGCTTACTCAAGTGGCCTCGACGGCGGGACATCAGTATTTCGTAGACCCGCAGAACCGGGCCATTCGCACCGCAGTGGGCTATGTGACGCCCTCTGCAAGCATTGCTGGGCCGCTTGGCCCTACCAGCGCCGCACAGGCCATGCTTTCGCGGGAAGCCTACGGCATGGCGAGCGTAGCGCCTGACCAGTCTGCGATAGACAAGAACCTTTCTCCTGTCAGTTACAACATGGGGCCGAACCGCCCCAACAAGCCATCTCAAGATGTGGTCGATACGGTTCGCAGCGCTGTTCGAGACACCCTCGGGCCGGGCTATTCCGTAAGCGTGACGTCAGGCCAAGAAGACCCCGGCGAACAATACGGCTCAAACCGTCATAAGACCGGCCTAGCCGTCGATGTGCAAATAGCCGACCCGACTGGCCGCGTGATGAATGCGGTCGAGGATCAAAAAGCCCTTATGGACGTGGCGCAGGCTGCGGCAGCCAAGGGCATCAAGGGCATAGGCTTCGGCACCGGATACATGGGCGGCGTTGCCATGCATCTGGACAAGTTCACCCCCGGCACCGGACAGGCAAACCAGTGGGGGAACATCGCCAAGGCAAACGCAAGCCTTCTGGATGAGGCGCGCGCGTTCTCACTCATGCCGTCATCCTTCTACGACAAGAACCTACCGGCATCTATGCCAGCGCCACCTTCAAGGACTGAGACGCCAGCAGCCTTTGCAGCCGCTCCCGTTGGCAAAGTCGAACGCATGGCTCTGGCACCAGCAGCGCCGCGCGCCCCTGAAACTATGACGATGCCGTCACGGCCTACGTCCGTCACGCCTTCGAATGCACTGGCAGCGGCCAATAAGCCGGCGTTCTCGCCACCTTCCATGCCAGCACGTCCGACGACGCCCACACCGGCCACGGCATTGCAGGCGATGAATAAGCCCGCATTCGCGCCGTCCATGGCTGTCCCGACTTCGGCGATCACAGGCTTGATGGCTGCCGTTCCCACCGCCGCGCCGCAAACATTCACGCCCCAACCGACGACGCTTATGCCCCCGTCTGTCGTGGCACCTCCCGCGCCGCCAGCCCCGGTTGCCCGCGTCTCCGCTCCTGTCTCCCGGCCTTCCGTGCCAGCAGCGCCCCGCGCAACAGCAATGGACGTGTATAGCGGCGCGGCCATGCAGGCGATGGACAACACCGGCAAGAACATGGTTTCGCGCGATGCGCTCGGAAACATGTCCGTCACCAATCAGTACGGTGTGACGACGACGACAAGCCCAAGCGGGTTTTCTAGCGTGTCGTTCGGGCCGAAAGCGCCTTCTGCCCCGGCACCCTCGGCAATCTCCGGGCCGCTCAGCCAGCCGGGCATTTCTACGCAGTCCAAGGGCTTTCTCGGCATTCAGCCGGCCAAGACGGAGACAGGCAATATCGCAAGGGGTGTCGTCGGGAGTGCAGTTGGCAGCGCAATCGGCAGCACGCTCGGCCCTATCGGATCTCTGATCGGCGCGGCCCTCGGCAACTCCATCGCCAAGGGCAAGAATCCGTTCGATGCGCTGACGGGTAACCGGCAGGGAATGATTTCGTTCAACACTCCGGCCTTTGGCGTCATCAATGCTTTCGCGCCTCAGACTGGCGGCGCATTCGGCACGTTCCCCGGCAAGCCAACCGGCACCCCCGGAGCCTTGGGCGGCAAGCAATCGAACAACTCAATGGGCGGCATGCGGGGAATATCTCCTGCGGCTGCTGATGCAATCGGCAAAGGTGTTGGAGGTTTGTACTGATATGGCAGGCGTGCTGGAATACTCGTCAACTGCGGCGTCGAACACCGCCATAAACGGCATCGGCATTGCCGGGTCCAATTCCGTCAAGAATGGCGACGATGCCTTGCGCCAGCTTATGGCGGATACCGCGTCATCCATCACAAAGGTATTGGACAAGAGCGGCACCTATACCGCGCTCAAGACGGACTATAACCAGATGATCCGGGCAACCGGAACGCTGACGCTGAACCTGACTGCGGCTGCCACTCTAACCGCTGGCTGGTGCCTATGGGTCAAGGGTGATGGCGGGGCGGTCACCGTCGATCCGAACAGTTCCGAGCAGATCAACGGGGCGGCAACCCTCGCGCTCGTTGACGGGTTCTCTGCCTTCATTGTCTGCACAGGCACGGCATTCCGCGCAGTGGTGATCAGTAATGGTGACGTGACCCTTACAGGCACTCAAACCCTAACCAACAAGACGCTGACCACACCAACAATCACGCTAAAGCAATCGACCGGCCCCGCGCCCACAGCAGAAGGCGATATCCAGTGGGATACCAATGACGACCGGATCGTTGTTGGTGACGGGGCCGGCCAGAAGACCTTTTCCGACGATGCCAAGGTGCTGCTGAAGTCAGGCGGCACAATGACGGGCAAGATCACGCTCGATGGCGATCCATCCTCCGCTCTCCACGCCGCGACGAAGCAATACGTGGATGGGCAAGATTGCGGGATCGGCCAGTCTTGGCAAACTGTGACGAGGACGCTCGGCACCAGCTATCAGAACGCCACCACCAAAGCGATTGTTGCAGCTGGCAGGCTAGGGGCAGGCAGCGGCTACACGGCACAAGTTTCGCCTGACAACAGCACTTGGACGACCGTGATGTCATCCGGCTCTTTCGAGGCGTTGAGCTTCTATCTTGTTGTCCCACCTGGTCATTACTACCGGACGACGGGCTCAGGAACTATTTCAGTGGAGCTACGCTAATGGAATTTGGATTCTATCACCCAGACCGGGGCTATTGGCAGGCCATCGGCGGTAATCTGGAAGAGCTTCTTGCCAGTTATCCCGAAGGAACTCTCAATGTTCCATTGCCTCCATCAGTGGACCATGAATGGCGCGACGGTGAATGGGTCTACGTCGAGCCCGAGCCGTTGCGTCAGACCGTCCTGAAATCCACCGTCCAAGCCCGCATCATCGAAGCAGGCAAGATGGACGCGGCCTATGCTGCGCTGACAAGCAACGCCACGTACTTTGCGCGCTGGTTCGCTCCTGATCGTCCGGTTGTCTACTGCGATGATCCTGACGCCATGATGCTGGTAGCAGCGATTGGCCTCGACCCGGCTGTCATCCTCGCACCGTAGGGCCACCTCCATGTATGTGAAATACGCTCTCTGGGCGGTGCTTTCGCTCGCCTTCAATTTCGTTGTCTGGCTTCTGGCACCCGTCGTGGCCATCCCGGCCGCAATTTTCAAACTGGCATCGCTGCCGGTGCCGCTTTCATGGTTCTATACCCATGACACCGACATCTACGGCTCCGCGACGACGCATGAGCCTATCCCCGACACCGTGTGGGGCCGATACAAACGCGCTGTCTGGTGGATGTACCGGAACCCCGGCTATGGCTTCGATGCCTATGTGCTTGGCTATCCAGCGGACGGTTCAATCGTCAATGTTGTCGCCAGCCACGGCACTTTTGGAAGCAACGACGGCGCAATCCTGCATGCGAGCATCGTCTACCCATCGGGGTTGAGGCTATTCAGCTACCGCAGGGACGTGAGGCTGACGAAGACAAAGTACCTCAAGGTCTGGTTCGGCTGGCATTACGCCAATCAGGCAGGGCGTCGAATGTTGAAAATCGACATCACGCCGAAGTCGGCGGAAATCTAAGCACACCGAAAGGAATGAACATGCGTCTCGTCGCCGAATGGTGGCGGGTGCTGCGCTACGCCTGGTCGATCCGCCTGCTTGTGCTGGCCGGGTTGCTCTCAGGCGCGGAAATAGCCCTGCCGCTCATCCAAGACCTTCTGCCCATCCCGCGCGGCGTATTCGCCGGGTTGTCCTTCCTTGCGACGGCTGCGGGCCTCGTTGCCCGCCTCGTTGCCCAGCAAAGCGTTTCAGGAGGTCGTGATGACGAGCAGGCTTAAGCGAATTGGCCCTTCGCATTGCGTTGCCTTTTCTCTCGCCGCTTTCCAAGCGGCCAAGTGACTGCCAGTTTCCGCGACCATCCCTTGCTAATTCGCCAAGAATATGCGGCTCGCGTAATGCCATTACGTCGGGCTTTGTGCCACCAGAGTTCACCATCCGGGGCGCGTTGAACAAAGCGGCGGTTAGCGGATTGGACTGCTGCTCCGGCCCACATGCAATTGTTCGGCTCATAGTTACCGTTAACGTCCATGCGTTCAATCGAGAGGTCAGATCGGTAGCCTGTAGCCTCGGCCCATCTTTGGAATGCTGGGAAGTCATCCCACTCTGCGCATACCGATATGCCGCGCCCGCCGTAATTCTCATATCCCGGTTTGTTGGGATTGGAGCAGCGGCTGCGCATATTCTTCCACGTGTGGTAAATCCGGCTTCCAGCCCCACCATGCTTGCGCTGCATATTGCCAAGCCGTTTCGGGTCAATCGTACACCCACAAGATGCCGATTTTCCAGTTCTGAGATCGGCCCCAATGACGGACCGCTCAGTACCGCAATCGCATTTGCACGACCAAAGCGCTCCGCCGCCGGGTGCGTTCCCGGCCTGTTCAACCACTTCCCATTTGCCAAATCGTTGGCCGGCCAAGTCGATCAGCCTCGGGTTTTTTGCCATTTCTTCGCTCCGTCCAAACGAAGCAAATTATACCATAAAATCGGCAAAACCCAAAAGGCTCCTGATACAAAAAAGGAGATGTTCACATGTCTCGCCTGAAGAAAAGCGCGGCTGCGATGGCAGCGGCTGTGACTCTTATCGGGGGGTACGAGGGGTTGAGGCTTTATGCCTACCCTGATGTAGTTTCCGTCTGGACCGCCTGCTATGGCGAAACCAAAGGCATCCGTTCCGGCATGAAGTTCACCAAGGCCGAATGCGACGAGATGTTCGCCAAGCGCCTTGTCGAGTTCGAAACCGGCATGCGTGCATGTCTCAAGCAGCCTGACGCGGTGCCGATCAAACCTTATATCGCCTTTTTGTCGCTCAGCTATAACATCGGTGTTGGCGGCTTCTGCAAGTCGTCTGTGGCCGCATTTGCGAACGTCGGAGACTACCGCGCCGCCTGCAATCGCATCCCTGCATTCAACAAGGCCGGTGGGCGTGTCATTCGCGGCCTCGTCGTTCGCCGCACAGATGAGCAGAAATACTGCCTGGCAGGGCTGTGATGGGTATCCGCGCCTACATCGCCCTTGCCGTGCTGCTGGCGTTCATGGGGCTAGGCCTTGTCGCCTATCACTACAAGACTTCGGCGCTAGAAGCCCGCGCGGAAGCAAAGCAGGCCATTTCCGACAAGGACAAGGCCGTCGAGGCCAACAAGGCGCTGCAAGGCACCGTAAACCGGCTGCGGGACGCCTACGACCGCAACGACAAGCTCACCGCCGAACTCGAGCAGAAGCTTGCCGAGGCCAAGGTGGCCGTTCTCAAACGCAAAGACGACCTAACCGCGCTGAAGGAAACCGATGCGACCACTTTCGATTACCTCAAGGCTCCTGTGCCTCTGTCTCTGCGCCGGCTGTACGACAACTAAGCCCTCCGTGGTGGTCGAGACACAGGTCATCCGCGAGACGATCCCGGCGTCATTGCTGGCTCCTACCTGCCCGAAGGCATGGGCCAAGAAGGGCGGGCCGGAAATCACCGAGGACTTCGTTGATCGCGGCGACGTGAACGAGGACGGGCTGACATGCCGCGAGGCCAAGCTTCAAGGAATACGGCAATGGAACTCAGGCCAAGAATAGCAACCTTCATCCTCATAGCGGCGTTTCTGATCTGCGCCGCTGTCACGATCTATCTTTCATTCTAGCAGTGCAGGGGCAGGGGAAATTGGACAAGGCAAATGAGATGGACACCGATCTGCGCGGCAGAGTGGTTGCATTGGAGCATTCCGGCCAAAACCGGGAAAGCAGGCTCGTGGTGCTAGAGGCATGGCGCACCCAGCGGGATATCGACGGCGCGCGCCATGATGAAAGATGGCGGCATATGGACGAGAAGATCGACGGGATATCGCGGACGCTCTCGCGCATCAACTGGCTTATCATCGGCGGGATCATAGCTGGGTTTATCGGCTTTCTGATCCGGGGTGGTTTTGCGCCCTGACCATATTCCCGACGCCGGCAATATGGTCGCCTCTATCTCCTATAGCGGGGAGGGACGGGCGACAAATGCATCTTCCGCCTCGTCGTATTCCCAATCCAAGCCGGTGAGTTTTTTTAGGCGAATGCGGTCCACATGACAGAGGCAACCTTCTAGCACATGATCTTCGGTGATGGTGTGCGGGACACGCTCTCCATTAGGATTGATGGAATAGCCGGTGTCCCCCACCATCTCGTAGTAGGCATTGACCTGTTTGGCCGCTTCCACGCCGATGGCGCGGATTAGATCATCCCCACCAGTGCAATAAACACCATTAATCAACCACGTGCTGCACATCTGCCTTCACCTTCTGGAACAGGGCGGAACGGTGCGGGGCGCAGACGAGATTGTTCAACAAGTAAATCGGTTGAATGATCCCCGCACCCTCTGCAAGTCTTTGTTTCTGTTAAGAGTGGCACTATTCTCGACCGCACCAT